>JAFPWX010000003.1 GCA_017412645.1 Bacteroidales bacterium | reverse complement strand
AGGGCGAGATTTCCGAAACGGTTTTCCGCAAGGTCGCGCGCGGCAACGCGGAACGTCTCCTGGGGCGGGCCCCGCAGCCGGGGCGCTGTGCCTGGCCGCCGCTGCAGCCTGCATGGCAGGCCTCGCCGTTAGCAAACGGCGATGCGCCGCCCTCGTCGCCCTGCTGTTCCTCGCCCTCGGCGCGTTTTCCTGGAGTTCGCGGAACAATTACTATTCAGCGCTGGCAGGAACTCCCCCTGAGGGACGTGAAATCGCGATAACAAACATCCCCTTCCCCCACCCCCGCACGGGCGCCCTTCTGCGTGCCCTCCTTACCGGGAAACGGGACCAGTTGGACCGGAAGACTACGGCGGCCTTCAGAAAAGCCGGAGCCTCCCATATCCTGGCGCTGAGCGGCCTGCATCTCGGAATCATATACTTGATAATCACCCGCCTGCTCTTTTTCCTCGGGAACTCGCGCCGGGCCTCCATCGCCAAGTCCGTAATAACAGTCAGCCTTTGCGGCATCTACACAGCGGCAACCGGAGCCGGGCCGTCAATAGTGCGCGCCTTCATCTTCATTACCCTTGCAGAAATCGGGCGGAACTGCCCCGGCAGGCGAAAAAGCGGTGCAAACGTATGGTGCGCCGCCCTCCTGCTGCAACTCTGCGCAAAGCCATCGGTTGTCTCCTCCATAGGTTTCCAGCTGTCGTATCTTGCCATGCTGGGTACTTTTACGCTTTTTCCTATCCTCAGAGACTGGTACCCTTCCGCAGGGCCCTCCAAAGACCGTTGGAACCCGATGCGGCGCATGTGGGAGGCCATGGCGCTGTCGATAAGCTGCCAGGCCTTCACTGCCCCTCTCGTCTGGCTGCGATTCCATACTTTTCCCAAGTATTTCCTGCTGTCGAACCTCATTTCCCTCCCCCTTACCGAAGCGCTGATTGCAGGAGGCTTGGTCTGCATCGGCCTTGAGGCGCTAAAAATCGGCCCGCATCTGTTGACGTGGGCCGTAGACTACCTTTCGGAGCTGCTGTGCTCCTCGCTGGAAACTATAGCTTCTATTCCTTGATGCAGCGCACCGAGGCGCAGAACGATTTCTTGTCCATGGTCTGGACCAGAATGTCGTTGGAATCCACCTTGAGGTATCGGGCCAGGGCGGTTTCGGAGTCCACGGAATCAGCAGTCCAGAAGACCGCGGTTTCACGGAAGGACTTGTAACTGTGAGTCCCGGCCGATACAGTGAGGTAGCCCCATGGCAGGGCGGTGAAGAAAGTGTCGTTGGTAATGGTTATTTTGCCGTTCTGGTAGGGCCAGAGTGCGGATCCATTGAAGCTCACATCGCCCTTCAGCACGCCGGCGGCATCGGGAATGGTCTCCCCTGTCGCACCAGCGCCAGCGAGGGCAACGAAATCCGCATCCGAAGGAAGCTTCCAACCAGCCGGGCACGCAGTAGTGGCCTCGTCCCAATTGTAAAAGCGGCCGGCTATATAGCTCATGGCCTCGGAATCTGCATAGGGGTAACCAGCACCAGCACCAGCACCAGTCCAGGCAAGATTCTGAATCATCCATCCGCCCGAAGAAAGCGACGTGGCATAGTATACCAGGCCGTCACGGGCATCAGTGAAAGAAGTGGTGACATCGTAGCCGTAGGGATGACCCTTGAGCGAGCCGCGAAGGGTGTCAAGCGAAGGGTTCACCACAGTGAACGAAGCCGAGCCCGTAGTGCCATAATATCCTTTGGCAAAGGCAGTTACATTCATGGTGAACGTGCTCAGGCTGTCTACACTGATCACAAAATCCCCTTCCGCGGAACCGGTCTGGCCTTCCGTGCGGATGGTATCGTATTGATGTGTGATAGGATCGTAGATATAATAGCCGACAAGGGTGTCGGTCTTGGACTTACGATAGGCCCCACTGGCGACTATATGAAAAGACTCTCCCTTTTGCACATATGCCGGAATAGTGACCCCTATGGTAACCTTTCCGGAAAGGGAGGGCTTTGTGTCTTCGTCATCTTTCTTGCAGCCGACAAGCAGGGCTGCGGCGGCAAGCAGGGCGAAAATATATCTGTTAAGTTTCATTGCGGACTGTAAATTTACGTGCAAACCGAGAGAAAAGCAAATTTATTTGCTGTTCCGAGGTGCAGCCGGAAATGCCGACGACAGTCGGAATATACAATTTCTAAGCCAACTTGAGGGTCTGGTCGGCATAATCCGTAGCCGCCGGCCGGTGAGTAATGCAGAGTATGGTCTTGCTTCCCCGGTAGCGGCGGGCGATATTATCCAGCAGAGCCTGTTCGGTTTCTGCGTCAAGGGCGCTCGTGGCCTCGTCCAGCACCAGTATGCCTCCAGGACGAAGCAGGGCCCTGGCTATGGCAATCCTCTGCGCCTGACCTTCGCTGAGTCCCTGTCCCACCTCGGCACAAACGGTGTCCAGTCCTTCCGGAAGATCGCGTACGAACCCGGCGGATGCCGTTTCGAGGGCTTCCCAGAGCTGGTCGTCCGTAGCCTGGGGTGCAGCGAGACGGAGATTCTGACGTATGCTTCCGCTCATGAGGGAATTCCCCTGCGGCACATACATGAAGTTGCAGAGCGTTCCGGCTCCGGAAGGCGTGGGCGGATTGTACAGCGTAACGCTTCCGGAAGATGGCGATAGCAGGTTCATTATAAGCTTTACCAAGGTGCTCTTGCCGCTGCCGGTGGGACCGAGGATAGCAGTCATCGTTCCGGGCCGGAAATCGAAGGAGAGACCTTCGAAAACGGGCGAGGCAGCCTCGGGATACTTGAAACTCAAGTCCTCTACACGCACGCCGGGCGCCCCTTCAAGCCGGATTTCCGGGCCCTCGGGTTCCTGAATCTGCTCGGAAAGGTCCAGCAGGCGGTCTTCGCTCGCGAGAGCCTTGATAAATGCCGGCACCTGGCTGGCCAGTTCCGCAACCGGGCGCTGAACCTGACCCACAAGCTGCAGGAAGGCGGTCATAAGACCGTATGTGACCGTGCCTTTGCTGAGGCCGTAGACGCTCCAGATAAAGGCTGCGGCATAGCCGAGCATGAAGCCCAGCTGCATGAAGGTACGCGAGAAGGCTGAATAGCCGAGGCGTCTGAGAGTGTTGGCGCGAACGTCGTCCTGAAGCTCATCAAGGGCGTCGAGAGTGTCTTCCGTGCTGCCCATGGTGCGGATTACCATGCGATGCTGGATATTCTCCTGCATGTGCGCCTGCACCAGACTGTCGCCACGGCGGATATCGTTCGTGAGCGAACGCATCTTACGGAAGAACAGGCGGCTTCCGATCACTGCCACCGGCATAATGAACACCAGTATCCAGCCAAGCTGGGGCGAGAGGGAGAACAGGAAGATGCAGGCTGCCACGAACTGACAGGCGGTGACCACGATTCCGGGCAGCGAAGTGCACACGAAATCTACCACCACACGGATGTCTTCTTCCAGACGGTTAATCGTATCGGCGCTGTGAAAGCGGTCGCGTCCCTGCCAGATGCTGTGCATCACACGGGAGAAGACACTGGCGCGGTTTGCGTTCTGTGCCTCCACCACGATGTAGCCTTCCCACCAGCGGGCTGCTGTGCGGGCGGCAATCTGCAATAGCAGGATGGCGGCAAAGATGCTTATGCCCTGCACCAGGGAGCCATCAGCCTCGCCGGTAGCAAGATCCACCACGCGTTTGCTGTACCACACGAAGCCGAGGGACAGGGCTACCTGAAGCAAGCCCAGAAGGGCGCTCACAAGCACTCTCCACCTGAGGGGTTTCAGCACCCCGGCCAGTCCGCGGAAACAGTCTTTGAATGTTCTCACTTTTCCACTATTCCTATTTCGATCCACTTGTCCGCAATGGCCGCCGCGTCCTTGGAAGCCGTGGCCTCGTCCACGTCGTACTCGTCAAGAAGAAGTTTCGTGAGATCTTCCACGCTGAACTCCTTGCCGGTAACGTGTTCCCAGAGATAGGCCGCAGTTTCGTTGAGGGAGATGATCTTGTTGAAATTCACCTGTGCGAGACCCTCTCCCGTGACTATATGCTCGCCGACTATGGTGCGGAGCTTGAATCCTTCCTTTATTTTCATATCGTGATGTGTTTTATTCTTCTGTAAAAAGCCAGATAATAGCGGCGGACAAGGGCCGGAAGGGCCGCCCAGCGGCGCCAGCGACGCATTTCCGCCGGGGCGAAGGGATCGCGGTCGCGCTTGCCGGGAGTCTGCACCGCCACTACCGTTCCCGCTATGTTATCCAGCGTGCAGTGCTCCTGCCCGCGGTAGTTGCCGTCTCCCTGAAGGGTCACGCGCTCCTCTTCTACATTTCGCACCCTGTGAAGCACGTAGTGACCGGGGGCGATTTCCGCAAGGGCGATGTCTCCAGGAGCCACCGTGGGGCGTTTTTCCAGCACCACACTGTCTCGCTTGCCCACGATGAAGGGCAGCATGCTCACTCCCTTGGTCATGATAACCACCTGGCGCCCTTCGGCGAGAAGTTCCTTCACGCCGCCCAGCATCACGTCGTTGGGAAGGGTTATGCTGGTGGGCTTCATAGCTTCAGGAGAGTTTCCGAAGACACCCGGGCAGCATCGGCGTCGGGACGGCATTCGAGGGTGAAACAGGGAGTGGCCGTTATTATCTTTTCGTAAGTTGCGTTAAGGCCGTCGGACATTGCAGGATCCGCTTTGAAGCCGGAGCTCGAGGAGTACAGGAGGGCGTAGGCCTCCAGCACACTCTTGCGCCTGATGCGGTTTTCGGGACTGCGCACTATTTCGGTGAAAGCTCCTGCCGGATAATGCTCATTCCTGTAGCACGGCGTTTTGCCGCTCCATGGGGTTCCGAACACCTCAGTATGGCCGTCTTCCATGACGCGTACCACTGGGTTGTCGTCGTTGAGAAGATGGCTGCCCTGGACGTTGTCCAGCCAGAGCTGCGAATGGGTGCTCTTGCCGGTACCGCTTTTGGCGAGCCAAAGGAAGGCTTTTCCGGAGTTCACCACCACCGAGGCGTGCATTTCCAGCGTGTCAAGGGATGCGGTGCTGAAGGCGAAAACCAGCATGGCTGCGTTGTTGAGGGCGAAGAGCCCTTCGGACGGACGGAGTATCTGCAGACGGACGTGACTGAAGGTGCCGTCGACATAAGCCCTGCCGCACACAGGCCTTCCCGGGCATGGGGCCATCTCGAAGGCCCAGCCGCCGTTTCTCCGGTAGAGCAGGATGACGGGCTGTCCGGGTTCTTCGTCTCCCCCGTAAACCTTTTCCAGCGTTTCCACAGGAAGGCTTTCAACAAGTTCGACAATGAACAGAGGAGAGGGATCCGTGGGAATCTCAAAAGGCTTGTACTGCCCAGTCAGACCCCACAGCGGATGCTCCTCCGGAAAGACGAAGGAGAACACATGTCCGGCTACCTTGTAGCTTTTAGTCATACCAATGCAAATATAGACATTTTGCAGGATTTTTTGATTATATTTGCATGATATGAAAGACAGCGTAAACCTCGAATACAATACCGAGCGCGAAAAGCTCGCAATGCCCGAATACGGAAGGAACGTGCTGCAGATGGTGGAAAGCCTTCAGGCCATTCCCGACAGGGCCAAGCGCAGCGAACAGGCCCGCGCCGTGATCAAGACCATGGAGATCCTCAACCCGCAGGTGCGGCAGCAGGAGAACTGGGAGCACAAACTCTGGGACCATCTGTACATGATAGCAGGCTACGATCTGGACGTGGACTCCCCCTGGCCCTCCCCGGTTAAGGAAGACATGGAAACCAAGCCCGTGCCACTGCCCATGAAGGACTCCCCCATCAGGGCCATGCACTACGGCCGCAACATCGAACGCATCATAGATCTCATCTGCGAACAGCCCGAAGGCGAGGTGAAAACCACCCTCATCCGCAATCTGGCAATCTACATGCGCACCCAATACCTCATCTGGAACAAAGACTCCGTGGCCGACGAGACCATCTTTGCCGACATCGAAAAGCTCTCCGGAGGCCGCATCTCCGTCCCCGATGGCATTGAGCTCGGAAAAGTGTCGCAGGATGCCGTCTTCGCCCGTCCCGGCCAGGGCCAGCAGGGCGGAGGCAAGAAGAACCGGGGCCGCAAATATCGCAAGAACAAGAACAAACAATGAGAAAATTCTGGGAGAGTCTGGCATTCTGGCGCCGCTGGGACGACCGTGAACGCGCCGTCGCCGTCAAAATAATAGGCCTGCTGGTTGCAGCTGTTGCGGTGTTTGTGCTCATCGGGACTGTGTCCTACCTGTTCCACTGGAAAGAGGACATGTCGCTGCTGAGCGACCCGTCCATGATGGATTCGGGCGTGCGCGCCGGCAACGCCGCCGGCAAGCTCGGCTACCGTACCGGCCATCTTCTGGTGTGCCGCCTGTTCGGCCTTGGAAGTTTCGCCCTGCTGGTAATCCTGGGGGCAGTGAGCGCAAGGCTCATCGCCGGCCGCTGGCACTACTCCCTTCTCAAAACCACGCTTGTAGCTCTCTTCGGAGCTTTCGTAGCATCCATAGTGCTCGCCTGCATAGGCGGTTTCGCCGGAGCGCAGAACGCATTCGGAGGCGGTCTCGGCGGAGAATTCGGCGCCCAGATAATAGCCTGGAGCAACAATCTCTTCGGAGTCATCGTAACGCCCATACTGGCGGTCATAGTATTGCTGGCATATCTCTTCTTCTCGTCCCGCAAGTTCACCGAATGGGTCTATGCCCTCGGCACCAAAAAGCCAGCCGCGCCCAAAAAGGAAAAGGCGCCAAAGGCTGAAAAGAAGGTCAAAAAGGCAGAGGAAAGGGTTGAAACTGAAGAGACCGACAGCAGCGCCGCCCCGGAGGCCAGAACTTCTCCGGAGCCGGCCTCTCCCAAAACACCCGCAGCCGCCGAAGAAGAGGGTTCCTCCGACGCGGCCGACGCAACTGCATCCGCCCCGGACGCAGCTCCAGGCGAAATCGACATCCAGGTCGTCACCGACGACACCCTGGAAGCCGAGGTGAAGGAACTCAAACCCATCGACAACCGCATGGATCCGCCAGAAGGCCTTCCCTGGTACAAGTTCCCCAGCATCGAGCTTCTGGGCGACCACGCCTCAAGCAAGCGCGAAGTCAGCAGCGAGGAGCTCACCCGCAACAACAACAAGATCATAGCCGCCCTTCAGACCTACAAAATTGCGGTCGACGACGTGAAGGCCATCATCGGCCCCACCGTGACTCTCTACAAGGTTACTCCGGCTCCGGGCGTGAAGATCTCCGAAATCAAGAAGCTTCAGGAAGACATCGCCCTGAGCCTCAAGGCCCGCGGCGTACGCGTAGTCACCCTGTCCGACTCTGTGGGCATAGAGGTGGCCAACGACACGCCCAGCATAGTGCCGCTCCGCAACCTGCTCAACAGCGAGAACTTCCGCAGCAGCAAATACGAACTCCCGGTCGCCATAGGCTACACCATCACCCAGGAGGTGAAGGTGTTCGACCTTGCCGACGCCCCGCACCTGCTCATCGCCGGCGCCACCAAGCAGGGCAAGAGCGTGGGCCTAAACGTAATCGTCTCCTCGCTTCTCTACAGCAAGCACCCGTCGGAGCTCAAGTTCGTTTTCATCGACCCGAAGATGGTGGAATTCAGCGCCTACAACGGCCTGCTGCACCACTATCTGGCCGTCCTGCCCACCGCAGGCGACGCGGATGAAGAAAAGGCGAAGGCTATCGTCAAGACCCCGGCGGACGCCGACAAGGCACTTGCAAGCCTCTGCATAGAGATGGACGAGCGCTACAAACTGCTCAGCGAGGCGGGAGTGAACAAACTCACCCTCTACAACGAGAAGTTCAAGGCCCGCAAGCTCAACCCCGAAAAGGGTCACAGGTATCTCCCCTATCTGGTGGCGGTAGTGGACGAATACGCCGACCTTACCATGACCATAGGCGGCAGCCCCGAGTCCCGCAAGGTGGCGAAAAACATTACCAACAGCATCATCCGTCTCGCCCAGAAGGGCCGTGCTGCCGGAATTCATGTCATCCTTGCCACCCAGAGGCCTTCAGTAGACGTCATTTCCGGTATCATCAAGAGCAACTTCCCGATGCGCATCGCCTTCCGCGTCGCTTCCAGGGTAGACTCCATGACCATACTCGACGCCCCCGGAGCGGAGAAACTGATAGGACGCGGCGACATGCTCTGGAGCGCCGGCATCGACACGGAACGTATCCAGTGCGGCTATGTGAGCGGAGAAGAAATCGACTCCATCACCGACTTCATAGAAGACCAGCAGGGCTACAAGAAGAGCTACAACACCCCCTATTATCTGCCCGAGCCGCCCAGCACCGAAGGTTCCGGAGGCGGAGTGGGCGACGTGGGCGAGCTGGACGAACGCTTCGTGGAGGCCGCGCAGCTGGTGGTCAGCACCCAGAGGGGAAGCACCTCCGACCTGCAGCGCCGCCTGGGCATGGGCTACGCCAAGGCCGGCCGCGTCATGGACCAGCTGGAAAAGGCTGGCATAGTGTCTCCCCAGGAAGGCAGCAAGCCGCGCACGGTTCTTGTATCCAGCATGGAAGATCTGCAGACAATACTCGACAATCTCTGATGAAAAGGCTCACAGCCATAATCGCTGCCGTTCTCCTCTGCTGCCCAGCATGGGCTCAGAAGGGTTTGGACGATGTCATCGCCCTGCTGCAAAGCGGCGACAGGGTCTCCTGCAGCTATTCCTACACCCTCCGAGGCAACGTTCCCGTGAAGGGCAGCGGCATTGCGACAATATGCGGAGCCTGCTACCATATAAGCGAAAATGGGCTCGACACCTGGTGCGACGGCAGCACCGTCTGGACGGTGGACAGCGAGGCCAGAGAGGTCATCGTCTCCGAAGGGGGCAACTCCATCCTTGCCAACCCCGGGGCCTACCGAAGCATAGTCCAGGACCTCCGTTTCGACGGCCACAGCCTTTCCTGCACCATTGAATCCCAGGGCTCCGAAATGGACTTCAGGGCCAGCGGAATCACTACTGTCCCCGACTCCGGAGAGAGTTTCGCATTCGACACTTCAGGGCTGGACAAGTCCTGGATAATCACAGACCTGCGATGAAGGAATTCCTTCGTCAGGTAGCTGAACACTATTACGCAGGCGCCCGGCAGCAGGGTCGCCTGTGTTTCGTTTTCCCCAGCAAAAGAGCCATAGGCTTCTTCAAGAAGTATCTCGGAGAAGTAGTGGCCACGGAGGCCCAGGTCACCCTTGCCCCCGAGTGTCTTACCATGGGCGATTTCTTCTCACGCACCTCCGGGCTCCGCAAGGCCGACCGCATACGGCAGCTGCTTCTGCTCTACGAATGCTACTGTCCTCTCGTGAAGGATCCCGAGCCGCTCGACGACTTCCTCTACTGGGGAGGCGTGATGCTGGGCGATTTCGACGACGTGGACAAGTACCTGGCCGACCCGGAAAAGCTCTGGAGAAACGTGGAGGAGTTCAAGGACATGCAGGACCTGAGCTTCCTCGAAGGCGACCAGGAGGCCGCGGTGCGGGAGTTCCTGGGCAATTTCCGCAAGGACTCCCCCGTCAAGCGGGATTTCCTGCATATATGGAACATCCTTCTGCCGCTCTACCGCAGTTTCAACGAGAGGCTTGCCGCCGAAGGCCTTTGCTACGAAGGCGCCATCTACCGGCGTCTGGCGGAAAAACTCGACAGCGAGAGCGTAAAAGACATGCTGGACAGGCAGTTCGAGCCCGGGACCCGCTTCGTTTTCACCGGCCTCAACGCCCTCAACGAATGCGAGGGACGGCTCCTTGCCGCAATGAAGAAGGCCGGCCTGGCGGAATTCTGCTGGGACTGGTCCAGCGCTGAGATTCGCGACCCCGAGAATCGCTCGTCTTTCTTCATGTCCCGCAACCTGGAACGTTTCGGCCAGGCCCTTCCGCCCGAAGAGCAGGGACCGAAACCGAAGATAAACGTAATCAGCGTTCCCTCGGCCGTGGGACAGGCAAAACTGCTTCCGGAGATACTTCGGCAGACTGGTCCCGTACACGACATCCGCACTGCCGTGGTGCTGCCCGACGAAGGTCTGCTTATACCTGTGCTGAACAGCATCCCGGAGGACATCCGCGAGATTAACGTAACCATGGGTTACCCCGTGAAGGGAAGCGAATGGGCGGCTCTACTTGGCCTTCTGGGAACCCTCCAGCAGAGCATCCGCGAGCTCCCGACCGGTCCGGCCTTCTACCATGTGCCTGTATGGGCCATCTTCTCCAACGGAGTATTCGGCAGCGCCCTCACTGAGGATGAAAGCACCCGTGCCGCCGAGATTAAAAAGGCTGCCAAATACTATGTTCCGGCAGACGAACTCGCTTCCGGACCGCTCATGGAGGCCATCTTCACCAAGGCTGACGACTATCCCCTGTATCTGGAAAAAATAATCCTGCTGCTGGCGGAGAGCTTCCGTGACAAGCCCGAAAGGGCCATGGAACTGGAGTTCGCCATGCACAGCTGGAAGGTGCTCGCAAGGCTTCGCGAACTGAATCCTCCGGTGAGTGGCAAAACCTGGTGGAGACTTTTCGGGCAATTGCTTAGCGCCGAAGCCGTTCCCTTCAAGGGCGAGCCCCTGCGCGGCATGCAGATCATGGGCCCGCTTGAAACCCGCACCCTCGACTTCCGGAACCTCATCGTACTCTCCTGCAACGAGGGAGTCTTCCCCCGCAGGAGCGTTGCGGCTTCGTTCATTCCCCCGGAACTCCGGAAAGGCTTCGGACTGCCCACCTATGAGTATCAGGACGCCATCTGGGCCTACTATTTCTACAGGATGATACAGCGGGCGGAGAGTGTCTGGCTGCTTTTCGACTCCCGCACCGAAGGCATACGTTCCGGCGAAGAGAGCCGTTTCATAAAGCAACTGGAGCTCCTATACGGCTTCGAACTTAGTCGATACGTGGCCTGTTCGCCGGTGGGAGGTCTGCAGATTCCGGAAAGCATTCCCAAGACCGAAGAGGACCTTGCGGTGATGGCCGGGGAAGATTTCCATCTCAGCGCCTCTTCGCTCCGGAATTACCTGAGATGCCAGGCGGCTTTCTATTATGCTTCCGTGAAGGGTCTCGGAAAAGCCGACGAAGTGGAGGAAAACCTCGATGCCGGCATGCTCGGCAGTGTACTCCATACCACCATGCACGCCCTTTACAGCGAGAATCCGGATGAGCCGGACGAAAAGAAACTCCGCGCGCTGGGGAGCGTGAGCAAAACCTATATCCAGGGGCTGCTTGACGACGGCAAACTGCTTCGCTCACGCATCCATGAGAGAATAAAACAGCAGCTCGGAGCGCCGGAGGTCACAGGCCGCAATCTCGTATATGAGGAGATTCTGGTGAGCTACGCCACGAAGATTCTCCAGAGAGACCTGGAGCTGCTTGAAGCCGAAGGGGTTCCGTCCTTCAGGATCTTCGGGCTAGAAGAGTTCCGGGAAACCAGTCTCGGCGGTTTCCGCTTCGTAGGCTTCATCGATCGTCTGGACAGCTTCTCTCCCGGCACTCTCAGAGTGGTTGACTACAAGAGCGGACACGTATCCGACGAAGAGCTCGAGATCACCGACGGGAACGCGGCCAAAGCGGTCGAAGCCCTGTTCGGGAACAACAATTCCAAGCGCCCCGGAATCGCCCTTCAGATGTATCTGTACGACCGCATGGTCGCCCCCGAAAGCGACGGCAGACAGCTGCTGAACAGCGTCTACCCCGCACGTTGCCTCTTTACCGAAGGGGTGCGGAACACTCCCCCCAGCCAGGCCTTTGCCGATGAACTGGAGCCCCGTCTTCTCGAAACGCTGGACCAGATGCGCGATCCGCAGCAGCCGTGGATGCGCACTTCCGATACGAAGAGCTGCGAATGGTGTGATTTCAAAAAGATCTGCGGAAGATGATACGCGTCAACAAAGCCTCCGCAGGTTCCGGCAAGACCTACACTCTCGCCCACACCTACATCGACCTTCTGCGGGACGAACTGTCGTACCGCAGGATACTCGCCGTCACCTTCACCAACAAGGCCACGGCCGAGATGAAGGAGAGGATACTCGAATACCTCGCGGCTGATCCTGCCTCCCGCGACAAACTGGTAAAGATACTTCACGACTACAGCGCGTTCTCGGTGAGCACCATCGACCGTTTCTTCCAGCGTACGCTCAAGGCCTTCGCAAGAGAAATAGGTCAGGTGGCCGATTACCAGGTCGAACTCGACCGCGAGAGCCTGATAGGCGAAGCCATGGACCGCATCCTTGATTCCCTTACGGACGATGAGGCCCAGAGCGACATCCTCGGCTGGCTGCGTGAAAACGTGGCCGACAAGCTCGGCAACGGAAACTATCCCAACATGGATAGCGCCCTGCACGAAATGGGCAAACGCCTCGGAAGTGCGGAAAGGGCAGCGCTCCGGAAGGAGCACGGCGTGGACGACGGCGAATTCTCCCGCGAGCGGCTCGCCGCCATACGCAAATCCTGCAGGGCCGTCATCAAGGATTTCGCCGCCCGCGTGAAGGCAGCTGCGCAGGATCTGCCCGTCTATGGCAAAAAGGACGAAGACAAACATAGAGACGAATACACCAAAGTCGTCTGGTACAAGGACATAGACCATCCCAAAACCAAACTCTCCAAGGCTGCCGAAGGAACTCCTTTCATGGATCTGTTCGGCAGGCCATATGTGATTTATCGCACGGCCCTTGTGCTTGAGTCCCAGATTTTTAGCCTCGGATTGGCCCGGGAGTTTTTCTCACAGTTCCAGGCCCTGCTCAAGGAAAAGGGTGTGATGTGTCTGGACGACGGCAACGCCCTCCTTTCCCGCATCATAGCTGGCAGCGACGCCCCCTTCGTCTACGAAAAACTCGGGGTGCGCTATGAGAATTTCCTGCTGGACGAATTTCAGGACACGTCCAACATCCAGTGGGAGAACTTCCTGCCTCTGCTCAGGGAAAGCGAAGGCGGCGGCCACGAATCCCTTGTGGTGGGCGACGTGAAGCAGAGTATCTACCGCTGGAGGGACTCCGACTGGAGGCTTCTTGCGAATGGTGTGCAGGCTGCTTTCCCGGAAGCGAAGGTGGAAACCCGCCAGCAGAACCGCCGCAGCTGCGCCGAAGTGGTAAACTTCAACAACGCCTTCTTCAACTATGCAGCCAGACATCTGGGCCTGGAAGAGCTGTATTCCGATGTGGAACAGAAAGTGTGCAGCCCTGATCCCCAGGGAGGCCACGTGCAGCTGAGTTTCTGCGACAAGGCGGACGAGATTGCCAAGGTGGAGGCTTCTGTGCGGACAGCCCTTGAGGCCGGCGCCCGTTACGGGGACATCGCCGTGTTGGTGCGCAACAACGCAGAAGGAGGAGCGGTTGCCGCAAGGCTCATCGAGGACGGCTTCCCGGTCGTGTCGGACGATTCGCTGAAGATCAATTCCTCCTTCATCGTCCGGAAGGTCCTGAGCCTGCTGGGCGGCCTGGAGAACCCCGAAGACAGTATCAACTCCTTCATAGCCGCCGACGCAGGAGTAACCGTTCCGCAGTACCGGCACTCCCTTACCGATCTCTGCGAAGAACTGCTGCGCCAGCTTCAGCGGCAGAACCCCGATGTCTTCCGGGACGAAACCCTCTTCATCCAGGCCTTCATGGACACTCTCCGTGAGTGGACCGAGGTGAACGGTGACAACCTCCGCTGGTTCCTGCAGTACTGGGAGAACGATAAGCGTTACATCAGTTCGCCCAGCAATTCCGACGCGATAACGGTGCTCACCGTGCATAAATCGAAGGGGCTGGAGTTCCCCTACCTCATCTTCCCCTTCGCCGAAAAGGTCGAAATCTACAGGCCCACCGAACGCTGGTGCTGGCTGGATGCTTCCGGAACGCCTCTGGACCAGGCGGCCACCGGCATCTGGCTTGTTAATCTCTCCGACAAGACCAGAGATACCCTGTTCAAGCCCTGGTACGAGGAGGAACGACGCATGCAGCTGGTGGACAACATGAATATCTTCTACGTGGCGCTCACCCGGGCCCGCTGCTGCCTGCATATCATAGCCAGCAATCCCCCGAAAGATTATAAGCAGGGGGAATGCAAGAACTTCTCCCAGATACTCTGGGATTTCTGCGGGGCCCTTTCGGAAAGCTCACGCGGACAGATGTACGACTTCTCCAAGCTTCGCCGCAAGCCCTCCAAGGACGGCAGCCCCTTCCCCGCTTCGTACGTGAGCATTCCCCTGGGAGATAGGTTGGGAGTTGCCACTGACGCCTCAGATTTCTTCGGTCCTGAGGGCGTTACCGGAGTGGACGCATCGGTGCGGCGCAGCGGCATAGTGCTGCACGGTATCCTTGCTGGAGTGCGCTGCCCGGAAGACCTCCCTGGAGCCGTTCAGGAAGCGCTTCTGGACGGACAGCTCGACTCTGCCCACGCGGAGGAGGCGCGGAAACTCCTCAGCGAACGCATCGCCTCGCATCCGGAGTTCTTCAACGGTGGAGGCTGGAACGAAACCTCCATATTCGATTCCGACGGCAGCGAATACCGCCCGGACCGTGTGGTGGTCAGCGGAGGCAGCGCCATTGTGGTGGACTACAAGTTCGGCGCTCACGAAAACAGGTATGCCGCTCAGGTGCGGCGCTATATGCGCCTCTGCCGGAGTCTTGGCTATTCTGATGTCCGGGGCTTCATCTGGTACGTGCCGGACGATACCCTTGTGCCGGTAGACTAATTCCCCGGAATTGATTATTTTTGCAGTTTGTAATGACGAACGACGATTTTTCACGCCTCGAACTGAGCCTGCCGGCCGCACAGCGGAACTACAGGTATTTCCGTTCGCTGCTTGAGCCCTCCACCCGCATGCTTGTGCTGGTGAAGGCCAACGCGTACGGGCACGGGGCTGTGGAATTCGCCGGAATGATGCAGGCCGCCGGGGCCGATTACCTGGCAGTGGCCCTGCCGGTGGAAGGCATTGAACTGCGCAAGGCCGGTATCTCCGCGCCCGTGCTGGTGCTCACAGCCGGAACGGATTTCTTCCGCGAAATGATACAGTACCGCCTGGAGCCGTCTATTCCCAATATTTCGTCTTTGAAGGCTCTTGTGGAAGTACTGAAGGCCACTGAGGTTCGCAACTTCCCCATCCATATCAAACTCGACACCGGAATGCATCGCCTCGGCTTCATGCCCGGCGAGATTGCGGAGCTTTGTGAATACCTGGCGAACTGCCCGTACGTAAAAGTGATTTCGTGCTTCTCGCACCTTGCCGTGGCGGAAGATCCGTCTCAGGACGCCTTCACCCTGGGTCAGGTGGCACTTTTCGAAAAGGGCTTCTCACAGTTGGAGAAAGCTCTCGGGTACAAACCTTTACGGCACATACTCAACTCCGCCGGAATAGAGCGCTTCCCGCAGTACCAGTTCGACATGGTACGCCTGGGAATAGGCATCTACGGAGTGAGCGCTCTCCCGGGAGTATCCCTGGACCCGGTTGCTTCACTCAAGGTCAAGGTGCTGCAAGTAAAGACACTGGTACCTTCCGACGGCACCATAGGTTACGGCCGCCGCGGGCACATCGCCGAGGGCGGAACCACCATCGCCACCATTCCATGCGGCTATGCCGACGGCATCAACCGCCATCTGGGGAACGGCGCCGCGTCGTTCAGCGTGAACGGTCACAGGGCCCCCACCATAGGCAATATCTGCATGGATATGTGCATGCTGGATGTCACCGGCATCCCCTGCCAGGTGGGTGACACCGTAACGGTCTTCGGCACGGATCCCACCATCGGGGAGCTTGCCTCCATTCTGGGAACTATTCCTTACGAGATTCTTACCAGCGTCCCGCGCCGAATCGAGCGCGTGATAGTGAGGCGCTAGTCCTCGCCCAGCGCATCCCACATCGCATCCAGAGTGCGGCGGTCCTTTTTGGTAGGACGGCCGGCACCACGGTCGCGCACCACGAAGAAGGTCTCCGCCGGAGCGTGGAACTTGTCCAACTCGCTCTGGGGCGTGGTATTCTCTGCATAGTCCGGCACCAAAGCCGCACCCACACGGTGGCTCAGCACCTGTTTCACACGGTAGCTCAGCAGAGCGGGGCCCTTGCGGACGCTGATCTCGTCGCCCGGCTTTACCTGTTTGGACGGTTTTGCATTCACGCCGTTAAGCTGCACCTTGTTTCCGGAGCAGGCATCGGCCGCCTCGGTGCGGGTCTTGAAAACCCGTATGCACCATAGATATTTGTCTATTCGCTCTTCCATGTGTCGAGATAAAGGGCGTGGGCTACTTCCGCGGCTTTCTCCGGACGGAGGGCCTTTACGATTTCAAGGGCGAAGCTGAGAGCATGGCCGGCGCTGCGGCCGGTGATGATGCGGCCGCTTCGAATGGCCGGCCTGGGCTCGAACCTGGCGCCGGCAGCCTCAAGTGCTGTTTCGAAACCGTCGAAACAGGTGACAGTGGCTCCAGCTATTCCCTTGAGCTGGCTGAGCACGGTGCCCGGGGCGGCGCAGATTGCCGCAACGCTGCCGCCGGCGTCGTAATGATCCTGCATCAACTTTATAAGGGGCTTGCAGGCGGCGAGGGTTTTGCTGCCAGGCATGCCGCCAGGGAAGATGAGGATGTCCTTTTCGGTGGTGCCTTTATGGCTGACTTCCATATACGGCAAGCAGCCGTCCACGCTTACCGTTACTCCGTGGGAGGAGGTGGCGAAGGGATCTTCCCCGACGCTGACTAGTTGACTCTGCAGGCCCGCACGGCGCAGCACGTCGTTTGTTCCAAGGGCCTCGACATCTTCGAAGCCGTCTGCCAGAAAAATATAAACTCCTTTCATAAAAATACGTATCTTCGCGTTCGTAAAGATAAGCAAAATGGAAGAAGAAAAAAAGCTTGTGCCTTTCAGGCTCTGCACTTTGCTGGACGAATACTCCTGGGGCAGTGAAGAGTGGCATCTGGCCGATCTCGGCTGGCGTGATACCGCCGTGCGCGACGGCTGGCTTGCCGGCAACCTCATGAATGAAGTAATGGAAACCTATCTCGACCGCGTGGTCGGAGACGAAGTATTCGACTGGTATGGGCTGCAGTTCCCCTTCTGTATCAAGACTTTAAAGTTCGACGGCAGGATGCCCCTCACGGCCTGCCCCGAAGACCTTACGGCCCTTGAGCGCTACGATTCCCTCGGGAAGGAGAAATTCTGGTATGCGCTGGAGGCCAGCCCCGACACCAAGATGTTTCTGGGCCTGCGAAAAGACATGGACGCCGCAGCTTTCATGGCCGCCTGTGAAGACGGCAGCGTGGAGACCCTTCTCAACAGGGCGCCAGTGAAGGCCGGCAGTTATTTCCACATCCCTCCCGGAGTGCCGCACTGCATTGTCGGAAAGGCCACCGTGCTGGAAATCAGCCAGTCCAGCGCACTGGACTTCCGTCTCTGTGACTGGGGTCTCAAGGCGGAAGAGGGCAGCGACTACGGCCTCGGTCTGGTAGAGGCTCTGGATTTCCTGAATCTTTCGAAATTCCCCGCGGAGGCGCTTCTCGGCTACAACCTGGAAGCCCGCAGGGAAGGTGATCCGGAGAATATAGAGCATCTGGTTTCCCTGCCGCAGTTCAGCGTGAACCGGCTTGCCCTTTCCGAACCGTTGAAGATATCTGCCGGAGAAGGTGCTTCCTGTGTGGCGTACACTTGCATCAAGGGCGAACTCTCAATCCAGCTGCCCAAAGAATACGACCCGGAGGAAAAAGTGGCTTATCTGTCCGTAAAAGCCGGAGAAACCGTTCTGGTTCCGGCCGAAGTGGAAGAGTTCTTCCTGGTTCCCCTGGCCGAGGGTACCGTTCTGCTCGAGACTCTTGTTGAGCACCGGGAAGGAGGCGACTCGTATATCGGGTAAGCCCAGACGCCGGCGGAACTACCTCAGATACCCGGCGATATTCGCCTTCACGTCTTCCCAGCGGTAGTAGGGCCCGGTAACGGGATTAAGGCCGCGGAGCAGGCGCTCCTGTTCCTGATAGAGGAACTTCACCAGCACGTCGCCCTTTTTGTTGCGGTAGAATATCATCTGCAGATTGCTGGCCATGGGTATCTCCCAGAAAGCCAGCCAGTTGTCGCAGATTTCGTCGGCGGCGTAGCGCTCGCCCACACCCTCTACTCCGATATAGCTCACGAGAGACATCAGCGGGTAGTCGTGGCCGAAACGAAGGTCCGCGGCATATTCTCCGCCGGCAATCGCCTCATCTGCCTTGGCCACGATATCATCGACCGAAGGTTTTGCCATCGGTACGCACTGTAAGCCGCTTTCCACAGAATTGCAGTGCCCGGTGTAGAGGCTCAAATTGTGCTTGGCCCAGCGTTTATAAATGGCGTCGAACGGAAGGAAACGGAAAAGATTCTCTTCGATGTCAAAATCTTCCGCCATTTCTGCCACGGTGAACACGCAGTCGGTGAGTCTCTTGGGACTGGGTACCAGCTTAAGGCCCGCGGCCGGATCCGTGAAGATCCGGTCCAGTACGCCCAGGGTGTCGTCCGGAATGGTTTTGAGGAACTTCTGAGACTCTTTAAAAGCCTTGTCGGTCGCCTCCTTCCAGTCGCCGTCGGGAGAGATGTATTCCATGATACGCTCGCCTGTATCGGGGCGGATGTCCAGTTTGGGATTGATACTCACGAGTGAATTCGTGAATGCATTCATGCTGATGATGCAGCGCTGCACCATACTGGATACAGCACGAATCTTTTTCTGCCCCCTGAACACCTGTGGATAGCGCTTGTACATACGCTTTGCGATGGCGGCGTGCTCCCGTACTCCCCTGGGGGTGAGGCGTCCGTCCATTCCGGCATAGAGCGCGAACTCCTTCCGGGTAGCCGCCAACAGGGAATCGCCTCCCGGGGTGAGGATGCCGGCCTTTTCACCGCGTTCAAGCACATGGATCACATAGGAATACCTGTCCCCTCCCCAGCCGGAACGCGAACCGTGACGGCCGTAATGGCTTATGTAGAAAGGCTTGTAACCCCTGGGAGCAGGAGTGTCCTTGATAGGGAAAAACTCGTAGGAATTATGGTTGCACGCGGCACGGGTTATGTCTTCCTGAAGGGCCTTCACCGCCGCTTCGCTGCGATGCGGGGCATCCTGTGCCAGGGCTATGCCGCATATCGCGAGCAATGCCGCCAGAATTATTGCGTATTTTTTCATATCAGCCCACAATTTACGAAAAAAAACAAAAAAAGAGGTGCCCTAGTCGAGCACCTCTCCGTCAGAGTTTAGAAATTCATACTGCAGGACACTGTTCGCCGTGGATTCCACGAGGCGCAGTTTGCATTTGTACTTGCGGCGCCATTTCACCAGATAGGAATTCCATCCGCGTGAAAGGTACGCTCCCAGAATGGGGCTGGTTCGCAGCGTAAGGACTTTCATGTCCTTCTCCTCCACGTAATAGGCGAGCTGGCGTTCCACCTGCTCGTCGATTACCACCGTGCTCGCAATCTTTCCGGTACCATGGCAGAGAGGACACTGTTCTGTGGTCTCGATCTGCGTGACCGGACGGATGCGCTGACGCGTAATCTGCATGAGCCCGAATTTGGTGAGGGGCAGCACGTTGTGCTTTGCCCTGTCTTCAGACATAAGGTCCTGCATGTACTTGTGCAGGGCGTTCCGGTGCTCCTGGGACTCCATGTCGATGAAATCGACGATGACGATACCACCCATATCGCGCAGCCTGAGCTGGCGGGCAATCTCTTCCGCGGCGAGCTTGTTCACCTCAAAGGTGTTCTCCTCCTGGTCGGAGGTCTTTGCGCGGATACCGCTGTTCACGTCCACTACGTTAAGGGCCTCAGTGCTTTCGATGACGAGATAGGCACCCTGCTTCATGGGCACGACCCTTCCGAAGGAGCTCTTGATCTGCCTGGTGACCTCGAAATGGTCGAAGATGGGCTGGCGGCCTTCGTAGAGATGGACGATTTTTTCCTGTTCGGGAAGGATGAGGGAGATGTACTGACGGATTTCTTCGGCTGTTTTGGCATCGTTGACGTGGATGCCGGTGAAGGAATCGTTGAGCAGGTCCCTCAGGACCGTGGTGGTTTTGGAGTACTCGGTGAAGAGGAGCTGAACTCCCTTGCCGGAGGCTATCTTCTTCCAGGCCCCCTCCCATTTTTCGATGAGGGACTTGGTTTCCGCCACCAGAACCGAGGCGTTCTTGCCTTCGGCGGCAGTGCGGATGATGGCTCCGTAATTGCGGGGCAGAATGCTCTTCACGAGGGTTTCGAGCCGGCGCTTTTCCTCCCTGGAAGATATCTTCTGGGAGATGCTGACCTTGTCTGCGAACGGCAACAGTACGATGTTGCGTCCTGCCAATGAAATTTCCGCGGTGAGCCGCGAGCCCTTGGTGGATATCGGTTCCTTGACAATCTGGCCGATTATCATCTGGCCCTGCTTGAGCTGGTCTTCAATGCGTCCTTCCTTTTCGAGGGGTTTGCCGAGCTTGATGCCCGAATAGAGCCCGTGAAGGTTGCGGTTGGGATTGGCGTCGCGTACGAACTGGTCGAACGCCGGGAAGAACAGGCCCAGGTCCAGATAATGGATGAAGGCTTCCTTGCTGTCACCGATGTCCACGAAAGCGGCGTTGAGGCTCGGGAGGAGTTTCTTCACCCTTCCGAGGAAGACATCCCCCACTGAAAAGTCGTGACCCTGGGACGATTCATGGTTGTACTCGATGAGGCGATGGTCCTCCATGAGGGCTATCCGCACTTCCGAGGGCGTGACGTCCACTATAAGGTCTTTCTCCTTTGCTTTCGCTTCTTCCATTGGTTGTTTTTTAAAAATAAGAGGCCCGCCGGATCCCCCGTACGAGCCTCTTTCGACTGAGAATTACTTCTTCTTGTGTCTGTTGAGGCGCAAACGCTTCTTGCGTTTGTGCGTAGACATCTTATGTCTCTTTCTCTTCTTTCCGCTAGGCATATTGATAAATTATTTCTTGAGTTCAGCGACGAACGACTTTGCGGGCTTGAAGGCCGGGATGTCGTGTTCGGGAATCACGATGGTGGTCTTGGCGGTGATATTGCGGGCTGCCTTGGTAGCGCGATGCTTTACGATGAAGCTGCCAAATCCGCGAAGATAAACGGGTTCGCTCTTTGCGAGGGATCCCTTGACGTTTTCCATAAATGCCTCAACAACTGCCAGCACCTGATTCTTCTCCAGACCGGTCTCCTTGGCAATTTCATTCACGATGTCTGCTTTTGTCATGGTCTTATAAGTTTAAATTATTGGTATTTCGCTTTTTTAGGACTGCAAAAATATGGATAATTTTTTAATAATCAAACACCTGCACCCAGTTTTTTGTGGCACGGGAGTTGACATTATATTCCGACGGGGTATTACGCCCTCATTTACTGACATTTTGACAAACATATGAAAGCAGACACCCTATACAACCTGCCCGCGGGTGCGGAGGTGAACATTATCCCGGTAGTTCAGGGAGAAGATCTCAAGGAGATCAGCGACGCCGAACTCCCCGAAACCCTGCCCATCCTGGCACTTCGCAACGCCGTTCTCTTCCCCGGTGCGGTATTCCCCATCACCATCGGAAGGGAAAAGAGCATACGTCTCATCCGCCAGGCGGAAGAAAGCGAGCTCTTCGTGGGCTGCGTTCCGCAGACCGACGTTACCATAGAGGATCCCAAAGAGAAGGATCTCTATCCCTATGGAACCGCCGCCAAGATCATCAAGAGCCTCGAAATGCCGGACGGCACTCTCACCGTCATCCTTCAGGGCATCAAGCGTTTCTCGCTAGACGCCGTGCTGGACTACGAGCCGTTCATGACAGCCCGCATCCATTATCTCGACGACTTCCTCGCCGAGCAGGATTCCGCCACCGTCAAGGCGATAGCCGATTCGCTCAAGGAAAACGCCATACAGATAGTTCGCAACACCAGCATGGCCTCGCGCGAAGCCATCGCCGCAATACGCAGCATCACCAACTTCAGGTTCCTGGTGAACTTCATCGCAACCACGGTGGAGGTGGACGATTTCGCAGACAAGATCGACCTTCTCCAGTACGACGACGTGCGCGCACGTGCCATGAAGCTCCTGAGCATCCTGAACATGGAGATCGAACTCTCCAAGATCAAGCAGGACATCAACCAGAAGGTCAAGACCGAAATCGACCAGCAGCAGAGGGAATACTACCTCAACAGCCAGCTCAAGACCATCCAGGAAGAGCTCGGCATGGACGAAGGCGAGGACTACGACAAGTTCAAGGAGCGCGCGGAAAAGAAAAAGTGGCCCAAGGAAATCGCGGAAGCCTTCAACAAAGAACTTTCGAGACTCCAGAAATACTCCCCCAACTCTCCGGACTACAGCGTTCAGTACAATTATCTGGACTTCTTCCTCACTCTCCCGTGGGAGGAAATGAGCAAGGACAATCTGGACCTGCAGCACGCCAAGGAGGTTCTGGACGAAGACCACTACGGGCTCGACTCGGTCAAAGACCGCATCATCGAGTACCTCGCAGTTCTTAAGCTCAAGGGGAACATGAAGTCTCCCATACTCTGTCTCTACGGTCCTCCGGGAGTGGGTAAGACCAGCCTCGGAAAGAGCATCGCAAGGGCCCTAGGACGCAAATACGAGCGCATTTCCCTCGGCGGCCTGCACGACGAGGCCGAAATCCGCGGCCACCGCAAGACCTACATCGGGGCGCTTCCCGGCCGTATCCTGAACGCCATCGCAAAGGCCGGCACCAGCAACCCTGTCATCGTACTCGACGAAATCGACAAGGTGGGAGCGGACTACAAGGGCGACCCGTCCAGCGCACTGCTGGAGGCCCTGGATCCGGAACAGAACTCCACCTACCACGACAACTATCTGGATCAGGACTACGATCTCTCGCATGTGCTGTTCCTCACGACTGCAAACGGCACCAGCACCATACAGCCGGCCCTGCTCGACCGTATGGAGGTGATCAACGTCACCGGCTATCTGGCCGAGGAAAAGGAAGAGATAGCCAAGCGCTACCTCGTTCCCAAGCAGCTGGAAGCCCACGGTCTCAAGAAAGACGAACTCGAAATCGAGCCCGCAACCATACACGAAATCATCGACCAGTACACCCACGAATCGGGCGTGCGCGGCCTTGAAAAGCAGATTGCAAAAATCGCCCGCGTGACCGCCAAGAAGATAGCGCTCGGCGAGGAGCATCCCAGCGAAATCAAGAAGGAGCACCTCAAGGAGTATCTCGGCCTTCCCACCGCCTTCCACGACAAACAGAAGGGCAACGAAGGTCCCGGAGTGGTCACCGGACTCGCATGGACGGAAATGGGAGGCGAGATACTCTTCGTGGAGAGCAGCGTCTCCGGTGGAAAGGGCGCCCTGAGCATGACCGGAAATCTGGGCGACGTGATGAAGGAATCCGCCACCATTGCCTATCAGTACATCAAGGCCCATCCGGACCTGGCCGGCCTCACCAGCGAAGAGTTCGCGGCAAAGGACATCCATGTGCACGTGCCGGAAGGTGCCGTTCCGAAGGACGGTCCGAGCGCCGGCATCACGATGGTGTCGTCCATGGTCTCGGCCTTCAGGAACAAGGGCATACGCAGCGGCGTGGCGATGACGGGCGAAATGACCCTTCGCGGCCGTGTGCTGCCGGTAGGAGGCCTCAAGGAAAAGGTGCTTGCGGCCAAGAGGGCCGGGGTGCACACCATCATTCTCAGCGAAGACAACCGAAAAGACATCGAAGATATTAAGGAAATTTACGTAAAAGGTCTTACCTTTGTCTATGTAAAGGAAATCGGAGAAGTTCTCCGCTATATCTTCGAAGAATGAACGTACGAATAGAAGAAAGCTGGAAACAGGCCCTGCAAAGTGAGTTCGAGAAACCTTACTTTGCGGGGCTTGTTGCCAGACTGCATGAAGAAAAGGACCGCGGAGAGGTATTTTATCCTCCCGGAAGCCAGATATTCCGGGCCTTCGAGCTCACGCCGGTACCGCAGGTGAAGGTCGTGATTCTGGGGCAGGACCCGTATCACAATCCAGGACAGGCCATGGGCCTGAGTTTTTCAGTACCGGACGGAGTGCCTGCGCCCCCGTCGCTCGTGAACATCTTCAAGGAGATTTCGTCGGACCTGGGCATACGCATGAGCGGGAGCCCGAATCTGGAACCGTGGGCGCGCCAGGGAGTGCTGCTGCTGAACTCCATACTCACCGTGCGCGCCGGGCAGGCCGCATCGCACCGCAGCCTGGGCTGGGAGACTTTCACCGATGCGGTCATCAAGTATCTGTCAGACAATTGCGACGGCATCGTCTTCATGCTCTGGGGGAATTTCGCCAGAACGAAGGCCGCCCTCATCGATCCGGCAAAGCATCTCATACTCGAGGCCGCGCACCCGAGCCCGCTCGCGCGTGGCGCATTTTTTGGATGCAAGCACTTTTCCAAAGCAAATAATTTCCTTACCTTTAGGGGCAAAACACCTATCGAATGGCAACTGTAGCACTCTTCCCGGGCTCCTTCGATCCCTTCACCTCAGGTCATCTGGACATACTCCGGAGGGCCCTCGGCATTTTCGACGAAGTAGTGGTGGCAATAGGCGTGAACCAGGACAAGACCGGGTTCTTCACGGTAGAACAGAAAAAAGACATCATAGCCCAGGCCACCAAAGGCTTGAAGGGCGTAAAGATAATCAGTTACGACGGGCTCACCATCGACATCTGCCGGGAGCTCGGCATCAGGCATATCGTGCGCGGCGTTCGCAACTTCCTCGACTTCGAGGCCGAGCAGAGCATTGCCGACGCCAACCGCCGTCTCTACCCGGAAATCGACACGGTAATCATTCCTACCGCACAGGAATACTCCCATATCTCTTCCAGCGCGGTGCGCGACATCATCCGCCACGGTGGAGATACATCCATGTTCATGCCTGCAGGCATAAAGCTTCCCGCCATCAATGCGTAAGTTCCTGGCGGTCATAATGCTGTTTGCCCTGTCCTGGCTCTCAAGAGCTCAGGACTATTCACAATTGGACAGCCTCATGGCTGTCTACGTGCAGGCAATGCAGACCGCCGACACCGAGTCCAAGACAGCCGAAACCGACTACATGATAGGCGCCGCCAGGGATTCGCTCACCCGCCAGCACATAGCCCTCTGGCTTTTCGACCATTACAGGGAATCTCCCGTCATGGGTGAAGAAGCCGTGGCGCTGCATATTTACGACAGCTGGTTTGCCGCAGGCAAGGTCGCTTGGCGGAGCGAGTTCGAAGAGATGGACGCCAAACTCTTCTCAGACTTCAACCGCAAATCTTTGATTGGCATGGATGCGCCGGTGATCACAGTGCGCAAGCCCTGCGGAGGCAAGGCAACGCTGCCCCGCCCCGGCCGCCCCACTCTGATCTGGTTTTACGACACATCCTGCGCCAAATGCGCCCTGGAAGCCAAGGTGCTCCCGGGAGTGCTGGATTCGGCCGTTGAGATGCCCGTGGATTTCCATGCCGTATATGCCGGACAGGACAAGGCTGCGTGGAAGGCCTTCCGGAAGAGTTTCAAGCTGGGGAACAAAAACATTCGCCTCAGGCATTACTGGGATCCGGAAATCGACAGCGATTACCTCCGTCTGTACGGGGTGATTTCCACTCCCAGGCTCTATATGATCGACTCGAAGGGCACCATCATCGGCCGCAGGCTGGAGGTGGAAAATCTGCCTCAGATTCTGTCTCTTGCAGCCCAGATAGATAATCTTTATAACAATCAACAATAAAGTATGAAAAGGATCTTTATTTTCCTCGCCGCGGCTTTCGCGACTCTGAGTCTCTCCGCCCAGAATCCGATGATGCAGCCGCTTCCGAACGACCCGGCAGTGAAGGTCGGCAAGCTCGAAAACGGGCTCACCTATTACATCCGCAAGAACGCCCTTCCTGAGCACAGGGCGGAGTTCTACCTGGCCACCAAGGCCGGCGGCATCTTCGAGACCCCCGACCAGGACGGTCTTGCCCACTTCCTTGAGCACATGTGCTTCAACGGCACCGAGCGCTTCCCCGGCAAGGGCATACTCAACTATCTCCAGAGCATAGGAGCCGAATTCGGCCGCAACATCAATGCGTCCACCGGCTTCGAGGAAACCCAGTACATGCTCAACAACATCCCGGTAGAACGTGAGAGCGTGGCCGACAGCTGCCTGCTCATCCTCTCCGAATACGCGCACTACGTACTCAACGAGCAGGAAGAGCTCGACCTCGAGCGTCCCGTCATCGTCGAGGAACGCCGCAGCCGCCGCAACGCCCAGTGGCGTACCCTTGAGGCCAGCCTTCCCTACTACTTCGGGAACACCAAGTATGCGACCTGCACCCTCATCGGCAGCGAAGAGAACCTCAAGACCTTCCAGAAGAGTTCCATCGACACCTTCTACGCCACCTGGTACCATCCCGGCAACCAGGCCGTCGTGGTGGTGGGCGACATCGACCCCGACCACATCGAGGCCAAGATAGCCGAATACTTCGGCCGTATCCCCGCCTGCGAGAACCCCGCACCGGAGCCGCAGATCGAGTTCCCCGCCAATGCCGAACCCGTCGTTGGCGTTATCACCGACCCGGAACTCACCTCCTCTGAGATAGAGATTGTCTGGAAGAGCGAGGCCATGCCTGAGGCTTACAATGCCACCATCATGGGAGAGATGTTCGGCCTCGTGAAGAGCATAGTCTCGCAGACTATGTACGAGCGCTTCGACGACATCACCTCAAAGACCGGCGCTCCCTACATCAGGGGCAGCTTCGGCTTCGGAACTCTCATCTACGACGCCATCGACGCCAGCTTCGCCAGCGTAACCCTTCGTGAAGACAACGTTCTCGACGGCTTCCGCGCATACTATACCGAAATCGAGCGTCTCCGCCGCTACGGCATCACCGACGCCGAATTCAACCGTGCCAAGGCTCAGATCGTAGCCGACAACGAAGCTGCCGTGGAGAAGGCTTCCACCCGCAAGAACCCCGAGTTCATCCGCCGCATTCTGAACAACTTCTTCGACAGCAAGCCCTTCATGGAGCCCGAGGTGGAGAAGCAGATCGACGACGCTCTGCTCGGCCAGCTCAATGCAAACGTGGTGAACCAGATCCTCGGCCAGCTCTTCGGTGAAGACAACATGGTAATGCTCTTCAATGGCGCAGGTAAGGAAGGCAGCGTCACCCCCACCGAGCAGCAGATGCTCGACATCGTGGCCGAAGTGAAGGCTTCCGACGTGAAGCCCCTCGAAGGCGAAGAGATCGCTTCCGAGTTCATGGACGGTTCCAAACTCAAGGCATCCCCTGTGAAGAAGACCGCTCCCGGCGTGTACGGTTCCACCGTATGGACCCTCAAGAACGGCGTAGAGGTGACCCTTCTTCCCACCGAATACACCAAGGACCAGATCCGCATGAGCCTCTGGCGTGAAGGCGGCAGGAGCCTCATCGCCACCGCCGACCTCGATTCCTTCGACGACAATGTGATAGGCATGTTCTACCAGAACTGCGGTGTGGCGGGCTTCACCGGCAGCCAGACCAAGAAGATGCTCACCGGCAAGAACGTATATGTACAGCCTTATCTTGGCAGTCTCACCAGCGGCATCAACGCCACCTCCACCAAGAAGGACCTCGAGACCGCTTTCCAGCTCATTTACCTCACCTACATGCAGCCGCGCTTCGACGCTGACGAGTACCAGGTTGGCGTGGACCAGCTTAAGAGCATGCTCCCGGGTATCATGGAGAATCCCCAGTACAAGCTCCAGAGAGACTTCTACAAAACCGCCTACGGCAACAACCCCCGCAAGGGCGTCATCTCTGAAAAGACTCTTGAGAATGCTTCCATCGCAACCGTTGAGAAGTACTACAAGAAGCTCTTCAGCGGCACCAAGGGCCTCAAGCTCATCATCGTTGGCGACTTCAACCCCGACGAGATCAAGCCTCTTGTAGAGAAGTACATCGGCGGCATCAAGAAGGGTGGCAAGCAGCTCAGCTGGGTAGACACCAAGGAAGAATATGTCCCGGGCGAAGTCAGGGAAGCCGTTCCCACCAAGATGGAGACCCCGCTCTGCACCGCCATCATCCTCTATTCCACCTCCATGGAGTACAGTCCTGCCAACGACGCAGCGCTCGACGCCCTGAGCTACATCCTTGACATGCGCAACACCACCACTCTCCGCGAGGAGATCGGCGGCACCTATGGAGCCAGCTCCCCGGTCGATCTGCGTGATCTTCCCACCCCGCGTGCCATGCTCCAGGTTGTCTTTGCCTGCAAGCCCGAGCTCTGCGATACTCTGGTGAGCACCGCCCAGGTCATTGTCGAAGACATGGCAAAGAACGGTCCCACCGATGAAGAGTTCAACATGACTCTCCTCAACCTCAAGAAGAACGTTCCCGAGAACCGCATCAACAACGGTTACTGGCTGAACCTCATCAAGGACTACAACATGCTTCCGGTCGAGTACGACAAGGCCTACGAAGAGGCAGTGAACAAACTCACCGCAGCCGACGTCCAGAACGCCGCCCGCGCCCTCGTGGAAAGCGGCAACATAATTGAATTCGTACAGAAACCCGAATAGTTTATAAGGCCGCAGGGCTCTCAGCTGTCCTGCGGCCTTTTCTTATTGTTATGGCAAAAAAGAAAACCGGCGTCGACGTACGCTATCAGGATAAGGAACGTGCCGCCTTGAAGCGCAACATCCGCAAGAGTGTGTTCTTCAACAAGCACGAAATGAATGCCATCGCCCAGTACCGCAGGCAGTTCGGTCTGCGCTCGCTCAGCGCCCTTATCCGTCAGGCCACCATGGAACATGTGCTCCGTCAGCTCGACGAAGGACATCCAACCCTGTTCTAAAGTGGCTGAGATTTATTTTGCAGGCGGTTGCTTCTGGGGCGTCGCTCACTTCTTTTCGGGAGTGAGCGGCGTTCTGGAGGCCGTTAGCGGATACGCACAGGGCTCCCCCGCCTTCGAGGGACGTCCTTCTTATGAAGAGGTGTATACCGATACCACCGGCTTCGCCGAGACGGTGCGGGTTACCTACAGACCGGAGCGCATCTCCCTGGAAACGCTGGCCGACCTTTATTTCTGCATTATCGACCCCCTGAGCCTGAACCGCCAGGGGCACGACGAAGGCACCCGTTACCGTACCGGCATCTACTATTCGGATCCCGCGGACCTGCCGGTACTTCAGGCGGCGTTCGAAAAGGTGAGCGCCAGGCTGGGGCAGCCGCTTGCCGTGGAACTGGAGCCCCTGCGCAACTTCTTCGAGGCCGAAGAGAGGCATCAGGATTATCTGGTAAAGCATCCCGACGGTTACTGCCACCTGCCGTCGAAGGTATTCAAGTACCTGCGCCTCTATCAGGATTTGGCGGCCCTGCTGGGCGACGAGCCAGATACCGTGGCGCGTATGGCGGAAAGCGCCGCGCTGATTTACGAGCGCATGAAATTCTTCTGGGTGGGATTCTACCGGGTGGCTCCGGCTGTGGCTTCTGAAGCCCGGGAGTTGGTTCTCGGTCCCTTCCAGGGCCCTGCCGCCTGTTTCCGTATAGGATTGGGCCGCGGCGTCTGCGGCACCGCATGGAAAGAGGCCCACACCGTGGTGGTTCCCGACGTGGAAGCCTTCCCCGGGCACATCGCCTGCAGTTCCCTGTCAAAGTCCGAGATCGTGGTTCCGGTGATTCGCAACGGAGCCGTTACCGCCGTGCTGGATATAGACAGCACCGCGCCGGATACCTTTGACAGTTCCGACGCGGTTTGGCTGGAAAAAATCTGCGGACTTATCTAGATCCGCCTATTTCAAGTAGATAATATTCGGAACAACGCGTTGGCCGGCGTGGTCGAAGCGTTTGTTGTCGTACGGATGGGAGATGACTCCGTAATCCTGCGTCCAGAGCACGCTCGAGCCGCCGCCGTCGAGGTTGAGGGCGTCCTTCAAGCCGAACCACTTGCAAATCTGCGCCGTTTCCGGAATGGTAGTTCCTATGCCCTCGGGGAAACGTCCGTCTATCACTATGAGATAACCCCAGCCGTCGGCAGTCGTGCCAATAACAGTGCGGGGATGGCGCCCCTCGTAGAACTTGCCCACAGGCCATTCCGGACGCGCCACATTGCCGTCCTTAAACAACACCGGGCCGGCAGCGAGAGCCTCGCGGCACCATCTGGCCTGACGGGAATAGGAGAGGGTGTCGCTGGTGAAGATCTTGAGCTTATGCGCCCTTCTTATCGCCACCGCACCATCCACGCGGAAGAGTTCCCGCGCCTCGGTCCAGCCTTCCTGACGGCCGTCGTCCTTGGTGTAAGTGGTCGGGTAGAGGGTTGTTACGTTGAAATACGAAGCATTTATGGCCGCAAAGCCTCCGTGTCTGAGCGCCAGTGCGGAAGTACTGTCAGCCGCATCCGCGCTGTCATTCGCGAGGAAGGTCTTCACCTTGCGGAGCGGATAGCGTATCACGGAAATGCTCTGCATGGAGTCGAAAAGCGGGAGCTGGGCATAACCCACCTCCGCGCCGCCTTTCAGCGGCCGCCAGTTCCACTCGGCCGAGGCGAAGGTTTTTTCGTCGCTGTTATCCTGACACAGCGCCGCCGTACTCTGCATAAGCAGCACGGCGGTAAAGAGTATTGAGAACAGTCTATGCATATTACCCACAGTGCAGATATGTCTTCACCAGCTCGGCTACCTTGGTGGGGTTGCCTTCCACGTCGTGGCGCAGGGTCCTGTCGCGATAGGCGCGCAGACGGGCGATGGTGCCGTCGATGGCGCGTGCGTCGAACACTCCTTCGGCCTCGTAGAGGGCGCGCTGGTTTTCCAGGCAGTCGGCCGAGGCGGCGCAGCTGTCGGGAAGGCTCTCGAGAGTGGCCAGGCGGGCGGCGTTCTCCTTCTTGTGGATGTCCACGTCGACGAAGGTACGGTCGGCTTCGGCCAGACCGTCGGGCATCTCAAGGCCGAGCCTCACGCCCACGCAGAGGGCTGCCAGCAGCAGGTAGGCGTTGGCGCTGCCGTCGGGCGAACGCATCTCGAAGGTCTGCTTGAAGCTGCCGTCTACCGGGCCGCCTTTCTCGGCCGGATTGGCTTCGGCGCACATGTTCACGGTGCTCGTCCAGCCGAGCGGCACGCGGATGAGGGCGCTGCGGTTGCTGTAGCCCCAGCACACGTTGGTGGGAGCCTCCTGATGCGGCACCAGGCGGAAGTACGATACCGGAACGGTGTTGCCGAAGGCGGTGATGGAGGGAGCTATCCTGAGCAGGCCGGCGATGGCGCGGCGGGCGGTCTCTGAAAGGGCTCCGTCAGCCACGGTGACGCTCTTGCCGTCTTTCACCAGACGCATATGGATATGCATGCCCGAACCCGCCTTGCCGACGGTGATCTTCGGGGCGAAGGTGACGTTCAGTCCCCTCTTCCACGCAAGGGTGCGGATAATCCACTTGGCCAGGGTGATCTGGTCGGCTGCGTCTTCCGCCGCGACGGGGAGGAACTCTATCTCGTTCTGCTCGTAGTTCCGTCCTTCAAGGGTGAAGTTGCCCACCTCGGAATGGCCGTATTTGATGTTTCCGCCGGCCTGCGCGATAAGGTGCATGCACTCAGTGCGGAAAGAGTTGAACTTCGCGAACGGGTCGGACTCATGATAGCCGTGCTGGTTCTCCGCCGGGAAGGCCGGATCGAGCTCCGACACCACGTAGTATTCCAGCTCGCCCATGGCCTGGAACTCGATTCCAAACTTGTCCTTCAGGGTCTTGCAGGCCTTGTGAAGCGTGAAGTCGGGCGAGGATTCCAGACGGTGGCCGTCACGGTCGAAATACGCGCAAAGCATAGTGAGCGTTGGGATTTCCGCGAAGGGATCCACGAATGCGGTGCGGAAGCGCGGAAGCACGTAAAGGTCGGAGCGGCCGGCTTCGATGAAGGGGAAGAGGCTGCTGCCGTCCACCCTTTCACCGTAAGTGAGGATGTTGTCCAGGTATTCGTCGTCAGTAATTACGAAATTGAGCGTCTTGATGCGGCCGTCGCCAGCCGGATACATGAAGTCTATCATCTCGATGCCATTCTCTTTCACGAAACGGATGACATCGGCCTTAGTGATCAGTTGTGGTTTTTTCATATCCACAAAAATACAAAATAAAGTGTTACCTTTGTATGCTATGGAACAAAAGACCGGATTCTTTAAAAACTGGATAGTCAAAAACCTCCTTCTGGCTGTGGCATTTGTTGCCGTCATCCTGCTGGGAGTCAATATCATACTGGGCATCATCACCCAGCACGGCAAAGAAATCTCCGTACCCGACTTCACCAACATGAGCGTGGCCGAAGCCCGTGAAACCGCCCGCCACAGCAGCGTCCGGGTGGATGTCATCGACTCCGTGTACGTGCGCCGCATGCAGCGCGGTGCCGTCTTCACCCAGACTCCGGCTCCCGGCAGCAAGGTGAAGAAAGGCCGCAGGGTGCTGCTTACCATCAATACCGTAGTGCCCAAGCAGGTCACCATGCCCAATCTGGTGGGCTATTCCATGCGCCAGGCCAAGGCGGAACTCTCGTCCCGCGGTCTCGCCCTCGGTCGCCTGGTCTACGTTTCCGACATCGCCACCAACAACGTACTCCGCCAGCTCTACCAGAATAAGGAGATTCCCAGCGGCACGTCCGTGGAAAGCGGTGCCGCCATCGACCTTGTGGTAGGCCTCAACTCCGAAGATTCCCGCACCTACGCTCCCAATACCGTGGGCATGAAATATCTGCACGCCGTGGACGCCGTGCACGACAACTCCCTCAACGTCACCCGCCTGGTCTTCGACCGCGAGGTGCGCGACTACAACGATTCGCTCAACGCGGTGGTGTACAAGCAGAGCCCCGCATCGGTCGAGACTCCCCTCACCATGGGCGCCGGAGTAGCCCTCTGGCTCACCCTCGACCCGGAAAAGATACCCCAGGGCAAATGATCTCCGAAGAGAAAATAATCTCCGAAGAGCAGGAAGACATACTGTTCGGACATTTCCACCTTGACGTCGACTCGGGGCAGGAGCCCATGCGCGTGGACAAGTACATGTCCACCCATCTGGAAAAGACCTCCCGCAACCGCATTCAGATGGCCATCAAGAACGGCTACGTGAAGGTTGGCGAAAAAACGGTGAAGGCCAATTACGTGGTGCGTCCCGGCGAGGTGATACGCTTCGTGATGCCCTACGAGCGCCGCGGCGTGGACGTCATCCCGCAGGATATCCCCCTGAATATCATTTACGAAGACTCTTCCCTGCTGGTGCTCAACAAGGCCGCCGGCATGGTGGTGCATCCCGGTCACGGCCATTACGACGGCACTCTTGTGAACGCCCTCGCCTGGCATCTGGGAGTGCGGGTTGCAGGAGACGACGAGCGCGGCGGGTTCCTGGTGCACCGCATCGACAAGGACACCAGCGGCCTGCTTGTCATCTCCAAGACCGACGAGGCCCAGATGAGCCTGGCCGACCAGTTCTACCGTCATACCATCGACCGTCGCTACCAGGCCATCGTTTGGGGCGATATGCCGGAAGACGCCGGCACGGTGGACGCTCCGCTCGAGCGCGATCCCTCTGAACGCACCCGCTACCGTATAGCCAAGGAAGACGGGGACGGCAAGCGCGCCGTCACCCATTGGAAGGTGCTGGAACGCTTCGGCTTCGTCACCCTGGTGGAATGCAAGCTGGAGACCGGCCGCACGCATCAGATACGCGTACATATGGCTTCGCTCGGCCATCCGCTGTTCAATGACGAGAAGTACGGCGGCAGCGAAATCCGCAAGGGAACCATCTACGCGAAGTACCGCCAGTTCATCCAGAACTGCTTCAAGATATGCCCGCGCCAGGCGCTGCACGCAAAGACCCTGGGCTTCACGCACCCGGTGAGCGGCAAATGGATGCAGTTCGATTCTGTTCTACCTGAGGATATGACCGCGCTGTTGGAGAAATGGCGCAAGTACGCCTCCAACATGCCAGCTCCGGAAGAGGAGGAATAGGCATTATCGCCTTTTGGGAATCAGGAACGATACAAGCAGGAACGCTAGCATCAGCAGGAACGCGAATGTGCAAATGCGGCCGACGATATCGCCGTAGCGCACGAAGAAGGTTTCGCGTTTGCTGAGATTCACTTCGCCGCTCAACGTTTCGCGCTGCCACCAGTCCGACTGCGACAGGTACTCCCCTCTCTGGTTTATGACTCCGCTGATGCCGGTATTGCCGCAGCGGGCGATGTCGCGGCGAAGCTCGATGGCCCGGAGCGACGCGTAGCTGGCGTGCTGCTTATACCCCGGGGTATCACCCCACCAGGCGTCGTTGGTGATGATGGTCATGAACTCGGCCCCCTTGCGCACATAGCCTGTGCAGTATTCCGGGTAGACTGATTCGTAGCAGACGGCGCAGCCGAAGGGAATCCCGGCGGGGGCGGCGCCTGAGTAGTGCAGGCAGCTGATTTCCGGCTGGCCGATGCAGCGTCCCATCAGGCCTCCGAGCTTATTGTCAATGGGGACGAAGAACTTCGGGTACGGCGTCATCTCCACGCCCACCACCAACTTGCTCTTATGGAAGAGCTCTTCGCGACCGGAAGTATCTGTAACGAAAGCCGTGTTGTGGTTCTCCACCCAGCCGGAACCGGATTCACGGGCCAGGATCGAGGGAGCGGAACGCTGTGCGTAGTATCTATAGGTGGATGCGCCGAAGAGAAGGTTCGCTTTCGGATGGCCCTTCAGGAACTCCTGGAAGGACTTCCAGGTGGGTGAGGAGGAAATGTCGTTCAGCCAGATGTCGCCGGTGAAGGTTTCCGGGGCGATGAGGAGGACGGGGGTTGCCTGGCTGTCTTCCGCCAGGGCCTCCGAGAACTGGCCGAGGAGGATCTCCGTCTGCTGCGCCTGTGTGAGCGAAGTGAATTTCTGATATGGGTCGAAGTTCGGCTGCGCGATGGTTACCGCAACAGTCCCTTCGGAATCTTCCTCAAAGCTGCGCCAGAGATGCGCGGATGCGGCGAACGGCAGGGCGAAAACCAGCAGCGCGCCCAGAACGGAGCTCCATTTTGCAAAGCCCTTCCAGCGGAACCAGGTGCCTTCCAGGATGCTTACCATCAGGCCGAAGGCCGACAGGTTCGCCGCCCATATCCACAGGCTGCCGCCGAGAGTTCCGGTGAACTCGTACCACTGAATGCTGCGTATGCTGCGGGCGAAGGCGTTTCCCAGGACCAGCCATGGCCAGGAAATCTGCGCGCTCACCAAGTACCAGCGCTCCCACGCTATCCATGCGAAAGCGAGGAAAAGATACGGAAGGATGCCGCCGAGGCGCTTTTTCGAAAGCCTGAAGAGACCGAACACCACCGACATCTGCAGGGCGTTCGCCAGAACCGCGAAGATCCCGCCGCCGACCGTGGCATTGCACACCCAGAAAGTAGTGAACGCGTTCCAGAGGACAAAACAGGAGTAGTGCCATATCCAGAAATGCTTCACGCCGTTCTGGGAAGCCACCCTCTCGGCACTCAGCAGCGGCACCAGCCCTATGAGCGCAAGGAAGCCGCAATGCGGCACGAGCCACGGCAGGCTCATCAGCACCGCACTCAGCAGCACCATTATCCACATTGCTCCGTAGGGTTTACGCATACAGAGTACAAATATAATAAAACTCGGGGTATATGAAAAACATGGATTTCCTTTGTATCTTTGCACTCCCGATGGCAGCCACCAAAGACATACTTCTGGAAAATATCCGCTCCGGCGCTCCCCTCTCGCTCGGGGACAGGGTGCGGCTCACGCTGTTTCTGTGCGGACCTGCCATCCTGGCGCAGCTGGCTTCGGTGCTTCTGGAGTTCATCGACGCGGCCATGGTGGGAAGTTTGGGCGCAGGACCGGCTGCATCGATAGGACTGGTATCCACCAGCACCTGGCTATGCTCCGGCTTCTGCATAGCTTTGTCGCAGGGATTCTCTGTTCAGGTTGCCCATCGCATAGGAGCGGGAGATTTCGCAGGCGCAAGAGCTGTTCTGCGACAAGGTCTCACCGTGGTTACCGCCTTCTCCATGCTTCTGGGAATCGCTGCCGCCTCCATCTCCGGCCTGCTCCCCGGCTGGCTCGGAGGCGAAGCCGCCATCTGCGGGGACGCATCGGCTTATTTCCGCACATACTCGCTCTTCCTTCCGGCCATGCAGCTGGGCTTCTTTTGCAGCAACATGCTCCAGTGCAGCGGAGAGATGAAACTGCCGAGCATCCTGTACATCCTCATGTGTATACTGGATGTCATCTTCAATTTCTTCCTCATCTTCTCGACAAGGGAAGTCAGTCTCGCGGGGCTTTCCTTCATGATGCCCGGGGCAGGGATGGGAGTACGCGGAGCCGCGCTCGGCACCGGCATAGCCGAAGCCCTGGGAGCTTTGGCCGGCCTGTATTTCCTGCTGCTGCGCCGGAAAGATCTGGCCATAGTGCACGAAAAAGGCTCATTCCTGCCGGATCGCTACTGCATGGGCAAGGCCTGGAGCATCACTGGTCCCCTATGGCTGCAGAACGTCGTGATGCGCGGGGCCTATGTCGCCAGCACGCTCATCGTAGCTCCGCTTGGAGCCGTCGCCATCGCCGCGAACTCCTTTGCAATAATAGCGGAGAGCTTCTGCTATATGCCCGGATACGGCACGGCCGATGCAGCCACCACCCTGGTGGGACAGAGCCTGGGTGCAGGACGAAAGGACCTGGCCCGCGGCTTCACCCGTGTAACGGTTTCTCTCGGAACCGGAATGATGGTAGCCCTTGCAGTAGTGATGTACTTTGCGGCCGAGGCCATAATGGGCCTGCTGAGCTCCGATCCCGAAGTGGTGGCGCTGGGTGCCAGATGCCTGCGGCTCGAGGCCTTCGCCGAGGCCGGATATGCCATTTCGATAGTGGCGGGAGGCTGCTGCACCGGAGCAGGAGATACGAAAGTGCCCACAGCAATGAACTTCGTGAGCATCTGGCTGGCGCGCATAGGCCTAGCGGTCATACTCACACCGCACCTTGGCCTCATGGGCTACTGGATTGCGATGTGCATAGAGCTCAATGTAAGAGGAATACTCTATTTGATACGTATCCGCGGCACCCGCTGGATGGATCACAAACTTATCGGGGAGGAATCCCGCTAGAAACCCCTACCTCATTCTTGGAGGACCGCCAGGGCCTCCTGGGCCGCGCATCTTGCTGCGGTCCATGTTGCCGAAGCGATAAGTGAGCGAAGCGATGATGTAGCGCCCCAGGGTGTTGTTGAGCACTTCGCTGTGGAAGTTCGCGGAGTCGGTTACGCTGAGCTGCTTGGCCTGACCGAGTATGTCGTAGCACTTCACGGCCAGCGTGAACTTCTTCTTGAACAGGAATTTCTGAATCTCAGCGTTGAGCACGTACTCGGGCGTCATATCCTGGTTGGAATAGCCATTATACCAGTTGTAGTCGCCCTCTCCCTTGAAAGTGAGGCCGGGGCCATCCCAGGTCCAGGTTGCTCCAAGGCGGATCTGGTTGTTAAAGGTCCTGATATTGCTGGACGACTGAATGGTGTAGGTGCTCCTGTTGAAGCGGGTACGTCCGCTGGCCGAGAGTTCCAGGGCGTCGGTGCGATATACCAGGCGAAGCCTTTCGGTAATGCCGAGCGTACGCGTGCGGTTCTGCGTGAAATGGGCGGCAAAGTAGGTGTCGTTCGCAACGTTGCCGAGCAGTTCCTCCATGAAGCCGTAGTAGTCGTTCCCGGTGGTGTACTTGCTCATGTCGATATCCGAGCCTATGTAAGACGAGGACTCGGAATAGTTCGCCCTGGTAAAGTTGGATATCGAGAACTTGGAACGGCCGAGGGGGATGTTGGCGAAGCCGAACAAGCCCGCGCTGAACGCATCGGGACCATTCAGAGGCATAGAATAGGCGGCGCCGTTCGAGTACCAGATGGCGCTTACGATAGGGTCGGAGGTGTATGAACCGTTGAAACGGATATTGAATGACGCGAAGGTCTTCTTGTTGTTGTAGCGCACATCGCCGTTGACGTTGTGCGAGAAATAAGGAGTGAGTGTGGGATTACCGAAGTTCACGTTCAGGGGGTCCGTATTGTCGGGAACCGGCATGAGCTGGCTGGTAGACGGCTGCGAGACGTTGCCGCGGTAGAACAGGCGCGCATTAGCGTTCTCGCTGAACTCCCACCACACCATGGCGCTCGGAGCGAACTTCCAGGTGGTGTAGGTGGTATCCACGGGAGAATAAGAACTGTCGAGGCTGTTGTAGCGGGTGGTACTGTTATAAGTCTTCACCGGGATGGCGGAAAAACCTATCTGCGCCCTCGACTTGTCCAGCTGGTACATCAGGTTCATCCCGAAGTTGTGCTGGTTCGTACGGTTCACTATTTCGTTGGAATATTCGTAGCTCTGGACATTCAGGATATTGTCCCAGGTGTTCTTCTCCGATTTGGAAAGTGCCCATCCATAGCGGTAGTTCACCTCCAGGAAAAGATTTTTCACAAGCGGTTCGGTATACGTAACCCTACCCCATACCGAATAATTGTTACTCTTCTGTGCAATCTGCTGATTCACCGGAGAGTTGGCTTCCGCAACATAAGTATTGGTTACGTTCGTGGAATTCAGGCGGTTATCGCTCAGCGAATAGCGGCTCATCACAGTGAGCGTACGCCCGGCTTTTCCGAGCCTCTGCCGTAGAAGAGCGAAACCGCTGGTATTGAAATTCGTATTGTAGCCTGCGTCGCGCGAGTCGCCGTAGTTCACCTTAACCGGTGCGGAACCGTCCAGAGAATCGGCATAAGTGGTATATTCGCTGCTCTGGGTGTAGTTACCGTTACCGAACTCGATACGCGGCTCGAACAGGATGGAAGTGTTCTTGCTGAACACATGGTCCAGTCTGATACCGAAACGATGGCCGTTGGAAATGGTGTTGCTGCCGCCCTTGCTGTCGTAAAGCAGGTTGTAGTCGTCCAGATAAGTGGTTTTCGAACTCTGCGTGAGAACATCTCTTCCTGTATGATTGAAAAGATAGTTACCTCCGAGGTCCATCTGGCCGTCGCAAAGGGTCCATGCCCCGTTGGTTCCGACCATGTAGGAAGTGGTGATGCCCGTGTTCCCCCCGAAACCGCCTCCACGGCCCCCACGCATATTCCCCATCATGTTGCCGGAAAGATCGTTGAAGCCGCGGTTATTGGTATTGTTCGCATTCAGCACTATACTGATCTGACGTTCGTCCGTGAAATTGCCGATGAAACCGGCTCCCTGGTAGCGCCAGTCGTTCACCAGACCCTCAGAGGCCGGGATGTCGTGGCCCACGCCACCCATCACGTTACCGAACGATCCGTGCATCATGCCGCGACGCACCGAGAGGTCGATCACCGTCTCCTCCTCTCCGTCGTCGATGCCGGTAAATTCCGCCTGCTCGCTCTTTTTGTTCACCACCTTCACTTTGTTGATGATGCTGGCGGGAATGTTCTTGCTGGCAAGCTGGGGATCGTTGAGGAAGAAGGTCTTGCCGTTGATGGTGATTTTGTCGATAGCCTTGCCGTTCGAGGTAATGCTGCCGTCGTCGCCTATCTCGATGCCGGGAAGCTTCTTCAGAAGGTCTTCCAGAACATCATTCTCGGTGGTTTTGAAGGACGAGGCGTTGTATTCGATGGTATCTTTCCTGACGATGATTGGATTGCCGACATCGGACACCATCGCCCCCTCGAGCTGAACGGCGTCGGGGTTCACCTTCAGAACACCGAGAGCCAGGTCCTTATCTACCGTAATCTCGCGGCTGTAAGACTTATAGCCGAGAAGTTCTACCTTGAAAACATACTTCGCGCTGCGCACGCCTTCGAAATCCACCTTTCCGTCGTCGCCGGAAAGCACGTACTTGTATACGTTCTTGGCCCCGTCGCGGGTAAGCGAAACAGTGGCAAATGCCAGGGGCTCGCCGCTTTGGGAATCCTGAAGGGTTGCAGTTACTTTGTGCTGGGCGCCAAGTGCTGTGGAAAACAGCATTCCTATGGCTATGAGAAGGCTATAAGGTTTCATACGCGTACTTGGATGCGCTCGCGCGGGGATGGTTTAAAGGCGCAAAAAAATTATTTTACTCTCTCCGGATGCTCCTTTATGAACTTCTCCCAGGAAGAGGAGCCGCCCAGTCCTTTGAGAGGACTTGTGAGTGTATAGAAATGGCACATGGCTATGGCCAGGGCGTCGGTGGCATCGAGGTATTTGCTCTCGATATTGATACCGAGAGTCTTTTCCACCATCATGGCAACCTGCTCCTTGGATGCACCGCCGTTGCCGCAGATTGCCATCTTGGCCTCGCGGGGAGCGTATTCGTGAACGTTCATGCCCCTTGCGGCGGCCGCAATCATGGCAGCCCCCTGAGCACGCCCGAGCTTGAGTACCACCTGGGCGTTCTTACCATAGAAGGGCGATTCGATGGCGAGTTCCTGGGGATGATGAAGGTCGCACAGGGCCGACACCTTCTGGTTGATGCAGACGAGTTTGTCGTATGCCGATGCGATGCGCCTCAGGTCCAGCACCCCCATGTCGATGAAGGAGGGTTTGCCGGCCGCATCGACGGCAATGACCCCGTAACCAAGGATGTTGGTTCCGGGGTCGATGCCGAGGATGGTCTTGGGGGCCATCTACTTGATGATGTCGAAGCCTGTGTAGGGACGCAGCACCTCCGGAATCACTATGCCTTCCGGGGTCTGGTTGTCTTCGAGGAGAGCCGCCACCACGCGCGGAAGCGCGAGGGACGAACCGTTGAGAGTGTGGCAGAGCTGCGGCTTGCCCTCTTCGTCACGATAACGGAGATGCAGGCGGTTGCTCTGGTAGGTCTCGAAGTTGGAGACGCTGGAGATTTCCAGCCAGCGGCCCTGTGCAGCGCTCCAAAGCTCGAAGTCGTAGGTGATGGCGCTGGTGAAGGACATGTCGCCGCCGCAGAGCCTGAGTATGTGATACTTGAGGCCGAGGTCGCGTACGAGGCCCTCCACATGGGCGAGCATCTCGTCGAGCGCGGCATAGCTGCATTCGGGCTTCTCCACTCGCACGATTTCCACCTTGTCGAACTGGTGCAGACGGTTGAGTCCGCGCACGTCCTTGCCGTAGCTGCCGGCCTCCCTGCGGAAGCAGGGGGTGTAGGCGGTGATCTTCTGCGGAAGCTGGTCCGGAGTAAGGATGACATCGCGGTAGATGTTGGTGAGCGGAACCTCTGCGGTGGGAACCAGATAGAGATCGTCCAGGCCTACGTGGTACATCTGGGCTTCCTTGTCGGGAAGCTGACCGGTGCCGAAGCCGGAGGCGGCGTTCACCACCACGGGGGGTTCGGTCTCCTGATAGCCTGCGGCCGCATTGCGATCGAGGAAGAAGTTCACCAGGGCCCTCTGGAGCTTGGCTCCCTTGCCCTTATAGACTGGGAATCCGGCGCCGGTGATCTTTACTCCGAGGTCGAAGTCGATGAGGTCGTACTTGCGGGCGAGTTCCCAGTGCGGGAGTGCTCCCTCGGGCAGTTTCACCTCGGCTGGACCGCCTTCCTTTAACACCAGGTTGTCCGCGGCACTCTTGCCTTCCGGAACGAGTTCATATGGAAGGTTGGGAAGAAGCACCAGCTGATCCTGGAGATCCTTTGCGGCCTGATCGCCACGTGCGAGGAGTTCTGCGCTGCGGGCCTTGAGCTCAGCCACCGCTGCCTTGGCAGCCTCGGCTTCCGCCTTGAGACCCTGTTTCATGAGGGCGCCGATTTCTGCGGCGCGCTTTTTCTGCTCCGCGAGCAGTGCGTCGCTCTGCTGCTGCAGACTACGGCGCTCGGCGTCGAGCTCCAACACCTTGGAAACTATCTCCTCGGCGTCGAAGTTCTTTACCTTTAAACGCGAAACGACCCACTGAGGGTCGTCGCGCAATGTTTTGAGTGTCAGCATAATTGACCCTTGAGATTAGTTCTCGAAAGGAAGTACTGATACGTAGGACTTGTCTTCCTTCTTGCGTTTGAAGACAACGGTGCCGTCGATGAGAGCATAGAGGGTGTGATCCTTGCCCATGCCGACGTTGCGGTCCGGATAATGGACGGTGCCGCGCTGGCGGACGATGATGTTACCGGCCTTTACGGCTTCTCCACCGAACTTCTTGAGGCCCAGTCGTTTGCTGTGGCTGTCACGACCGTTCTTGGAACTTGATTGACCTTTCTTGTGTGCCATAGTGCTTAAGCGATTGAGTCGATTTTAATCTTGGAAAGTTTCTGGCGGTGACCATTGAGTGTCTGGAAGCCCTTGTGGGCGATCTTCTTGAAAACAATGACCTTGTCCGCCCTGGCGGAGTCGTCCAGGACCGTGGCCTTTACGACCGCGCCCTTGACGTAGGGAGTACCGACTTTGACCTTGCCCTCGTTGTCTACGAGAAGCACCTTGTCAAACTCTACGCTGGCATCTTTGGCCTGAGGAAGGCGCTGCACGAAAATCTCGTTTCCGGCTTCCACCTTGAACTGCTGGCCTGCAATTTCTACGATTGCGTACATAAACAAAAAACTTTTTACAGTTTTTGACCGGAGGCGTCCGCCCCGTGGCGGCTCTTGGCTGGCCCCTGCGGCCTTCAATAATAATTGGGGTGCAAAAGTAGTAAAAAAATGATTATCAGCAAAAATTTATTTATAAATTTGCGAAGCAACAAAAATGTTTCCCCATGGACGGAGCCTTTATCTACAACAAGCATGTCACCGGCAAGCACAATATCGGCCGGAAAAGCGAAGGCATGGCGCTAGCCAATCTGCTCGCGGGCGGCGAGAACGTAGTTCTGTGGGAGCCTCCCAAGACAGGAAAGATGTCGCTGGTGCAGCAGACCCTCTACAATATGCGCATCGGGGGCGACGCCTTCTCGGTGGCCGAATTCTCCCTGCTAGGCGTCCGGAGCCGCGAGGCGTTCATGCTCCGCATGGGCAGCACGGTGCTGCGGCTCCATTGCACGACGCCAGAAGAGTTCGCGGACGCGGTGGCGTCGTACCTGGAAGGCACCCATTTCGTCTTCGACCCGAGGCTATTCGCCTCCGAAGACACAGTCCTTTCCCTTTCCTGGGACAGCGACCAGCGGGACCTGGAAGCGATACTCACGCTCCCCCTTCGCATCGCAAGGGCCACCGGACGCCGTTGCTTCGTGATTATCAGCGAATTCCAGGATCTCGCCCTCTTCGACGAAGGAGAGCAGATTCTCCGTGTGTTCGACTCCGTTCTCGGGGCCTTCTCCCCAGAAGAAAAGAGGCTCTGCTCCTTCATTCTATCCGGCTCGCAGGTGAATGCCATGAAGGAGATTTTCGGTCGTCCCGGACTCTTCCGCCGCGGCTTCGAGCATCTGCCCATAGGCCCCGTGGACACAAGGGAGATAATCGATTATGTGGTAAAGGGTTTCCTCGTCAGCGGAAAGGTTATCGAAAGGGACCTGCTGCTTGGAGTCTGCAAACTTTTCCGGCAGAATATCTGGTATATCAACCATTTCTCCGCCATCTGCGATTCACTTAGCAAGGGCTACATCATCGAGGCCACCCTCATGGAGGCCCTGGATATGCTCATTTCCATTCACGAACCGCGTTTCGTTGCCATCATGGAGGGGCTCACCACCTATCAGGCCTCGCTCCTGAAGGCCATCCTGGAAGGTCATCAGAAGTTCTCGTCGGCCGAGGTCATAGGCCGCTACGGTCTCAACTCTTCCGCCAACGTGAAGAGACTCAAGGAGGCGCTCTGCAAAAAAGAAATCATCACCTTCGAGGACAGCGACGAGCACCCGGTCCTTCTGGACCCCCTCTTCGAGTATTGGGCTAAAAAGTATTATTTCGGTATAAATGAATAGGATAGCAGTTCTCACCGGCGCCGGAGTGAGCGCCGAATCCGGTCTCGGGACCTACCGCGACAACGGCGGTCTCTGGGACAATTACGACCCTATGGAAGTGGCGTCCGCGGAAGGATGGGCCCGCAATCCCGGCAAGGTGCTGGACTTCTACAACATGCAACGCCGCAACCTGGCAAAAGTACAGCCCAACGAAGCCCACAGGCTCATCGCCGAACTGGAAAAGAAATACCGCGTGGACGTGATCACCCAGAATGTGGACAATCTGCACGAAAGGGCAGGGAGTACGCACGTTCTGCATCTGCACGGCGAGGTCACCAAGGTGCGTCCGGAGAACAGCTATAACGACTTCGACGGCTTCTCGGAGAAGCAGGTCTTCGACGTGGGCTACGGGGAGGTTTCCCTGGGCGACAAGGCCCCGAACGGGGCTCAGCTCCGCCCGCACATAGTCTTTTTCGGCGAGGCCGTTCCCAAGCTGATGGAGGCGATAGACCTGGTGGCCAAGGCGGACATAGTGCTAATCGTGGGCACTTCGCTCAGCGTCTACCCTGCCGCCAGCCTCTACCGTTACGCCCGGCCCGAGGCCCCCATCTGGCTCATCGATCCGAAACCCCTCGCCTTCCACGACCCGCGCATACAGCAGATCGAGAAAGTGGCCACGGAGGGGATGAGGGAGTTCTGCGAAAAACTCGGCCGCAGCTAGCGCCTAACTTTGCTGATATGAAAAGAGACTATTTCGAGAAAGCCGATGTCGCGGTGACGGTGTGCGACCGCGATGGCGTGATTCTGGATATGAACGACAAGTCCCGCCGCACCTTCCTCAAACCGGGACAGCCGGGCATCATCGGGCAGAACGTGCTGGACTGCCATCCCGAGCCCGCTCGCAGCCAACTTGCGGATATGCTCGCCAATCCCCGCACCAACATCTACACGGTGGAAAAGGAAGGCCTCAAAAAGCTCATCGTCCAAACACCATGGTACGACGGCGACGCCTACGCAGGCTATATGGAACTCTCTATTGTCCTGCCGAAGGAGATTCCGAACAGAGTGAGAAAGCCGAAAGAATAGCATCTCTGCAATGAGCAAACTCGGTTCCTTTTGTGCCATAGACTTTGAGACCGCGAACGAATGCCCGTCCAGCGTGTGCAGCGTGGGCATTGTCATCGTTCGTGATGACGTAATCGAGGACTCGTTCTATAGCCTCATCCATCCTGAACCCGAGTACTACCAATGGTTCTGCCAGCAGGTTCACGGGCTCAGCGAGGAGGATACTGACAGTGCTCCGGTTTTTCTTTATGTCTGGGAGAAAATCGCACCGAAGATTGAAGGACTGCCGCTGGTGGCGCATAACAGCCGCTTCGACGAAGGATGCCTCAAGGCCGTCTTCAGGGTTTACCAGATGGATTATCCAGATTACGTATTCTACGACACTCTGGCCGCATCCCGCAGGCACTTCGGCAGCAGCCTGCCCAACCACCAGCTCCAAACCGTCGCCGCCGCCTGCGGCTACGACCTCACCAACCATCACCACGCCCTCGCAGATGCCGAGGCGTGTGCGCATATTGCTATCAAACTGCTATAAAAACCTCACCCCCACCCTCAGATAGGGCACGGGTCTGTAGCCGCGCACCCAGTCGCAGAGGGCTTCGCCATAGCCGTAATTGAACTGGGCGAAGAGACTGCAGGGGCCGAGGCTGTATGCGGCCGAGGCCTCCAGGTTGCAGTCGAACGGAGCGAATACCGGCGTAGCCTTGAGACTCAGTTCGAACCGATCGCGGCGATAGCCGATGGTGAAGTCGGCATAGCCGAGATAACGCCAGAACACTTCCTGAGTCAGTTCTTCGTCGTACCAGCCAAAGCCGGCACGCAGCTGCGCCCCCAACACCAGGCCGCAATCCAACAAGGCCTTATATTCTCCGAATGCATAATTCACCGAACGGCTGAAGGTATCGCCAGCGGTGCCGCGCATCGGACGGCCGTTGGAGCGGTGCTCAAGGCCGAATAGCATGCGGTCGCGTTGCAGCGGTACATTCAAATAGAAGCCGGGGATATAACTATTGTCCTTGAAGGGAGACGATTCGTCGAAGAAATCCCATACGCTGATTTGCGTGTAGCCGAAATGGGCGTCGAGCCCCTCGCGGCCGGCGATGTCCTTCCACACCGGAATACCCACGCTGAACTGGAACTTGACATCGGCCGTAGTCTTGTCCACAGGCCCCTGCAACGGTATGCCGCCGATGAAATAGAGGGGACGGAACGATTCCAAGACTTGCGCCCCTAGCGGGAGCGCAAGTACTATGAACAAGAGTGATATTACGCAGAGTCTGCGCATAGGATTATTTTTCCTTCGGATGGATCTTTTTGTATAGCTTCACGCCGGTAATCAGAGCGCCGAGGTCGCCCTTGCCGATGAATGTGGCGGAAAGATAACGGCCACGATCCACGCTGAACTCCAGCATCTTGGAGATGAGGGGTTTGCGGAAGGTGATGGTCACGGGCTCCATCTTTTCTTCATGGGGCCATGCCACTGAGAGGCAGCCCGGCATCTGGATGGAAGTGCCAAGCTCAGTTTTGTAGAGGGCCTTCATCTGCTCGAAGGACTCGAGGGTCTCGGCCAGGGAGTTGCCAAGATAGACGAAGAGTTCGGATACCGGGTCGATGTTGAGCTGGAAGAGGTCGTCGCCGATACCGACTGTGCCAACGGAAAGATAGTAGTGCTTTTCCTCCCCTACCGGCATCACGAACACTTCGAGCTCCACGGCACCGTCGTTAACCTCCACCTGGGAGATTTCGAGCCTCTGGGGAATCTTCTTTGTCTGGCCGAAAGCAGCTATTGTCATGAGCGCAGCAAGTGCGCATACGAGGATACGTTTCATATGGCTTAGAACTTATAGCTTAACGAAAGACCAGCAGTGGGCTGGAGATTGTTGCCCTGAATCGGAGTAAAGGAGATCACCGGAGCCAGATGAAGGTTCTGATAGTACTGGTTCTTTACCTTTGCCACACGGCTGGCATCGATGCTGGACCAGATTGCAAGGCCGAGGCTCGCTGCTCCGGAGATGGCAAGAGTCAACATCTCTTTTTTGGCGGCATTCCAGTCGCTGAAATCATAATTGCCTTCGGAATCCTTAACCAGTAGTTTTACAAGATTCTCGAGGCTATCCTCGGCAATATTGTTGATAACCAAATTTCCACCGAGGAAAAGCAGACCGCGGACTGTCTCGCCCATGACCACCTGGCTGCTGCCTGGGACGAAAAACGAGAGCGCGGAAGCCCAACCTGGCCTGTAGGGGTCGATGTCCTGAGCTGTGTAATCCTTGTAGTTATACACTTCCTTGAGTTCCTTGTACTTGATTTGGGCGTTTGCAGAGACGGCCGCGATGGTCGCAAGAGCAATAATGATAAGAATGCGTTTCATATTAATGGTAGTTTTGGTTTTTCTGTGTATGATTGCAAATATAGCGAATTCTGCCGGTCAAGCGTTGTTAGTCGGTAGTTTTTTGCCGGTTAACAACACCCGGAGGATTAAAAGGTGGGGATTTGGAAGATGGGGACGTGGGATTTGGCCGCCGGGGATTTCGTCGCTTCGCTCCGACATCCCTGTCTCCTCGCCGGAGGGGCCCTGCAAAGCATAGAATGGCATCACGGGCCTTCGGCCCCTTGTGCTTTTTCGCTGTCCACCCTTACAAAAGCAAGCTTTTGACGGGCGGCCATCAAAAAAGCACCGCAGCTTTGCTGCGATGCCATTCCTTTTTGCGGAGGAAGAGGGATTCGAACCCCCGGTACATTGCTGTACAACAGTTTTCAAGACTGCCGCCATCGACCACTCGGCCATTCCTCCAATGAGACTGCAAAGGTAAGCAAAAACACGAAAATCGCAAGCAACAAAACGGACATCAAGTGCATCTTATTATCGCTTATTTATTTAAGGATAATGAAAACACATATATTCGCAGCATTTATCCTGCTTGCGGCCATATCCGGCTGCAGCAAGGATGGTGCAGGAAAGGATCCGCAATACAACTTCACCGAAAGGCAGAGGATCAACCTCACCAGGAGCCAGCAGGACATCGTAAACAGGGGTAACGCCTTCGCACTCGATCTTTTCTCAGCCATCTGCAAGGCCGATGCCGATAAAGAGGTCTTCATCTCCCCCTTCAGCCTCGAAGCGGCCTTCTGCATGCTTTGCAACGGTGCCAAAGGCGAAACCTACAGCCAGATAGTAAACGCGATGGGCTACAATGGCCTCAGCAAAGAAGAGGTCAACAACACCTACGGAATTCTGACCGGCGCCCTCCTGAAAGCCGACAACTCCACCAAATTCTCAATTGCGAACGCTCTCTGGGCCAATCGTACCTTCCCTATTCTTCCGGCTTTCAGCTCCACCCTTAAAGAATACTACGGAGCCCGGGTGGAAAACCTCGATTTCTCCTCACAGAAAGCCCTCGAGACCATCAACTCCTGGACAAGCGAGAACACCGGCGGAATGATTCCCAGCCTCTTTGACAGGCTCGATCCCAGCTGGTCATACATCCTCACCAACGCCCTTTACTTCAAGGGTGTCTGGAGCGAGAAGTTCAAGACGGAAAACACTTTCAAGGAAGATTTCCACTGCCTCTCCGGAGATGTGCGCAGTACCGACTTCATGCACGGTGAAATCCCCTGCAGCTACGCCTACAGCGAAGACCTCCACGCCGCCATGTGCGAACTGCCCTTCGGAAACAAGAGCTTCCTGCTGGACATTCTCCTTCCCGATACCGGAATAGATTTCAACAGTTTCGTGGCCAAGTTCGGAGCTAAGCAGTGGGAAGAGATGACAGGAAACCTGTACAGCGCCACCCAGTACGTAATCATCCCCAAGATGGACGTCAGCTATACCGGCACTGAGAGTTTCAAGACTTCCCTTCAGTCCCTGGGAATTGAAGATGTCTTCAGCGGTGCGGCTGACCTGAGCGGAGTGAGCGAAGTTTCCACCTTCATCAGCGACGTCATACAGAAGGCCCGCTTCAAGATGGACGAGAACGGCGCCGAAGCTGCGGCGGCTACCGGCCTCATAGCCAAAGAGACCGCGTTCATGCCGTCCACCGAATTCATGGCGGACCACCCGTTCATCTATGCGATAAGGGAGTTCTCCACAGGAGCAATACTCTTCATCGGCGCCTGCAAGAACCTTCAGTAAGGCTACTGCAACTCGCCGTCGTAAACTTTGAGCGACCCCTTCCACCAATTCGGTATGGAGGGGTCGTTAAGTATTTCATCGGAGGTGCGGCCGTGGCCAAGGATTACATTCTGCTCAAGCCAGGCCTTTTCCCACTCCCAGAGATAGATCATGCAGGCCGCCACGTCGTGACCGTGACCTTCGAGACGCACCGCCCAATAGGGGTAGCCCTGCTTCTTAAGCCTGTCCACCAGGGAAGAAGTACCGAAGATGCCCAATTTGAGAGCCTGGGTTTTGGTATATTTCACCAGTGTATCCTCGGTTCCGTGGAACATCAAAAGCGGACAGGGCTGCGTATTCCAGGAGGGAGCCCCCTTGTCGCTCATGATGGCACCGGAGAAAGACATTATCCCGGCGAAATTGAATCCTTCCGGCAGAACCGAGGCATTGGGCATGTGGTTCACCAGCTCCCATTCGGCGGTAAGGGCTATCATGGCCCCGGCCGATGAGCCGCTAAGCACTATATTGGCCGGATCAACACCCAGAGTCTCAGCATTGTCGATGATAAAACGCACGGCGGCGAAACAGTCCTGGACGCCCACTTCCGCACAGGCCCATACAAACTTCTTGGCGGTGGGAACCAGCTGGAAAAGCCCGAAACCCAGATCCTGCCCCTTGAGAATGGGCACATAGTCGGCGCTGATGACGCGGTAGCCGTCGTCGTTCAGCTGCTTGAACCATGACATGTAGCTGGGGTCGTTTCTGCTTCCCATTACGAAGCCGCCGCCGAAAAGCCAGAGGATGGTGGGCTTCGGACGCCCTTCGAAGGTGGTTTCGCTTTCGGGAGCGGGATCGTAAACATCCAAATACAGTTCTACCGTATCCCTCTGTCCAAAGTAATAGGTGGCGGACGGAGCGTAGTCGATATTCTGGGGCTGTGCCTCCAGCGGTGCTGGAACAAAGGTGGCCATAAGGGCTGCTATTATTAAAAATCTTTTCATTGCTCAAAAAGTTCGGAAACAAATTTAACAATAATTGGCGATTATTTCTTAACTTTGAAAGTTAATGACTAATACTTTAAACCAATTCTATATGGACAACCCCAAGTACAACTGGACCTTCGCCTCCGTAGGCGGCGCGGTGAGGGTTAAAATCAGCAGCGGAGAGGACATCGCCCACCTGGGCGAACTCGACCGCAAAATGTGGACGGTGCTCAGCTGCCCTGTCACCGGCCTCGAATTCGACGAGAAAACCCTTAAAATCATCGACAAAGACGCCGACGGCAAGATCCGCGTCGATGAGGTTATCGCCACCGCACAGTGGATAACCCGCATCCTGAAGAATCCCGACGACCTCCTCAAGGGTGCATCCGAGCTCTCGCTGGAAGGTTTCAACAAGGAAGACGCCGAAGGTGCGACCCTTCTGAAATCCGCCAAGCAGATTCTGAAGAACCTGGGTCTCAAGAAAGACTCCATCTCCCTGGAAGACACCGCCGACAACGCGAAGATCTTCGCCGGCACCCCGTTCAACGGGGACGGCATCATCACCGCCTTCTCCTCCGAGAAGCTGGCCGAACTCATCGGCAAGATAGCGGCCGTCACGGGCGGAGCAACCGATCGCAGCGGGGAAACCGGCGTCACCGCCGAGCAGATCGAGGCCTTCTACGCAGCCTGCGCCGACTACGCCGCATGGAAGGATTCCCTCACCAAGGAAGCTCTCCCCTACGGCGATGCCACAGCCGACGCTCTTGCAGCCGTTGAAGCCGTAGCCTCCAAGGTGGCCGACTACTTCGTCCGTTGCAAGCTCATCAGCTTCGATGCCGACGCTTCCGGCGCCGTTGACGTAGATATCGAAAAGATTCGTTCAATCTCCGCAGAAGACCTGTCCTCCAAGTGCGAAGACATCGCACTCTACCCCATCGCAAGGCCCGACGCGAAGGGCGTGCTCCCGCTGGGCGAAGGCGTGAACCCCGCTTGGCAGGCCGCAATCGCAAAGGTGAAGGCCCTCGTCTTCCCGAAAAAAAACAGCGTTACCGAAGCCGAATGGAACGCCGCCCTGGCATCCTTCGGTCCGTATAAGGATTGGGTGGCCGCAAAGAAGGGCGCCGAAGTGGAAGCTCTCGGACTCGATGACGTGAAGGCCATACTCAAGGCCGACGAGAAGGCCGCCCTGCTCGATCTCATCGAAAAGGACAAGGCCCTCGAAGCGGAAGCCATAAGCATCGAAACGGTAGACAAAGTGCTCCATCTGGTGCGCGACTTCTACACCTTCCTCAACAACTACGTGGTGCTGGCCGATTTCTACGATGTCGACAAGAAGGCCATCTTCCAGGCCGGACGCCTGTACATCGACCAGCGCAGCACCGACCTCTGCATAAAGGTGGCAGGTCCCGCTCCCGAAATCGCATCGCTAAGCGGCATGTATATCCTCTACTGCGCCTGCAAGAGCGAAAAGCTCGGCAAGAGTTTCAACATCGCAGCCGTACTTACCGACGGCGACGTGGACGGTCTGCGCACAGGCAAGAATGCCGTGTTCTACGACCGCGCCGGCAATGACTACACCGCGGTGGTAACGGGAATCGTGGAGAATCCCGTCTCCGTAAGGCAGGCTTTCTGGAGCCCCTACAAGAAGGTTGCCCGCATGATCAACGATCGCATCGACAAGAAGGCGGCCGAGAAGAACGAAAAGTCGATGGCAGGCCTCACCACCGCCACCAACACAGCAGCTGACGGGAAGGCCCCGGCAATGCCCTTCGACATAGGCAAGTTTGCCGGCATCTTCGCCGCCATAGGCATGGCAATCGGACTCGTGGGTGCCGCTCTGGCAGGAATAGCTGCGTCTCTCAAGGGACTGCACTGGTGGCAGTTCATCCTTATCATCGCGGTTATCATGCTGCTCATCTCCGGCCCGTCGATGTTCATCGCATGGCGCAAACTCCGCCGCCGCGACCTCGGCCCGGTGCTAAACGCCAACGGCTGGGCAGTGAACGCCGCATCGCTCGTGCGTCCGAAGTTCGGCAAGACCCTCACCTCCATCGTCAAGTTCCCCGCCCTCAAGGCAGTGGATCCCGCCGAAGCGAAGAAGGTTCGCAGGCGCAGGTTCTGGACCTGGCTCATCTGCATCCTGATCCTCGCCGGAGGTGCTTTCTGCGGATGGAAACTCTATGAGAAGAAGCAGGCCGCCAAGGCGGCAGCTGCGGAAGCGGCAGCGGTTGAGGCAGCAGCTGAAGCCCCCGCTGAAGCAGAGGCAGAAGTGGCCGTGGAAGAAGCCGCAGAACCGGCAGCGGAATAATAATTCGCAGTTTTTTACTATATTTGCAGGACTTTATTACGATTTGAAACTAACAACAACCAACTTTTTTAAAAAATGAAGAAACTTATCATCACTCTTGCAATCGCTCTTGCTGCTTGCACCGCAGCGTTTGCACAGAAGGGCCTCAGCGTAGGCGTTGGCTATCAGAGCTACACCCTTCATCAGGACTACACCATCACCCTCCCGATTGTTGGCGACGTTACCACCAAGGCTGACGACGCTTTCGGCGGTGTCTACGCAGGAGCATCCTTCCAGCTCTTCAGCTTCGGCCCCGGCATCAACTTCATCCCCGGCCTCTATTTTTCCGCTACCAACTACAAGGATTCCGATGATTCCGACAACCAGATGAAGCAGAGCTTCATTGGACTTCCCCTGTACTTCAGCTACAAGCTGGATCTCGTCCCCGGAACCCTCGCCATCGAGCCGTTCGTAGGCCCCACCCTCTCCTACGGCCTGAGCTTCAAGGGCACTGCTGACAACTGGACCAACACCACCGATTTCTATTCCGATGACTACGACTTCAAGCCGTTCAACATCGCAGTCGGTGGCGGTATCGCTCTCGATATCGTTGACATGATCCGCGTCAATGTCGGTTACAACTACTACCTCCTCAACCTCTACGGTGGAGACGGCAAGGGCAATGTAAACCGCAACGGCGCTCTCAGCTTCGGCGTAGCTTACATGTTCTAATCGATTATTCGATAAAAAGCATAATTGGGAGAGGCCCTAGCGGGTTTCTCCCTTTTTTTACGTACATTTGTCCTTCGGATGAGAAAACTAATCGTCATACTCGCCGCCGTGCTACTCACAGCAACCGCCGCAAACGCTCAGATGAGCGTATCCGGAGGCTGGCAGGCCAACCAGCTCATCCGCACCAACGTGGCGTCGGACGGCTACCGGACATACAACTACGCCTGGGCGAACGGCGCATATGCGGGAGTGTCTTCCCTGGGAAGCTTCGGCATACCTGGCCTCTGGTACAGCTATTCCATCTTCTGGAACTATTCCACCAGCACCGAACAGGACATGCTCCTCATAATGGACGACCAGCACTACGAGGCCGCAAAGAAAGGCAGCGTGATTACCGACGAGCATTATCTGAGCGTTCCCGCCGCCGCAGGATACAACCTCCCTCTAGCTTCATGGCTGAGCCTTGGTTTTTCCGCCGGAGCTGAAGTAGACTACTGCCTCTCCTCCAAATCCTACAGCAGCTGGCCGGGAATCGACGGAGTGAACAACTGGAACGTGGACCATTTCGGCGCAGGCACAAACTACAACGGTTACCGTCGCTTCGACCTGGCGCTCCTCGGCGGCGTGAACCTGATTTTTGCCGGAAGAATCAAACTGGAAGGAGGCATAAGCTACGGTCTTCTGGACCGTTCGGAAGGCGAGGGCCATCTGCACCGCTTTGCGGTCCACGCCGGCATCGCCTACATATTCAAATAAAAAAGAGTCTCATTTCTGAGGCTCTTTCTTTTCGTCTTTCGCGAAGAATTTCCATTGGAACAGGATGAGGTAGAACGCCCCCACCGTGACACAACTGTCCGCGAAATTGAATACCGGGCTGAAGAAAATCACCTTTTCTCCGGAACGGATGATGGGGAAATAGAACATGTCCACCACTTTTCCGAACATCACCGGGGCGTAGTCCCAGATGAGACCGTAGAAAAGGCTGTCGATGATATTGCCGAACGCACCCGCGGTTATGAGGGTGAGCCCGACCAGGACTCCGACGGGGGCTTTTCCCTTTTTATTGAGGGATGCAATCCACCACACCAGAGCACCGCAGAGGCAGATACGGAACAGGCTCAGCAGGAACTTTCCCACTGCGCCGCCGAACTTCATCCCGAAAGCCATGCCCTCGTTCTCCACGAAGCAGATACGGAACCACTGGCCTATTACGGGAATCTGCTCACCCAGGCTCATGTTCGTCTTCACCAGGACCTTTATGACCTGGTCTATCACGACGAGCACTACGCCAAGTATAACGAGCAGTAAGCCTCTCTTTGCGGTTTTGTCCATTTAGTTTTTACCCTGTTTTGCGAGCATTTCCTTGGCTTCCACGGTGAGCGTGGCGTGCGGCACGAGACGGAGCCTCTCCTTGGGGATAAGCTTGCCCGTGACACGGCAGATGCCATAGGTCTTGTTTTCGATACGGACGAGAGCGGCTTCCAGGTTCTTGATGAACTTGTACTGACGCTGTGCGAGCTGGCTCGCCTCTTCCTTCGTTAACTGGTTGGCGCCGTCATCTTCGACGGTCTTGAACGACGGGGAGGTGTCCTCGATGTCGTTGTTTCCGCCGTGCATCACTACCTGACGCAGGGTGTTGTACTCGGCACGAGCCTTTTCAAGCATCCCTTCGATGATGACTCTGAATTCCTCCAGTTCCTCATCCGAATAGCGGGTTTTGATTTCTTCAGTTGCCATGGTATTCAGTATTAATTGCGTGTAGCTTTAATGTTGATGCTGCCTTCGTCCCATGCGACCTCGGTTCCTTCCTTTTCGGAAGAGAGTTTCACCGAGAGAGCCAGGGTCTGGGCTGCTATGTAGTTAGTGTATTCTTCGAGACAGTCGGTTATTTCCTTCAGGGCCTCGCCTTCCGCCCAGATGCTCACGTGCACCTTGTCGGTGACCTCGAATCCGGAATCCTTTCGGATGTTCTGGATACGGTTTACAAGCTCGCGGGCGGTACCTTCACGGCGCAGCGCGTCGGTGACCTCGATATCGAGGGCTAGCGTGAGGGCGCCGTCGCTGGCGACGAGCCAGCCGGGCATATCCTGGGAGATGATTTCGTAGTCTTCGGGTGTGAGGTCCACCGGACCGCCGGGAAGCGTGAGGCTGTACTCCCCTGCCGCCTTGATGGCAGCGATGGTTTCCTGCGGGAGCTCTCCGAACGCGGCCGCGATTTCCTTCATGCGGGCGCCGTAGCGCTTGCCGAGGCTGCGGAAATTCGGCTTGATCTTGTATGTGATGAGCGAGCCGGCGTCTTCCACGAAGGAGGCGTCTTTCACGTTCACTTCAGTGAGGATAATGTCTTTCACCTGCTCCAGCTGGCCGCGCACCTTTTCCGAAAGCACCGGGATAACCAGGCGGGAAAGGGGCTGACGGACCTTTATGTTCACCTTGCGGCGGAGTGCCAGCACCAGCGAAGTCGCCTTCTGGGCAAGGGCCATGCGCTCCTCGAGATCCGGGTCGATGAGGGCGGGGTCAGCCTTCGGCATATCGGCCAGATGGATGCTGCCCGCACCGCCGAGGTCCTGCCAAAGTTCGTCGGAGTAGAAGGGAGCGATCGGAGCTGAGAGCAGCGCCACCGTGCGCAGCACTCCGTAGAGGGTCTGGTAGGCGGAGAGTTTGTCCTTGGTTAGACCGCCGCCCCAGAAGCGCTTGCGGCCAAGACGGACGTACCAGTTGGACATCATGTCGCAGACGAAGTCCTGAATGAGACGGCCTGCGGTGGTGATATCGTATTCCTCGTAGGCGGCACGAACGTCGCGGATGAGGCTGTTCTGCAGGGAGACGATCCAGCGGTCGAGTTCGGGACGCTCCGCCACCGGTACTTCCGGCTCGCGACCGGGAACGAAACCATCTACATTGGCGTAGAGGGCGAAGAAAGAATAGGTGTTATAGAGCGTGCCGAAGAACTTGCGGCGCACTTCGTCCACTCCCCCTTCGTCGAAACGGAGATTGTCCCAGGGCTGGGCGTTGGTGAGCATGTACCAGCGGAGGGCGTCGGCACCAAATTTATCCAGTGCTTCGAAAGGATCCACGGCATTGCCCAGACGCTTGCTCATCTTGTTGCCGTCCTTGTCCAGCACAAGACCGTTGGAGATGACCCTCTTGAATGCCGGGGTGCCGCTCACCATTGTGTGGATGGCGTGCAGTGTGTAGAACCAGCCGCGGGTCTGGTCCACGCCTTCGGCGATGAAGTCGGCCGTTGAGCCGAAATAGGGGGTGCCGAGGCCGCGGAGACCGGTCTGGGCATAAGGCATGGCGCCGGAATCGAACCACACGTCGATGAGGTCGGTTTCGCGGGTCATTCTGCGCCCGGTGGGGCTCACCAGCACTATAGCGTCGACATAAGGACGGTGAAGGTCTATCTTATCGTAGTTGGCAAGGCTCATGTCGGCCGGATCGAAGCCCTTGTCCTTCAGAGGATTGGAGGGCATGAAGCCGGCGGCCACAGCCTTGTCGATTTCTTCATAGAGTTCCTTTACGCTGCCTATGCACTTCTCTTCCTTTCCGTCTTCGGTGCGCCAAATGGGCAGCGGGGTGCCCCAGAAGCGGCTGCGGCTAAGGTTCCAGTCCTGGATATTCTCCAGCCACACTCCGAAACGGCCGGTGCCGGTACTTTCGGGCCTCCAGGTAATCTGCTTGTTGAGTTCCACCATTTCGTCTTTCACGGCGGTGGTGCGGATGAACCAGGAGTCCAGAGGATAGTAGATGACAGGGCAGTCGGTGCGCCAGCTGTGCGGATAGCTGTGGGTGTGCTTCTGAATCTTGAAAGCCTTGCCGGAGGCCTTGAGCATGACGCAGAGGTCGATGTCCAGGGTGGCGTTGTCTTTGCCGAGCTGCGGTTCGCCGCTGAACTGGCGGAAGAAGTTGTCGATGGCGTTCTTTACATAGCGGCCTTCGAACTCTTTGTAAGACGGGTCCACGTTTGCGGCGACGTAGGCGGGGTCCAGATCGGCCAGACGGCAGAAGCGGCCCTGACGGTCCACCTGGGCCTGCGGGGCGCCGTCGCGGTCGATGACCATGAGCGGGGCGATGCCGGCTGCGGTGGCTACCTTCTTGTCGTCCGCACCGAAGGTGGGGGCGATATGCACTATGCCGGTACCGTCTTCCGTGGTGACATAGTCTCCAAGAATGACCTCGAACGCCTTTCCGTCGGGTTTGAACCAGGGGATGAGCTGGCGGTAGCGTATGCCTGCCAGCTCCGTTCCCTTGAACTTGCCCGGAAGCACTTCAAAGGGAATCTTGGCTCCGAACCAGGCCAGGACGAGAGCTTCGGCTACCACGTAAACGGCCGCCTCGCCGGTGTAGGGGTTGGTGGACTTTACACGGACATAATCTATCTTGGGACCCACGCAGAGGGCGGTGTTGGAAGGCAGCGTCCAGGGAGTGGTGGTCCATGCAAGGAAGTAGAGCGGGCCGTCGGCAAAGAGGGCCTTGTGCGTATCGTCCGGGATGGCCTCGAACTGCACGGTGACCGTGGTGTCGGTTACGTCGCGGTAGCAGCCGGGCTGGTTGAGCTCGTGGGAGCTGAGGCCGGTGCCGTCCGTCGGGGAATAGGGCTGTATGGTTTTGCCCTTGTAGAGCAGGCCGCGGTCGTAGATTTTGCGGAGGAGCCACCAGAGGGTTTCGATGTAACGGTTGTCGTAGGTGATGTACGGGTCGTTCATGTCTACCCAGTAGCCTACGCGCTCGGTGAGGTTCTCCCACTCGGCGGTGTATTTCATGACCTCACTGCGGCAGGTGCGGTTGTATTCCTCGACCGAGATCTTGGTGCCGATGTCTGCCTTGGTAATACCGAGCTTCTTCTCCACTCCGAGCTCCACGGGAAGACCGTGGGTGTCCCAACCTGCGCGACGGCGAACCTTGTAGCCAGTCATGGCCTTATAGCGGCACACGGAGTCTTTGATGGAGCGGGCCATCACATGGTGGATGCCCGGACGGCCGTTGGCGCTCGGGGGACCTTCAAAGAATATGAATTCGGGCGCTCCTTCACGCAGTTCCACACTCTTGGCGAAAGTGCCGTCCTCTTTCCAGCGGGAAAGCACCCTTGCGCCTGTCTGCACCAAATCAAGACCCTTATATTCTTTGAAACTCATAATTTTTCCGTAAATTTGTACTCACAAATCAATTTACAAAGATAACAAATTCCGCGATTATAACAAATCCATGGGCACTCTCGACATAATACTTCTCATCTGCTTCATACCCGCCCTCGTGCGCGGTATCCAGAAGGGTTTCATCGAGCAGATTATAAGCCTTGCTTCCATCTTCATAGGTGCATGGATGGCCTATCGTTTCGCGGAGCCCCTTTCAGTCTGGCTCACCCAGTTCGTTAACGTGGAACCCAGGATTCTCGGGGTCGCGAGCTTCGCCATCGTGGTGGTGCTCACGGTGATCCTTCTGAACCTTCTGGGCAAGCTGCTCACCAAAACCCTGTCGCTCGCTTCCCTCGGCTTCGTAAACCGCCTGCTGGGCGTGGTGTTCGCACTTCTCAAGGCAGCCCTCATCATCGGCCTGCTCATCTTTGTATTCGACACCTTCAACGGCAAATGGGGCATCGTTAACGCCGAACTCCTGGACGGTTCAGTCATTTACAAGGCCCTTCACGGAGCGGCGATGAAGGTATTCCCCTATCTCCAGAACCTACTCAATCTGTAGCCGTGCCCTCCCGCCTCATCCTCATAGAGACTTCCACTTCCCTTTGCTCCACGGCCCTCGCCGAGGACGGGAAGATAATATGCTCGCGCCGGAGCACCGAACCCCGCGCCCACGCATCCCTCACGGCTCCCTTCGTGAAGGAGATGTTGGACGAATGCGGATGGTCTGCGGCCGATGCCGACGCCGTCTGCGTTGGCATGGGTCCCGGGTCCTACACGGGCCTGCGGGTAGGTGTGTCCACGGCCAAAGGCCTCTGCTTTGGTACAGGCAGGCCCCTTCTGGCTGTCGACACCCTCGATATCCTGGCCCATCAGGCCCTTGATCTCGGCCTTGTGCCGGAAGGCTGCGCTGGCATTCTGCCTATGGTAGACGCCCGACGCATGGAGGTCTACACCGCCCCCTTCTCCCCTGCCGGAGAGCGCCTGGGCGAGATTTCATCGGTAGTGCTGGAACCGGGTTCGTTCGCGGATATGTTCGCCGCAGGGCCCGTGGTGGTTATAGGCGATGCAGCCGAAAAAGCCTCCGGGGTTCTTCCCGAAGGCTCATATATACAGCAATGCCCCGAAGCGGGGCACATGCTGCAGCCTGCATTGAGGGAGCTGGCTGCGGAGAATTTCCGGGACGTGGCTTATTTCGAGCCCTTCTACCTTAAGGATTTCGTGGCCACAGTGAGCCGGAAAAACCTATTTTAGAAGCCTGTCCAGTTCGCGGCGCAGGCCCGCTTCCCCAGAAATGGTATTGAGGTTCCCTTCCGAAATAAGGAACGAAGCCGGCACTGACGCCAGGTTATAGTTCACCAGGCTGGTTCCAGTGCGGTCATATACATTTATCCACGGGAGTTTCTGGGAGTTCACCACCGCTGCCCAGTCGGTCTTGTCCGCTGCCACGGCAACTGCGTATATTTCCAGCCCTTTGGGCGAATATTTCTCGTAGAGAGGCTTGAGCACGTCCTGGTTGAACATTTTCTGCTCGGCTACTGACGGAGACCAGAAATAAAGGATCACCGCCTTGGCGGGAACCTCCGAAAGCGCTACGTTCTTGCCGTCCATGCCGGGAAGAATTATCTCCGGATAGGCCATCTCGGTAGCGCCGTTGAGTCTGTTACGGAAATTCATCGCCTCTTCGCGACGCACGGTTTCCTTTTCCAGAGCCTTCACATAGGCCGATTCCGGATACACCGTCTTGAGGCTGTCCAGCGTGCGGCGGAAAAGCAGCGCGTCGGTGAGCTGCGAGAAGACCGGAGTGTATTCGTTAAGGCTCTCGTAAAGCACCGGAATGCACACAAGACTCTTGGGATGCCCCATCACGAAGGACACATCTTCACGATAATGGCGTACGAACTCGGCCGCCATCTCGCGGCTGCGCCCGCCTTCGGCATCGAGCCTGGCCATTTCTGCCGCGAAACCGGCGAAGGCCTGCTCCGTCTGCTGAAGAAGGACGGAATCGTCCGAACCCTCAAGCGTATATGTGCCGAGCGTGTCCGCCTGCACGCGCACGCGGTCGCCCTTATGGAGAAGGAGCGACGCCAGCTTCGTGCCCTCGGAAAAGAGGTACACAAATTCGGGCTTGCCTTCCTCTACCTCGACCGCATAGCGCAGAGTACCGTCGGCGCCGGTTTTCACGGTGTCCAGCACTTTCCAAACGTTGACGTCCAGCAGACGTACTTCCACGCTGCGTCCGGGAGCGTCGGCAACGGTGAGATCTATCTTTGCTTTAGGGGTGCAGGCTGCGGCAAGAAGCGCCGCGGCGAGCAGGAGCTTAGAGCTTTTCATATTCTGCGAGGATGGCTTTTGCTATGGCAGCCTTTTCTTCATCGGTGACCACAGGACGCTCCTTGCGGAAATCCAGATCGCCTTCCGTCTGAAGTGGAACCAGGTGGATGTGGGTATGGGGAACTTCCATGCCGAGCACTGCGACGCCCACCCTCTTGCAGGGAACGGCGGCCTTGATGGCCTGGGCTACCTTACGGGCAAACGCCCAGAGGCCCTCGTAAGTTTTGGGGTCCAGATTGAAGATATAGTCGTCCTCCACCTTGCGGGGAATTACCAGGGTGTGGCCCGGAACAAGGGGGTTGATGTCCAGAAATGCGTAGAAGTCTTCGCTTTCGGCCACCTTGTACGATGGTATTTCGCCTGCGGCGATGCGAGTGAAGATGGTTGCCATGGGATTAGAAGCTGATTTCGAGGATTTCGAACTTGATTGCCCCTGCGGGTACCTGGGCCTCTACGACCTCGCCTTTGCCGTGGCCTATGAGAGCCTTGGCGATGGGAGTGGTGGCGGCGAGCTTGCCCTTGGAGAAGTCGGCTTCCTTTTCGCCGACTATGGTGAAGGTCATGATTGCGCCGGCATTCAGGTTCTTCACCTTTACGGTGTTGAGCATCTGCACTTTATCCGTGCTGATCTGCGACGCATCCACTACCTTGGCATTTGCTATTGTGTTCTGAAGATTGGCGATTTTGAGCTCAAGGAGGCCCTGTGCCTCACGGGCGGATTCATATTCCGCATTTTCGGAGAGGTCGCCCTTCTCGCGGGCCTCAGCTATCTGCGCAGCGATTACCGGACGCTGTGCTATGGCCTCTTCCAGTTCTTTCTTGATTTTGTCGAGCCCTTCCTGGCTCATGTAGTGTACTTGTGGCATAAGGTATAGTCAAATAAACGAGTTCTGCCGTGAGCGGCAGAACCCTTGTTTCTTTGCAAATATAGCTAATTTATTTCAAACTACCAATTATCTCCCGGCAGGACTGCTCGTCGGCACGGAGCTGGGCGGCAAGTTCGTCAAGGGAGTCGAATTTCATCTCACCACGGATATGGCGGAGAAAATCGATGCGCATCGGGACTCCATAAATCTCTTCGTCAAAGTTGAAGATATGAGTCTCGTTGGTAACCCCGATGTTGGTCATTCCGTAGAAGGTCCGATCCCCCAGATGAACCCGGGTGAGATACACGCCTTCGGCAGGAACCAGCTTCATCTTTTCGTACAAATCGAGATTTGCCGTAGGGAAGCCTATCGTGCGGCCCACCTTGCGCCCATGCACCACCTCCCCTTCGAGAGAGTAGTCGTAGCACAGGAATGCGGAGGCCGTGGCCACGTCGCCCGCGTTCAGGGCCTTGCGGATCTTGGAAGAACTCACGGCGATACCGACGCTCGAGACCTTATCCGTGCGGATAACGTCCAGTCCCAGCTCGGCAGCGATGTCGGCCGTCTGAGCCGGGGTTCCGGAATCGTGCCCTATGCGGTTGTCGTAGCCGAGCAGAATGGCGGTTCCGTCGAAACGCTCCTTCACATACTTGCGAAGGTAATCGGCAGCGGAGGTGCGGGAGAACTCTTCCGTGAACGGCAGCACTTCCACACGGTCCACACCGAGACCTCGAAGCAGATTTATCTTTTCGTCCAGGGTGTTCAGCAGACGAAGCGAAAGGGCGTCGTCGTGAAGCACGATACGCGGATGCGGCCAGAAAGTGACCACCACGCTGAGCTCGCCGCGCTCCCGCGCGGTCTGCACGAGCGTCTCCAGCACCAGACGGTGCCCCACATGCACCCCGTCGAAAAATCCTGTTGCTATTACAGCCATTTTACGAGCGGGAAGTCTTGACGCGAAGGAAGGGCGGCGTTACTCGGGTAGATACGAACGCCAACCTGGTACATACCGGTCTTGTCCGGCAGCACCGAAACCGAATAAGTGGCGGTGCCGTCTTCGGCCTTGGGGCCGGGCACGTAGTCGAAGGTCTCCCTCACGTGGAGGCGGCCCTTCTTGTCGGAAACTGCGAATACCAGTTCCACGCCAACGTCTTCCGGATTCAGTCCTGCAAGGTCGATCTGCAGGGTGCTCTCCAGCTTGGTGCGGGCAGAAAGCACGTAGGACGCTGCAAGCGGGGTGTAGTTCACAACCTTGAGCGACGGCCATGCCGCCAGGATGCGGTTCTTCCAAGCTGCGATTTCCTTCGCCTTGGCGAAACCATCCGCTGCAAGGGCCATGTAGCGGTCGTACTGGGGCTGGTAGTACTGGATGCAGTAGTCTTCCATCATGCGGTTGGTGGTGAAGTTGCACGCCACCTTGGCGATGGTATTCTTGATATAGGCTATCCAATTATGGCTCATGCCATCCTTCGGGTCGCGGTCATAGTAAAGCGGTGCTATCTCATTCTCGATGGTGCCGTAGATGGTGGCGGCGTCGAGTTCGTTCTGGTAGCTCTGGTCGTCGTAGGTGCGTTCCTGTGGCAGGGCCCAGCCGCAGCCTTCCTTGTAACCTTCGACCCACCAGCCGTCGAGCACGCTGAAATGCATTACTCCGTTCATCGCTGCTTTTTCTCCGGACGTACCGGAAGCCTCCTGGGGACGGGTGGGGTTGTTCATCCACACATCCACACCCTGGACAAGACGCTTTGCTAGAGAGATGTCATAGCCGGGCACAAAGACTATACGTCCGAGGAAACGCGGCTGCTTGGAAATCTCGATGATGCGCTTGATTAGGTCCTGACCAGCGCCGTCGGCGGGATGCGCCTTGCCGGCGAAGATGAACTGCACCGGATGCTTGGGATCGTTCACTATGGCGTCCAGTCTGTCGAGATCGCTGAAGAGCAGCGTCGCTCTCTTATACGTGGCGAAACGACGGGCGAAACCGATGGTGAGCACGTCCTCGCGCAGATTCTCCTTGATTTCCACTACCTGACTGGGAGAATAGTGGCTGCTGAGGCTCGGATCTGAAAGGCGGTCTCCGAGGACACGGAGAAGCTCTTTCTTGAGTATCTTGCGGATACTCCAGATCTCTTCGTCGGAAACATTATATATACCTTCGAAGCAGCGCTTGTCGTAGTGGTGAGTGGAGAATTCGGGACCGAACACGCGGTTGTGAACCTGCTTCCACTCCTTGGAAGCCCATGTATTGTAGTGCACGCCGTTGGTGACGTAGCCTATCTTGGAGAGCTCCTCAGGGATGTAACCCTTGTACATATCGGCGAGGATTTCCCTGGAAACCGCTCCGTGAAGCATGGATACGCCGTTTACGTTCTGGGAGCAGTTGGCCGCAAGCACGCTCATGCTGAAGCGCTCCATCCTGTCGGCCGGGTTGATCTTGCCCATTGCGAGGAAGGTGTCCCACTCGATACCGAAGCGGGCCGGATAGTGGCCCAGATACTTGGAGAGAAGCTCTTCGTCAAAGGTGTCGTGACCTGCAGGAACGGGGGTGTGGGTGGTGAAGAGACCGCTCGCGCGGACCAGCTCCATCGCCTCTTCATATACGAGGCCGCCTTCCTGCATGTATTCGCGCAGCCTTTCCAGGCCGATGAATGCGGCGTGGCCTTCGTTGCAGTGGTAGATGGACGGACGTATGCCCATGACGCGCAGGGCCCTGATGCCGCCTATGCCCAGCAGGATTTCCTGCTTGAGACGGTTCTCCCAGTTGCCTCCGTAAAGTTGATAGGTGACCTCGCGGTCTTCCTGGATATTGTCTTCGAAGTCGGTATCCAGGAGGTAAAGGTCGGTACGGCCCACGCAGACCTTCCAGATGCGGGCATGCAGCTCGCGGCCCGGCATCTGCATGGAGATGGTGACCCAGTTGCCCTCGGCATCGGTTACCGGCTCCGCCGGAATCTTGAGGAAATCCTGGGCGTTGTATTCAGCCACCTGATTACCCTGCGGGGTGAGACGCTGGGTGAAATAGCCGTAACGGTAGAGCAGGCCGACCGCCACCATGTTGACGTTCATGTCGCTGCTCTCCTTGAGGTAGTCGCCGGCCAGGATGCCCAGACCTCCCGAATAGATCTGCAGGCTGGCGTCGAGACCGTATTCCATGCAGAAATACGCGATGGACGGATTGCCGCGATCGGCCTTGCGCGCCATGTAGGAGTCGAACTCGTTCATAACGGCGCCCAGGTCGCGGACGAACTGTTCGTCCTTCGCCAGCTGGTTGTACCTCTTGAGGCTTACCGTATCCAGGATAACCATGGGGTTATGCCCGCTGCGGTGCCATATATCGGGATCAATATATTTGAAAAGTGCTTTTGCGTTGTCGTTCCAACACCACCATAGGTTCTTGCACAGTCTCTCAAGGCCCGAAAGCGCCTCCGGGAGGTGCCTCGTAACCCTCACACTCGACCAACTCGGGGAGTCGGCCTCAATTCTTTGTTGCATAAGCTTCGTCTACTCTGATCGTGAAGTCGCTGAGGACGTTCATGTAATTAATAAAGGCCTCGTACGGGGTATCGTAGGGATTGAAATACTTGTGGACATCCCCGTCCGAGAAGAATTTGGTACACATGTAATAGAAATGGTCGCTCTCCTGCAGGTGGCCGAAGTCGTTCCAGAGAACCGGATCGTTCACGATGGAAAGCTTCTCCACAAGGCTGTATAGCTTGTTGAAGGCGTCCTGCTGGAGCTCGTTGCCGAGCCATGCGGTGACGTCCCTTTCTTCGTCTGCCCAGGAAATGGGCTGCGGCACCTCGAGGGGAGATACCGGCTTGAGTTTTGCGGCAGCCTCCGAAGGAGTTACGAATTCGAGCTTCTTGGTAGCGAGAGCCGCCTTGGGCAGAGCCGCCATGAAGTCGAAGATTCCGCAGGCGGCATCCTGATGCTCGCCGAAGGTCTCGTAGTCCATGAAGAGGTTGATGATTTCGCCTTCGGCTTCAGAAAGCCAGCCGACGAACTTCTCCGCGGTGAGAGGCCATTCGGGCCAGCCCTGGTTGGAGAAGCGGAAAGCTATGTCGTCGGAGAAGGTGTAGTTGCGAAGGAGCAGCTTCTGGTCCGGGCACTTGGGGTTGGAATACACGAAGTTTGGATTGCGCCAACCCATGATGTGCTTTGCACCCTCCGTAAGCACAGTCTTGAAGCCCATGTCCGCGATTGCCACGCCGATGTCGTCGGAATAGATGAGCTCGGTGTTGCGGAAGACCTTGGGTACCACTCCCAGATACTTTTTGAGGGCGGTCTTCTGCTTCTCAACCTGATTGCGGAGCTCTACCACGTTCTGAAGGGCGGCAAGGCTGTGGTTATAGGTTTCGCAGAGTATCTCCACGCAACCGGTGTCCACGAGGGCCTTGAAGCTGTCGATAACCTCAGGAGCGTAACGGTCGAACTGCTCCAGCACCGTTCCGGTGATAGAAAAAGCTACCTTGAATTTGCCCTTATTCTCCTTGATTGCCTTAAGAAGGAGCTCATTCATGGGCAGATAGCACTTCTGCGCCACCCTGCGGAGTATGGTGCGGTTCGCAAAGTCGTCGTAATAATGGGAGTCCTTGCCGATGTCGAAGAACCTGAACAGACGGAGCCTCGAGGGCTGATGGACCTGAAAATACAGACAGACGTTCGTTTTCATAGAGTTATCGATTTAAAGCTGATTCGTAAACCTTGGCCAGCTTGGCCGTTGCATTGTTCCATTTGAGTGCATTCACCTCGTCGTAGCCCTCCTTGGTGGCAAAGTCTGCCAGGGCAGGATATTTGAGGAGCGCGTAGATGTCGTCCGCCATGGCGTCGACATCCCAGAAGTCCACCTTGAGGGCGTATTTGAGCACCTCGGCCGCGCCGCTCTGGTGGGAGATGACGGAAGGAACTCCCGTGCGCATGGCCTCCAACGGGGAAATGCCGAAGGGTTCGCTGACGGAAGGCATGATGTACACGTCGGACAGGGCGAACATCTTCTGAACGTCGGCTCCGCGGAGGAAGCCGGTGAAGTGGAAGCGGTCGCTGATGCCCAGTCGGGCCACCATCTTGATGCAGCGGTTCATCATGTCTCCGCTGCCGGCCATCACGAAGCGCACGCCGTCGGTACGTTTGAGAACCTTGGCAGCGGCTTCGATGAAGTATTCTGGACCTTTCTGGAAGGTGATGCGGCCGAGGAAGGTGACTACCTTGTCACGCACCCCGCGCTCCACTTCCAGGTTCTCGCGGCCGCTGAAGTCCACCGCGTTGTGAACGGTGACCACCTTGGCCGGATCGATTCCGTATTTGTTGATTACGATATTGCGGGTGAGGTCGCTCACGGTGACAACCTTGTCGGCAGCCTCCATGCCGCGCTTCTCGATGGCATATACCCGGGAATCCACCATATCGTCGGTGCCGCGGTCGAAGGAGGTGGCGTGCACATGCACCACGAGCGGCTTCCCTGTGAGTTCCTTGGCGGCGATGCCGGCCAGGTAGGTGAGCCAGTCGTGGGAGTGGATGATGTCGAATTCGTCCTTGTGCTGCATGGCGATGGTGCCGCCCACCATGGCGTAGCGGGCCACCTCTTCGAGGAGGTTGGCGCCGTACTTGCCGCTGAACTTGAACTTCTGGCCGTATGAGATGCGGAAGTCCTTGAGCTGGCGGGCCCTCTCTTCCTCAACCACCGAGGAGAACTCCTCCGGATCGGCGTAGGGAATGAGGTTCGAGCCGATGTGGACGAACTTCACCTTGTCCAGATAGTCGTCCACGCTGCCGCCGACATATTCCACGGCGACGTCGCTGGCGTTGATGATGGTCGTGGCACTCTGGTCTTCGTCGCCGCTGGCGGAGGGCATCACGAAGATGCTCTTCACGCCGTTGTGAGCAAGGCCTTTCACTATGCCTTCGCAAGCCGTTCCGAGACCGCCTGCGATGTGGGGAGGAAACTCCCATCCGAACATGAGTACTGTCATTTCGCGTCCTCCTTGTTCTGATCTATAAGATGGTTGACCGTGAGCAGGGCGGCAGTGCTGAGGGCACTGGCCACGGCCCCGTGGGGCTCCTGCGGCGGGTCACCGTCGTAAAGTTCACTGAAGGCTCCGACTCCGTGTTTGGAGATGTCTTCGTAGCAGCCCTTCACCAGCCATTCGGCCTTATTGGCGAAAGACGGTCCGTGGAGACGGAAGCCGACCTTGACGTAGTACTGGAGCAGGAACACCCAGGCCGTGCCCTGATTGTAGGCAAGGTCGCGCTCTACCTGGGATCCTTCGTACACGCCCTTGTATTTCTCGTCGCGCGGCGAAAGGGTACGTATGCCGCGGCGGGTTTCGAGTTCGTCGGACACGACCCTGAACACCGACGGGTGCAGCATGTCGTCGAGAGGAGAGTTCTCCACCCAAAGGGCCATGAGCTGGTTGGGCCGGATGTCAAGGTTCTGGCCGAAACCGTCCACGTAGTCCGCCAGGCAACCGCGCCTCTCGTTCCAGAACACTTTCTGGAAGTTCTCCTTGATGCTGTCGCGTATTGGTTCCCAACGGGCGATGAAGGCCTTGTCGCGACCATATTTCCTTTCCGAGTCGATGGCGAAGCAGATGCTGTTGTACCAGAAGGCGTTGGTTTCCACCTGGTAGCCCGGACGCTCGGTGACCGGATTGCCGTTTATGTAGGCGTTCATCCAGCTGAGGGCGACCCTGTCCGCCTGAGCCCAGAGAAGACCGTTCGGGTGAACGGTGACCTCCTTGCGCACTCCGGGAAGATAGCTTTCCAGTATGCCCTTCACCGTGGCGCCGTATTTCTTCCAGACTGCCTTGGGATCAGCTCCGAAGGAGATGTATTCCTGAAGGTCGCTGGCCAGATAGAGGGGCGACTCCACCTGGGTGGTGCGGCGAAGGAGCCTCTCCTGCTCGTCCGCAATCAGATTGTCCAGCACCTCTTCGAAGGTGGCGGCATCGCCGTTAGCGTAGAGGGTGAGGCCGGGAAGGGTTATGAGGGTTTCACGAAGAAGACCGGTATACAGCCAGGAGAAACCGGCGGTAATCTTCTTGCGATTGTTATGGTCGCAGATGAAGAGGTCGGCCCAGCGGAGGAGCTGGTCGCGGCCGTCCTTGATGACCGGGATATCGGCCAGGCCCTTCTTGTACGCAGCCTTGAAGCCCTTGGGGTCCTCTTCGTACTTGGCTGCCGATACGGTGATGGCGGTGCCCTTCTTGATGTCGCACACGAAGCAGCCCGGAGACAGGAGATCTTCGCGGCAGTCGAAACCGCGACGGTATTCGTCGGAGTAGGTGACGCCCTTGTACCAGGCCGGATTGTGGTTAAAGCGGAAGCCCTTGGCATCGCTCTGGAGAACCAGGTCCGGGAAGCCTTCGTAGAGGCAGAACGAGGCGCCTCCCTTTACCGCGGTGAAACCTGTGCGGGCAGCGTCGTTCTCATGCGTGAGAGCATGTATGTTGCGGAACGGCAGGAAGGGACGGAGCTGCAGGGAAACACCCTCTGGGCCTTCCAGCATTTCGTAGCGTATGAGGAGCTGGTCCTTTTCCGGAAGGAGCATGAGGCTCTTGCGAAAGACGATGTCGCCCACCTTGTAGGTGATGGTGGGAACCGGATCGTCGTCGAAGTCCACCACGTACTTGTGACCGCGGGGCTCGTATATGTCGCCGTAGCAGTGTATTCCAAGATTGAACTGCTGTCCGCGGGCGAAAAGGGTTTCGTCCAGCGAGGAGAGAAGCAGGAACTTGTCGCCGCCGAAGCGGTCGAGCGTGACGGCAAAGAGGCCGTGGTAGCGGCGCGTATTGCAAGTGACAATGCTCGTGTTGCAATAGGCGCCCGTCTTGTTTGCACTGATAATCTCCCTCTTCAGCGAGTAGGAAAGGTTCACCAACTCGGCTTTGTTGAACTTGAGGAATGCCATATCTTACTTTTTCTTTAGTACAATAGCGCACCTGCTGGGCAGGTACAGGAAGAGTTCTTTACCCACGGTGGCGTGGATTTCGGATGCACCCAGACGGGAAAAACCGCCGAAACGGGCCTCGTCTGAATTCATCACCATTTCCCATTCTCCCTCCGGAGCGGGGAATCCGTAGTTCTGATAACTCTCCGACGGATTGAAATTCAGCGCAAAGATACAATTTTTCCGTAGGAAAATGAGCACCTTTTTCTCTTCGTCGGCGCGAAGCAGTTCCGGAGCCTTGAAAAGGGACTTCTCTCCACGGAGCAGATGAACCATGGCGGCATCCCATTCCTGCAGCCCCTGATAGCGCAGCAGGGGGTTATCGGCCAGGCTCCACTGACGGCGGGCGTACTTGCAGCTCCAGTTGTTTCCTTCGCGGGGGAAATCTATCCATTCGGGATGGCCGAACTCGTTGCCCATGAAGTTCAGGTAGCCATCCCCCGCGGTTGCCGCCGTTACTAGACGGATGAGTTTATGAAGGGCTATTCCCCTGTCTACCAGGAGGTTCTGCGAGGCCTTATCCATGCACCAGTACATCTCCTTGTCGATGAGACGGAAGATGATGGTCTTGTCGCCCACGAGGGCCTGGTCGTGGCACTCGGCATAGGAAACCGTCTTTTCGTCGGCCCGCTTGTTGGTGAGTTCGTACCAGATTTCACCGGGACTCCAGTTTTCATCGCTGCGCTCCTTGATCCACTTGATCCAGTGGTCCGCGATGCCCATGGCCATGCGGAAATCGAAGCCCACTCCTCCCCTTTCGAAGGGTGCGGCCAGGCCTGGCATGCCGGACACATCTTCCGCTATGGTGATGGCGTCCGGATTGAGCTGATGGATGAGCCTGTTGGCGAGGCCCAGATAGGTGACCGCGTTCTCGTCCACTCCGGGTCCGAAATAGATCTCGTAGTTACCGAAATCGGTTCCCAGACCATGATCCCAGTAGAGCATGGAGGTGACACCATCGAAACGGAAACCGTCCAGATGATATTCTTCCATCCAGTATTTGCAGTTCGAGAGCAGGAAGCAGTTCACCTCGTCCTTTCCGTAGTCGAAGCAGCGGGATCCCCAGGCGGGATGATGGCCTGCCGCTCCGGGATAGAAGTAGAGGTCTTCGTGGCCGTCCAGATTGCCCAGACCTTCGAGTTCGTTGCTCACGGCGTGGGAATGCACTATGTCCATGATAACTGCGATGCCGCGGCCATGGGCGTCGTCCACCAGCGCCTTGAATTCTTCGGGGGTGCCGAAACGGGAACTCAGGGCGAAGAAATTGCTCACCTGGTAGCCGAAGGAACCGTAGTAGGGATGCTCCTGAAGCGCCATTATCTGCAGGGTATCGTAGCCCAGCGTTTCCACGCGCGGAAGCACCGTGGTGCGGAAATCTTCGAAACCCGCCACTTTTTCCTCTTCGCTGCTCATGCCTATGTGGCACTCGTAGATGAAGGGATGTTCGCGCTTTCCGGGAGCCTTGTGCTGCCACTTGTAGGGTTCGGCCGGATCCCATACCTGTGCGCTGAAGACCTTGGTGGCATCGTCCTGCACTACCCTGGTGACATAGGCGGGGATTCTCTCCCCCGCTCCGCCGGGCCACTCTATCCAGAGTTTGTAAAGCGCGCCGTGACGAAGGAACATCCCCGGAAGGGTGAGCTCCCAGTTGCCGCCGCCTACGGGCTTGAGCTGATAGTCGGGCGTGCGCTTCCAGTTGTTGAAGTCGCCCACCAGATATATCCGCGTGGCGTTGGGAGCCCATTCACGGAGCACCCAGCCGCCGTCGGCAGTCTTGTGCAGACCATACCAGAGATGGTTGTTGGCGGCGGACGCGATATCCTTGCTGCCCACATTGCCCGCAAGCTTCGCCGCGGCTGCATCCAGCCTTTCCGTACGGGCGTCGATCGCCCCCTTGAAAGGCTCCAGCCACGGATCGGTTTCGTATATCTTCTTTACTTTGGACATGTTGGTGTGTTATGTGGTTCGATTATTGGTTTTCAATGTTTTCCCGTACGCCGCGCAGGTATTCCCGGCAGCTTTCGACAAGTCCCCGGCTTTCCTTTACCAAGCCGGCGATGTCGTCCAGAGGGGTTGCAGGGTCTTCCACCTGCGCCGCTATCTTTTCAAGGCGCTCGAGGGCCTTGTTGTAGTCGAATTTCTTATTCATAGCACTTCTTTCACTTCGGTATTGAGACGGCCGTCAGCGAAAACCACGGCCACACGGTCGCCTGGTTTTCGGCCCTTTGCACCTGCGATCCGCACTCCCCTTTCGTCCAGCACCAGGGAGAAACCACGCTTCAGCACGTTTCGCGGGTCGGTTGCAGAGATGCGCGTTTCCAGCAAGGTTACGGCCGATTCCAGAGCGGCCAGACGGTTACGGAAAGCCAGGGCAAGGCGGTTTTCAAAGGCTGAGATGCGCTCATCCGCGTCTTCTGTGAGACGAAGGAACACGTCGGCAAGGGCGGTGGGGGTTTTAACGTGATCCCAGGCCACCATGTCCGCCACGTGGAAGTCCTTGTCGTGGCCGATGGCGGTGATTACCGGAACCGGCATACGGGCGATGGCGGCGGCCAAGGCATAGTCGTCGAAGCAGGCCAGGTCCATGTCGGAGCCGCCGCCGCGGAGAATGAGTACCGCGTCGTAGCTGACCTTGCCGGCCTTTATGTCTTCCAGGGCGGCGCAGATCGATTCAGGGGCGGAGTCTCCCTGCATGGTGGCGGGGAAAAGGTCTGCCCGGTAGGAATAGCCGTATTCGTTTTCGAGCAGATGGCGGCGGAAATCCTGAAGCCCGGCTGCCCCCTCGGCGGAAATGACTGCCAGCGCATAGGGCAGTTCCGGCAGGTCGAGGGCCTTCTGGCGATCCATCAGGCCTTCCTTGATCAGGCGGTCCACCGTCTGCTGGCGCTTGAGCTGCTGCTCCCCTACCGTGAAGGCGGTGTCGATGTCTTCTATTTCCAGGGACAGGCCGTAGACTTCGTGGAAACTGACCTTTGCCAGCACCAGCACTTCCGTTCCGGCTGCGATGTCGCTTCCTGTGACACTGCGGAATTTGGCGTTAAGAAGCGTATAGGCGCTCCGCCAGATGACGGCACGCACTTTGGCGATTACCGTCCCGGCCTCGCTCTGCACGAGTTCAAGGTAGCAGTGCCCGCCGGATTTCACCGATATCTGGGCGATTTCGGCCTTTACCCACACACTGTCGGGAAAGAGGTCCCCAAGGCCCTCCCTGAGGTCCCGCTGCAGGGTGTAAAGGTCGACAAACTCCATGCGTTATCTGGGTTTGAAACTCAGCGTCTCCTGCACGGCACCGGTGCGCAGGTTATGAACGGTTACGACCAGACGGCTGCCCTGCACCTTACCCTCGATAACCGTGGGATAACGGTCCTGAGGAGCGTCCGGAGTGAGGAAGGGGCCACCTCCCACTATCTGGGCCCATGACCTTTCAGGAGTGGGGGCATCGTAGCGGTAACGGTGCTGATGGCCGGTTATAAGCAACTGGCATTTGGCCTTTGCAAGCAGAGGCCCCCACATTTCCGCGCAGGTTCTCTGCCAGGCGGCGTAGTCTTTCTTGAAACCGGGCGCGGAGTCCGCCGGGGCAAGGTCGCCAGGATTGGCTGCCGGGTCGGGATCGAAAAGGGGGATGTGGCAGAAGGCCACGATATACTTGGCTTTCTTGATTTCTCTGCGCTTAAGAGCATCCTTGAGCCACTTTGTCTGGGCTTCACGGTATGCGGCGTTGTTGAACAGACCGGCGAAACGGGGGTTTCCGTCCAGCTTGTCTTCGCCGGTATCCAGTCCTATCATGGCCACGTCGCCCATACGGAAAGCGAAGTTACGGCCGAGATCCCAGTCGCGCGAGGACCTTTCTTCCGGCTGACGGTACATCCAGGCCCTCTCGAGATGCCGGTTCGCCATGCCGCGGAGATCGTGGTTGCCGGGGCAGAAAAGGTAGGGCGTGTCGGCGGCATAGTTGTTACGCTCCACCTCAGGCTTGAAAAAGATGCGCACCTGGGCGTCCATAGTTTCTTCGGTATTGGAGGCGTCTCCGTTCCAGACGACGCAGCTGGGCCCTATTTCGGCAATCTTGTCGAGCGCCCTTCCGAACGGTTCCCAACGGACGTGGGTATCGTTGATCACGCAGAAGTGGGCTTTTTCCTTAGGTCCGGCAGTCCGGAATGAATGGATGCGGGAGTCTTCCTCGTTTCCGATGACCTTCATGTCGTATCCGCCTCCGTAGTGAATGCGGTCCGCACCGATGCGGTAGTAGTAACGGGTATCAGGCTTGAGCCCCGTGAGACGGACGTGGAGAATGCGGTCGCCTATGTCCGTGGTGCGGAAACCGCCGCATTTCACCTTCACCGCATCGGACAGATCCGGTTCCCGGCCATACAGCACATAGCCGTTGGCCAGGGCGCTCACGGCGAAAGCGACTCCCATGGAAGTGGGGGCGTAGTTCTGCAGCACCGGGTGCGACGCAATCAGCGGGCTGCCGGCATTTTCCGCATCGGGCACCGGGAGCTGGTTGCCGGACTTTTCCGATGCATTTCCGGCCTTCAGCAGGTCCGCGCTTCCGGCAAGGGCCGCCAGAGCTGCGGTGGTTTTCAGGAATTCACGTCTTTTCATAGCACAGACTTGCTCAGGGAGTAAATTTAAGAAATTAATTCCGGGAAAGCAAGAGTTCCCCGATTCCCTTCACGTACAGTTCCAACGCTTTTTCCATGGTGCTGCGCGGACATGCGTAATTGATGCGCATGCAGTCCGGGTCGCCGTAGATGTCCCCGGCGTTTATCCAGAGTTTCTCGTGTTCGAGCAGGTGCTCCTGGATCTGCATTCCGCTCAGACCGAGCCCCGAGAAATCCAGCCAGCCCAGATAGGTCGCCTGCAGCTCAGCCACCTTCACTTCCGGATACTCTTTTTGGAAGCGCTCCCGGAGCAGCAGGAAATTGCCGTGCACCACATCGTTCATCTGCCTCAGCCATTCCTCCCCTTCGGGGGTGTAGGCCGCCTGCAGGGCCACTATGCCGAGCTGATTCACATCGCAGTGCTCCCAGATATTGATTATGCGGTCCAGTTTTTCCCTGATCGAAGGATTGGCGCAGACGATGTTGGCTATCTGCAGACCCGGCATGCTGAATGGTTTGGTGGGGGAGACCATGCTCACGCAGTCCTGGGGGAAAAGCGTGGCAAAAGGAGTGTATTTTCTGCCCGGCGCCACTATTTCGCAGTGGATCTCGTCACTTATTACCGGAACTCCGTGTTCCTTGCAGATATTCCCCATGCGAAGGAGTTCTTCCCTGCTCCAGAGCCTGCCCGTGGGGTTGTGGGGATTGCATAGCAGAAAGGCTTTGGTGGACGGGTCGGCGATGCGTGCCGCAAAGTCTTCCCAGTCAGGGTCGTAACGATGAGTTTCGGGATTCCATACCAGCACGCTGGGATTCTCCACAGCGCCGGGATTGGTGATGTTATGGAAGAAACAGTTGTATGCCGGGGTGAAGAAGACCACCTTGTCGCCCGGCTGCGTAAGTGCCTTGACCGCCACTGAGACAGCCGGCACGATTCCCTGTATGGGGATAATGTCCTCGCGGGCAATCTGCCACGAATACCTCTTCCCGAACCAGTTCTGAACGCTCCTGTAATAGGATTCGGGGATGAGCGTATAGCCGAATGCAGCTGCTTCCACCCTGCGGCGGACAGCTTCGATTATGAAAGGTGCCACCGGGAAATCCATCTCGGCCACCCACATGGGCAGCACGTCCGGACGGGAATCCCATTTGACTGAATTGGAGCCTTTTGGAAAGGCCTCGGTCGTGAAATCGTACAGCATGCACAAATATCGCAAAATTCAGCCGAAAATGGTATATTTGCGGAATATGAAATCACGCAGGCATATAATCACCACAATAGCGGCCCTCCTTCTGGGTACGGCCGCTTTCGCAGTCCTGAACGAGAAGGACCTTTCGCAGACCCTTACCGTGCTCCGCGGCGAGCTGCACGAGCAGAACGCCAAGATGGAACGCCTCCAGAGCCGGATGCGCTCCCGTAACGACCAGCAGCACAACCGCATGGTGAGTATGATACAGCGTTGCAACGAGTATGCTCTGGTGCTCTATTCCCAGAATCAGGATTTCACCTTCGACGTCACCTACTCGCTGCGTCAGGCTACCAAGGAGTACGAGAACTTCAACAAGCGCAAGATGCCATTCGACGAGATTATCGAAAGGATGGACCTGGAAATCGACCGCTACGAACGCCTCATCGAATCGCTGCGACGTATCCCTCCGGTGCTGGACAAGGAAGACGACGTGCCGGACAGCATAGCCCTTTCCACCGACAGCCTGCGCATGCAGAGCACCGTGAGGGGCAGACCGGGCGGCCCCCGCATACCGGTAACCAATGCCCAGCGTGAGATATTGGGTCCCGGAAACGGTTCGCGCCCCGAACTTCAGCCCGTGATGCTCGACTCGCTCGGCCAGATCAACCGCGATTCCTGCATGTACTACGCCAAGAATCTTCTGGCGATGTACAAACGCAGCCGCGATAAGGTGGCCGAAGACAGTAAGCACTACACCGAAACCAACGAACGTCTCAAGGAGAACTACGACTACGCACAGACCCGCTACAAGGAGCTCCAGAGAAGCATGCTCCGCGGTCAGGACAGCTATCTGCGCGTGCTTCGCAGCCCCAAGCGTTACGGCCAGCGCGCATTTGAAGAGGCCCGCGACAAATACGACTCCAATTTCAGCGGCTATTCCTCCGCCGTCAAGAGTGAATGGAGAGGCCCGATAGTCACCGGATTCATCCTGTATGTGCTCGGATATCTGGTCATAGCCTCGCTGCTCAGCCTGCTCATAGTGCTGGCCCTGTCCAAGGCCGTCAAAGCTTTCCGCACGCCCGAATTCAGGCAGAGACGCACCTGCATAACCATCCTCATAGGAGCCGTCATTTTCACCCTCACCATCATCATAGGCGGCGCCTTGGTCACACAGAATTTCTTTGCCGAAGCCGGCAACCTGCTTCTGGTATTCGCGGTGATGCTGATGATCATCCTCTCTTCGCTCCTCATCCATCTGGCTCCCGAACAGATCAACGGCGGCATGAAACTCTATCTGCCGGTGATACTCCTGGGCCTTGTGGTGCTCACTTTCCGCATCATCCTCATCCCTAACCGTCTGGTAACCCTGCTGCTCACTCCCACGCTCGCCATCTTCCTCATTTGGCAGGCCATACTGGTGGGCAAGCAGCGTAAAAAGGTAAAGACGGCCGACGTGGCCTACTCCAGCAGCACCCTGTTCATCATGACAGTGGCGCTCATCCTGGCATTCTCCGGCTATGTACTGCTCAGCATCGCATTCATAATCTGGTGGCTGTTCCAGCTCACCGCCCTGCATGCAGTAACCGCAATTCACGACCTCTGCGACCGTTACGAAGCCATCTTCATCCACAAGAGCCTCCAGGAGCAGGGCCGTCACTTCACCAAGGAAGACCTCAAGCGCGGCGAATACATACGCAAGACCTGGTTGTTCGACTTCGTGAAAACCGTACTTGTGCCCGTGGTAACCGTTCTATCCCTGCCGTTCTGCCTGTACATGGCGGCAAAGGTCTTCGACCTCACGAGCATAGTGCGCAACGCATTCACGGCGGTGTTCTTCAGCATCCCCGACAGTGCCGGCAACGTAGTGCTCAAGCTCTCGGTAGACCGTATTGTCATAGTCACCTGCCTGTTCTTCGTCTTCCGTTACCTCGCCTACATCGGCCGAGCCTTCTACAAAATTCTCAAGATCAACGCGGAAAAGAAGGCCCGCAAGGTGGAATACATACGCGACAACGAGGTGAACCTCACCCTTGCCAATAACGTCATAGGCATTATTGTCTGGGCGGTTTACATCATCATCTTCGTGATGGTCTTCCGCATTCCGCTCGGCAGTATTTCGGTTATCTTCGCCGGCCTGGCTGCCGGCTTGGGCTTGGCCCTCAAGGATATCCTGAACAACTTCATCTACGGCATCCAGCTCATGGGCGGCCGCGTGCGCGTAGGCGACACCATCAGCTGCGACGGCATTCGCGGCCAGGTGGACAAGATCTCCTACCAGAGTACCTCCATCGAAGCCGAAGACGGCTCGCTCATATCGTTCACCAATACCACCCTGTTCAACAAGAACTTCAAGAACCTCACCCGCAACTCACCCTACGAGTTTATCGGCGTGGTGGTCGGAGTGGCCTACGGAACCGACGTGGATGTGGCCAAGAAGGTGCTTCTGGACGCCCTGCAGCCGCTTCTGACGAAGCGCGACAAATACGACCGTCTGCTCATCGAACCCAAATACGGCATCAAGGTAACCATGGCCGATCTGGGCGACAGCTCCGTGAACCTCAAGGCAAAGATGTTCGTACTGGTGGAAGACCGTCACGCCACGGTATCCCAGGTGTACGAGATTATGTACAAGGCGCTCGGAGAGAGCGGAATCGAAATCCCGTTCCCGCAGCGCGACATTCACATAAAGAAGGATTAACTATCCGATCACGCAGTCGGCCGGAACCTTGATGTTGCCGTCAAGGATGATCTCCCCGTAGGAATCGGCCTTGATGCGGCCGTGAGAGGGGTTCTTCACCGAGGTAACGGCACCGCGGATGTCCGCCTGCACATCTGAATACTCGAAGGCGAGGTCTGCATCGGGATCGAAGCTGCAGTTCTCCAGCACCAGACCCTTGCAATAACAGAGGGGCTGCGTGCCGCCTATGCGGCAGTTAATCAGATGAAGATTCCTGCTATACCATCCGAGATACTCGCCTATGATGGTGGAATCACGCACCACTACATTATTCGTCTCCCAGAAGGCATCCTTTGTATGGAGCACGGAGTTCCGTATCTCCACATTGCTGCAATACTGGAATGAATAGTTTCCCTGCAAGCGGAGATTGTCGATGTGGATATCCGCGGAATGCATGAACAGGTAGTCCCCTTTTTCAACCTCCACATCCTCAAGGAAGGCGTCCCGGCAGCTCCACAGGGTCTCCGCCGCGTTGGGCAGTTTGACCCGGCACAGGTGCACGCGGTCCAGTTCACGGAACATCTTGGGGGCTTCCACGACTGTATCTTTCATGATGAGGTCACGGGTATACCATATCGCAGCGCGGGCGCCTTCTCGGAACAGACAGTTTTGCACCTTTACGCCGTCGCACTCCCAGAAGGGGTACTTACCTTCGAAAGTGCAGCCCTCCGCCTCTATGTCGGAAGATTCTTTGATTGCCGATTCTCCGGCATGGATTGTGACATTATCCAGCCTGAGGCCGTGCTCGCAGTAGAGCGGGCGTTCTCCTCCGAATTCCTGATTTGCAATTATCTTCATAGACTGTTCTGTTTCTGCACCGACTCCTCGTGGATAGCGTCGAATATGGCGCGTACGAATTTCGGGTCCAGACCATATTGACGGGCAGCGGCATCCACTTTTTCCAGCACTCTTTCCCAGCGGCCGGTCTGGATGATCGCCACATTGTGAGCCTTTTTGGCAGCGCCTATCTCGGCACTCACTTTCATCCTTTCCGCCAGTTCGCGGATAAGGTTCTCATCTATCACGTCGATACGTTCGCGAAGACGGCTCAAGTTCTCGCGAAACTCTTCGTCCGGTGAAGTGGCGTCGCGAACGGTGAGCGATTCCAGAAGGGCCTGAAGAGCCGGAGGCTCGATCTGCTGTCCCGCGTCGCTCAGCGCGCACTGCGGGGAGCAGTGACTCTCTATCATCAGACCTTCCAGACCCAGGTCCATGGCCCTCTGGGAGAGCTCGCGGAGATACTCGCGGCTGCCACCCATGTGCGACGGATCCGCAAATATCGGCAGCTGCGGGATACGGGCCCGGAGCTCGACCGCCATGTTCCATAGAGGATCATTGCGGTATTTTATCTTCTCGGAAGACGACACCCCGCGGTGGATAGCTCCAAGCTTGGTTATACCTTCACGGTTGAACCTTTCCAGCGCCCCTATCCAGAGGTCCAGATCCGGATTCACCGGGTTCTTTACCAGCACGGGAATACCCGTGTCGCGGAGCGCTTCGGCTATCTCCTGCACCAGGAAGGGGTTCGCGGTGGTGCGGGCCCCTATCCAGACCATATCCACCCCGTATTTCAGGCATTCGAAGACATGCTTCGCCGAGGCCACCTCCGTGCACACTTTCATGCCGTACTCCGACTTCACTTTCTGCAGCCAGCGGAGACCTTCCACCCCTATTCCCTCGAACGAGCCCGGATGCGTGCGCGGCTTCCATATTCCGGCCCGGAAAACGTTTATTCCGAAAGCCCTGAGGCCGGCCGCGGTATCCAGAACCTGCGCCTCCGTCTCCGCGCTGCACGGGCCTGCAATCACACAGGGACGAGGCGGGAGGGTGAAGAAGCCCCATTCGGAGAGAGGAGTGAGGGTAAGGGGGGTCATTTGAGTATCCTTTTAATGCGATTGGCATCTTCTATCAGTTCACCTATGCGGTCGGTGTCGTCTTCGGCGATGGCTTTCCGGAAATCCTTCATCTTTTCCAGATAGGTGTCCACGACCTCCAGCACGTTGTCGCGGTTGTGCGACAGGATGGGCTTCCACATGTCCGGAGAACTCTTCGCAAGGCGGACGGTAGACTCGAAGCCGCCGGAGGCCAGGTCGAAGATGTGCCTTTCGTCCTTTTCCTTGTCCAGCACCGTCTGTGCCAGGGCGAAGGACGTTATGTGGGAAATATGGGAGACATAGGCGACGTGGAGGTCGTGTTCAGCAGCTCCGAGACGGGACAGCCTCATGTTCAGCACTCCGTAGAGGCGTTCAGCAAGCTCCAGGGCGTCCGGATCGGAGGCCTCGGCGTCGCAGAAGATGCAGGCCCTGCCGTCGAAAAGGCCGGGCTGCGCCGCCCAGGGACCGGAATACTCGGTGCCGGCCATGGGATGCGTGGCCACGTAGCGCCCGCGAGCCGGATGGCCGGAAGCGGCTTTGCAGAGAGGCTCTTTCACGGAGCAGACGTCCAGCACCGTCTTGCCGGTGCCGTCTGCCAGATCGAGGGCCCGGGGCAGCAACACCAGGGCAGCGTCTACCGGAACCGCCAGCACCACCACATCGCAGCGGCGGACGCATTCTTCCAGCTCCACCACGGTATCGGCCAGACCCAAACGCAGTGCGGCATCGGCCGCTACCGCATCTTTCTCCACGGCCAGCACCTCGCCGGCGAAGCCGCGGCGGCGGAGGTCGACAGCCATAGAGCCCCCTATCAGTCCGGGACCTATAATGCCTAAATTCATAAAACGGCCTTTATCTTTTCTACCGCACGTTCGTATTCCGGAACGTTACGGCAGAGGGAGATTCGCAGATAGCCCTTTCCACGGCTGCCGAAGATGTCGCCCGGAGTGATGAACACGCCGGCCTTCTGCAGAAGGAAGTCAGACATCGCGACGGCATCGCCCCCTATCCTGCCCCAGACGAAGAGACCCTGGGAGTTCGGGTTGTATTTCGCTCCCAGCACGTCCATGATGCGGCCAGCAGCGGTGCGGCGACGACGGTATTCGGCGTTGAGCGCTTCGAACCATTCTGGTCCCTGCTTCAGCGCCTCGACAGCCGCCATCTGCATTGGGCGGAACATGCCGGAGTCCATCTGGCTCTTCACTTTCAGCACTTCGTTGATATAATCCGAGGCTCCGGCTACAACCCCAATACGCCAGCCGCTCATATTGTGAGCCTTGCTGAGAGAATTCAGTTCCAGGGCGTAGTCGAAGGCTCCCGGGACCGAAAGGATGGAGAGCGGTTTTTCTGCCAGCACGAAGCTATAGGGATTGTCGTTGACGATGAGTATTCCGTGACGGCGCCCGAAGTCTACCAGACGCGCGAAGAGTTCTTCTGTTGCGGGCGCCCCGGTGGGCATGCCCGGATAGTTGGTCCACATCATCTTCACGCCGCTGAGGTCCATGCGCTCGAGAGCGTCGAAATCCGGCTGCCAGCCAAGGCTTTCCTCCAGGGCATACGGCACTGCTACGGCCTGGCACAGGCTAGCGGAAGAGCTGTATGTGGGATAACCCGGATTAGGCACCAGCACCTTGTCTCCTGCATTCAGGAAGGTCATGGACAAAATGAAGATACCTTCTTTCGCGCCTATCAGGGGCTGCACCTGGGTATTATAGTCCAGAGTGACTCCGTAATAACGGGCGTACCAGTCCGCAAAGGCGCTGCGGAGTTCCGGGGTGCCTTTATAATTCTGATAAACATGCACTCCGTCTTTCTGAGCTTCGGCGCAGAGGGCGTCGATAGCTGCCTGGGGAGGCCTTCCATTGGGAGCTCCTATACCAAGATTGATTATCGGTTCGGTGCGGCCGTCGGCGTTCATCTCCGCAATCTGGCGGTTCTTGATGGAAAAATAATACTCCCGTACGTCTGAAGTACGGTCAGCAGCTGGAATTATCATAGGTATAAGTCTTTGGAATAGTCGAACAGGGACTTGCAGTCTTTCAGGAGTGGGTTGGCTTTGTCTTTGGCAGAGAGCACCGCTTCGGATGCCGGAATCTTCCAGTCGATGCCGATGGCAGGGTCGTCCCAGGCGATGCCGGCCTCCTGCTGGGGAGCGTAGAAGTTGTCGCACTTGTACTGGAAGACGGCCGAAGGGCTGAGTACGCTGAAGCCGTGGGCGAAACCCCTGGGAATGAAAAACTGAAGGTGATTCTCTCCGCTCAGTTCCACCGCGACGTACTGCCCGAAAGTGGGGCTGCCTGCGCGTATGTCCACCGCCACGTCGAGTACGCGACCCTCAAGTACACGCACGAGCTTGCTCTGGGCGAACGTGCCTTTCTGGTAGTGTAGGCCGCGGATTACTCCGTAGCAGGAGCGGCTCTCATTATCCTGACAGAAGCGCACCGGACGCACGGCGGCGTCGAAATCGCGGCTGTTCCAGGATTCGAAAAAATAGCCTCTGTCATCCCCATGGATTGTGGGATGGATTATCTCCACCCCCGGTATTCCGGTATGCTCAATTTCCATTTATCTCTTCCATGCATTTTTTAAGGGACTCGTACCAGTGCGGTATGGCTATCCCGAAAGTCTTCTGTACCAAGCTCTTGTCGAGCACGCTATAGTGCGGCCGACGGGCCTTCTGGGGATACTCGCTGCTGCGGCAGGGAGTGATTTCGCAGTCGTTCCCGGAAAGGTCGCGGATGGCCATGGCGAAATCGTACCAGGAGGTGACTCCCAGATTGGAGTAGTTGTAAATTCCCTTTTCTCCAAGTTTGCGCGACGAAATGATATCTACGATAAAGGCCGCCAGATCGTCGGCTAAAGTGGGGGTGCCCACCTGGTCCGAAACGACTCTGATCTGCTCGCGGTCCCGGGTGAGGCCCAGCATCGTTTTCAGGAAGTTGCGGCCGTAACGGGAATACATCCATGCGGTGCGTATGATGATGGCGCTGCAGGCGCTGTCCAGGATGGCCTTCTCCCCCGCCAGCTTGGAAGCCCCGTACACGTTGGCCGGAGCGGGGGCGGCATCTTCCCTTATGGGTTCCGATGCCTGACCCGAGAAAACGTAGTCCGTGGAGATATGGATAAGAGTGGCCCTGCGGGAGCGGCAGACGGAAGCGAGGGTTCGCGGAACCTCGGTGTTTAGCAGTGCAGCCGAGCCCGGGTCGCCTTCGGCTCCCTCAACATCGGTGTAACTGGCGCAGTTGATAATCACATCGACTTTTTCACTGTCGCAAACGATTTCAACCGCGGCAGGGTTGGTGACGTCAAGATAAACCGTTTCCTCGCCGGGGAGGTTGCTTATGTCGGTGAAGACATAGCGGTCGGAACTGCCTTTTGCTGCAGCTCTGAGGGCACACCCCAGCTGGCCATTGCCTCCGGTGACGAGAACATTGAGTTTTTTCTTGTCCATAATCATGCAAAATTAATTATTTTTGTGGGAAATGGAAAATGGCAGCACGATATACCTCTACACCGACGGAGCGGCCTCGGGGAATCCCGGGCCCGGCGGCTGGGGCGTCGTGCTCAAGTGCGGAACTCTCCGCAAGGAAATGTCGGGCGGCTTCAGGCTCACCACCAACAACCGCATGGAGTTGCTGGCCGTCATAATGGGTCTGGAAGCCATCAAGTGGCAGAACGCCACAGTAGAGGTTTGGAGCGACTCATCCTATGTGGTAAAAGCCATCACGGAAGGCTGGCTTCCCAAATGGATAGCCACCGGTTTCAAGAAGAAGAAAAACGCCGATCTGTGGCTCCGTTTCCAGGCCGTGAGTTCGCAGCACAATGTCACTTTCCACTGGCTCAAAGGTCACGCCGGCCATCCAGAGAACGAGCGTTGCGACCGTCTGGCCGTAGAGGCCTACGGACTTCCCGGTCTCCCGGCGGACGAAGGATACGAAAAAGAAGAATCAGCACTGTTTTAGATATGGACAACAAAAAACTGGTCGTCGGAATAACACAAGGCGACAGCAACGGAATAGGATACGAAGTCATCATCAAGGCCCTGGCCGACCAGCGCATACTCGATATGCTCACCCCGGTGGTATACGGCTCCTCCAAGATTTTCGGTTTCTACAAGAAAATCATCCATGAGGTGGAGCACATCGACACCAATGTGATCACCAGCGCCAAAGACGCTTTCCCAAAGCGCATCAATATCCTCAACTGCCTGCCTGACAACGTGTTCGCTGAACCGGGCGGCTCCACTCCTGAATCCGCACGCGCAGCCATCACCTCCCTGGACGCTGCGGTTCGCGACCTCAAGGCCGGCCTTATCGACGTTCTGGTAACGGGTCCCATCAACAAGCGCAGCGTGTCGGAAGCCGGTTTCGGTTTCCCGGGCCATACGGAGTTTCTGCAGCAGGCTTTCGGAGTGGGCGACGTAACCATGTTCATGATTTCGGAGCGCCTCAAGGTGGGTGTCGTCACAGGCCATATTCCTTTGAGGGACGTTCCGGGAGCCATAACCAAAGAGAAGATCGTGAGCAAGCTCCGCCTCATGAAGGCCTCACTCGAGCAGGATTTCGGGATTGACGACCCGCGCATCGGGGTGCTCAGCCTCAACCCGCACAGCGGAGACAGCGGCCTGCTCGGCCACGAGGAGCAGGATGTCATCATCCCCGCCATAAAACAGGCCACCGAGGAAGGCATCCAGGCCTTCGGTCCCTTCTCCCCGGACGGCTATTTCGGTATGGGAATGTACGAGAAGTTCGACGCCACCCTCGCCATGTACCACGACCAGGGCCTGGCTCCGTTCAAGGCGATTGGTTTCGAAGACGGAGTTAACTACACCGCCGGTCTTCCCGTAGTGCGCACCTCGCCCGACCACGGTACGGCCTTCGAACTTGCCGGCCGCGACGAAGCCGACCCGCGCAGCATGCGCAGTGCCATCTACCTGGCCATAGACATCTGGAAGCACCGCAAGGCCTGGGAAAAGCTCCAGGCGGACAAGCTCATCGAAAAGCCCTCCGAGGAAGATCCGCATGAGCGTCCCGGAAGGCCACAGATAGCTTAAGTGGTAATTGGGCCCCAGGTGGCTTTAAGCCTCAACGGAGGGCCATTTACTGAAGGGATTTCCGCTTAGATAAGAATTGTAATAGCGCCGGTCGCCCGTGACCTCGGCTCCAAGCCAGGCCGGGCGGCCGAAGTCTTCATCGGTCGCGCCCAGTTCTATCTCCGCCACCACCAACCCTTCGTTTTCTCCGTGGAACTCGTCCACCTCCCAGGTGTGCTTGCCGTCACCAGCAGCCACCAGGTAGCGGGTCTTGTCTATAACGCCCGGCTCGGCAATTTCCAGAAGGGCTTCAGCCTCGGAGATCGTAATCTCCTTCTCCCACTCGAAACGCGATAGGCCCGAAGCGTCTGAAGGGCCCTTTATGGTAAGGAAGCCCTTGTCGCCGGCTATGCGCACCCGGACGGTCCGGCCAGACGCGCTGCTCAGATACCCCTGCTTCATAGGAATGGCGCGGAAGGCTTCTGCTTTGAAGTCTCCCGCGACCAGGAATTTTCTTTCTATTTCGAATGCCATCTATTCGGGTTTGGTGAATCCGTCCTTGGCAGCCTTTTCGGCCACTCTCTGGATACGGCTCTCAGTATTGGGATGCGAAGAGAACATCTCCGTGACACTTCCCTGCATGGCTGAACCGGCACTCTCCGAAGCGCTCTGCAGCTTCTCGAAAGCCATTGCCATATACCATGGGTTAAGACCCGCGCCCTTGAGGAAATCATATCCGAAATCGTCGGCTGCAGTCTCCTGCTTGCGGGAATAGCGGGCGGTTATCATGCTCTGGCCGAGCTGCCCCAGAACGGAATCCGTAAGAGCGGCTGCGACGTTGCCGGTGGAGGCGATGACATCGAAGGCGGCGGAAGTGTAGAGCGCGTACTTATAGGCGTTCATGGTGTGTTCCAGCGCCACATGGCCGATTTCGTGGCCGATAACCCCGAGGAGTTCCTGGTCCGACATGGTATCCATAATACCGGTGTACACGCGCACCGAACCGTCGGCGCAGGCGAAGGCATTGATCTCGTTCTGCTTGTAAACTTTGAAGTTAAGCGGAGTGCCGTTCACGCTTTTGAGGCCCTGGGTGAGTTTCGCCAGCCTCTTGGAATAGGCGTTGGAGGCGGGAAGCACCGTGGCTTCGGCATCCAGCTGGGCAACGGATGCCTTAACATATTCCTGCATCTGGGCATTGGTCACGCCGAGCCCCTGAATCACCTTGGTTCCACCCTGCATTACGCGGTTGGCATCCATTTTCTGCATTACTGAACAGGAAACGAGCGGCAGCACTGCTGCGAGAACGAGAAGAATCTTTTTCATATTGATTATTGTCTGGTTATTTCGTCAACAATTCCTTCCACCTGACTGTATTCGTAGCCCCTTGAAAGAGCGAAGCGGATGAGTTTCAGACGCCCCGCAGGATCGTCGGAAAGGCTTTTCCATTTATTTTGAAGGAGGCTGGCAAGGCGCGATGATGCGCGGTCTTCCTCAATCTCGGCAAGGCCGGCTGCGATGTCGGAATCCGCTATTCCCTTTGCCCGGAGCGCGAAGCGGATCTTCACCGGGCCCCATCCTGTAAGCGAGGATTTTTCGCGGGCGAAAGCAGATGCATAGCGCACGTCGTCCACGAAACGGTCGGCTTTGAGCGAAGTCACCATTTCATCGGCCAGGGCGGCATCTCCTTCACAGCGGTCGAGAGCCTTCCGGCGGATGTCGGAAGTGCAGTACTCCCTTCGCACGCAGAGATTCTGTAGGGCCGAAAGTATCTGCTCCTTAGAAGTCATAGCCGAGGCTCACGTATGCTCCGATTCCGTTCAGCGTGGAATACTGGAGGTCGAATTTGATGGGGCCGAGGAAGGAGGCATAGGCGAATTCCAGGGCGCCGCCGTAAATGGAAGTGGAGTCGTCTCCGAACATTATGGTGATTTCGGAGGCCGACTGGATAATACCTCCCTTCAGGGAGACGAAGGCGTTCTTGAAGACCTTCGCCCGGATATCCAGCTGGGCATCATAGGCAAAGTCTTCCAGGAGCGTGCAGCGGTGGAAGCCGGCGAAGGACATCTGCTGGTCGAGGTAGCGGCCGGCGATGGCGCCGCCGGCGAAGTTGGCGATGAAGAGGTTGTCCTCGAGGGTGGCTTCGTCACTAACCACGAAACGCAGATTCAGGCTAGGAAGCACCGACAGCCAGTCGCAGATGCGGAAATGCTCCAGATAGTCGATGGATAGGATCTGTGAGAATTTTTCCGCTATCACGCCCTCATATCCTATTCCAAGGCTGAAACCACGGGTCGGGAAGTACTTGTCGTCCAGAGTGTAGGCCCTGGCATTGCCGTAAGCGGTGAGGAAACCCCTACGGTAGGTGGCGAGGTCCCCTATGGGGGTGATGCGGTCGTCGAAACTCTTTTCGCTCAGCCAGGAGTTCAGGCCATAGTAATCGTAACGGGCACCGGCGGCGAGGTCGAAGGAAGCGCTGTGGAAGCCGCTGAGGGAGACATCGGCCCGGTGGTGCCAGAAGCCGGCGTCGCAGAAGGCTCCGTCGACTATCATGTTGGCCATATTCTTTCCGGAACGTATGCTCACGCCGAGAGCGGGCAGATGCGGCGAGGTCAGGGACCACTTGGCCACTCCGTACCAGTTATGGCCGATGCGGGCCTCAAAATCGAACTTCGAACCGCTCAGACGGTAGGCGTTGTAACTGAAGGCCAGCAGGCCGGCCATCATGTCTTCCGTGTCAGCCCTGCCGGAGATACCCACCCTGTGCACGGGACCGTCGGTGAGATTGAACTGCAGACGGTAGGCCCCTTCGTCTGCCAGAAGAGAATAAGAGACGTCCCGGAAAGATCCGGTGCCGAAAATGGCGCTCACGGCGTCTTCTATCTGCGCGCTGCCGACCCTGTCGCCCGGATTAATCTTCGCCTTCTCCTGCAGCAGTTCGGAATCCTTCTGATTTCTGCCGGGGAATTCTATCGAAGAAATCTTGACTTTGGCTGAAGAGATGTCGGTGGCAGGATCCTTCCCCGGAAGCACGGGGTGTCCGGCGGTTCCGGACGCCACCATGTCCAGTTCGGCGTCGTGTTCGAGGGCGGCCGCATAGCCGCGGCGGAGTATGGTATCGATGGCTTCCGTGCTGAAGCTCATCATGTCGTAGCCCTTGAGGTCCGGGCGGATGCAGACGTCTGCCTCCGCGATGCCCTTGTCGTAAGCCTCGCGGGAGAGCATGTCTATCATCTGGGAGATGATGTCGCCTATGTTGTTGACCCGGATGTTGGATTCGTCAACCTGGCTCAGCACTACTCCTATGATGATGTCCGCGCCCATCGCGCGTGCGAGGTCGGTGGGGAAATTGTTGCGCATGCCGCCGTCGGCCAGCACCATGCCTTTGTAACGTACGGGGTTGAAGAGGCCTGGGATGCTCATGGTGGAACGCATGGCCAGGGCAACGTCGCCCCCCGTCCAGTTCTTGGACTTGCCGGACACGAGGTCCGAGGAGACGCAGAAGAACGGTATGGGCAGGTCCATGAAGGAGATGGAATCGCGATAGCCCACCGTGAGGCGGGAAAGGGCGTTCTCCACGTTGATACCGCTCACCCACCCTGCCGGAAGACTTGCCCCCAGGCCACCCTGGGAACCGTCCTGCTGTCCGAGGACGTCGGGATAGGGCCGATGCCGGCGCGACCTGCCGTAGCCTATCGGGACCAGCAGGTTGAACTTTTCCCGGAGCATCTTGTCGGAATAAGGGATGAACGACGGGTCGATGTTGTCGCTTAGCATCAACTTCCAGTCGAAACTGCGGAGAAGCGAATCCAGGAAATCCGCCCGGTAGCCCAGCGAATACAGGCCGCCCACCAGGCCGCCCATGCTGGTGCCGAGTATCATGTCTACCGGAATGCCCTTCTCTTCCAGACGGCGCAGCACCCCCACGTGCGCGGCTCCCTTGGCCCCGCCACCGCTGAGCACTACCGCCACCGTGGGCCGCCCGCAGGACGTACGCACGGTGGCCATACGCTCGCGCATTTGCTCGAAGACCAGGGAATCCCCCGCCGGATCGAGGCTGGGAGATACCAGACTATAGCCCTTCTGGGCCCATGCGATGAAGCAGGCCAGCAGCAGCGAAATTATGAGGAGAAGTTTTTTCATTGTTCTGCGTGTTTGCCCGCCAGCATGCCGCAGGCCGCGAGTATGTCTTCTCCGCGCGATGCCCTGATGGTGCAGGTGATTCCGTTGTGATTGAGGCGGTCGCGGAAAGCTTCCATGGCCTTCTGGGAGGAGCATTCGTACGGGAAGTCGGGGATCTTGTGGAAACGGATGAGGTTCACCCGGCACTCCAGGCCTCGGAGGAGCCGGATGAGGGCGTCCGCGTGGCGTTTGTCGTCGTTCCAGCCGGCGAACATGGTGTATTCGAAGCTCACTCGGCGCTGGCCTGAGAAGTCATAGCGACGGATGAGGCCCACTATGTCTTCCTCGTCCCAAGCTTTTTGGACTGGCATGAAGGCGGCCCTTTCTTCCGGGAATGGGTTGTGCAGGCTCACGGCCAGATGGCAGCGCTGCTCCTCGAGATATGTTTTGAGGGTTGGGAGTATGCCGATGGTGCTCACCGTGATGCGCTTGGGGCTCCAGCCGAAACCCCAGGGGGCGGTGAGGATCTCGAGCACTTTGGAGACAGTGGGATAGTTGTCCAGCGGCTCCCCCATTCCCATGAAGACGGTGTTGGTAAGGAGATCGGGACGGTCGATGGAGATGAACTGGTTCAGGACGTCCGCCGCAGATAGGTTGCCGTGCCAGCCCTGGCGGCCGGTCATGCAGAAACGGCAACCCATCTTGCAGCCGGCCTGGCTGCTCACGCAGAGCGTGCGGCGGTCGTCTTCCGGAATCATGACGGCCTCCACATAGGAGCGCTCCTCCGCTCCGGCGGCGTTTATGCAATCTACCGGGAAGAGGTACTTTACCGTGCCGTCCGTGGACTCCGCCCTGCCGACGGGAGCCGCCGTGCCGAGGGCGAACTTTTCGCTGAGAGCGGCCTTCGCGGCCTTTGAGATATTGCCCATGGCATCCCAGGACGTGACCCTTTTCCCATAGAGCCAGCCGGCCAGCTGATCGCCCACGAATGGCTTGAGACCGCACTCCCGAGCAGCCTCCCGAAGTTCCTGAAGATTTTTTCCCAGCAAGTACTCCATCATGAGGCAAATTTAATCAAATTTTACCTATATTTGTCTGCCCGGGGACGGTCTCCGGGGAAATATTTAAAAACTTACATTATGGCTACAGAAGCAGAAGAGAAACAGGTACTGAATGCCGCCAAGCTTAAGGCGCTTCAGGCAACGATCGACAAAATCGAAAAAGATTACGGAAAAGGTACGATCATGAAGTTGGGAGATCAGCCAGAATGGAGTGACGCCCAGGTTATCCCCAGCGGCAGCATTGCCCTGGATCATGCCCTGGGTATCGGTGGTTATCCGCGCGGCCGAATAGTAGAAATCTACGGTCCCGAGTCCAGCGGTAAAACCACCCTTGCAATTCATGCCATCGCCGAGGCTCAGAAACTCGGAGGCATCGCCGCAATGATCGATGCGGAGCACGCCTTCGACCGCACTTACGCCAAAAACCTCGGCGTCAATCTCGAAACCCTGCTGATTTCCCAGCCCGACAACGGCGAGCAGGCCCTCGAGATTGCAGACAACCTCATCCGCAGCGGTGCGGTGGACATCGTCGTCATCGACTCGGTGGCTGCCCTCACCCCCAAGGCGGAAATCGAAGGCGAGATGGGCGACAATAAAGTGGGTCTCCAGGCCCGCCTCATGAGCCAGGCGCTTCGCAAGCTCACCGCCAACATCGCCAAAACCAACACCTGCTGCATCTTTATCAACCAGTTGCGCGAAAAGATCGGTGTAATGTTCGGCAATCCTGAAACCACCACCGGCGGCAATGCCCTCAAGTTCTACGCCTCCGTGCGTATCGACGTGCGTCGCACCACCCAACTCAAGGATGGCGACGAGGCCACAGGCAACCGCACCCGCGTCAAGGTGGTGAAGAACAAGATGGCCCCGCCCTTCAAGAAAGCCGAGTTCGACATCGTCTTCGGCGAAGGCATCTCCCACAGCGGAGAAGTCCTGGATCTGGGCGTCGAACTCGGGCTCATCACCAAGAGCGGCTCGTGGTTCAGCTACAACGACTCCAAACTCGCACAGGGCCGCGAAGGCGCCAAACAGCTCCTTCGCGACAATCCCGAACTGGCCGACGAAATCGAGGCCAAGGTCCGGGAAGCGATGAAAAAGCTGAACGACTAGCACTTCCCTAACGGAAAGTTCTCTTCCGGGGCGGGCGTTTTAATCGAAACGCCCGCTACCGGCGAGAAAGCGTCCGTTCGCGGAACGTTTCGCCCCGGAAAATCAGAGAGATCAGCCTTTTACTGCTCGCAACCTGTTTCGTCCACGCAGGGTACGAGCAAAATGAGCCTTTTTTGCTCGTACCCTGTCGCTATTTTGCAGGTTACGCGCAGTCACAAACCAATTAAACCTCTTTGAAATGAAAAAATTACTGGAAGTCCTCGAATACGGGGATGGCGAAATCCGCTTTAATACCGATATCAATGTCAATAAAAACCCGGAAGTAATTCCGGACATAGCATCCCGAGCCGCATTCTCCATGGCCACCGGGCTTTGGGGAGGAAATGAGATATCTATTCTTGCAGTCATTCGGGCTCTTTCCATTGCGGATTTATCTCTTTGCACACACAGGAAAGAGATGATTCGGGAAATGGAGAGCAACTCGGAATATCTTGCCCAATGCTTTGTTGAGGCGAAGCGGGAATATGAGAAAGCCGGCGGAACGGTCTTCACATTCGGCCCCGATATTAAACCGTCAAAGAACCACAGCTAACATGGGTAAGCCGTTTTATCTGATCAGTACCAGTCATTTGGAAGACAAGATATGGTTTCAGGACGAGCAGGACTTTATTGCTGGGATGAACCTCGTGGCCGTAGCAGCTGTCGTATGCGGAGTGACCGTGCTGGATTTCATACTGATGTCCAACCATGTGCATTTTGTGGTTCAGGGAACTCTGGAAGAGGTAAGCCGCTTCATCGAGTGTTACAAACAGCTATACAGCAGGTATTCTGGCAAAAGACACGGAACCTATGGATTGCTTCGGAGAAACAAAGCGGATTTCCGGACTCTTGATGATAACGAATCTGTATGCTCCGCCATCGCTTATGTCCAGATGAACTGCGTGGCTGCTAATATTTGTGCACACCCTTCCCAGTATCCCTGGGGATGCGGTTCTGTCTTTTTCAACCCCTGCCTGCCAAACTGCAAACTCATTGGTGACATATCCCTTCGCTCTCAATACCGCATTACTCACAGCCGTGTCCGTCTCCCCGATAATTATACGATTACGGAAAAAGGGGTTATCTCTCCGGCTTCGTACGTCCCCATAAGTTTTGTGGAAAGCTTGTTTCGGACACCGAACCGTTTTCAGTATTATTTGAGCAAATCATCCAAAGCAAGAAAACGACTTTCAAATGAGGCCATGCCTTCTTTTAGGGACCAGATTATACTTGCCGGGTTGTCGGATTTATGTTACTCACTGTACAAAAAGAATGGTATGAAAGAGTTGTCAGAAGTCGAAAAAGGAGAAATCCTGAGACAACTCCGTTATCGGTTCAGCGCCGATGTTGCTCAATTGTCCAGAGTAACCGGTATACAGTATCCGGATGCCTGCCGTTTACTGGATTCTTTCTGAGAACGGTACATACAACCAGCGGGACTGCTCGCAATTGGTGGCACTGCTCGCGACCTGTTTTTCGCAAGCAGGTTGCGAGCATTTTGGGCTTTTTTTGCTCGTGAACTGCTTCATTTTTACAGGTTACGAGCAGTTCACGCATAGATGAGCTATTCCAGTTTACATTTCTTCAGTTTTTCCGCCTGGTCTTCGGTCAGGATGCCGGCGGAGAGCAGGCCTTCAACTATCCATCTATCCGGAGGATTATGCTCCCGGTAGAAGACAATGGCGCGGGCGGTTTGCCATGAGCGGACGTGCGGATGAAGACGAAGACTGTCGGCCGGAAGCGACCAGAAGGGGTATGGAGGAGCGGGGCTGCATGTGATTAGGTCTTTAAGGCCATCGTAGCGTTCCTGATCGAAATGCCAGATTTCCATGAGCTGTTCCGGACATGAATAGCCGTGGAGCTGCGAACGGTATTCCACCATTTTGGCGGCGGTCCAGCCACCGATTCCTGGAAGAGCGTCGAACGCGGCCGAATCCGCTTTGTTGATATCCGTTTTCGGGATGTCGATGAAGGGTTCCAGGCGTTTGTACACGGAATCCGCCACCACAAAAGACTTGGCGAAATCGCCCTTACGCCTGAATTTGCCTCCCTTTTCGCGGTAGTTCAGTATGCTCTGCGCCTGCTTTTCGCTGAAGCCGAGGCGGACGAAGTCCTCCAGGCTGGCGGTGTTGGGGTTGAAGCGGAAACTCTCCACCCGGCGGGGAACGGCGTTCCGGTAGACGGCTTCGGCCTCCGGCGAATGGGGAGACGATTTGCGGACGACGACGCTGCCGGCAGAATCCGTTAACGAGGTACCGGAGGAGTGCCGTTCGCGGAAGTTTTTTGCGAGAGCCTGGTGCGTGTCTGTAGCGGAGCGAACGGCAGCTCCTTCGGCGCTCTTGCTGTCGGGCTTCGCGGCCTCCCCTACCCCCAGAACCTTCTCCGCCAGCGCCCTTTCCACCACATAAACCGTGTCGGGCCTGTCACGGTTGGAAACGATGCGGTTCTGCGCGGCCCTCTGCACGAAAAGGGCCACCTGATATCCCACGATAAGGAAAGCCAGGGCGATTGCGCCTGTCTTGAAGACGCCGGAAGGCTTGTAGCTCCTCCCGGCATGCCCGCTTCCGGCCTGCCTATTCTTCGCCGCTGACATCGCCGCCGTCCCTGTACTTGTTGCGATGAGCACCACGCTTCTCTGCGGGTGCGCCGGCCACAACAATCACGATTTCGCCTTTTGGATCGGTAGCGAGAAAATGGGAATGCACCTCTTGCAACGTGCCACGCACGTGCTCTTCGTGCAGCTTGGAGATTTCCCTGGCCACACTGCACTGCCTCTGGGGCCCGAATACCCCGATGAACTGTTCCAGAGTGGCCACGAGACGGTACGGAGACTCATAGAAGACCATGGTGCGGGGCTCTTCCCGCAGGGCTTCGAGAGCGCTGTTGCGACCCTTTTTCTGCGGGAGGAAACCCTCGAAGCAGAAGCGGTCGCATGGGAGGCCGGAAGACACCAGGGCCGGAATGCAGGCCGTGGCGCCGGGGAGCGTGACCACAGGGATGCCCTTCTCCGCGCAGGTGCGCGAAAGCAGGAAACCCGGATCGGAAATGCCGGGAGTGCCGGCGTCGCTCACCAGGGCTACAGTTTTGCCGGAAAGGATCTCTTCGCAGAACTTTTCCGCAGTGCCGTGCTCGTTGTATTTGTGGTGGGAAACCAGGGGAACGTGGATATCGTAGTGCGCCAGCAGCACCGAGGTGGTGCGTGTGTCTTCCGCGAGCACCAGATCGGCCTTGCGAAGCACGTCCAGAGCCCTGAAAGTAATGTCTTCCAGGTTGCCAACCGGAGTGGGCACTATGTACAGCGTTCCTACCATAGCAAGGGCAAATTTCGTCAAAATTGACTATATTTGCAAAGGTCAAGCACAAAAAAACAATGATTTCAGAAAATAAAAAACAGGGCTGCATCGAGGTAGTCTGCGGCTCCATGTTCTCCGGCAAGACCGAAGAGCTCATCAGGCGCCTGCGCCGCGCACAGTTCGCCAACCAGAAGATAGCCATCTTCAAACCGCAGATCGATACCCGCTACTCCGATGTGGAGGTCGTCTCCCACGACTCTCACAAAATCGAATCAGTCCCGATCAAGGACGCAGCCGAAATGCTTGACGTTCCGGAAGGCACCCAGGTGGTGGGCATAGATGAAGCCCAGTTCTTCGGCCCGAATCTGGTCGAAGTCTGCCAGACCCTTGCAAACCGTGGAATCAGGGTTATTGCCGCCGGTCTCGACACCGACTATCTGGGAAAGCCCTTCGGCCCCATCCCCGCCCTTTTAGCGGTAGCGGAAGACGTACAGAAGGTACACGCAATCTGCGTGAAGTGCGGCGCCCTGGCCAACCATTCACATCGCCTCAGCCGCAGCCACAAACTCGTGGTCCTTGGAGAAAAGGACGTCTACGAGCCCCTCTGCCGCGAGTGCTTCAACAAGGCTCTGGCGGAAGCAGAATAGCATCAGACCTTACTGGAGATTTCCACCTGGCACATGGCCATGGTGGAGAGGGCGGCGGCGTGGCTGTCGGGGGTGACTCCGGCGCAGCAGGCGGGATCCACCGAGATACGGGCCCTGTCGTAGAATGCCGCCTTTGCGAGCAGCACGTTGGATACTACGCAGATATCGGTGCAGAAGCCCACGAATTCGAGGTCCAGTGGCTCGTCTCCCAGAGCGCGAAGCTCCGATATGAGATCATAGGAGCCGAAAGTGGGTTTTTCTATATATGAAACGGGCATCCCCTTTCCGGCTGCTTTGTCCAGAGCGGCCTGAACCGCGGGATCCAGCTGCCAGCCTTCGGTCCCCTTCACACAATGCATCACCGGTAGTTTGCTGCCTTCCGGGGTAGAAAGATAATCCGGGCTGTGAGTGTCTTTGGTGACGAAGATGGCGTCTCCATCGAACGAAAGAATCTTCTCCACGAGGGCGGGCACGGCGGCTATGGCTTCCTCGTTGCGAAGGCTGCCGGTGATGAAATCGTTCTGGGCGTCGATGACTACAAGTATCTTTTTCATATGCAAACTTATTTTCTGGGGTGATGCTTAAGCACTTCGGCCTGCCAGGTGGCGGAGTCGATGTGCGTGTAAATCTCTGTGGTGAGTATGCTTTCGTGGCCTAGCATTTCCTGGACGGAGCGCAGGTCGGCCCCGTTTTCTATCAGGTGGGTGGCGAAAGAATGCCGGAAAGTATGGGGAGATATCTCCTTGGTCACTCCGGCCAGCAGCGCCTGTTTCTTTACCATCTTGAATACAGACACGCGGCTGAGCGGTTCTCCGAAACGGTTCAAAAAAGCCAGGTCATCGAGCGCGCGCGAGGCCGGCTCCGGACGTGCCTCAAGATAAGAGGCAAAGCATTCCGCAGCCACTCCTCCGATGGGCACCAGGCGTTCTTTGTCGCCCTTTCCGACCACTCTCACGAAGCCTTCTTTCAGGTACACATGGGAGATGAGCAGGCCACAGACCTCGGACACGCGCAGTCCGCAGCCGTAGAGGATTTCCAGGATGGCCCTGTCGCGAAGCCCCTGCCAGCTTTTGAGCGGCACGCTGTCCATGATGGCGGACACCTCCTCCACCGAGAGCACTTCCGGCAGATAGCGGCCCAGCTTGGGACGGTCCACCAGTTCGCAGGGATTATCGGCCCGGAGACCCTCCAGAATCATCCAGCCGAAGAAAGACGACAGACTGGAAAGGATGCGGGCCTGGCTGCGTTTGGAAAGCACTTCCGACCTGGCCTGAAGGTAGGCCTCGATATCGGTGGCAGAACAGTCGGACAGGCCGGCCTTCGGGGCGGAAGCGGCGAGCCAGTCCAGGAAATCGGACACGTCACCTACGTAACCCGCGACGGTATTGGGAGAGTTGTTCCTCTCCATTCGCAGGTAATAGGAATATTCCTTTATGGCTTCGGCCGCGTTCATACCTTACAAAGGTATAAAATAAATTGCTACATTTGCAGACTATGAAGTTTTGGAAAGCCATACTCGCAGCAGCCCTGCTGGCCGCACTCTGTTCCTGCAACAGGGGCGAGATGGGTTTTTCATATACAGAGCCGTCTGACGGACCGGGAGAGGTCTTCATCTTCTATGCTCCTGCCGCCAGCAATCTCGCTCCTTATATTTCCAAAAACATAAGCTGTATCACCAAAAGCGGCCTGCCGTATGGCAGTTCCCGCAAGACCGTGCTCACTTTCGCCCACATGGACAGCGGCGAGGCTCATCTGCTGAAAATCAGCGCCGATGAATTCGGCAACCCCGTCTCCGACACCCTGCTCACCGTGGAGGCCGGACGGAGCGCATCCGATCCTGAAATCGTCTCAAGGGTTCTGGGCAAAGTGGTCGAAGAGTACCCGGAAGACTCCAACGTCTTCACTCTCATCCTGTCGTCGCACGGCACCGGCTGGCTTCCCCGGGGGGCCACGGCAGATTTCGGCAACGACGTAATCGTGTGGGACTCCCCCCGCAAGAAGTCTTTCGGATCAGAAAAGATAAACGGCGTCTTCTGGGACATTTCCATTCAGGACCTGGCCGCCGCCATCCCCATGAAGCTCGAAAGCCTCGTTTTCGACGCCTGTCTCATGGGCGGAATCGAGGTAGCCTACGAACTCAGGGACAAGGTCGGGAAACTATGCTGCTCCCCCGCGGAAGTACCCGGCAACGGTTTCATCTATACGGATTTCGCATCCGACCTGCTTGCCGACGCCGCCACGCCCGAATACTTCAGCAAGGTCTTTTTCGAGCACTATAAGATTGCTCAGGAAACCGGAAAACCTTCGGAGGACTCCTACTACGGAGCCACGGTCACCGTGGTCGACTGCAGCAAACTGGCTCCTCTGGCAGAGCTCTGTGCCACCCTGTTCCAAAAGTACCGCGCCGCCATAGCCGCCGTGAATTCCGCCGATGTGCAGCGCTACCACCGCATTCATTCCAGCGTGGACTACTACCGAGATTTCTTCGACCTGGAGGACATACTCCTGAAGGCAGGCATCACTTCCGAAGAGAAGGCGGCATTGGAAGCCGCTCTGGACGGCTGCATCACATATAAGGCCGCCACATCCTCCTTCATGAAGAACTTCGGCGGTTTCGATATAGACTGCTACTGCGGCCTGAGCATGTATCTGCCGAACAAGGGCAACGCCACTCTGGACACTTTTTACAAAACCCTGGAGTGGAACAAGGCCACCAAACTTGTAGAATAAGAAATAATTACTATATTTGCGCCCGCATTTTTAGGGTAATATCCCGGTGCAATGGGATTCCGGCTCCCCAAAACAGCCAGGAATTGAGTAACACAAAAAAATTATGCAGCATTTTGAACTCAAGGGCCAGACCCGCAAGGTCGGCAACAAAGCCGTCATCAAGGCTTTCCGCAAAGAGGGACTCGTTCCCTGCAATCTCTACGGCAGCGGCGTAGAAAACATCCTCTTCACAGTCAGCGACAAGGACCTTCAGGGACTCCTCTGCTCTCCTTATTCCTTCATCGTGGACCTCGTCCTCGACGGCGGCAAGGCGCGCACCGCAGTTCTTCACGAGCTCCAGTTCCATCCCGTCAAGGACAACTGCCTCCATGTGGACTTCCTCGCTGTTGATGAAAAGAAGCCCATCGCCATCAACGTTCCCCTCGTCATTTCCGGTCACGCTGTCGGTGTCCAGAAGGGTGGTAAGTTCAGCCAGAGGCTCCGCGCACTCCGCGTCAGCGCTCTCATGAAGGATCTTCCCGATGACATCCACGTCGACATCTCCGATCTCGACCTCGACAAGAAGATTGTCGCCGGCGACGTTAAGCTCAGTGGAGTTTCCATCCTCACCGACAAGGATGCAGTCATCTGCTCCGTCCGCACCACCCGCAACACCGCGGCCGCTGCAGGCGAAGAGGCAGCTGAGGCTCCCGCAGAAGGCGAGGCAGCTCCCGCAGCCGAATAAAAAGCACTTGTTATGGCAGGAGAGAGCTACCTCATTGCAGGGCTCGGGAACATTGGACCCGAGTACGAACTCTCCCGCCACAACATGGGGTTCATGGCACTGGACGCCTGGGCAAAGGCATCCGGTGCCATTTTTTATACCCGCCGCTACGGCGATCTGGCGGAGATTTCCCTGAAGGGCCGTACCCTGTATCTGCTCAAGCCGTCAACCTATATGAACCTGAGCGGCAACGCTGTCCGTTACTGGCTGGGCAAGATCCCCGTAACGGAAGAACGCCTCATGGTAGTGTGCGACGACATCAATCTCCCCTTCGGCACCCTCCGTCTCAGGAAGAGCGGTAGCGACGGCGGGCACAACGGTCTCAAGAACATAGAGGAGTGCATAGGCACGAACGCGTTCGCCCGCCTGCGCATGGGAGTGGGGCACGACTTCCACGAAGGGGAACAAATCGACTATGTTCTTGGCAGGCTTTCCGAAGAGCAACTCTCCCAAATGCCCGAGTTGTGCGCAAAAGTGGCCTCAGGCATACAGGAGTGGGTTTTGACAGGAATTGACCGGGCAATGAATAGTGTAAACGCAAAAATTGTTTAAATAGGCTGTTTTTTTCGCGTAAAATTTGCTTATTTCCCGAAATTTCAATAAATTGCACCGGTTTAACCGCTAAAAGAACGCAAACCAACACTATTTTTATAAACCATTAAATCCAATTATCATGAAAAAGCTTGTCGAAAAGATCAATGCAAACATCGAGCTCTTCCAGGTGAATGCCGCCGCTCAGCTCAACAAGGGTAACAAGGCCGCTGGCGCACGCGCCCGCAAGGCCGCTCTGGCCCTCATGAAGGACCTCAAGGAATTCCGCAAGGCTTCCGTCGAGGCTGCAAAGTAAGTTTTTTCGTTTTTTTTCAATAAACGATGCAACGTTTCTAAAACCACCTGCATCTATGTTGCAGGTTTAGGTTTTAGTACACGTCTAAGGGTCGGAAGCCGTGAGGTTCCCGGCCCTTAACTTTTTTATTTGCTCGCAAAACGCTATCTTTGTTTCTGATAGCTTTTCCCATGAAGCGACTGGGCATCATAATAGCGAGCATTTTCCTAACTGTGGCATCGTTTGCGACCGAAAGGAAGGTACTCCTGCTTTTCGTTCAGTTTAAGGACCTCCAGTTCAGTAGCGACGCTACTTCTTTCCAGGGTCTGGCCGATAGCCTCACGCTCTATTACAACGCTCAGTTTCACGGAGAGCCTGAATTCACATTCACAAAAGGACCGCTCATCACCATAGACGAAAACCACGGCGTATACGGGGCAAACAGCACCAGCGGCTCCGATGTCCAAATGTACCGCGCAGTGGTGCAGGCTTGTCAACAGGCAGCCGATTCCCTTTCCATTGCGGAATTTATCAATCCTCCGGTAGCGGAACTCCGGGATCTGCTTGTACTGGTTCCCGGTAAATCCGAAGTTGACTCTCTGAACAACTCCCTGTTTCGCCCTCAATTCATCAACATAAAAGGCAATTACAGCGTTGGCAAGTACAAGATAGCGTGCTATGGTATAGCCTGTGAACTTGGAGCAGACGGGAAATTCACCGGAATAGGCAATCTCGCCCATGAATACGGCCACATTCTGGGGCTTCCCGACTGGTACGACACCGACGGCGACGGCAGCGGCGGCGTCTCCCCTGCTCTTTGGGGCTGCCTTTCCCTTATGGACTGCGGCAACCAGAACGGAGGCGGGCACTGGCCTCCAAACTTCTGTGCCCCGGACTACTATACTCTCGATGCTGGTCTTGGAGAAAAGATCGACACGGTTGGAACTTACACACTCGAACCCATCGACCGGCAGGGCCGCTATTTCATTTTCGAAGGACCCAGCGATGGGGAAGTCTTTCTGGCCGAATCGCGATTGAATCGTGGCTGGGACACCCTTATCGGCGGACGCGGCCTTGTCATCTATCATTACGACCGTTCAGACGGGAACGCCGGATGGAGCACCTGGGATGCCCGAAATCTTACCGCAGCCGAGCGCTGGGAAAAGAACCGCGTAAACTGCAACCCGGCTCATCAGTGCGTAGAGCTGCAGGCACCAGACACCCTTTCCGCTTTCTTCCCCTTCGGTTCGATGGATAGCTTCGCTTCCGAAACAGCGCCGGCATTCCGTTTCTGGGACGGCAGCATCTCCCCGCTTGCTATCAGCGGAATCACGCAGAGCGCCGACGGGGTCGTCACTTTCAATCTCACGAGACCCATTTCCGGACTCGGGGTCATTCCCTTCCAGAATTCTGTAATTCTCAGCTGGAAGTGCGACGCCGCCATCTCCGGAATCGACAGTTGCAGAGTAGTCTGCACAAGAGGCGCAGACACGCTTTCAGTTACAAAGGGGACTCTGCTGGAAGAAAACCGATGGAGCTGTACCATCGGCGGCCTCTCCCCCGCCACGACCTACAGGGTTGCTGTGCACATAATGAAAAACGGCAGCCCGTTCTTCTCCGCGGCCATGTCGGCCAGTACACTGTCGATGCGCAGCGGTTCCATTCCTTTCATTTATCTCAAGGGGGCCAAAAGAAATCAGGACGGTAGTTTCGCCTCAGGGGCCAGAATCCCGTTGCAGGTTTTCAATGCAGCTGGCGTTGAAAGGGTGGTATGGTACTGGAACGGCACTGAAGTAGAAACACAGGCCGACGGACTCTTCACCATCCCAGGCAGTGGAGTGCTCAAGGCAGAGGTTTTCCTGAAAGACGGAAGCACTGATTATATCGAAAAGGAGATTACGGTACGATGAGAAGAGTCCTGCCATATCTGCTACTCGCCGCACTGCTGCTCTGTTCCTGCAGGGACGATCGCTTCATCACTCCCTTCGTAACTCAGGAAGGGATACGGCTCACCGTGAACGGGAAGACCGCCTTCACCTACAACCCCCTTACCTGCCAGCTGGGCTTCAACCGCGAGCGCTGCGAGTTCCGAGTACACACCGACAATATGTCGGATTTCTATACCCTCAAACTTTCGAAAATTCCTGAGCGCGAAGGCCAGGAAGTCACTGGCACCCTTGTCTGGACTACGGCCACCGACATCTACACCAAAAAGAACGTCACCTTCACTGCCGAAAAGCTGGAAGGTGACTGTATCTGGCTTTGGACCGACAACGGCCGCGTGGGCGTTGTGGTCAAAGTGCTGGATTAGTAGCTGAGGGCTATTCCGATGAAATCGTCTGCCTTGAGAGCGGCGCCTCCGATGAGACCGCCGTCGATGTCCTTCTGAGCGAAGAGTTCCTTCGCATTGGAAGGCTTGCAGCTGCCGCCGTAGAGGATGGTGGTGTCTTCCGCAACCTGAGCACCGAACTTGTCGGCCAGGACTTTACGGATGCACGCATGAATTTCTTCTGCCTGCTCTGCGGTAGCGGTTTTGCCGGTGCCAATGGCCCATACTGGCTCGTAGGCAACCACGATCTTTTTCATATCTTCGGCTGTGAAGTTGTAGAGCACGTTCTTGATCTGGGCGCTCACCACATCGAAGTGGCGGCCTGCCTCGCGCTCGTCGAGGTTTTCACCAACACAGAGGATTACTCCAATGCCTTCGGCGAGTGCGAGCTGGGTTTTGACGACCAGCTTTTCATCAGTTTCACCGTAGTACTGCCTGCGTTCGGAGTGTCCGAGGATGGTCCATTTGCAGCCGACGCTCTTAAGCATTGCCACGGAGACTTCGCCGGTGTATGCGCCGGAGGTATGGTCCGCGCAGTTCTGAGCGGCGAGTTCAACCTTGCTGCCCTTTATGGCTTCTGCCACGGAAGCCAGATGGGTGAAGGGAGTGGCCACGATGAGGCCAACGTTAGCCGGGGTTTCGGCCGCCCTTGCGACCACCTGCTTTGCAAGTTCAATTCCTTCGGGAACTGTGGTATTCATCTTCCAGTTGCCCGCAACTATTTTCTTACGCATTTCTTTGTTATTTGGGTTCTTTTGAATTGCAAATTTAGCAATAATTGCCCAACTTTGTAAGTTAATTGATTTAGCGATGAAAAATTTTGTAGAAGAGCTCAAATGGAGGGGAATGATCAAGGATATCACCCCGGGAACTGAAGAGGAACTCCTTAAAGGCCCTGCGGCCGCCTACGTAGGTATAGACCCGACCGGAGACTCCCTCCACATAGGGCATCTTGTGAGCATAATGATACTCAAGCACTTCCAGGCCTGCGGCCACAAGCCGTACTGCCTCGTGGGAGGTGCTACCGGAATGATAGGCGATCCTTCCATGAAGAGCGCCGAAAGGAATCTCCTGGACGAAGCCACCCTGGCGCATAATGTCGCCGCCATCAAGGCCCAGCTGGGGCGTTTCCTGGACTTCGCCTCGGACGCTCCCAACAAGGCCGAGCTGGTGAACAATTACGACTGGATGAAGGACTACACCTTCATCAATTTCACCCGCGACATCGGCAAGCTTATCACCGTTAACTACATGATGAGCAAGGACTCCGTGAAGAAGCGCCTCTCGCGCGACTCTTCCGAAGGCATGTCCTTCACCGAATTCAGTTACCAGCTGCTTCAGGGCTACGATTTCCTTTATCTCTACAAGAACTGCGGAGTAAAGGTGCAACTAGGCGGAGCAGACCAGTGGGGCAATATCACCACCGGTGTGGAAATGATACGCAAGGTCCTGGACTCTCAGGCCTATGCCCTCACCTGTCCCCTCATCACCAAGGCCGACGGCGGCAAGTTCGGCAAAACGGAAAAGGGTAACATCTGGCTCGACGCCGCCCGCACCAGTCCGTATCAGTTCTACCAGTTCTGGCTCAACGTGAGCGATGAAGATGCAGAGCGTTATATCAAGATCTTCACTCTGCTGGACAGGGAAACAATAGAAGGCGCTATTGCCGCACATAAGGCAGATCCCGGCCGCCGCGAACTCCAGAAGCTCCTGGCCCGCGAGGTCACCGTTATGGTGCATGGAGAGGCTGAATACGAAAAGGCGCTGGCCGCTTCGCAGATGCTCTTCGGAAAGAGCACTTCTGCCGATCTCCGCGCCCTTGACGAAAAGACCCTCCTCGAGGTCTTCGACGGAGTGCCCACCTTCGAGGTGGCGGCAGACAAGCTTCCCTGCGGGGTGCTCGATTTCCTCGCGGTAGAAACCGGCATCTACGCCTCAAAGGGCGAAGCCCGTCGCGCCATTCAGGGAAATGGCTTCAGCCTCAACAAAGACAAGTTCACATCGCCCGAAGGGCAGGTTACCGCAGCCGATGTGGTGGACGGTAAATACATTCTCTGCCAGAAGGGCAAGAAAGACTATTATCTCGTAATTATCAAATAGTTATGGCGGTTAATACACCCGGCACCAGGCAACTTAAGGTTGCCCGCGAGATCCAGAGGGACCTCGCCGAGATAATCCGCGGCAAGGGCATGGGCTTCTTCGGAGGCGCCATGGTCACGGTGAGCGAGGTCCGCATGAGTCCGGACCTCTCCATCGCCAAGGTCTATGTGAGCATCTTCCCTTCCGAAATGCAAGCCCCCGTAATGGGCATTCTGGCCGATAACAACAGGCTGTTACGGGGCGAACTCGGCCACCAGATAGCTAAACAGCTCCGGATCGTACCTGAGATCGATTTCTATCTGGACACTACTCTCGACTACGCACAGCACATCGAAGAGCTCCTCAAAAAGTGAAGGTGGCGCCCTTCATAGCCTGGCGTTACCTCTTCGCCCGCAAATCGCATAATGTAATCAATGTGATTTCGGGCATCAGTGCTCTTGGGCTCGCAGTCGGTACCGCAGCGCTGATTCTTATTTTAAGCGTCTACAACGGGTTCGACGGCATCATTCAGGCCAATCTGGACGATTCTTCCCCGGATCTCTGTGTGGTTCGCACCGACGGCCGCCGATTCGTTCCTTCCGGAGAGGTTTTCGATGCGCTACTCGATGCTCCCGAACTCTCCTCCGTTGGCACTTCGCTCAGTTCCGAGGTACTGGTAACGCACGAAAGTGTGCAGGCTGTAGCTCGCGCACGAGGGGTGGATTTCGTATTCGAGGAAGAGAGCGGCATGGCCAGCCACGTGGTGCTCGGGGAATGGCCCCTCCACCGTGGCGACCTGCCACTTGCTGCCATCGGCACCGGCCTTGCCAATAAACTGGGAGCGAATCCGCGTTTCCGCACTCCCCTGGTGCTGTATTATCCTTCTTCAAGTTCAGGTTTTTCGCCTGTTAATCCCATGGGGTCGCTTCGGCGCGAATCGCTTCTTGTCGGGAGCGTTCTGAGCGTCAATGCTCAGACCGACGAGGAACTGCTCATACTTCCTATAGAAGTTCTGAGCTCATTGCTTGGCTGTGAGGCGGAAGAAGTGTCGGCTGTAGAGTTGCGGTATGCAGACGGTCTTTCACATCTGGAACGGAGACGTTTCGAGAGACGCCTTACTGCCGATCTGGGACCGGACTTTCAGGTTCAGGACCGTTACCGCCAGAATCAGGCCCTCTATCGCATGATTAGGGCCGAAAAGGCCGCCATCTGGGCAATCCTGGTCTTTGTGGTGCTGATTGTAGCCCTCAATATTTTCGGCTCACTGAGCATGCTTATGATAGAGAAACGGGAAGATGCCGACACCTTGAAGGCCCTCGGAGCTTCCGATGCGCTGGTTCGCCGGATTTTCATACTGGAAGGCTGGCTGGTTTCGCTGCTTGGTATGGCTGTGGGATTGGTTATAGGGGTTTTGCTTGCCTGGTTGCAGCAACGCTTCGGTTTCGTAAAGATGCCGGGGTCGTTCATTGTTGACGCCTATCCCGTAGTGCTGAAATGGGGGGATGTGCTCCTCACCGCGGTATCGGTGGCTGTTATCGGCCTGCTGGTGGCGCTGGCTCCAACCAAACAGCGTGCTTGAATTGTTTAGAATATGACCATACTCGACATCATACTCATCGTTATTGCCGCTCTTGCGGTAGTTGGAATCGTCATTGTCGCCATAGGTGCCAGGCGCCGCGAAGACGCTCTCAAAGCCGAAGCCGATAGGCTCCGTTCTGATGTCGCCGTTGCCGCTGCCGAGACCGCATCCGTCCGCTCCGAGGCTGCCGCCCTTCAGGCCAAACTCGATGCCCAGAAAGAGCTCTTGGAGAAAGAACGGGACTACGCCTCAAAGTCGCTCGAAGAGATGAAGACCGCCTTCAAGGCCCTCAGTGCTGAGAATTCGGAGCATTTCCGCAAGACCAGCGCCGCCGCCGTGGGCGAGCTTCTGAAACCCATCCAGGAGAAGTTCGACGCCCTTGGAAAGACGGTTCACGACTCTGACGTGCGGGCAGCCGAACGAGGCAGCAGCCTCGAGAAGATGGTTCAGCTCCTCTCCGACCAGAGCAGGAGCGTGGGGGCCGAAGCCCGGGCGCTGGCCGACGCCATTACAGGACAAAGCAAAGTGCAGGGAGACTTCGGGGAAATGCTGCTCACCGACCTGCTTCGCGCTTCTGGGCTCGAGGAAGGGGTGAACTTCGACGTCCAGGGGGTAATCCGCGACGAGTTTGGCCACGAGATTCGCAGCGATGCCGGCACCGTGATGATTCCCGACGTGCTGGTGCATTATCCCGACGGGGGCGAGGTGGTAGTGGATTCCAAGGTGAGCCTCAAGGCCTTCGTAGCATGGAACCAGGCCACCACTGCCGAGGAGCGCACCCGTCTAGCAAAGGAGCATGTGCACAGCATTGAGAAGCACATCAGCGAACTCCGCGACAAGGATTACGCCTCATATATTCCCGAGGGCCGTAAGAAGATAGACTACAACATCATGTTCATCCCCATCGAGGCGGCTTTCCAGCTCATGCAGCAGGAGGCTCCCCTGCTCTGGCAGAAAGCCCGTGAGGAAAGGGTGCTCATAGTGAGCCAGATGTCTCTGAGCGTGGTGCTGAATATGGTTCTGATTGCCTGGCGCCAGCACGATCAGCAGCGCAATATCGAAGAGGTATACGATACGGCTGCGGAGTTGATGAGCGCTCTCGGCAACTGGATGGACACCTACGCCCGCCTGGGTGACGCTATAGAAAAGCTTGGAGGCGCCTACCGTGAATCCACACGTCAGCTCAAAGAGTCCAACCAGAGCGTGGTCAAGAAGATAGCCAAGCTCGAAAAACTCCGCGTTGCCCCCAAGCGTTCCCGTGCGGCTGTGAAGGCCGGCGGACGCAAGGCTGTCGGTGCCGCCGAATCCGTAATCCCCGCCGTTCTTGCGCAGGATATGCCGGATGAATAGGGCTGCGGTGCGGCCAGGCCGGGCGGAGAGTTGGCTGTGCGGCCAGGCCGTACGGTGAGTTGGCCGCACGCCTGGAGCACAATCCATTAATAATCAACGATTTACACATAATACCCTGGCTGTTTTCGCCAGGGCATTTTCAGCATCTCTCTATATATCAGCGACTTATGCTCCAGGCGCAAAAACCGCATACAACTGTTGCATTTCAGGCCAAAAAGTTTCATCTTTGCATTCAGATATGAAACTTTTTCTCATTGACGGCCACGCCCTGGTATTCAAGATGTACTATGCCTTCCTGGGCAGGCCAATGATAAATACCAAGGGGACAGACACTTCCATCCTGTTCGGTTTCACGAAGTACCTTCTGGAACTTATCGAGCGCGAGAAGCCAAGTCATCTGGCGGTGAGTTTCGACCCCCCGGGAGGAACCTTCCGCAATCAGCTCTATCCGGAATACAAGGGCACCCGGCCTCCTACCCCGCAGCTGGTGATCGACGCGCTGGAACCTCTGACCGCCATAGTGAAGTCGCTCGGTATCCCGGTGCTCATGCTTCCTGGATTCGAGGCCGACGATGTGATTGGCTCCATGGCAAAGCGTTCCGAGCGGGAGGGCTTCGACGTATACATGGTCACGCCAGACAAGGATTACGGCCAGCTTATCTCCGGTCACATCTTCCAGTACAAGCCCGGAAAGGGTGGGGAGAATGAGGTGATCGACGTCAAAGCCGTCTGCGAGAAATACGGCATCGAGCGTCCGGAGCAGGTAATCGACATGCTTGCAATCTGTGGAGACGCCGCCGACAACGTGCCCGGAGTTAACGGCGTTGGGGAGAAGGGAGCCGCGAAACTCCTCCAGAGCTACGGCAGCGTGGAGGGCATCTACGAGCATCTGTCCGAGCTCACCCCGCGTCAGCAGGGGATGTTCACCGAGGCTCAACCCCACATGGCCCTGAGCAAGACGCTCGTCACCATCAAGACCGACATCCCTCTTGAGACTACGGCCGACGACATGGCTTTCAGCGGCGCCTTCGGCCCTGAAGCTGCGGAACTGTTCAATTTCTACGAGTTCAATTCGCTGAAGCGCTATCTTCGCGCGGCAGGGCAAGAGTCTGCTGTGGGAGGGCTTCCCCCTTCGGGAGTTCGTCCTTCGGACTCACCCCACCACCCCTCCGGGGCGGTCCCCCCGCTATCGAACCGCGGGTGTTACGTCCCTCAGGGGGAACCCTCCCAACAGCAGACAGTCAAAGTTGTCGCCGACACCGCTATCGTCCTGGACGGCGACACTCTGTATCTGGCGGATGCCAAGGGGGTGCGCAAAGGCTCTCCGGAGGAGTTCCGCGCCATCCTTGAAGACCCGTCGAAGAGCAAGGCCGGCTATGGCATAAAGGCGCAGATGAACGCCCTTGCGCGCGCCGGCATCGACCTGAAAGGCAAACTCTACGACTGTGAGATTCTCCACTACCTGCTGAACCCCGAAAGCAGCCATAGGCTCGAAGCGCTGGTGCAGGGCTACCTTGGCATCGACCTGGAAGGCGAGCAGCCGCAGGAGGAACTCTCGCTTTTCGGCTCGGACGGTGAAGCGGCTGCCGAGAGGGACCGCAGCACCGAATGCAAGGCGCTCCGTCCGCTTGCCGACCGCATCTACTCGGAACTCACGGATAAACGTCTGTACGACGAAATAGAAGAACCGCTCATCGGAGTGCTGTCGCGCATGGAACTGGCCGGGGTGAAGATCGATCTGGAGTCGCTCCGGGACTTCGCCCAGTCGCTCCGGAAGCGGATGCTGGAAAGGGAGGCGGAAGTGCGGCAGCTGGCCGGCGAACCGGGACTCAACGTGGCGTCGCCCAAGCAGATAGGAGAGGTGGTCTTTGAAAAGCTGCGGCTCGATCCGGGGGCGAAACGTCGCAAGGGCGCCTGGCCTACTGACGAAGAGACGCTCTCCGCTCTGGCCGATCGCAGCCCCATCATCGAGGCCATACTCGACTACCGCGGTCTCCGCAAGCTTCTGAGTACCTACATCGAACCGTTCACCGGATACATTGCCGCCGACGGTCGCGTGCATACTACTTTCAATCAAGCTCTTACGAGCACCGGGAGGCTGTCTTCCAGCAACCCGAACCTGCAGAACATCCCCATCCGAACCGAGCAGGGACGCGAAATCCGCAAGGCCTTCGTGGCGGAAGGGGAGGACTCCGTGATGATGAGCGCCGACTATTCCCAGATCGAACTCCGCGTGATGGCCCATCTCTCCGGAGACGAGCATCTCTGCGCCGCCTTCCGCGAAGGGCGCGACGTTCATGCCGCCACCGCCGCCAAGATCTTCGGTGTGCCGGTTGAGGAGGTCACAGCTGACCAGCGCCGCATGGCCAAAACCGCCAACTTCGGCATCATGTACGGCATCTCCAGTTTCGGTCTGGCGCAGCGGCTCGGCACTTCACGAAATGAAGCTAAAGAACTGATAGACGGTTACTTCGCAAGCTTCCCGGCCATACGCGATTTCATCGCCACGACGCTTGAGAATGCCCGTCAGAACCGCTATACCGAAACGCTTTTCGGCCGCAGGCGCTATATCCCCGACATCGAGTCGCACAACGCGAACCTCCGGGCCCTGGCCGAACGCAACGCGGTGAATGCACCCATTCAGGGCACTGCCGCCGACATCATCAAGATAGCCATGATAAGGGTGGACAAGTGCCTTCGCGAAGAAGGCCTGAAGGCCCGCATGGTGCTGCAGATCCACGACGAACTGCTGCTGGAAGTGCCCGAGGCTGAGATTCCTGCGGTCCGGGAAATCCTGGTCCGGGAGATGGAGAACGTGATGCAGCTAAGTGTTCCTTTAACCGTAGAATGCAATTATGGAAAGACCTGGCTCGATGCTCACTGACGAACTGGTCCGCCTGGCGATAATAGGCGACGGAACCGCTTTTACGCGGCTTTGGGATACCCATATCGAGGGCCTTCGTTCGTACATCAAGGGCAAGATGAAGAATCTGGACGACTTCTACGTGGACGACATCTGCTCGCGCACTTTCGAGAAGGCTTTCCGGCAGATAAAGACCTACGATCCTTCGAAGAGCCAGTTCAACACCTGGCTGCTTACGATAGCCCGCAACACCGCCCTGGACACCCTGGACCACGAGAACAGGGCCCGCAGGCAGATGGTTTATCTGGACGACGAGAACCGTCAGACCAGCGCCATGGTGAGCCGTATCGAGGACGGGGACGATACAGCCCTGGAGAACATCATCCACGAGGAGGATCAGGATCGCACTCAGAAGTGCATCGAAGGACTTCCTCAGCTCTACCGGGAAATAGCACGTATGCGTCTGGTGGACGGGCTGCAGTACAAGGAGATAGCCGAGGAACTGGATATGGAACTGAATACCGTGCGCACCCGTATCCGCAGGGCCAAGGCGCTGATGGACAAAATGAAGGACAATGGAGACGAAGATTGACCCTCTGAAGATTGACGCGGGACGATACGCACGCGCGATTGAGTTGTGGAAGGAGTGGAACGGGAAAATCAACGTGATTTCCCGCCGCGACACCGACTCCATTTTCGAGCATCATATCCTGCATTCGCTGGCGATAGCGGAATATTGCGGTCGCTATCACGGTGCTTGGGATGCCGGGAAGATAAGAGTTTTGGACCTTGGTTGCGGAGGCGGTTTCCCTGGGATACCGCTGGCCATGGAATGGCCGGAGGTGCAGTTTACGCTGTGCGACTCGATAGGAAAGAAGGTCCTGGTGGCGCAGTCAGTGGCTGAAGGCCTGGGGCTGAGGAACGTCACCTGCGTGAAGGCTCGTGCGGAAGAGTTGCCGGGCACTTGGGACCTGGTGGTTTCGCGGGCTGTGGCGCCTCTCGAAACCCTTTACGGCTGGGTGCGAGGCAAATTCCGCGGGAGCCTGGTCTGCCTCAAGGGAGGCGACGTGAACGAAGAGATCTCCCAGCTTCTGAAGCGCTACGGCAAGGGTCCGGAGGCCGTGAAGGCGGAACAAATCCGGACATGGAGGATATCCGATTGGCTTGATGATGAATATTTTGCAGAAAAATTTGTAATTGAAGTCGGAAAATCCTACCTTTGCAGTCCCTTTGACGAAAAATATAAAAATCAATAACAATGAAACGTACATTTCAACCCTCCAACCGCAAGCGCGTGAACAAGCACGGCTTCCGTGAGCGTATGGCCTCCCCGAACGGGCGCAGGGTCCTTGCCAGCCGTCGTGCACACGGCCGCAAGAAGCTCACTGTGTCTTCAGAAGACAGGTGGTAGTTCTGTTTCCGGAACAGAAATTCAGTCGCCGACCCGCAAGGGCCGGCGATTTTTTCTATATTTGTCGTATGGAATTCGGAAGACTTGAATACGGTGAAATCCTAGCTGCGGCAGAGCTTGCGGCAAGGGCATTCGACGATTACGAGTATTTCACCAACTGGTTCCATGATAAAGAAGAAAGGAACGCCATCCAGCGCTCCATTATCTGGCACGAGTATAGAACCAATTATCGTGTGGCCACCTACCTGGCAGCCAGAAAAGAAGGAAAGATTCTTGCCGTGGCCCAGCTTAATCCTCCCACGTATAAGAAACCATCAGACCTGAGTTACATCCTCCACGGCTGGCTGAATGTATATAAGGCCGGGGACCGTAAGAGAATAGACGACTGGCTGGAAATGGACGCCGCCGCCGGCAAACCCTGCCATGACTACCAGAAAACAGGCCAGGATATTTGGTACGCCAGTTCCCTTACTGTGGACCCGTCGGCTCAGGGGACAGGCATAGGAACCGCGTTCATAGCTTATTGGGAGAAATACGTATCGGATCACGGGGGGAGTCAGCTGGTTTTCTTCACCAATTCCAGGAAGAACCTGGACTTTTATCTGCATCGCGGCTATGAGATTTTCGATGAAAGGGAATTTGAATATGCCGGCAAAAAGATGGGGAGTTGGAGCCTGAGAAAAAAACTAAAAGACTGATCATATGCTTAAAGTGGGAGACAAAATGCCGTCCTTCGAGGTCCAGGACCAGGACGGGAATATCGTAAAATCGGAAGACTTCATCGGAAAAGGTCGCAAGACCATAGTCTATTTCTACCCCAAAGACAACACCTCCGGCTGCACTGCCGAAGCCTGCTCCTTCCGCGACAACTATGCCGCCCTCACCGCAGCCGGCTACAATGTCGTGGGCGTGAGCAAGGACAGCGCAAAATCTCACACCGGATTCAGGGCAAAGTATGAACTGCCCTTCCGTCTGCTCGCCGACACCTCCACCCAGATGCTTCAGGACTTCGGCGCGTGGGGCGAGAAGAAGATGTACGGCCGGACGGTTCTCGGCACTCTTCGTCGCACCTTCATCTTCGACGAAGCCGGAACCCTCGAACGCATTATCGAAAAGGTCGATACCAAGAACGCCGCAGCCCAGATTCTGGAAGGATAAAACAAGCCTACGAAATTCAGTTGCTCTGCCCCAATTGTCATTCTCAGACAGATACATTCTCAAATAGAAAACGCAAGAGTCAGGCCATATGACCTGACTCTTTTTTGTTGAGATAAGAAGATTCGAACTTCTACTGCAAGTGCCAAAAACTTGAGTGCTACCATTACACCATACCTCAGCACGGGTTTGCAAAGATAGGCATTTTTCTCTACATTTGTAAGACAAGAAATGCTCACCATGAACAAGATCCTTTATGCGGCATTCGCGGCCATGTTGCTTGCAGGCTGCAGCCAGACTTTCAATTATCCCAAGGCAATGAAAGACAACACCGTTGACGAATATTTCGGAGTACAGGTGGCGGATCCATACCGTCCTCTGGAAGACGACAATGCTCCCGAAACCATCGAATGGGTGGAGCAGGAAAACGCCCTCACCCGCAGTTATCTTGATAAGATTCCCTTCCGCAGCCGCCTCCAGAAGCGTCTCGGAGAGGTGTGGAACTACGAGCGTATCTCAGCTCCCGTAAAGCATCACGGCAAATACTGGTACACCCGCAATGACGGCCTGCAGAACCAGAGCGTGCTGTATGTGACCGATGAGCCCGGCACCCCCGGAAAAGTCGTCCTCGACCCGAATACCCTTTCGGAAGACGGCACCGTGGCCTTCACCGGCTCCAGCCTCTCCAAGGACGGCCGCTATCTGGCCTACACCATCTCCCGCAGCGGCAGTGACTGGACGGAAATCTATGTGCTCGATCTTGAGAGCGGCGCCCTTCTGGACGACCACATCGTCTGGGCCAAGTTTACCGGCGCTTCATGGTATGGCGACGGCTTCTTCTACAGCGCCTACGACGCCCCGTCCGAGCACGCCTACAGCGGCAAGAACGAAGTGCACAAGATCTACTACCACAAGATCGGCACCGCGCAGAGCGAAGACAAACTCTACTTCAGCAACCCCAAATATCCGCTTCGCTTCTATACCTGCGGCCTTAATGATGAGGAGACTATGATGTTCCTCTACGAGTCCGGTATGGGCAATGGCAATCTGCTGTATGTCAAGGATATGCGCAAGCCGGACGGGCAGTTTGTGAAGATGGTGGACAACTATGAATTGAACTACAGCCCCATCGGTAGCATAGGCGACAAGATCTATATCTACACCAATTACAATGCCCCGAAGGGCAGGGTGATGGTTACGGACATCGCAAAGCCGCAGATCTCCACCTGGAAGGAAGTTATCCCTGAGAGCGAGAACCCGATTGACGGTGTGTCCATCATCGGCGGCAAGATTGTGGTCAGTTATCTGGTAGACGCCTGCTCACACGCAAGCCTTTACACTCTCGACGGAGCAAAGATCCGCGACATAGAGCTTCCCGGAGTGGGTTCTGTGGGCTTTGCCGGAGTTCAGGACGAGCCCGACTGCTACTACTCCTTCGCCTCCATCAACCGTCCGGCAACCATCTACAAGTACGATCTGGAAACTGGCGAAAGCACCCTCTACGTGGAGCCCAAGCTCGCTTTTGATCCGGACGACTTCGTCACGGAGGAAGTCTTCTACGAGAGCAAGGACGGCACCCGCGTGCCAATGTTCATCACCCATAAGAAAGGCCTCAAACTGAATGGCAAGAATCCCACCCTCATCTACGGCTACGGCGGATTCAACATCAGCATGACACCTTACTTCACCCCGAGGCGCATCCCGTTCCTTGAGCGCGGCGGCGTGTATGCCCAGCCGAGCATCCGCGGAGGTGCCGAGTACGGTGAAGAGTGGCATCTTGCAGGAACCAAGATGCAGAAGCAGAATGTCTTTGACGACTTCATTGCAGCTGCAGAATGGCTCATTGCGAATGGTTATACCGACAAAGAGCACACAGCCATCATGGGCGGCAGCAACGGCGGCCTGCTGGTGGGTGCCTGCATGACGCAGAGGCCCGATCTTTACCGCGTCGCAATCGCCCAGGTGGGCGTTATGGACATGCTCCGCTACCATAAGTTCACCATCGGCTGGAACTGGGCCAGCGACTATGGCACTTCCGAGGACAGCCCGGAGATGTTCGAGTACCTGCGTGGCTATTCTCCGCTGCATAACCTCAAGCCCGGAACCGAATATCCGGCAACGCTCGTAACCACTGCCGATCACGACGACCGCGTGGTTCCCGCCCACTCGTTCAAGTTCGCGGCCACCCTTCAGGACTGCCAGGCCGGTGACGCACCCTGCCTCATCCGTATCGATACCAAGGCCGGTCACGGCGGCGGCAAGCCGGTATCGAAGCAGATAGAGGAATACGCCGACATCTACAGCTTCATCCTCTACAACATGCCTGAGAAGAGGTATTAGGATGGAGCCCGACGAGAAATACATGCGGGAAGCCCTGCGTGAGGCGCAGGCGGCCGCGGCCGAGGACGAAGTGCCAATAGGCGCCGTTGTAGTGAGCCGCGGCCGCATCATAGCCAAAGGGCACAATATGGTAGAAACGCTTTCCGATCCCACCGCCCATGCGGAGATGATAGCCATCACCGCCGCGTGCGAGGCGGTGGGCGGCAAGTATCTGACCGACTGCACGCTCTACGTGACGGTCGAGCCCTGCCCTATGTGCGCCGCCGCCCTTGGCTGGTCGCAGATAAGCCGTATAGTCTATGGCGCTCCCGATCCCAAGCGCGGCTATACCGGCTTCTCTCCGAACCTCCTTCACCCCAAGACAGAAGTCACGGGCGGCGTGCTCGCGGACGAGTGTTCCGAGCTGGTGAGCGGGTATTTTAAAGGGAAACGTTAAAGTAGTTTTATCGCTATCCGTGCACATGCCTCGGCATCGGCCAGGGCATGGTGATGACGCGTGAGGTCAAATTCGCAAGCAGCAGCTACGGTTTGGAGCTGGTGATTGGGCAGACTGCATCCGAAATGACGCCTGGAGGCTGCCAGAGTGTCATAAAAAACATAGTCAGGGTAATCCATCTGATAGACCCGAAAAACCGACTTAAGGCAACCCTCATCAAATCGCGCGTTGTGTGCGACCAGGGGAAGGCCCTCGATCCGAGGGGCGATCTGCTCCCACACATATGGGAAGACAGGAGCGGCGTCGATGTCTTCCGGCCCCAGGCCGTGAACCCTTTGACAGAACCATTGATAGTAATCGGGCTCGGGATGAATGAGGCTGTAGAAGGAATCCACTATCTCTCCATTACGAACGATTACCACCCCTACGCTGCATACGCTGGATGGCTGCTCGTTGGCAGTTTCGAAATCTATTGCCGCGAAATCATTCATCTCATTCTTCAGGTGGTGGTGGGAACTCTACCCCTTTATATACGTGCCGGACTATGCCTATCTTAAGGTGCACAAAGGCGCCGATCTGCTTGTATGGCACGCCCGTCCGGGCATGAAGTTCCACGGCAAGACGAAAACGCTCGTCGTCCGATAGGCGCAGGATGTCCTTTACGGAGGCAAAGCGCCCCAACGCCAGGACCTGCTTTGCCAGGCGGTTGTACACCCGGTCGTCGCCACTGCGCTCTTCGGAATCCTCTTCGATGTCGTACTCGTTGAAAGTGTTGGCATTGAAGGAATAGAGCATGTCTTCAGGGGAACGATAGAGGCTTTCTAGGGCTTCGTAGTCAATTGCGTTGTAGGCGGTTATGATATAATCGGTCAGCTGCTCTTTTTCCTCCTTGCCCAAAGGCTTGTACAGCCGGCGAAGGGTGGCGTAGTTCAGAGGCCTGTCCGCCCTGCGGTTGGAATCGATTTCTTTCAGGGCGTTGCGGAGAGGCAGGGATACCTTTTCTTTTATTATTGGATTAGAAAAAGGATTGTTATTATGGGCGTATGCTAGAAAATTCCATCGTATCTCCTCTGCCTTTGTGCATAACTTCTTATTAGTATGATTGTTATAAAGATATCCGGCAGCCGTGCGGACATTTTTCTCTCCGTATTTAACAGCAGAACCAAACGGACTCTGAAACAGCATTCCTGAGAGTCCTGTTTCTTCGTTATAGATTCTGGCAAATCTGGAAGTAATGTCCGAAATAAAGATTCGAATGCTATCTCGATTATCAGCCTGGACAAGGATATGGTAATGATTGTACATTATCGCCACACCGAGAATCCTGATACCATGCTTTCTGGCGCTGACACATATGAATGTATAGAAAACAAGGTAATCCTGAAGCGTGAAGAATATAACGTCACCTTTCGCGCTTCGTTGATAAATGTGTATGGCCTTGCTCACCTGGCTCATGAACCAAAGGTAGCAATAAACTCGGAATCCTGAATACGAATTATGATAGCAAGGTCACTTTTCCCCCTGGAGTAGAATTAACTATATATCAATAAGTTACGCAAAATGCCCTGGCCAAATCCGCCAGGGCATTTTAAGGAAAATACTGTATATCAATGACTTGCGCTCCAGGCTTTGTTGGGCAAACAATCTTATTTAGCGCCCGAGCGGCCATACTAGCCCCGCGCTCTCCCCTATTTCTCAGCCAGATACTTTTCTGCGCGATAAGTGAGGCCAATCAGCAGGATGCAAAGGATGCAGGCGATGATGAGCAGCACGAAGGTGGAGCCCCAGCCCCAATGCTGGGAGGCGTAACCCATCACAACGTTGGCGAGGATTGCCGTGCCGAAAACGTAGCCCATGAAACCGGTTAGGCCGGCAGCTGTGCCGGCAGCGTTCTTCGGGGCCAGATCCAGGGCCTGCACGCCGATGAGCATCACGGGACCGTAGATCAGGAAGCCGATTGCAATCAGGCACGCAATCACCACGTTAAGGTTGTTAAGGTTCTGCCAGTAGACCACAATCACGAGCGCAAGGATACCCATGATGATCATCATAGGAAGAGCCCTGCGGCCCTTGAACACATGGTCGGAAAGCCAACCGCAAACCAGAGTGCCGGGGATGGCCGCGAACTCATATGCGAAATAGGCCCAACCGGCGCTCTTGATATCGATGCCGTTCTCGGTGAGGATAGTGGGCGCCCAGTCCAGGCAGCCGTAACGCACCATATACACGAAGGCGTTGGCAAAGGCGATGTACCAAAGCAGCTTATTGCTCAGCACGGTCTTGAAAATCTCCTTAGTGGAAATGGCCTTCTCGTGCTTCTCGTCATAGCCGGCCGCGTAGTTGCCGCTCCATTTCTCGATGGAAGGCAGACCGCAGCTCTGCGGCGTATCCCGGATCAGGCAGTAAGCGATAATCGCTATAAGCACCGCAACCGCAGCCGGGAACAGGAAGGTTCCCGCCAGGAAATACAGGTCGGTGTGAGCGCCATAAAGCCAGCTGCCGAACCACACGGCGCCGTAGGCTGCCATCGGCCCGACAAGGGCCCCACCCACATTATGGGCGCAGTTCCAGACGCTCATCCAAGTACCCCTCTCCTTGATGGAGAACCAGTGGGTCATCACCCTTCCGCAGGGAGGCCAGCCCATGCCGTTGAACCAGCCAACGAGGAAGTTCACGGCAGCCATGAGCGCAATCGCCAGACCCTTGTGCGAGGCCCCAATCCAGTGAATCGGAACCACCATGAAGGCCATCGACAAAGCGGCCAGGATCAGGCCCAGAGGCAGGAACCGACGGGCATTGCTGCGGTCGGACACGCTGGCCATCACGAACTTGGAGATGCCGTAGGCGATGGCGTTCATCGACAGCACAATACCAAGCTCCCCCTTGCCGAAGCCGAGGGGCGCCAGCATGGGGATAGCCATGGAGAAGTTCTTGCGGACGATGTAGAAACCGGCATAGCCGATGAAGATTCCCAGGAAGACCTGGGCGCGCATCCGCTTATAGCGGGCGTCTGCTGCGGGGCCGGTCTCTTCGGGCAGGAAGGCCGGAGGAGTGAGAAAACCCATATTACAGAGTACGTTTGATTTCCACTATCTTGTAGGCTTCGATGAAGTCGCCTTCCTTAATGTCGTTGTAGCCGACTATGCTCATACCGCATTCCTTGCCGGCGGCAACCTCCTTCACGTCGTCCTTGCCTATGCGCAGCGATGCGAGATCGCCGGTATAGACCACGATGCCGTCGCGGATAAGGCGGACCTGCACCTTCGGGACCATCTTGCCTTCACGCATGATACATCCGGCGATGGTGCCGATACGGCTGATATGGAAGATCTGCTTCACCTCTGCGGTGGCTATTACCTCTTCCTTCTTTTCGGGCTCGAGCATACCCTCGATACCGTCCTTCACCTCGTTGATGGCGTCGTAGATGACGGAGTAGAGACGGATTTCGATGCCTTCCTTCTCGGCAGCGCGGCGTGCCTCCACGGACGGACGCACCTGGAAGCCGATGATGATGGCGTCGGAGGCCTCGGCCAGAAGGATATCGCTCTCGGAGATGGCACCCACGGCCTTGTGAATCACGTTCACGCGGACCTGCTCGGTGCCGAGCTTGATGAGCGAGTCGGAGAGGGCCTCCACGGAACCGTCCACATCTCCCTTGACGATGATGTTGAGTTCCTTGAAGTTGCCGATGCTGATACGGCGGCCAATCTCTTCGAGGGTGAGGTGCTTCTGGGTCTTAATGCCCTGGATGCGGAGGAGCTGCTCACGCTTGGCGGCGATGCTCTTGGCCTCACGCTCTTCGGCCATCACGTTGAACTTTTCACCTGCGGCGGGGGCTCCGTTGAGACCGAGCACCGACACCGGAGTGGACGGGCCGGCTTCCTTCACAACCTGACCACGTTCGTTGAACATGTTCTTCACGCGGCCGTAGTAGCTTCCGCTGAGGATGATGTCGCCCTGATGCAGGGTACCCTCCTGAACGAGGATAGTTGCCAGATAGCCGCGGCCCTTGTCGAGCGAAGACTCGATGACGGCGCCGCTGGCGGCCTTGTTCGGATTGGCCTTGAGCTCGAGCATGTCGGCTTCCAGAAGGACCTTGTCGAGGAGCTTGTCCACGTTAATACCCTTCTTTGCCGATATCTCCTGGCACTGATACTTACCACCCCATGCCTCGGTGAGAATGTTCATCTGCGAGAGCTGCTGGTAGATCTTGTCGGCCTGGGCGCCGGGCTTATCTATCTTATTGATAGCGAATACCATGGGCACACCGGCGGCCTGGGCGTGGTTGATGGCCTCCACGGTCTGCGGCATCACGGCGTCGTCGGCCGCGATGATGATAATCGCAAGGTCGGTCATCTGGGCGCCGCGGGCACGCATTGCGGTGAACGCTTCGTGACCCGGGGTGTCGAGGAAGGTGATGCGGCGGCCGTTCTCGAGTTCCACGTTGTATGCACCGATGTGCTGGGTGATACCACCCGCCTCACCGGCGATGACGTTGGTCTTGCGGATATAGTCGAGCAGCGAGGTTTTACCATGGTCCACATGGCCCATGACGGTAATAACCGGGGGACGGGGCTGGAGGTCTTCGGGCTTGTCGGCCTCCTGGGCGCTCTCGATCTCATTGGTGAGCTCAGCGCCCACGAACTCGATCTTATAGCCGAACTCTTCGGCCACTAGCACCAGTGCCTCTGCGTCGAGCCTCTGGTTGATGGAAACCATGAGACCGAGGTTCATGCAGGCCGCAATAACCTTGTTCACCGGAGTGTTGTTCATGAGGGTTGCCAGGTCGTTAACGGTGACGAACTCGGTAACCTTCAGGGTATTCTGACCGGCGAGCACCTCTGCGAACTCTTCCTGGGTACGCTGGGCTGCCTGCTCACGTTTTTCCTTACGGTATTTGGCGCCGAACTTGTTCTTTGCGGAGGCCTCGTTCATCTTTGCGTAGGTCTCCTTCACCTGCTTCTGGATTTCCTTCTGCATCTCCTCCATCTCGGCCTCAGTCATTGCAGGCTTGAAGCGGTCGCGGCTGCGACGGCCCTTTCCTGCGGGCTGAGCGGGCTGGGCGTTCTTGTTACGACCAGCGTTGCGGTCGATATTCTGACCGGCCTTCGCCACATCCACCTTCTGGGTGCCCTTGGCGATGCGCTCGCGCTTCTTGGCCGGCTTCTTGTCGAACTGAGACAGGTCGATTTTGCCCACTACCTTGAGCTCGGGCGCATCCTTACCGTCTTCCGCCGGGGTTGTAGCGGGCTGCGGTTCGGGGGCGGGCTCTTCGGCGGGAGCGGGTTCCGGTTCGGGGGCAGCGATTGGTTCGGGCTGAGGCTCCTCTACCGGCTCGGGAGCCTGTTCGGGCTGTGGCTCTGCCACCGGCTCAGGCTCAACCACCGGTTCGGGTTCCGGTTCCGGCTCCGGTTCCGGCTTTGGCTCCGGTTTCGGCTCGGCTTTGGGTTCCGGCTTGGGCTTGGGCTCCGCCTTCTTCTTGTTGGAAGAAAGGGTATTGCTGCGGATTGCCAGAGTCTCTTCGGGCTCCTCGTCCTCGGCTTCTTCGCCCTTCTTGCCACCCTGCTCCAGGATATCGGAAATCTTTATGGCCCTCTCTTCGGCCTCCTGGGCCGCCTTGAGGTCCGCACCGAACTGCTTCTGGATTGCCGGAAGATACTCTTCCGATACCTTTGCGTTCGGGTTCTGGTCAACATCGACACCCTGGCCCCTGAGGAAATCCACGAGGTCGTCCAGTCCGATGTTGAACTGGCGCATGATTTTATTGATTCTAATTTCTGCCATCGGCTAACCCCTTATATTTATAATTAGTCTTCGAATTCTGCGGAAAGTATCCTGCGAACCTCGGCGACGGTTTCGTCTTCCAGGTCCGCCCTCTTTGCAAGCTCTTCCGGATCGATGGCGAGCACGCTCTTGGCGGTGTCGCAACCGATGCTCTTGAGACGGTCGATAACCCATCCGTCGATGGTGGCACCGTACTCGGGATTGGTGAAGTCTTCGAGAGCCACATCTTCCTCATCGTCCGCCACGCCGCCCTTTGCGGCTTCGCGCCAGACCTCGATTTCGCGGTCCACGAGCATTCCGGCCAGCTGTACGTTCACGCCGCCGCGGCCTATGCCCTTCTGCACCTCGTCGGGCTGCATGTATACCTTGACCTTGTCTTCCGGAGTCTCACCCATGTCGATATGGGATACGCGGGCCGGATTGAGAGCCCTCTGGATGAGGAGCTTCTGGTTCGAGGTCCACTGCAGCACGTCGATGTTCTCGTTGCGGAGCTCACGGACGATGCCGATGATACGGCCGCCGCGAACGCCGATGCAGGCGCCTATCGGGTCGATACGGTCGTCGTAGGATTCAACGGCCACCTTGGCCCTTTCACCGGGGACGCGCACCACCTTCTTGACGGTGATGAGTCCGTCGGCGATTTCCGGGACCTCCATCTCGAAGAGCCTCTCCAGGAAGTCCGGAGAAGTACGGCTCAGGGTGATGTACGGAGTGGTGTTATTGCGGAGCTCGACGCTCTTGATGATGGCGCGGACAGTGTCGTTCTTCTTGAAGTGCTCGCCGGGAATCTGTTCCTCGCGGGGGATGTGCAGCTCGTTGCCGTCTTCGTCGAGGATAAGGACTTCGCGGCTCCAGGTCTGGTAGACTTCGCCGGTGAAGATTTCGCCCACCTTCTCGGAGTAGGTCTTGTATACGTTGGCCTTCTCGATGTCGAGGATGCGGCCCTGCAGGTTCTGACGGATATTCAGGATGCCACGACGACCGAAGGAGCTGAGCGGAACGAGCTTGGTGTAGGTGTCACCTACCTCGTAATCGTCTTCTCCGGAATCTTTCTTCACGTCTTCGAGGGTCATCTGGGTAACCGGATCCTCCACCTCTTCCACGATTTCGAAGTTCTGGTAGATTTCGCAGGTTCCCTTGTCCACGTTCACGATGACGTCGAAATTGTCGCTGCTGCCGTAGGTCTTGGCCAGCTGGGTCAGGAACACGTCCTTGAGAACGCCCATCATCACCGGGCGGTCGATGTTCTTCTCTTCCTTGAAGTCCTTGAAGGCATCAATGAGAGTTACTTTTTCTTCTTTCTTGTCCATTATGGTTGATATTCTTGTTGTTTCTATTCTTCGGGAGCCTCTGCAAGCAGACGGTCGGCCTCTTCCGGGGAGAGCCCTTCGGAGGAGACGGTGAGGGCGTAGTCTTCCACGTCGCGGTCGAATGCGGCCAGCACTGCACGGTGGACCGATTCGCAGTCCTGCAGCTCCACCGGAGCGCCGGGTTTGGCGAGGGTGATTTCGATATTGTTGTCGTCGTCCAGCGTAAGGGCGGCAATGCTGCAGCCCTGCTTTTCAGCGGCTGCCTGCGCTACTTGTCTGAGTTTTACTTCGTCCATTTTCAGAGCTTTCTAAAACGAAAGATAGGGGTCCTTTCGGGCCTCTATCTCTTTCACGGATGCAAATATAGCAATTTTTTTACAATTCCTCACGCGTGCGCGAAAATTCGCAGCCGCAAAAGGTCTGATTGTAAAAGTCCTGCTCCTTTATTATCTGAGCACGGCGCTCCTGAAGCCCTCCCTTCCGCCAGTTGCGCGGCCACCACTGCACGCCCTCCACCCGGCTGCACGCCCAGCTTCCAGCCTCGTCCACCTGCTCCAGACTCTTCCAACGGGAAGACGCCAGCGTAGTAGCGAGAATAGGGAATCCGTTCCGGGAGGCGTATTCGGCAGCACGGAGTAGCCTCGCCTTGAAACACTCGAGGCAGCGGGCGCCTCGCTCCGGCTCACTCTCGAGGCCCTTTACGCAATCCCGCCATGCAGCGTGGTCGTAATCGTCTTCCACCACCTGCACACCAAGCTTTTTCGCGTATCGAAGCAGTTCGTTTTCACGATGGTCGTATTCCTCCTTCGGAGTGATGTTGGAATTGGACCAGAACACCACGGGCTGGTAGCCTTCCTGCAGAAGGCGCTCCAGAACCGCCCCGGAACACGGGGCGCAGCAGGCATGAAGGAGAACCTTCTTCGGCCGCTGAAGCCAGAGTATGGAATCGGGACCTTCGTTGAACAGCAGGTCCAGTACCGACAGTCCTGGTGTAAAGCCGAAACGCTCGCGGAACACCTGCCAGTACGGACGGCCCAGGCCCATGTCGGCAAGAATGGTGTTCGGCCGCTTCGGATGGATTGCGTCTCTGAGGTCCAGCGGCGCTGTGGAGGTACTGCCTCCGAGAGGCGTGCCACCCTCGTGAGCACCCCAAAAATCAGCAGATTTTCGGGGGCCCCGGTTTCCTTCGCTTCGAGGGGCCCAGCCGCGAGGCTGGGAGGGATGAGCGGCGGAGCCGCGAACCGGATCGGAGGCAGTGGCCTCCACGGCGCCGCCAGCCACCCCGATCTTCCGGCAAATCCATTCTGTTATCTGCCGGTTAAGCTCCCAAAGGGTGGCGGGGTGGGAATCCAGAATGGCGAAGAATTCGTCACGGTAGAATTCAAAGAAAGGCGATGAGTCGTAGGCAGAGGCCACGGCGCGCTCGAATTTCACCACCCAGGGAGTGGTGTACTCCACCTGAATCTCGGTAATCGCGCGGCTCGAAGAATGAACCACCGGAACGCACAAATCCTGCGGCCCGCTGCCCGTAAGGATGCGGCAGCGGTTGCGCCAGCTCTGCTTCTGATAGTTCTCACCAGAATCGATAAAAACCGAAGAGTATCCCGCCAAAACGGCGAAATACTCTATCGGAGGACAAAAAGCAGTGGATAAGACTACCACTACTCAATAAAGCTCTTTTCGCGGGAATCGTTGCCCCTGACTATGCCACGCTTGGAGGTGCGGACGAAGCTCAGGATCTCTTCCTTCTCGGGGCTGTCCGGGAAACCTGCCTCAATCTTGGCGCAGGCGTCGGAGATGTTCAGGCCCTGGAAATAGAGGGTGTCGTAGATGTCACGGATGTTGCGGATGACATCGGCGTCGAAGCCGCGGCGACGAAGGCCAACGAGATTCACGCCTGCGAAGCACACGGGCTCACGGCCGCAGAGGGCGTAGGGCGGAATGTCCTTGTTCACCTTGCTTCCGCCGCCCACCATGGCATGCTTGCCGATGTGGGAGAACTGATGCACCACGGTACTGCCGCCCAGGATGGCCCAGTCGTCCACGTCCGTTTCGCCGGCTATGCCTACGAAGGAGACGAGGATGCAATGCTTGCCAACAGTGCAGTCGTGCGCAACGTGTACGTAGCTCATGATAAGGGTGTCGTCGCCGATTTTGGTAACGCGCTTGCCACTGGCAGCGGTGCCTCGGTTGATGGTAGCGCATTCGCGGATGGTAACGCGGTCGCCTATCTCTACATAAGTGACCTCACCCTCAAACTTGAGGTCCTGGGGGACGGCGCCCACAACAGCTCCGGGGAACACGGCGCAGTCGCGGCCCATCTTCACATATTCAAAAATAGTAGCGTGAGGATAGATGACGGTTCCGTCACCAATCTCGACATTGTCGTAAATAACAGCATACGGGCCCACTTCCACGTTCTCGCCGAGTTTGGCGCCGGGGGCTACCGTTGCTAAGGGATGAATCTTTGCCATAGGTTAGAGTGAAAGAATTTTCTGCACCGCCTTTGCGGTATCGGTGTTAAGTGTATGGCCAGGTTTGTACGCGGTTATGTGCGCGCGGAGGTATCCGCCGCAAAGCCTCATGTCGCCCAGGAGGTCCAGCAGCTTGTGGCGGCCGCATTCGTCCGGGAAATTGAGGGTAATATTCGAAAGATAACCCGAAGGAAGCACACGGAGGCCGGGATGGCCGATCTTGACGGCCATGTCAGCCACAACCTCTTCGGGAACAGGGCGTTCCACCACGACTATGGCGTTGTCCACGTCGCCCCCCTTCACAAGACCCTGGGCGGCGAGGTACTGCACCTCATGGAAGAACACGAAAGTGCGACAGACTGAAATCTGGGAAAGATAATCCACGCTTTCATCCCAGTGGGCCTTCTGCACTCCGAGCACATGCGAACCAAAGTCTACGGTAACGTCTATCGAGAAATGGTCTGCCGGCTCAACTTTAATCCAGCTGCCGGTGGCTTCGTGACGAAGCTCCAGCGACTCTTTGATATCGTAGTAACGGCGCTCCTTTTCCTGCTCCTCCAGACCGTCGGCCGCGATGGCTTCCGCAAAGAAGCGGGCGCTACCGTCCAGAATGGGAATCTCCAGGTTGTCCACCTCCACAATCGCATTGTCCACGCCCATGCCGGCGAAAGCGGACATCACATGCTCAATAGTGGAGACGGAAGCACGACCCTCGCTGATAAGGGTGCAGCGGGCGGTATTAGAGACGTATTCGGCAAGACCGGGAATGCTGCGGCCGATGTCGGTGCGGATGAACTTTATTCCTGTGCCTGCCGGAGCGGGCCTGAGACTGATGTGGGCGTAAGTTCCCGTGTGGAGCCCCTTGCCCTCAAAGTTGTATGCCCTTTTAAGTGTGCGCTGTTTCATAAAGTCTGCAAAGGTAGCAATTTATTTTTTATTCGTCCTTACCGGACTCCTTGAACTTGATGTAACTGCGCATGAATTGTGCACGATCAAAAGCGGGCGTACCGAGCAGCACGGTTCCTGTCTTGCGGATGCTCTTGGTGACCCCGGACTGCGCTCCGATAATGGTGCCGTCGGCTATCTTGATATGGCCGACTATGCCCACCTGACCCGCCAGGATGCAGTTTTTGCCAATCTCGGTGGAGCCGGCTATGCCTGTTTGGGCAGCCATCACGGTGTTGTCACCTATCACCACATTGTGGGCTATCTGGCAGAGGTTGTCGATGCGCACGCCGTTGCCGATTATGGTGTTCTCCATCTCAGCACGGTCCACGGTGGAATTGGAACCGATTTCCACATCGTTACCGATGATCACTCCACCAAGGTGTTCGATCTTCTCCCAGCTGCCGTCGGGTTGAGGAGCATTGCCGAAGCCATCGCTTCCGATGATGCAGCCGGCGTGCAGGATCACGTTGTCGCCGATGACCGTTTTGGGATAGATTACCACGCCGGGGTAGATGATGGCCTTCTTGCCGATGACGACATCCGGACCGATGGTGACGTTGCTATGGATGATGCTGCAGTCGCCGATGCGTGTACGGGCACCTATGCGGACATAGTCCCCTACCCAAACCTTGCGGCCAAGTCTGGCCTTTAAAGAAATGCCACAGGTCCAGGCCGTTGAGAAGGCGCGGTGACGGCGGTATTTACGATTACGGGTGGAGACGTATTTAAGCAACTCGGCCACCCCCGTATAAGCGTCTTTAACCCTCACGAGTGTGGGGGTTACAGGCTGTTTGGGCTGGAAGTCTTCGTTTACCAGCAGCACGCTTGATTTGCTGGTGTAGACGTACTCCTCGTATTTCGGATTTGCATAGAAGCTCAAGGCACCGGGCTTGCCATGCTCGATTTTGGCAAATGTTGAAACTATTTCTTCGGGGTTGCCCTCAACCCTTCCATTCAGGGCCTTCGCTATTTCCTTTGCTGTAAGCTTCATTTTAGAACCTCCATCCAATCGTGACTATTGCGTCTATGAGAGTACGCACCGAACGGGTGCAGGGAGCGACTATCATGCAGACCTCGTTGTTGGAATCCACGATTACATTACCAGTGGCGTCGGTTGCCTCAAGATAAGTATCGTAGGGCGAGAAGTAGCTCGCGCTTCGGGTACCGCGCACTGCAAAGTCGGCGTAGAAGGAACCGGTGCTCACGAATCCGACACCGCAGGAAAGGGTGTTCACGGGAGCATTCACGTAGTACTTCTTGTCCAGAAGATATGCGTGGCCTGCCTTGTAGTAATTGTAATCCCGCTCGTAAAGGAATGCGTCTACCAGAAAACCTTCGTTGTCGTAGTAGTAGCGCTCCGGATTGGAGGTGAAGGTGTAACCGGCACGAACTGCGAGGAACGGCAGGACACGGAATTCAGCACCAAGCCTGAGTGTGTGGCTCACTCCGCAGAAGAGGTTCATATATTCGTTCACGAGGGCGAAAGGATCGTTGTCGGGGCCGAAGTCTTCCGGTTCGGAAGGAGAATACCTCATTACCGAGAAATCGGTCATCTGGTAATCGGCGCTCACGAGACCGAGGCTTCCGAAGGTCCAGGCAAGACCGGCGTTCCAGCTCCAGGGAGCGCGGAAATTGTAACTGCCCTCAGCGATGGGAGTTTCTCCATGACGGGAGATATTGTCATACTGGGTATCCACAGTCATGTAGTAACGCTCCTCAACACCATAGGAGGTGGGCGTTTTGATGGATGCACCGATGCGGAGGTTCCTGATGGGCTGCCAGATAAAGCCTGCGCCGGCACTGATACCGGTGATGTCGGCGTCGTAACCGTATTCATATTCGGCGAGCCTGAAATACTGCTCCGAACCGATTGAATATACTCCATCCTTGGTTACCATTTCCGGAGTGATGGTGCCGTAGGTCGGCCAACTGGCATCCGGTGCTTCGGAGAACTGATCGATGCGACGGATGCTGATCAACGGGATATTCAAATTGAAACCGAAGTAGAAGTTGTCGTTCACGTTGAACCCCATGTTGGTGATGATATCGTTTTTGCTGCCCTTGGCATAGCGCTGCGAAGTCTGAATCAGACGACCGGGAACGCCGAACTTGTAGGCCTGGTAGGGGTTGCCGTCATCGTCGGTATAGTTGTACGGACCGTCCTTGTATTCATTGGCGCCATAAAACGCTCCGCCAGTAGCGGGAGTTTCGTTATAGTTGATCATCCCACCCTGGTAGGCGACGATGTAGCGCCAGCGGTCGTAATTGCCCGCCGCATTCGAAGTGTTGTACGGGTCGCTGTAGGTTAGGATGTCGGGATCCAGCATGGAACCGGCACCGTCGGAATTGAACATTGCTCCGGTCGCAAGCGAGCCTGCCATCGATGTGAACGAAGTACCGTCTACGGAATTGAAGCCGCGGGCAAAGGACTTGTCCAGGAAATTGTTCGTCATCTGCGAAAGGAAGGCGAAGTTCCAACTCTTTACACCGGTGAGATTGCCGGTTTCCAGACGCAGGTTGAAGCCGATGTTAGGCATGGTATAGACCAGACGCGAGGCATGCGTGGAACCGCTGAACTGCTGCTCCCCATCGTAGGTGCTGTAGGCAGGAGCCCACGACGAATTGGTGGACGAGATGGTAAGACCCTGGGAGATGGTGAAGGTGGAATAACCTGCCACCGCGGAGCCTGCCGGATTGAGCCCTATCGAGCCGAGGTCTCCTCCAATAGCCGTTACCGCGTTGCCCATGCCCATGGTGCGGGCCGTGCCGTAGTAATTGTCCTTTGCAAGATCGAGGGCATCGTACATGGTCTGGGCCGATGCCGCCACACCCATCGATATGAGCGCTAAGAGCGCGAGAGATATCTTTTTCATGATTCTGAATGTCCTTAATTATCTGCGACCTCCGCCACCACCGCTACTGTGCGACGAACCGCCGCCACTGGAATGCGAGCTTCCGCTGTAGCCTCCCGAGCTGCGGGAAGACGAAGAAGACGAGCTGCTGTGGTATGACGAGGAAGAACTGCTGCTGCGGGTAGTACTGCTGGAAGACGAGCTGCTGCGCGAGCTGCCGCTGTAGCTACCTGAACTGTGGCTGGACGAGCCCGAGGATGAACTGCTGCGGGTGCTGCCGCCGTAGGACGAAGTGCTGCCGCTGCGAGTGCTGCCGCCGTAGGAGCTTGAACCCGAGCCGGTGTCGATCGAAATGGAACTCGTGCGGTACGATGAGGACGACCTCACACCTGAACCGGCCGCAGAACTGCGCGTTGCAGCAGAACCGCCGGTGTATGCCCTTCCGGAAGAGTGACCGCCTGTGCTGGACGATACACCCACTCCCCTGCTGCCCACACTGCTGCCTCCGAGAACACTTTCGCGAGTGGTACCGCTACTTGCGCGGTAGATTTTGGAACCTGAACCGCCGCCCCAATAATGATGGCCTCCGTGCCAATAGTAGGGATGATAGTAGGGGCCGTACCAACCGTATCCATAGTACCAGGAATCGTAATACCAGGGATCATAGTACCAGGGGTCGTACCAGCCATATCTCCAGCCATACCAGCTGCTGTACGGACGGTAATAGTAGCCGTAATAATGAGGATAGCCGTAGTAATACGGGTAACCATAGTAGTACGGGTAGCCGTAATAGAAATTGTAGACGTTGCCCGTACCGTCGGTATTGCCGAGAGACTCGCGGCGGATTTCCTCGCGGGCCATCTGTTCAAAATCTTCCTGGGACAGGGGCGGTTCCGCCGCTACGTCCTGGGCTTGGAAGTAAATTCCGTCCTGAAACTGCTGAACCCCCTGATATTTCGCTGACAGGCCGCAGGATACGGCAGCCAGGGAGACGAGTAAGAGGGATAGTATTGCGTTGAGTCGTTTCATGGTATTTTTTTGTATATTTGCCCCTGCTAACGCAGGCGCGTGTACGTCTGTCTTTATTATTAGATGCAAATTTGCTAAAAAAACGCAGAAAAGTCAAGCAAAAATATGTCAAAGGTTATAACTCCGAGAGCGGAAGACTATTCCAAGTGGTATAATGACATTGTGGTAGAGGCGGATCTGGCCGAACAGTCGGCCGTTCGCGGTTGTATGGTAATCAAGCCCTACGGCTATGCGATCTGGGAAAAAATGCAGAGCGTACTGGACGGAATGTTCAAGGAAACGGGCGTACAGAACGCATATTTCCCCCTCTTCATCCCAAAGAGCTTCTTCAGTCGCGAAGCCGAGCACGTTGCCGGCTTTGCCAAGGAGTGCGCTGTGGTAACCCATCATCGTCTTATGAACGACCCGGCCGGAAACGGTGTGGTGGTGGATCCAGACGCGAAACTGGAAGAAGAACTCATCGTCCGTCCCACTTCCGAAACTATCATCTGGAGTGTTTATAAGAACTGGGTCAAGAGTTGGAGAGACCTTCCCATACTCTGCAACCAGTGGTGCAATGTGGTACGCTGGGAAATGCGCACCAGGCCCTTCCTCCGCACCAGTGAATTCCTCTGGCAGGAAGGCCACACCGCCCACGCCACAGCCGAAGAGGCGCAGGCCCGTACCGTTCAGATGGTGCATGTGTACGCTGACTTCGCCCGCAAATGGATGGCCCTCCCAGTAGTGGTTGGCCACAAGAGCCCCAACGAACGTTTCGCCGGAGCGCTCGATACCCTCACCATCGAGGCCATGATGCAGGACGGAAAGGCCCTGCAGGCCGGCACCAGCCACTTCCTCGGCCAGAACTTCGGCAAGAGCTTCGACGTCCAGTTCGCTGGTCCCGACGGCAATCTCCAGTATGCCTGGGCCACATCATGGGGCGTCTCTACCCGCCTTATGGGCGCTCTCATCATGGCCCATTCGGACGACGAAGGCCTCATCCTTCCTCCTGCCCTCGCCCCCATCCAGGTGGCGATGGTTCCCATCTACAAGGCAGATGAGGAAAGGGCCGCCGTGCTGGAGAAGTTCGAAGAGCTCGCAAAAGCCTTGCGTGCCAAGGGCATCAGCGTGAAGATCGACGACCGCGACACCCTCCGCCCCGGCTTCAAATTCGCAGAATGGGAAGTCAAGGGCGTGCCGGTGCGTCTGGCGCTCGGCGCACGCGACCTTGCCGCCGGCAGCATAGAGATATTCCGCCGCGACACCCTCACCAAGGAAACAGTCTCCATCGACTCGGTGGTGGAAAGCATCCCCGCCCTGCTGGACGACATCCAGAAGAATATCTACGCCAAGGCCGAGGCCTTCCGCGCATCCAGGGTCGAGAAGTGCGACAACTGGGATGAATTCAAGGAAAAGATAGGCACCGGCAAGTTCCTGCTCTGCCACTGGGACGGCACGCCCGAAACGGAGCAGGCCATCAAGGACGCCACCAAGGCCACCATCCGCTGCATTCCGGTCGATTCCTTCGTGTGCGAGGAACCCGGCCGCGACATCTATTCCGGCAAGCCTTCGGAAAGAAGGGTTGTCTTTGCTATCGCTTACTAATTTAACCAGAATATGAAAAAGACATTCGCAGTCATCGCTCTCGCCCTTGCCGCTTCGGCATTCGCGACTGCTCAGGAACCCACCGCGCAGGATGCGCTGGCGCAGGCAGCCCAGGAAATCTCCGAAGCTCCCCAGCAGGAAGCTTCCGCCCCCAAGCCCAACTATTGGACCAACTCCGTGGAGATTGCTGTCGGCATCAACCAGACCCAGCTCAGCAACTGGGCGGCCGGCGGTTACAACACCATCACCCTTAATTCTGGCCTCGACGCAAAGGCCAATTACGCAAAGGAACTCGCATCCTGGACCAACCGCCTTCAGATGCAGTACGGCTTCCTCTACTCCGACGAGAAGATCGGCCTCATCCAGAAGAATACCGACCGTCTCTATCTGGAGAGCAAGTTCGCATACAAGACCGGTTCCGACAGCAAGTGGAGCTATTCCGCCACCTTCGACGCCCGCACCCAGTTCAGCGACAACTACGACTCCTATGTGAAGGACGCCGTCACCAAAAAATGGAGCGGAACCCTCAAGAGCGGATTCCTTGCACCTGCCTACATCAATCTCGGTCTTGGTATGGACTGGGCCCCGGCGCCCTGGTTCAGCCTCAACGTGGCACCTCTCACCGGAAGCGTCGTGATCGTCCAGATCGACACTCTCCGCAAGAACTACGGTATGGAACTCAAGGATGAGACCCTGGACGCCGCTCTCTGCGCCAATTACAAGAGCGTCAAGTTTCAGCTCGGTGCCCAGGTGAAGATGGGTGCCAAGGCGAAGGTGAACGACAACCTCTCCCTCGAGACCCAGCTCGTCCTCTTCTCCAATTACCTCAAGAACCCGCAGAACCTGCGCGTGAACTGGGACAACAAGATCTCCTGGCAGCTCACCAAGTTCTTCAAGTTCGGGCTCGACACCTGGCTCATCTACGATCCGGACGTACTGATTCCCAGCGATAAAGACGGGCTCACCATTCAGAGGGTACAGTTCAAGGAGTTCCTCTCCTTCAACTTCACCTGGACCTTCTCCAACAAGAAATGAGCAGGATTCTTCTCGCCGTGAGCGGGGGCGTGGACTCTATGTACATGCTGGCCCGCTCTTCCGAGTTGTTCCCCGGGGACGAAGTTGCGGTCGCGCACTGCAACTTCGGACTGCGAGGGTCTGAATCGGACGGCGATGAAGAGTTCGTCCGCGGCTGGTGCGCCGCGCATGGGGTCCGCTGCTTTGTCCGGCGCTTCCCCACCTCGGAGTACGCCTCCGGGAATCATATTTCAATAGAGATGGCCGCACGCGACCTGCGCTATGCGTGGTTCGCTGAGCTGCTTTCTTCCGATGGCTTTGACGCGGTGGCAGTCGCCCACAATGCCGACGACAACGCGGAGACCCTGCTTCTGAACCTCCTGCGAGGCACCGGAACCCGGGGCCTGCGTGGTATGGGAAGCCGCGGCCTGCCGGGCGGAGGTCTGGTTTTGCGGCCTCTTCTGGGTATCTCCAGGGCTGAAATTGAGGCCTGGATGAAAGAGCATGGCGTTCCGCACCGCGAAGACAGCAGCAATGCCTCTGAAGTTTACAAAAGGAACAGGATACGCCATTCTGTCTTCCCTGTTTTTGCCGAAATCAATCCTTCATTCCTCAAGACTCTCGGGGCCGACATTCGCCATTTCGCCCAGGTGGACGATATCGCGGAAGAATGGTTCCGGGAGAATGCGCCCAAGGTGACGGAAGGTTGGAAAGAAGGCACCGACGGCCAGGGGCCGGTTATTTATATCTCGTCTCTTCTGGCCCTGCCGCACTGGGAGTATATGCTCTGGCGTCTGCTCGAACCTTATGGCTTCGACGAGCCCACACTGGAAGACTTGAAGGGAGTTTTGCTTGCTGGCGGTACCGTGAGCGGCAAAACCTTCCAGGCGCCGCAGTGGAAAGCCGTTACCGGGAGCGACCGGATTATGCTGATGCGGAGAGAAGATGCCGTAGCGGCCGGTGGTTCCGGTTGCGGGATCACGACGGTCATAGATGGTCCGGGAGATTATTCCTTCGGAGGTTTGCTGTTCAGCGTGAAAGTATTCGACCGGCCTGCCGGGTTTGAGCTTAGGCAGCCTGAAGGCAGGCTCGTCTTCGATGCCGCGGCACTCCCCTTCCCCTTGAAACTTCGTCACTGGCAGGAAGGCGACTGGATGAAGCCACTTGGCCTTGGCGGTCGAAAGAAACTGAGCGACCTTTTCGTGGATCTCAAATGGGGTCTTCCGGAAAAGGCCCGGGCCGTGGTGCTGGAACATCCCGATGGTTTCGAAGGCCATGTGGGAGCGTTGCTGTGCTGCCGGGTAGACGAGTCCCTCAAGGTACGGCCTGCCACGAAGGAAATATTGGAAATTTGCGTACATTTGTAGTCATGCTTATAGTTCTGGAAGGTTTGGACGGCGCAGGCAAGTCCACGCAGGTGAAACTGCTCAGGGATTATCTTGAAAAGGTGTCCTCCAGGCTCACCTATATACATTTCCCCCGCTACGAAGCTCCGGTTTACGGAGATCTGATCAGTAGTTTCCTCCGCGGGGATTTTGGTGACATCAATTCGGTGCATCCTCAGCTGGTGGCTCTTCTTTACGCCGAAGACCGCCACGGAGCCGTGCCGGAAATCAGGGCCGGCCTGGCCGACGGCGGCACAGTGCTGCTGGACCGTTACGTGTACAGCAATGTGGCCTACCAGTGCGCCAAGATTGCCGACAAAGCCAAGGCGGAAGACCTGCGCGAATGGATACTGAACACAGAGTTCGGGGCTTTTGACGAGCCTCGTCCGGACCTCAACATCTTCCTGGATGTTCCCATGGAATTCATCGAAGGAAGCCTTACCCACAGCCGCAATGGAGCCGACCGCGAATACCTTGCCGGCGCCCGCGACATCCACGAGCAGAGCCTCTCCTTCCAGCAGAAGGTTCGTGCCATGTATCTCCGTCAGGCCGAGGTGGATCCAGCATCGCTCCAGGTACTCGACTGCTCGGACGCCGAAGGCCATATGCTTCCGCCCGATGCCATTTTTGCCAAAATAAAAGCTCTTGTAGATGAACGGATTTAAGAGAATCTGTGCCGTGATTATCGGCACCGTGCTGTTTATAGCCGGCGTACTCAAGCTCATGGACCCGCTCGGCACCTCCCTCATTGTGGAAGACTATCTCCGCTTCTTCCATGTTGGGTTCCTTTCCGGTGCAGCCGGCGTGTTCGGAGTGGCACTATCCCTTTTCGAAAGCATCCTGGGAACCATTCTCATCACCGGTATCTGGAGGAAATTCGCAGCTATCGCGAGCCTTTGCATCCTTGGGCTATTCACAATCATTACCGCTGTCATCTGGATAGCCGGAGCATCCTTCGACTGCGGTTGCTTCGGAAAGGCACTGCCGCTGCAGCACTGGCAGAGTTTCGTAAAGAACGTGGTTCTCCTCGGGCTCTGGGCAGCAGCCTTCCTGCCGCTGGCAAATCTGGGAGAGCCCCAGAAGATCAAATACGTAAGTTTCGGTATTGGAGCAGCTTCGGTGGCACTTTTCTGCCTATGGAGTCTGCTTTCAATTCCACTGGTGGACTTCACTTCCATGAAGCCGGGGACGGAATTCATCGGCGCATTCAATGACAGTTTCGACGACATCACCGCAGCCGTGTACGAAAAGGACGGTCGCGAAGGAGCCTTCACTCCAGATTGTCCGCCCGACAGCAGCTGGACCTTCGTACGCTATGAGAACTACAGCCGCGGTCTCACCGACTCCACCGCTACTCCCCAGACCCTGAGTTTCTATGACGCAGCCGGCGAGTATGCGGATTCGCTTGCGACCAAAGGCAAGGTGATGATTCTTTCCGCCTACAATCCAACCGCAGTTTCCGCCCGCAGGACAGCCTCCATCGAGGAATTCGTCAGGCATGCGGAAGAAAACGGCTATTCGGTTCTCTATCTGGTAGCCGGCACTCCCGAAACGCTGGAAAGCGCCAGCCCGGCCCTTGCGAACCTTACATTCTTCGCAGACAGACGCGCTCTCATGACCCTTAACCGCAGCAACGGCGGAGTCACTTATGTGTCCGACGGGAACGTCGTGGCAAAATGGGCAGCCGGAACCCTCCCCGACGGAGAAGAACTTGCCAAACTCGCCAAGCGCGACCCGGTGGAATTCATGATGCGGCGTAACAACAAGGGAAAGGTGCGCCTCCAGGGATTCCTGCTCTACACCTTCGCGGTGATGCTGCTCCTGTAATGATACTGATGGGAATAGTCAACCTGACGCCCGATTCTTTCTTTGAATCGAGCAGGGTTTGGACTGATTCCGGCTGCGGCTCCGATGCCCTGCAGGCCCGAATCGCCGACCTGCTCTCCCGGGGCTGCAGCATACTCGACCTTGGGGCAGTCAGCACCCGCCCCGGGGCGGAAGAGGTCTCCGAAGAGGAGGAATGGCGACGTCTGCGCGAAGCGCTCAGACCTGCGGCCGCAGCTGTCGCCGGGGCAAGTGCTTCCACTGGGCTTCCCGGCATCTCGATAGATACCACCCGCGCCGGTATCGTCCGGAAGGTATATGAAGATATCGGGCCTTTCATCGTGAACGACATCTCCGCCGGAGAGGACGACCCGCAGATGCTCTCAACCGTGGCGGAGCTCTCACTCCCCTACGTCGCCATGCACAAACGCGGTGGCCCGCAGGACATGGACACCCTTACCGACTACCCCGAAGGGGTGACCGCCGCCGTGATGCAGTATTTCCGGGAGTTCGAGGCCAGGGCTGAGGCTGCCGGAGTGACGCATTGGATACTCGATCCTGGCTTCGGCTTCGCAAAGACGTCCGGGCAGAACTGGCAGCTGCTGCGCGACCTGGAGAAGTTCCGTGTTTTCGGCCGCCCGATTCTCGCAGGGGTGGCGGACAAACGCTTTACCAAAGATCCCCTCTTCAACGGAGGGGACCTTCATGCTGCTGAAAAGATGGCGGCGGGAGTGGCCGACATCCTCAGAATTCACTGAGACTCGCTTACGGATACCGTTTTGCCGTTATTTCCAGAGACTTCCACGAGGAAGGCAGGACTGTCTTTCCGCGGACTATGCCTTTGTCGGTGATGTCATATCCTCCGAAACCGAAAATCAGAGCCTGAATGGTTCCTCCGGCAGCTGTAAGGAAATACGGATTAGTCCCCCCTTCGAATTCCGCAATCACGCCGAAAGGCGGTTTTGCGTTGGGACGGTATGAGCCGAGGAACCACTCGAGCGCTTCATCGGCACGTCCTTCACGGGCGCAGATGATGCTGTGAATGCATTTCGTCATGGCGGGAGTTCCCTTTTTCGGAACCTTTTCCAGATAGTATTCCATGTCTTTCAGAGCCTGGGCTCCGTCCGTGAGTCCGAGCGGCCAGTACAGGAGGACGGCATCAGCCTGCTTGATGTCGGCCCCGTCATAAGTGGAGTGCTCACGCGTGACTCCGTCCGCGAAAGACTCGAAGTACATGGCATCCGCAATGGTTTTCCATTCTTCCGGAGCTTTCGTTCCGAGGATTTTAGCCGCGGACGACGCATACTCCAGCGCCCTTTTGACAGCTCCGTTGGTATAGGCGTCGTCATCTACGAAAACCGCCCATTCGTCGGCGCCCATAACACCCCGCACGTGGAATCTGCCGTCTTTCCCATCCACTCTGGAAGCCCAGAACTCCGCAGACGCTTCCAGGATCGGCCATCCTGTCTCCTTCAGCCAGTAAATGTCTTGCGTCGCCCTGTAATAGTTCCATGCGGCAATGGCAACGTCGGCGGTGATATGGTGCTGGAGCGTCCCGGCCAGAGCTGTCACGGGACATTCCTCGGCCCCGGTATCGGCGCTTTCCCACGGGAACATAGCGCCCCGGTATCCCCAGGAAGCGGCATTCCGCTTCGCCTGCTGAAGCCTCTCATAGCGGTACCTGACCATGCTTCCGGCAAGTTCCTGATTCAGCACGAGCAGCGGGGGCATTATGAAGATGTCGCTGTCCCAGAAGACGTGCCCGTTGTAACCCAGCCCGCTGAGTCCCATAGGCGACGGAGAGAATGCTCCGTCCGTCCTCGTAAAGGCATACATATGGTACAGCATGGAACGGACCTCCAGTTGAGTCTGCTTGTCCCCTCCTATGCGGATGTCCCCTTTCCACAGTTCTTCCCACGCCTTCCTGTGGCGACGGACCAGTTCGTCCCTGCCCTGCACGCAGGCTGAGGTGACAATGCGCTCCGCCTGGTTGAGGGGGTCGGCAACCTGGGCGGTGGAAATGAGGGCCCCGGCAACGCAGAAAGAAAACGTCTCCCCGGCATCAAGCGTCCTGAACACCCTGTTCAGATGGCCATCTCCGGAAGGGAGATGCTGCGGGGCGTCACCGTCCATCATGAATGCCGATGCCGCGACCGACCTGACCTTTCCGGTGGGAGAAACGGAGGAGGTCGTCATCATGTCAATTCTGGTCCCTTCCTTGTGATGGAAGGTCAGTGTCCTTGAAGACAGTTCCGGGTCCCTCTGTGACAGGGGGATCGAGTGGATATTGTCGATCCGCAGAGTGCAGGGCTTCGCAGCCGTAACGCTTACCTCCATCAGAGCGGCATTCGGAAGATGCCGGAGCGCCCGGTAGGAGTAGGAGACCCTGTGCCCCCTGAAATCTAGGCTGCCCGAGAAGGTTCCGTCCGAAAGGTCCATCCGCTGCCTGTAATCCTTTGCCTTGTCTGCGGTAACCTTGCCGCCGTCGATCCGGATTTCCAACTCCACGGGGTTCACCTGCGGCAGGAAATTGGAAACCCTGCCGCGGCCGAAGGTGTCGTAAGCATCGGCGAGCACTACGGTGGAGCACTGGAACGGCTCCTTCGAGGAGACCATCCCGAGCGTGCCGTTGGCAGAAGTAATGCCGTAGTACGGCTTGTCGGGTTCGACGGCCGCGTCGATCACCCAGCCGTCCTTGTCCCCGCCCTGCATCAGCAGGAGCAACGGGATTATCAGGAATCTCATCATCATTCTGGCAGTTTTACGTCCACCATCACCGGGACATGGTCCGAAGGGTACTGCCCCCCGAATCGGTCGTCAATACATTTGTAGCGCACGAGACTCACATCACCCTTGTAGAAGATGTAGTCGCCCCTTCGGCTCTGGGTTTCGAGGTTCACGTCCGGATTGAATGCATTGTAGGAACCGATGGGCCCTTCCCTGGTGCCGTCGGCGTCGGCCTGCTGCCATGAATCCACATAGGTCTCTCGGAACTTGCGCATGCTCTTTTCGGTGGGAGCGATGGGGTTCATATCTCCCACGACAAAAGCCGGAAGCCCGTCCGGATTCAGGGCCTTCTCCTTTTCAATTATCAGCTCGGCCGACTTCAGCCGCACGTCTGTATAGTCTTCTCCGACCTCCAGATGCGTGGCGAGAAAGAAGAATTCCGCGCCGCTCCCCTTATCTTCAAAGACTGCCCACACCGCCACCCTGTGGCGGGACAGGCCGCCCCATTCCAGTGAGCCGGAAGGAATGTCGGGAGTCGGGGAAAGCCAGAAATGCCCCTTCGACTTGCATTCGTATTTTTCCGTCAGCCAGGCGATTCCCACTGCCTCGCCGACGGTGCCGTCGTCGCGGCCCACGAAGTAAAAGCTGTAGGCGGGAAGCAGGACGGCAAGGTCGGACTGCTGCACAGGCAGTGCCTCCTGGATACCGAAAACTCCGAAGGAATAGCGTTCCACCACCTTGGCGCAGGACGCCTTTCGTGTATCCCAGGCTTTTACTCCGGTATCATCCTCCGTTGCGAAACGGATGTTGAAACTGGCCAACCGGGCATCTGTCCCCGGATTCCCGCAAGGATTCCCGCCAGGTTCTCCCCCCGGCTGCTTCCCGCAGGAAGCGCCCGAGAGGAGGAGCGAGACGGCAACGACAAGAAGAGAGGTCATTCTAAGCATTTAGTCCTGATATTGATAACAACCGCGGCCGATCTGGGTATTGTTATTATACAAACGGTTGTTCCCGGCAAGATCTGTCTTCGGCAGATAGTTCCACAAACCGCCCAGACCGTTCAATGTGCCATTGGAGATACAGTCGGTGTTATTCCCGGACAAAGTATAGTCTCCATTCGTATAATTGGTAAAGAAGGCTTCCGTTACAGCTTTCCTGGTCACATATTCGTATGCAGCCTTGGCCTTCCATTGTCCGTTTGCAGACGTAGAATTATTCCTTAATCCTCCTGTGGAGTTCATATAGATCTGTGTCGCCGTATCGGCATTCTTGCCTGCTGTCCAGTTCCCGAAGGCGATACAGTTCTGAATACGACCTTTTTCCGTGTCCGTACTGTAATTGGTCGCATTATACAGCGCATTGGCATTATCTTCCGTAGCGCTGGTATAATTCTTCACGACCGTACAGTTGTAAACGCATCCTGCATTGACAAGGATACCGGAACCGGCCCATCCGGTTGCCGTGTTCCCGACAACCAGCAGATTGTAAAGGACAGGAAGCGGATTGCTGTTGCCACGGTTGGCACGAACCCCGCCGCCATTGTCTCCCGTAGCCTTGTTGTTGGATATGATGCAGTTGAATATTCTGGGGCGTTCCACACTCTCACCGCTGTATCCTCCCGCATACACATAGGCTCCGCCCGAACCTTTGGCCTGATTGGAATCAACAACGCTATAAGACAGGACATAGCGCGTCACGATACCGCCACCCTGACCTGTGGCGGTGTTGTGATGGATATAGCAACGGGTAGTTGTTGCCCAGTTCAAAGCAACCACTCCGGCTCCGTCACCAGTCGTCGTATTGCCGGTAATCTCACATCCGTCGAGAATGCCATAAGCCTGCAGGTAAGCCCCCGCTCCCGTATTGGCACTGCCATTTTGAATCTTCAGGTTTTTCCAGGTCGTCACGGTGGACTCTGTGAAAGCGGCCGCCTGGTTGACAACCCGCTGGCTGCCACCGCCGTCGAGGATTGTGGTAAGCCCTGAAGTAGATTTTAGAGGCTCATAGTTAACGGTGGAAGTGAATGAATCATTCCAGCTGCCGGTGACATCCACGCCTTCCACCATGGTAAATCCTCCGGTGAAGGTACCCGCTCCCACATACACGTCGTCAAGGCTTGCATCGGCTGCATCCAGAACTGCCTGGAGGTCGTCGCCTTCACGCACCAGCCAGTGCCGGGCGTCAAGATCGGTCTTTTCGATGGTGACGGTCTGCTTCACGCTGCTGCTGGTCACGGTGAAGGCTTTGTTGCCTATGACATAGATGCCCTTGTCGCCTTTGAAGGTGTAGGAGGTGGAGCCGACAAGGTCCTCGACCGTGTAACTGCCTGCCGGAAGCTGAACGTTGCGTACCAGCGTGCTGGTTTCACCGGTGACTGCGGCGTCGCCCAGGACGATGTCAACATCATTGTAGAAGGTGTCGGTATCCACGGAACCCAGTCCACGGATGTGGCCTGCCACGAAGTCCCTCGCCGTCGTCATGCTCTTCACAACGGACTTGCCGTCGGTGTCGGTGAGGGTTACCGAGAACTGGTGGCTTCCGGGAATGACAGCCGCATAGTAATTGCCGGTGGCGAGAACGCCCGATACTCCGGCAGCCTCGACTGTTACGGAGGTCACACTGGAACCTGTCGCAGCTATCACCGGAGTGGCCGCGGCAAAACTCACGGTGCATTCTCCGGCGACCGCAGCCGCGGAAGCGAGGGTGACGCTGTGAAGCGTGGTCATTTCCGCAGGAACGGTGAAACGTACGAGCGCCACGAGGTTCTTGTACGAGAACGCAGCGTCGTTTGCAACTGCAGCCGAAAGCACGGCGCCATCGGCAAAGCCGGGGGCCGATACTGTCTGGGTAGCAGGCAGGGTGGTGGTTACGGTAGTACCTGAAATGCTGTTGCTGGCATTGTATGGATACACCGAATAATAATCCCCGCTTACTTTGGGTATGAGGGAACCGATAAGAGTGGTGCTCGCACCGGCGGAACCGGCCGAGAACTCGCAGTTGTTGTCTTCGTCATCAAAGATGCTCACCTTGTCGGTGGATTTCCATAGGACGCTTGCATTGTTGCCCGGTCCTTCGCTAACTTCAGTCTTGGAAGGGACCATTTCGGAATGGGAAGCCTCAAAGCTGAACTCTATAGCGGTCTTCACAGTATGGGAGCCTCCCTGGTTGTCTTTTGTGTTGTCCGTGGACTTCGGATCTTCTTTGGCGCATGCCGCGACTGCGCACATAATCATGAGGGCGGCGAAGATTTTCGTGTTTTTCATAATAATATGTCCTCCTCTCCGTCAAAAATGAACGATTCATTGGTTACGATTTCATAGCTGGCCGCCTGGATGCAGGTTGCCTGCATACAGTCCAGTTCTATCACCGTCGCAAGTGGTTGTTTGTAAATCATAGTATTAGTAATTATTGTTTGATTGTTTAGTTTTCAGTCAGTTCTGCCATCCTCAGAAGGGTTTGTATGGAGTTGAGCGTGCAGTTGATCCACGGACCGTTGCGGTTCTGGCGGGAGGGGTATTCGTCCCAGGTTGTAGGGATCTCGCCGGTAGCGGCGTTCTGCACATTCACTATATTGTCTATAAGAGCCTTGGCCTTTTCGAAGGCGAGCTTGTCACCGGTCTTCAGGTACCAGTCCAGCCAGGCGTTCGCAACCACGCAGGAGCTATTGTCCACAGGTGTCTGGTAGTGGAACTGCTCAAATACGCAGGGAGGGCAGATGTTCCATTTTGCCCCTATGTATTCGTCCCAGTGCACGAACTGGTCTTCGCAGAGGCGTATCATGTCGTGGGCGTTCGCGAGGTCGCCTTCAGTGAGGCCGGGCCTGTGCAGTATCCAGGAAGCGTAGGGAGCAGCAGTGCAAGCGGTAAGGTTACTGTATGGAGCCACGTCTACGGTCACGTCTTCGAACTGGCCCGTCCAGTCGAATGTCCTCACCGGAACTGCTTCCATCCACTGCTCCGCCATGGCAAGGGCTTCCTTGTAGTTATCATAGCCGTAGTCTTTCTCCAGTCTCAGCCAATACTCCATAAGCGGAGTCAGCAGGGCCTTGTACTGCGTAAACGGTTCGCCGTCAGTGATATTCACCTTGATGGGGAAGGAGCCGTCTGCCGACTGGAACTTGCGGTAGGTCTCCGCTATGCCCAGGGCCTTGATGCGGTACTGCATTTCGCCGGTTAGTTCGTAGAGGTCGAGGAACGCGTTGCCGGCTGTGACGGCTTCCATCATCATAGTGCGGTCTTTGTTCTCTGCCCTGGCGGCAGCGACTTTGTCGCCGTAGTAGGTGGGCGGGAAGAAGGCCAGCGGCTCTCTCGCGGGGCGGCTCTGTGCGATCAGGAACGAGGCGGCGTTCTTCGCTATTTTGGTGGCCTCCTCCTTAAGTTCGGGAAACAGCTTCGCCACCAGACATTCCACGGTTATGGTGGAACCAATTATCTTGCAGGGATAGGTGTTGAACGGAAGGCTCATGTCCGGCTCCGTGGAATTCTTCCAGGACTGTATGGCCGGCAGGCCGTGAATATACCTTGCAGCCATGAGAGCCGCCTCCCGGTATCCGCGGACTGCATCGGGATAGCCGCCCTTGTAGGGAACGTCCCTCACGAAACTGCGCACACCCGAGAGCCCTACGGGGCTGCCGCTCCCGTCCAGTCCGGTTACTGTGAGCCGAACCTTTCCGGGAAGCATCTCTTCCCATATTTCCCTGAGCGTGGAATACGGGCTTGCCGCCTCGAAAGTCAGAATTTGCGACTCTCCCACAGCAGGAGTAACCGTTGCAGTAAAACGGTATGAGATGGCTCCTTCGATTTCTGCAAACTGAAAGGCCGGCACATACAGGAACCTCGGAGCGGAACCGTTCCACCAGGGATTGCCTTCTTCGTATCCGGGACGGATTGCGGTGAGGTATTCAGATTCGGCAGTCTTTTCGCCTTTTTCGCCGTCCGATCCGGAGCCGTTGCAGGAAACGGTGGCAAAAAGCATCAGGGAGAATGCAAACAGATTGGTCATTTTCATAGCTGTAACTCGTTGCATCCTATGTCTATGGCGTTTCCGGTTCTCCTTGCACGTCCTGAATAATCCTTGTCGGTCCAATCCGGGACCACCCCGTCTTCGTGGCCGGAAACGCTTATCTCTTCTATGCCCTTGTCGACAAGTGAGGAGCCCGTTACTGGTACGTAATCGCCGTCCAGCACCGAAGACAGGGAAGAGAAATACACGTGGCTGGAATCGGAATGCCTCTCGGCTTTCCACGGGGAGACATTCTGCAGGAGCATATCATTCGGGCAGGCATTGTTGAAGAAAAACAAGTACTTGTTGTTCACGATGATGCGCCCGTCGGTTACGTTGTTCATGAGCACCCCGTGCTCCGAGCAGCAGATTGCGGAAGAGTATTCACTCTCCTCCGGGTCGGTGTTGTCCACGACGGTGCAGTTGATGATGTTGCATCCGTAACTGCCGTTGGTCTGTATGCCGCCCACGTTCCTCACAGCCGTATTGCCAGTGACGAGGCAGTTGTACACGGTGCCGTAACGCTCCACGTGTATGCCGCCGCCCTCGGAACCGGAATTGTCCTTCACGAGGCAGTTGTATACGATGCCGCGGCTGCCGGTGTCGTTGCCGCCGAACACCCCTATGCCGCCTCCTTTGCCGTTGGCCATATTCTTTTCTACGACGCAGAACGAAACGGTGCCCTTGGTGAAGATGCCGCCGCCACGGTTGCCACCGTTGTCGTGGATGTGGCAGCGAATCACGGAAGAACCTGCATCGGCATAGATCCCACCGCCGCAGTTGCCGTCTTCGATGTTGATGTTGTAGCAGACTTCACACCCTTCGAGCGAGCCGCCCGCTTTCAGCCATGCGCCGGCGCCGTGAGTGTCGGCGGTGGTTACATATCCTCCGGTGAGACGGAGATTCTTCCATACGGCAGTTTCGGTGAAGGGCTCTTTCTGGGTAAGCACTATACCTTTGCCGCAGGCGTCCAGAATGGTGGTTATGCCTTTTGAATCCGTGAAATCCCTGTTCCAGCTTCCCGACACGCTTACGCCTTCCTTCATTACGAAATTGCCCTTGAAGGTGCCTGCGCCAATGCGGACTTCCTTAACTTCTTCGGGAAGGGATTCGAGTATTGACGCGAGGTCCTCGCCTTCGTGGACGAAGAGCACTGCCGGATCGTCGGAGACAACCAGAGGTTCCTCAACGATGCTGCCGTCGCCAGAGCCGCTGCCATTCTGTTCGGAGTTATCCTTGCAGGACAGCACCGTGGCAAACACTATTAACAATATGCTTAAATACTTGATTTTCATTTATTTCTGCACTTCAAAACAGCCAAGATCAACATGTTCGCCGCTCACGCGGGCGTTGCCGTCGAGGTCTTTGGGGAAGGCGAGCACAATATCGTCCATACCTTTGTCGATGAGCGGGGAATCGTTCTTGAGACGGAAGATATTGTTCTTTGCGCTGACGAACTTCGGGTCCGCCGTTTCTTCTCCGTCTGTTTCGTCGTAGGAAAGCACTATTACGTCGGGATCCGTCTCGTCACCGCCTGCGACCGCGTTGTTCACAAGTCCCACGCGGGTACCCTTTATCTGGCGGCCTGTGGTAATTCCTTCCAGGTATTTGTTTCCCCAGATTATGCAGTTGTAAACCGGGGAATCGGAACCGCCGTTGCCGAAGTACAGGCCGGGGCTGTTCTGGCTGTCGACGTCGTCATTGCCCTGGTTGGCCACTATGGTGCAGTTGATGATTGTGCAGTTGCCGTTGGTTGTGAGCCCTGTTCCGGCAAGCTTGCCGGTTCCCTTGTCCGACTTGGTATTGGCAGCTATAAGGCAGTTTGCAATAACGCCTCCATTGCCGTATACGCGGATTCCGCCGCCGTTGGAGGCAGAATTGCGGGCGAAGGTGCAGCCGGTGATGACCGCCGCATCCTGCAGCTGCGCACCGCCACCGCAGTTGTTGTCGGCCTTGTTGAAGGTGACTTCGCAGTTCTCCAGCGTTCCGCCGTACATATATACTCCGCCGCCGTTGTTGTTTGCGGTGTTGTTGGTAATTTCGCTGTTGCGGCATATGCCTCCGGCATTGATGCGTATTCCTCCGCCGTTATTCATGGCGGCGTTGTCGTGGATATAGCAGGCGTCGAGCACGCCGTTTTTCTTGATGTATGCGCCGGCTCCGTTCTCTTCCTTGCCGTTTTTGATCTCGAATCCTGTCACCACCGTGACGTTTTCGAAATCTATGTTCTGGTCGAGCGTGCGGCCGTTTCCTTCACCGTCGAGTACCGTTTTGTTGTCTTCCGCATCGGCCTCGGTGAACGTTGCGTTCCAGCCGCCGGACATGGATACGCCGTCGCGCATCTTGAAGCAGCCCTTGAAGGTGACTCCTCCCTGGACTCTGACGAGACTGCCGGGTGCAGCCGCATCGAGAACCGCCTGAAGGTCTTCTCCGGCTTTGACGTTCACCGTAACGACATCGCCGCCTTGGTTGCCGCCGTTTCCACCGCTGCCTCCGGTGTTCTCCTTTTTATTCGAGTCTCCGTTTCCGGAATTATCTTTTCCACAGGATACGAAGACAAGCGGAAACGCCATAGCGCAAAGCATCATAAACTTCAGTAATCTTTTCATATTCGATTAATTATTAGATTTAGCATTACATTTCCCAGCCTGGATTCTGCCCAAGTGCCGGGTTTACCACGAAATCATCGTAAGGAACAGGATAGAGATACATCTTGTCGTCCCATATCCTTTGCACGGATTCGGTGGTGTTGGCCTTGTATATCAGCCTGCCGTATGTGTTCCCTGAGAGCACGTACTTGCTTCCGAGCATCACCTGGTAGGTATTGACCTGCCAGGAGGTCTTTTTCACGAAGGCCACGTCTTCGTTTCCGTCCCCGTCCAGGTCGAGCGGCAGGTCGGTGGAGGGCACATATATGCCCTGGTATTCCATTGTCATGAGTTCTCCCCTCTTCCAGCGGCGGATGTCGTCGAAGCGGAAGTTCTCGGCGAACAACTCGATGCCCCTCTCGCGACGGATTTCCAGCAACACCGGGTCTGCGATGTCGGGGAAATAGGTGTTTTTCAGATAATTGTCAGCCACCGCGGGCATTGGGGCGGAAACGATTCCTGCCCTGAGGCGCAGGGCCTTAACGGTAAGGTCCCAGTCGTCGGAAGTGAGCCTTCCCAGTTCCGCACGCGCCTCCGCGTAATTAAGGAGCACCTCCGCATAGCGTATCCACGGTATCGCGGTGGTCTGCATGGAACGGGAATCCATCGAAGTGTCATCGCTCACCCATTTGCGTATCTGGTAGCCAGTGGTGCAGGCCCCGAAGTCGGGTGAATACTGCCTGCCGTCGCTGCGGACATAGGTACCGCAACGTATTGTGGCCGCCAGCCGGGGATCACGCCCTTTCACTTCATCCTGGAATTCCATGGTGTCATAACCGGCCGTATCGGTGAACGGGGTGCCGTCGGCGTTCAGGTAGGTATTCACGAACTGATGCGTCATTCCCAGACATTCGCCGTACGAAGGTGAGGTGTAGTACCAGTTTGCGGCATGGTACACCTGCAGTTCCTTGCTGTACACTATCGCCAGAAGGGTTTCGTTCTTATCAGCGGCCTGGGAGACGAAGAGGGAGCCGTAGTCCTGCGCGAGCGAGAACAGGCCGGACTTGATTACCTTCGCCGCTGCCGAATCGGCCTGCGCAAGCCACTTGTCGGCCGAAGGCTCGGCCGTGATGCCGTGGTATTTACGGAATGTTCCCTCGAACAGGCACACCCTCGACTTGAATGCGAGGGCCACGTAGCGGTCCACCACGGAGCAGTCACTGTCGGACAGCAGGCCTCCGTCGCGGGTGCGGAGATGCCCGCATGCGTAGTCGAGGTCTTCCAGCACCTTGTTCATCACCATCTGCCTGCTGTCCCGGGCCTTGTAGAGGTCGGGATCGTCGTAGGCGAGCGGTCTGTCGTACCACGGCACGTCGCCGAAGCGCTTCACTTTGTCGAAATAGAAGAACGCCCTCATGAAACGGGCAAGCGCCGCGTAATGCTCCCTGGCTTCCTGTGGAATTGCCGGATTGTCGTAATGGGCAAGGAAATAATTCACGTTCCGCAGGCTGCCCCAACTCCATCCGCCACTGTCTTGCGCCGTGTACGAGCCTAGAAGGAACTTACCTATTGCAATGGGTGCAAGATAGTCGCTCAAATGGTCACCGTAGAATATGGTATACGCCGACGGAAGCATTGAGTAGAAGGAATTGGTGTAGAGCTGGAGGTCTGCCTCCGTCTCGAAGGCGTTTTCCTCGAAAAGCTTGTCCACAGGATTCTGCTCAAGCATGCTGCAAGAGGCTGCGAGAATGACTGCTAGTAAGAAAACTGTCTTTTTCATGACATCAGAATCCAAGTGTTACACCAAGGGACAGGCTCCGGAGCATGGGATATGCATTGGCATCGCCCTTGCCCGTGGCCACTTCGGCATCGGAACCGGAAATGACTTCCGGGTCTATGTTTTTCGTTATCATGTGAATGGGCGACCAGGTCCAGAGGTTCTGTCCCGAGAAGAATATCTGGCATTTGGACATCCGTAACTTTTCCAGGAGCGCCTTCGGAAGATTGTATCCGAAGGTGAGGTTCTTCAGGCGCACGTATGCGGCGTTCTGCAGGTAGCGGGTGTTCGGCATACGGAGCACGCCGTTGGTGGATGTCACCAGATAGCCGCGGAGCCTGGGGAAATAGGCGTCCGGGGTTTCTTCCGTCCAGTGGTTCTCGTAAATATGAGTGGGTAGCATGTTGTAGGGACGGTTGTACATTCCCCAGAATGCATTGCATTCCATGGAAGGATACCAGTCGCGGTGACCCACCCCCTGCAAGAATGCGCTGAAGAAAATATTGTTCCACGAGGCGCCCAGGTTAACGCCGAAGCGGAAACGCGGCGTGGTGTTGCCTATAACCTTCAGATCGCCGTGGTTGGCCAGGGTCCTCTGTCCGTCGTTGATCCTGTCGTCTCCGTTCAAATTTGCGTATTTCAAGTCGCCGGGAAGCCATATCTTCTGTCCCTGCGAAGTCTTCATGTACGACTGGTCGTACCAGTCGGCTATCTCCTGTTCGCTTTGGAACAGGCCCTCTATTTCATATCCCCAGATTTCTCCCACCTTGGCACCGACATAGTAGCTGTCGATGAGGCCTGTGGCATTGTTGAAACGGGTGATCTCCGCCTGGGAGTCCGAAAGGATGAACTTTGCCGAATAATCGAGCGGTTTTCCGAAATCGATGCGGTCCTTCCATTCTATCGAGAACTCGAATCCGCGGGTGTGAAGGTCCGCATAGTTGCCTTTGGGAGAACTGGTGCCGAGAACGGCAGGAACCGTTACGCCTGCGGTATACATGTTTTCCGTGTTTCTCTGGAAGACGTCGGCGTTAACCGAAAGCCTGCCGTCGAAGAAACTGACGTCCAGTCCTACGTTGTACGTGCGCGAACGCTCCCACGTGAGGTCGTCTGGCACAAGGGACGGCATGTACGAATAAAGAGGCAGTGAACCGTCTATTATCCTGGAACTCTGGTGAGTGGAAATGGTCTGGATGTACGAATAGGGCGGAATCTGTCCGTTGCCGAGTTCACCGTAGCTGAGACGCAACTTGAGCTCGGATACCGCCTTGGGAGAGACTTTCCAGAAGCTTTCCCTGGAGATTCTCCATCCGGCCGATGCAGACGGGAAGAAACCCCAGCGCTGATTTGTCGGGAAATTGGACGAGCCGTCATAGCGGCCGTTGATTTCCAGCAGATAACGCTCCTTGTAATTGTAGTTGAGCCTGAAAAACAGACCCATTACAGCCCAGGAATTGCCCCCACCTGTGAGCACGAAACTGTCTCCGTTCACGAGGTTGAAATCGGATATCTCAGGCTTCAGCACGCCATTGCGCTCCATGTAGTTGATGACAAGTTTCTGGTACTCGCAGTTAAAGCCGGCCATCGCCTTGAAATAGTGGCGGTCTGCAAACGTATTCTCGTATTCGCCATAGAGATTGGTGCCGAGATAGCTTGTCTCGTCGAAACGCTCACTGAGTTTGCTGGTGCCCTCGGATGTAATTACCCCTGCCTTGTCGCTGTAGCTCACGGGGTACAGGACCCTCTTGTCGCGGGCCATCTTGTAGCTTGTGGTAAAGTCGGCGTTGAGCCGAAGCGAGTTATTCAGGAACGAAGCGGTTGCATTGAAGGAATTGCGCAGGTTGAACAGGGACGAAATGCTCTTGTTGTTGCCTGTATAGAAATCCCCCACCGTGTAGGCGGCGTGACGCGTGAGCGTATGGTCGGGATTGAACATCACCGCCATGGGGAAGCCCTGGTCGGCAATGTTCCTCCATATACCTTTTTCATATATGGAAGTGAGCGGGTAGTTGTAGGTCCTGTGTGAGAAATCCATGTTGTCGGTTATCTTCAGCCATGGAAACACCTGCACATAGCCCTTGCTCCTGAGGTTGAACTGGTCGAAGTCGTCGGAGTTGTAGCGGAAGATGCCGTTCTGGCCGTGATAGCGCCCGGAAAGGTAGAACCCGGCGTTCTTGGAGTTACCGGACACCGTAACCGTGTGCTCAGTGCCGGTGGAAACCTTCTTGTAGAGCTGGTCGTACCAGTTGGTGCTGCCGTAATACACATAACTGCCGTCGTCCATGGTGACTACCTTGGGAAGGGAAGGATCGTCGTGCCTGCGCTTGAGCTCCGAAAGATACGCGTCCATGCCCTGAAGGAAGGGGAACGCATTGTTCACGCCCGTGGGATTGGTAACGTAATCGTTATAAGCATAATAGGCCTCTACGAAGGTCTTGGCCCAGATGTAGCCGTCCCAGATATAGTCGTTGTGCTGTGTCTGGGTGTAGAACGAAACATTGCCCGAATAGGTCACGGATGTCTTGCCCGCCGACGGGTTCTTGGTGGTGATGAGCACTACGCCGAACGGGCCCCTGGCACCGTAGATCGCAGCCGATGCCGCATCCTTGAGCACGGTGACCGACTCGATGTCGCTCGGATTCAGCAAATCGGGGTCGCCGGGCGCGCCGTCTATCATGATGAGGGTGCTGCCGCCGCCTGCTCCGATGGACGTGGTGCCGCGTACATTGTATTCAGAACTCCTGATGGGCTTGCCGTCGGTCATGTCGATATTGAGGCTGGGGATCATTCCCTGGAGACCCCTTGAAAGCGAAGGCATGGGGATGTTTTCCATCTTTTCACCGCCAAGGCTCTCCACGCTTCCGGTGAGGTTGACTTTTTTCTGGCTTCCATAGCCAACCACTACCAGTTCCTCCAGCTCCGTGGAGTCGTCTTCCAGGATCACATCCAGGCGCCTTGCGGCTTTTAGTGACAGGGAACGGAAGCCAATCATAAGCACGTCTAGCAGGTCGTCTTCGGAGGCCTCGAGGCTGAAATTGCCGTCGAGATCAGTGGATGTGCCTACCGTTGTTCCGTGAATGATTACCGTGGCGCCCACAAGGGGTTCACCGGACGTGTCTTTCACCTTACCGCTCACGCCGATCTTCCTGCCGCCGGAGGGGTTCGCACCTGCCGCCTGTTCTTTTTGCCGCAGGATGATGCTCTGCCCCTCGACACGGGCTTCCACCCCGATGTCGGCGAGCACTTTACGGAGCGGCACCTCCTTCACCTCCACGTCCACCGTCCTGTCGTTGTCGCCCGAATCACTCCTGTAGATGAACATCACCCCTGTCTGTATCATGATGCTTTCTATCACCTCCTCAAGCCTCGCATTTCGCATATGCAAGGTGACTTTCCTGTCAAGAACGCTCTCCTGCGCCCACAGTTGCATTGAAAGGCTCAGGAGAGCAACGATTATTGCAAACAGTTTCTTCATTACTTGGCCCTCAGCAGGTATGAGCCGTCTTCGCGTTTTTCAACCACAAAGGCGTTGTCGTAGTTAAGCAGGGAAAGTATGCGGTCGAGTCCGTCGCCAAGGGAAAAGGCACCCGTATAGCCGCCTTCTTTTTCGAGTCCCGGACCTGTTTCGATTCTTGCGTCATAATAGCGTTCCAGATGTGACACTATGTTGCGAAGCGACTCTCCACGGAAATAATATGCTCCGGAATTCCAGTCCTGCGCCGCTTCTCCCCGCGAGATCTTTTCCACCACGACTTCACCGGTAACCTTCTCGAAGACGCATCTTTCCCCGGGACGCAGTTCCATGCTGTGCAGCCTTTCCCCGGAATTGCCGAGCAGTTCCAGCATGACCTTTCCGTCAAGAAGCGTCAGCGTGTTTGACTGGTCTTCCCTGAATGCCTGGATATTGAAAGAAGTTCCGGTGACATGGATGTTCACCCGGTCAGTCTCAACGATGAACTTACGTCCCTCTGCCCGGGCGACATTGAAGAATGCTTCGCCGTCAAGACGGACTACCCGGTCCTTCTTTCCTTCGAACGAGGATGCGTCATAGCACAGGGAAGAAGCCGATTTGAGGGTAACTTTGCTGCCGTCCGGCAGGACAACGGCCCCGGAGCCTCCCGGACGGATGTCTATGGCAGTCTGCACCGTAGATGGAGCCGGTTTGAAAAGGAACAGTGCAAAGACCGTAACCGCCGCTGCCGCCGCTGCCACCGCCGCATAGCGGAGAATCTCGCGCATACGAATTCCGGCGATGCTTCTTCCGCCGGTGACGAGATTCATAAGCGCCGCTGCACGGCGGTCCTTCTCATAAGGAGTCATTTCCTCCTGCATCATGCAGTCGGCGATTTCTTTCATCTCGAGCAGTTCGTGCTTTGCTTGCGGGTCCCCGGTCATGAGCCTCTCCAGTTCCCGGAGCTGTTCCTGATCCAAGGTTCCGTCGATGTAACCGATGAACAGTGCCTCTTTGTTATTATTCATATTGTTACTCATTTATTCTACATCTTCTTTGCTCAGGCTCTCGCGGAGAACCTGCAACGCCTTGTATAACTGCGCCTCCACCGTACGTTTCGAAATCCCGAAATACTCGGCTATCTCGGCGCTTGGCCGCCTCTGTCTGTAGTGCATCAGGAATACTTCCCGGCACCTTGCAGGCAAACGGTCTACGTGGCTCTCCACCTGGGAGAGTTTTTGCTCGAAATCTGACGAAGACAGAAGGGCGTTGTGATCGGCTTCGTCCATCTTGAGCAGGTAAAGAGTCTCGTTACTGTGGTTGGAGACCGCTATCTGGTGCTTGAGCCAGTCTTTGCAGGCGTTCCTTACGCTCCTGTAAAGGTACATCTGCCTTCCCGGACCTTCCGGGATGTTCAGGAAAGCCCTGGAACCCTGCCAAAGCCTCAGAAATACATCCTGGACGAGATCGCCCGCCACATCTTCCGGAACGAAACGTTTCGCAAACGACAGCAGATCCGGAAGATTCTTCTTGTAAGACTCTTCCAGCTGGAACAACTGTTCGGAAGATGTGACCAGAGGGTTGCGCATGTACTGTCAATCCACAATATTTCCGAGGGCATTCAGGAGGATTTCCTCCATGACATCGTAGCCATTGGAGTCGGGATGCACGCCGTCACTATGGTATCCGTCCTTGAAGGTGCCGTCTTCATTAGCGAAGGACGAGTAGAAATCAACATAGACATATCCTTCCTTTTCGGCGAACGCCTTCAATTCTTTATTGGTGGAAATGATGAGTTCCTGCGGGGAGGCGTCCGCTCCGGATGCCGTGTTTGCGTTGCATGGGAGTATGGACGATATAAACACCTTTGCTCCAGAATCCTTTGTCAGTTTCGCCATCTCCTTGAAATTCGCGAGCACCATATCGGCGCTGGCCCATGTCTGCACCCGTGTAAGGTCGTTTGTGCCGCCTTCGAGCACCACGGCCTTCGGCTTGTAATAGAGTACGCTGCCCTGGAACCTTTCAAGCATCTGGCCGGTGGTCTGCCCGCTCACTCCGCTGTTTATAATGTTGTGCTGCGTGAAGAAATCCGGATGGCCGATACCGTCGCTGTCCCAACGGTCGAAAATGGAATCGCCGATGAGGACGCATGGGAAGCCCCCTTCAGGAACCGGAGTGGGATATTCGTAGGCACCGATATCCGGGGCGGTGCCGTAACGGCGGGGAGCGCCTCCGACATCAAGGACCATGAATCCGAACAGGGATGCGTTCCCCTTGTCTATAAGCATTGAGGCTTTATCCGTAAGGTGATAGTCCCCTCCATCGTAATCTTTGAATATGATTGTGCTTCCGGCAGGAATGTCTACATGGTTCTGCTTGCGTCCGTTACCGTTGGGATCATAGTTGTTCGCCAACTTAAGGCCTCCTTCGCGGGTGGCGTTGTTCATCAGCCATGTGTACTGGTGATTGATGTACATCTGAACGGCGGAATCAGCATCCTTACCCTTTGAAGAGTTCCCGTACAGCAGGCAGTTTTTGATGGTGCCGTTCTGGTTGATGTAGAGGGCGGAGGAATTACCTGCAGATTCGGCTGCGTCGTAATTCTTTACAATCGTGCAGTTCAGGATTGACGACACTCCGTTGGCGAGGATTCCGGAAACGCCGGAAGCAGTGGCGGTGTTGCCTTCGACAAGCAGGTTCGCCACCTGTGTCTGGCCGTACAGCCGCACGCCGCCGGCGTTCTTGGAGCTGTTCCCGCGGATAATGCAGTTGTACATGGTTCCGTTGGTATTGGATGCGGAGGAACCTCCGTGTACCTGGATACCGCCGCCTACATTGTCGCGAGCTTCGTTGTTCTCTATGACGCAATATTTGACAAGACCTTTGGAGTACGCTCCGCCACCGGCGTTCTGGGCAAAATTGTGGTGAATGTTGCAACCGTCTATGGTGCTGCCTTCCGCCGCCCATACTCCTCCGCCCTGGGAACTACCCCCCTCAGCTCTGTTATGATGGATTTCGCAATTTCTGAGTACACCGTTCTTGCGGATGTATGCACCGGCTCCGTTGTCGGAAGACATAGCCCCTCCCGTGATGGAAAGGTCGCTCCAGGTAGTGACGATGTCGAAATCGGATTTCTGTTCGAGCACCCGGCCTTCGTCGACCGTGAGAACGGTCTTTGAACCGGAACCCTTTACGTCGATGCCTTCTACCATCGTGAACGGGCCCTTGAACGTTCCTTCTGACAATTTGAGGGACTTGATACCTTCCGGTATATCCGCCAGAATGGCAGCAAGGTCATCTCCTTCGACGACTTTGAGCACCGTAGGGTCTTCGAGTTCCTGAACCTGGGTTGTCACAGTGTCAACCTGCTCTCCCACAGGAGTGTTACTGGCGACATGCCCGTCCTTCTTGCAGGAAAGAGTGAAGGCAATAAACAATGCAGCCGCCCAAATAAGTGTTTTTCTCATATGCGGTCAAGTACGCGGAATAGTGCGCACTATATAAAAGACGATATTAATCGAAAAACACTTATTTCCCGGCTGGAGAAATCAGATACTTTAAGATCAGTACACAGTGATTTCGAAGGGCATGCGGGCCAGGATCTGGGGCTTGCTTATCTCCTTCACGAACTCCTGTTCGGGGTTCTTTCCGCCTATCATGGCCTGGATCTGCTGTATCATGGTAAGCGGCTCCGGGAACTCTTTCACCGCCACCGTCTCTGCCGGCAGATCTACCGCCACGGCTGCGTATGCAATGGCATCGGAAAGGGTGCCGATCTCATCGACCAGACCTATCCCGAGGGCGTCAGCGCCGGTCCACACACGGCCCTGACCGATTTCGTCTACCCTGGTCTTGGGCAGGTCGCGGCCTTCGGAAACTATGGTGGTAAACTTGTCGTAGATGGTCTCTATGCTGCGAAGCATGTAGTTGTATTCCGCATTGTCGAAGGGACGGGTAAGAGAGTACATGTCGCCGTGCCTGTTGGAGGTGAAATTGGCCACGCCTATCTTAAGCTTGTCCTTTGCCGTCTTGCTGAAATCGGGCACCATTCCGAATACTCCTATGCTTCCTGTGAGGGTGAGGGCGTCGGTAAAAATCTTGTCGCAGTTATTGGAAATCCAGTATCCGCCGGACGCTGCATATCCGCCGTAAGATGCGATGAGAGGCTTCTCGGCACCCAGAAGATCAAGTTCGTGCTTGATCTTCTCGCTGGCCAGCACGCTGCCGCCCGGGGAGTTCACACGAAGCACGACCGCCTTGATGGTGGAATCGGCCCGGACCTTGTCGATGACGGCGGTAAAGCGGTCGCCGGCAACCTGCTGGGGCATGCGGCCGTCAACTATTTCGCCGTCGGTATACAGCACTGCTATCTTCGCCTTCGCCTTGTAGTTCGGGAGAGAGCGGGCGGTTACGTAATCGGGGAACGGGATGAAAGCTACCTTGCCGAAGTTTTCGGCCACCGCCAGGTCGGCCAGTCTTGCCTTGAGTCCCTCACGGGTGAGCAGGCCGTCCACCAGGTTCTCGCGGACAAAATCTTCCGGAAGGCATAGTTTCAGGCCATCTACCGCCCCGTCGAGGGCAGCTTCGCTGATGCCGCGGGAGGCTGCGATATCGGCCCGGATAGTGCTCCACATCGAGCCTACGAGGGCATTGTACTGCAGGGCGTTCTCGGCGGAGGGGGCATTGCGGGTGTACATCTCGCCGGCGCTCTTGAACTTGCCGTGACGGATGAGCTGGACATTGACTCCGAAGCGGTCGAGGAGGTCTTTCAGGAAAAGTGTCTGCACATTTACGCCGAGCACCGTGATCATCGATCCCTGATATTCGGTCATGTAAACCTTGTCGGCCACACTGGCCAGCCAGTAGGAAGTGGTGGAGGGAGACTCGATATAAGCCACTACCGGCTTGCCGCTCTTGCGGAAATCAGAGAGTGCCTTGCGGAGTTCCTCCAGTGAAGCGGCGGAAGAAAGGTTGCCGTCGCTGCGCAGGAAAACGTACTTTACTCCCGGATCGGAGGCCGCCTTCTTCAAAGCGTCAACGGCCTTGTAGAGACTCACAGTAACTATGGGAGCACTGCCTGTATTGAAACTCGGAATGGGATTTTCCTGCTCTGCCAGCACGAAGGTGGACATGTCGATGGCCAGCACGCCCTCACGCGGCAGCACCGGGGTTTTGCCCTGGGAGGCCGCCATGGATGCACTTAGCGCCGAGCTGAAAATGAACATGGCGATGAAACCGAAGAGAAGCAGGCCGCAGACAACGGCGAGCAACATTTTCCAAAAATCTTTCATGTGTCTTGACGTTTAATGAAGCAAAGTTAGTAAATTTGTGCGATATGGCACAGAAACCAAGCATCCCCAAGGGCACCAGGGATTTCACTCCCGAGCAGACAGCCCGCCGCAATTATATCTTCGACACCATCAAGGACGTTTTCCGCTCCTTCGGCTACTCCCAGATAGAAACTCCAGCGATGGAGAATCTCTCCACCCTCCTCGGTAAGTACGGGGAAGAGGGAGACAAACTCCTTTTCCGCATCCAGAACAGCGGAGAAAAGGCGGCCGAGGCTCCTGAGAAGGGTCTCAGGTATGATTTGACCGTGCCCTTCGCCCGTTTCGTGGTGCAGCATCAGGGAGAGCTCTCATTCCCGTTCAAGCGTTTCCAGATCCAGCCGGTCTGGCGAGCGGACCGTCCCCAGAAGGGCCGCTACCGCGAGTTCTATCAGTGCGATGTGGACGCCATCGGCAGCCGTTCGCAGTTGCTCGAACTGGAGTTGGTGCAGATGGTGGAAGAGGTTTTCCGCAGGCTGGACGTCCAGGTGGTGCTGAAGATCAACAACCGCAAGGTTCTGGCCGGTCTGGCCGAAGCCTGCGGCTTCCCGGAGCGCATTGTGGATATCACCGTGGCAATAGACAAACTCGACAAGATAGGGCTGGACGCCGTTCGCGAAGAGCTTCTGGGCAAGGGCCTGACGGCCGAAGCGCTTGCGGTGCTTGAGCCGGTGCTGAAGCTGGAAGGAAGTTTTGCGGAAAAGCTGGCGGCCATGCGCAAGGTTCTTGCTGGCAGTCCCGTTGGCCTTCAGGGCCTCGACGAACTGGAAGAACTGTTCGGGTATATTGCCGCAGCCGGAGTCTCGCTTCCCGTTGAGATGGATCTTTCGCTCGCCCGCGGGCTCAATTACTATACCGGCGCCATCTTCGAGGTGAAGGCTCTCGACTGGCAGATAGGCAGTATCTCCGGAGGCGGACGCTACGACAATCTCACCGGCATTTTCGGCCTTCCGGACGTGTCCGGTGTGGGCATCAGCTTCGGGGCCGACCGCATCTACGACGTGCTCGAAGGACTGGACAAGTTCCCCGCAGGATTGTCTTCCGGTTCTCGCTTGCTTTTCGCCAACATGGATGCCGCCGCCGCGGCTTATGTGCTGCCCATTGCGTCCTCGCTGCGAGGAGCCGGAGTTGCCGTGGAGCTGTATCCCGAGAGCGGCAAACTAAAGAAGCAGTTCGAGTATGCCGACCGCAAGGGCATCCCGTTCATCAGCATCTGTGGTTCTTCCGAGGCCGAGGCCAGGCAGGTGAACATCAAGAACCTGGCGAGCGGAGAGCAAAAATCCTTTGCAGCCGGAGACCTCAAGGCCATCCTGGAGTTCCTAGGATAAAAAATTTTGGATTTCTAAAATTATTCTCTACCTTTGCAGTCCCAAACACCGCGGGGTAGAGCAGTTGGTAGCTCGTCGGGCTCATAACCCGGAGGTCGGTGGTTCAAGTCCGCCCCCCGCTACGAAGCAAAAAGTCAGCCATTTCGGCTGGCTTTTTTTGCTTCGTAGCTGCTTCGCTGCGCGAAGCTTGCTTCTCTCCCCCTTGTCGCTGCGCGACATCCCCCCAGGGGGAATGCGCCCTCCACTCCGTTTCGGGCAGTGCCTTCCGGTCGTCGCATCGCTCCTCCCTCTCGGCACGGCGGCTGCTGCCGCCTTAGGGGGCGGACGCAGAACCACCAGGTTCAAACCGACGCAACGGGCGAGAGCAATGGAAGCTCGCTTACATTGCCGAGCCGCCAGGAGGAAAAGACGCGCGCAGCGCGGATTAGTCCGCCCCCCGCTACTACATAAAGCACTAACTGATTAATTATAAATCGGTTAGCATTTTCTTTTTTCGTAGAAGTTGGTGTCTTTAGGGCTCAATCTGAAAAGATGACTTTTGTATCATTGAACGAGCCGTCTTCATTGAAGTATACGTCCAGGGTATACATGTCGAGACCGAATACTGGTAAAGGAGGGGTTTGTAGAAAGTAGCACAAGTATGTGCCCCCTTGCTGAATTCTATGACCGCCAAATTACCTGTCAGGAACCGAAGGTTCAAAACTGGGAGTATTTGGTTTACGAAACAACTAAAATCAGCTTATTAGGCCGACTATATTGCCCTGAAATGGGCCTATGGTTCGTTCCTATATGCTTCCACTATAGATTCAATCTTTGATCTATATTTCGACCGAATTGCTTCAACATGAGGAACCTCGATTATTCCATATCCATATTTGTTTCCTCTATTCTCTCGAATAATTGGATAAATGTATTCGCAAAATAGTTTTGTTGCAAAATCAAATTTGTGCTTTTCATCCTTTCTCAATACTGAATTAAAGATACCACTGATGAAATCAGCGATTTGAATACCAGCAGATTGGTGAGAATTTTCAATATTTAAACTGTCTTTAACATGGGAGTATTGCTTAATAAATTCATCACCATCTATTAACCTATAGTATAAATTCCGAAACTGTTCATTCTTTTCGGTGTTCACAGGATCAACAAACAGTATTGCTAAATTGTCTCCAGACTGAATCTCCATTTCGATTCTCTGCAAAATACCTTGAAAGTGGAATTTTAATAAATTCCTTTCTTTATGATGTTCCCCTTGGTTAACAGAATAAGAAAGGATTATTTTTACAAATGATAAACCGCAAACAAGTTTAATGGCATTCTCCACAAAACTGAAATAAGAACCCATGTTACCATGTTGCCTGAAATAATTCAAGTTATCATCATTTTGAGCACAGTTTGTTTTCTCCATTAGCCAGAGATATGACCATTTAAACTCTCTATTATTAGGGATGGAATGTGCTTCTTTTAACTCCCTGAATTGCCGATTAAGGGTGCGCCACTCCGCCGCATCAATCATTACCACTGCACGGACATAATAAGGGTGGGCCTTTATTTGCTTTTCGGTCATATTGTCTGAATATGAACCACATTCATCACTGAAACAGAAATAAACAGCCATATCTTTTCTATGATAATCAAAAGCAATAACAGAAAACTAACGGGTTGAGGCCACAACTATTGGGGGCATTGATTTCTGAATCTCTTCCAATAAGGCTTTATCTTCTCGATAGTACCCACAGTCTTTTGCATATTGTGGCTCTGGTTCCTCGGGGGTTCCGTATTTCTTGTGTAGGCAGCAAAAGATGGGTGACAATCCTAGTGGTCTGTCGAAGCCACTACGGTGGTATTTGCAGAATTGACAAGTCTTGATCTGAATACCAGCTTGCCTTGCAGCAGCGTATCCATAATCATAAGGCGAAGGGTCTCCAAGGTAGAAGCTGTCAATACTGGCTTCGAAGATGGCCTTATCATTATCCTTAGTCCAGACATCTCGGCAAGATTTCATCTCATCCATATTAGTAACGAACGCCTTTCCGCTGCGAAACAGATAAAAGCGTTGAATACTGCGTAAAGCAAGTGGTTCTGGATTAGAAGACTTCTTTTTGAAGCCATGGAACTTAGCGAAACCTATCGTCTTCACATCACGAACTTGACCGAACCTAGCATCTGGGTTCTCAACGATGGGCGCAGACAAAAGTGTTTCAATGTCCTCTTCTGTTTTAATTCGAATCTCGATGATACGAAGACCAGACTCTCTTTTCTGTGGAGTGCTCATATGTGAAACCTGTATCTCCATCAGAACGGGCTCACGGTCAGGCTTCGTAGAATTGGTAAGCAATAGGTCAGCAACATAATCGCCAACTGGTTGCTCTTCCTGGCATGTATCATAGAACTCTTTGAGATCAAATGTCTCCAGCATCGGTATGTGACATTCTTCATCCTTTGCAAATGGGCAGGTCCCCATATCCAAGCATTTTACGTCTCGATAATAGCCGACCAAGAATGAAGGGTCTTTTTCAAACTTTTCCTTGATAAGACGCTTTGCAAGTTTGTGGAGATAGGTTTCTGTACCGCAATGGGCCTCATCAGCACGATGGGCAAAATGCCAAGTGCGGACCTCGCCTAAACGTGCAATCATTCCAGCTCCACATCCGAGGCAGTGATATGTATGCGAATCATTATGCTCAAGATATGCTTGTTTGATGGAGACCAATCGGCCTTGCTCATTAAGAGCATAGTGGTGCTTTACTCCAGCCATAGAAACCTCCTATTGCTGGTTGGGAATCAAATCCAAATGCGCATCAAGGATAACACAGATGCGAGAGAGAATATCCACACCCGTAGAGTACTTACCCTGCTCAATGCGTGATAGATTCGCAGCATCGATGCCAGTAAGGAGTGCCAAGTCACGGGCCTCCATTCTTTTAGCCTCGCGGAGTTCCCTAATGCGGCGACCAATCCTGACGCGTTCTTCCTGACGATTACCAGGACCGACACCCATAGAAGGGACGGCATTACGAATAAACTCCCAGCTAATGCGATTAACCATCTTCTCTTTATCATCAGAGAAGTTACGGTCAAAGATAAATTCCATCAGATGTAGAACATAAGCCTTGTATTCATCACTGTCGTACTTGGCCAAATCCGACATCATTGTGAAGATCTCTCCATCTGGAGACTGCACCTCAACAGTATAATCGTTGAGGATTTGGGCCCTCGACCTTGTCGGGGTGTCCATGAATTTTTTCAGATTTTTATCCATCGTTTAATCGTTCGTTTTTTACGTGGTGCCCCCACATGAAATTAAACTCATAGCAAAAGTAACAAAAAAACTTCAATTGGCAAAAAAACCAATCGAGGTTGCGTTTGTAAAGGAACTATTTTGCAAAATGCTTATCTTTGTCTAAGATAAATCGTAATTTGACGAAACCATGGAATACATCAAAGTAACGAAAGAGAATCTGGAGAAGGAGCACATCTGTTGCGCCATTTCCAATAACAATGATGTGCAGGTCGCTTCCAAGAAGGCCTGGCTTGCCGGTCGATTTGACGATGGCCTCGTGTTCCTAAAGAGCGTGGAACGCGGCAAGTGCTTCATTGAGTACATCCCTGCCGAGAATGCTTGGAATCCCATCCTGGCCGACGGATATATGTACATCGACTGCCTCTGGGTGTCTGGTTCTTTCAAGGGACACGGGTATTCCAGTGATTTGCTGGGCGCCTGCATTCAGGACAGCAAGGCTAAAGGAAAGAAAGGGCTGTGCATCCTGTCATCCGCTAAGAAGAAACCTTTCCTGTCTGACCCTCAGTTCCTGAAACATAAAGGATTTTCCGTCTGTGACGAGGCTGATAACGGTATTCAGCTGTGGTATCTGCCCTTTACCAAAGAAGCTCAGGTGCCCAAGTTCAAGGAATGCGCCAGACATCCGCATACCGAAGAGCCGGGATACGTACTATATTACACCAGCCAGTGCCCGTTCAACGGAAAGTATGTCCCCATTATCGAAGCAGTTGCCAAAGACAATGGCGTCCCTTTCAAAGCCATACATCTGCAGAGCAAGGAAGAGGCCCAGAATGCACCCACGCCAATCACCACTTATGCAGTCTTCCATGATGGCGAGTACATCACCAATGAGCAAATGAACGACAAGCGCTTCCTGAAGCTGATTGGCAAGTAAATTCGAATTTATCGGTGTAAAGCATCAATGAATCGCTGGATTTCTTGCAGCCCTTCCAGGAAGCGGAGGTTCGAGATTTGTAGTGTTTGGTCTACTGCAGATAATAAGTCAGCCGAAATGGCTGACTTATTTGTTTTTTACTCCTCTGCCAGTCCTGGAATCAGAGTCTTCTTGTCGCAAATCTTGATTCCGTAGGCAATATTGCGAACTCTACCCTCCTCCGGAATCAAGATGCCTATCTCTGCGAGGTGCTGCACATCACGAACTGCGGTATCCGAGGATACCTTTGCGAGTTTTGCCCAGCGCTTGGCAGTGAGTTTACCTTTGTCGCCGTCCAGAAAGATATTTAGAATAGTGCGCTGACGCTCGTTGATATCGGCTTGGGAGTGGTTCTGCCAGAATACGGCCTTGTCCAGGATGGAAGACAACATCTCTTCCGCACCTTTAATGGCCCGTAGCATGCATTCCAGATACCACTCAATCCAGGCAGTTATGTCTGTTGTGCCTTTCTGGTAGCGCTCAAGCATGTCGTAATACTTGTTCTTCTCCTGCCCTATCTGGCGTGACATACTGAAGTATCTCAGCGTCGAGTTGTCTGCCTGACTCAGCGCCATATCCGCAATGGCCCTGCCGATACGGCCGTTGCCATCGTCAAAGGGGTGAATGCAGACGAACCAGAAGTGGGCAATGGCGGATTTGACGTAATCACTTGGGGTAGTAGTGTCGTTGAACCATTTCAGGAATTTGTCCATCTCTTCCGGAACTCTCTCCGGTGCTGGAGCACGATAATGGACCTTCTCCCTTCCAAGGGCTCCTGAAATGACATTCATCTCATCTACGCGGTATCTCCCAACGTTGATTTCTTCATATCCGTTCCTGCCGTTCGGAAAAATAGCGCAATGCCAAGCGAATAGCCGGTCCTCGGTGAGAGGATCGTCATAACCTTGAACAGCATCCATCATCATTTGCACGATTCCTTCCACGTAGTGACCGTATGGGACCTCTCCGGTAATCTGAACGCCCAGCCTTCTGGCAAGAGAAGACCGTACCTGGTCTGGATTCAACTGCAGGCCCTCTATCTCTGAGGACGCCACGATATCGTGCGTGTACGCCTCCACGGCGGCACGCTCCTTTATATCGAAGCCTATTGATGAGAGTATTCCCTCAAGGTAGCCTGTGGCTTTATTGACAGCAGCAAGTTTGGGATCAATACGCCCCCTGTCCCATGTGAAATTCGGCCAAGTGTCTGTCTCGTGTATATACATCGTGCTTCGTTTTTCTGCAAACCTTAGATTTGCAGCGTAGTTCTCTGCACCTAGGTTTGTACGACAAAAGTAGTAAATTTATGCCGATAATAAAAGTTTAACAGAAGGACAATGGAGCCGGGCGGTTCTCAATTTTCTGCAATGGGTAAGACCCGTTT
>JAFPWX010000002.1 GCA_017412645.1 Bacteroidales bacterium | reverse complement strand
CGGGGCATTCCTGGATCTCATCAAAGATTAGACAGGTCTCTCCGGAGATGAACTTTACGCCCTTAATCTGCGCCGACAGATTGAGCAAGATACTATCCACATCTTTTGATCCGACGAATGCATTGATTCGCTCCGGCTGCTTGATGAAGTTCATGTAGACGACATTTTTGTAGTTCTGCTCAGCGAAATGCTGCGAGATATATGTTTTACCGCACTGGCGGATGCCCATAATCACCAGGGACTTGTGTCCCGGCTTGTTTTTCCAGGCAATGAGGGCGTCTTCAATTTTCCTTTTCAGCATAGTCTGATACTTTATCCGGGAACAAAGATACACTTTTTCCAACGACTTTTTAGTGATTCGCCGTAATTTTTCCAACGAGTTTTGCCCGAATTGACCCATTTTTCTGAACGAATCATTTGCTCAACGCTATGCGCTGGCGCGTTCCCGGATGGGGCCTGGGTGTGTCGCGGGACGATCATATACAGAAAGCCCTCCGCAGTCGCGAGACTCCGGAGGGCGAACAGTTTAGGTTAAGTCCGAAGACTGGGAGACACCGTTGGACTGGCCTTCGGTGGCCTCGATCACCAGGAAGATGCCGCCGTTGTCGGCGAGGGCCTGGTCCAGCTTGAAGGTGAAGGTGTCACCCTGGCAGACGATGGTGGCGGTGGAGGGGTTCTCAACGCCCAGGAGGGTGGGAGGCACGAGAACCGGCTGGCCACCGCAGGCGACGATCCTGTAGTTCAGGCGGGTGAACAGGTTGGCGCCGGAGATCTTGGCACCGGTGCCGAGAACACTGCGGCCCTGCTGTGAGAGGGCCAGTTTGTTCCAGGCAAGGATGTTGTCGTTCGGGATGGTCTTCCACATGGTGGTGAGCCTCTTGAAGGCGCCCTTGACCTTGGCTTGGTCGGAAGTGCGGACGGAGCCCGGCTATTTCTTGCCCAGCTGCCGGCACCAGGTGTTCACACGTTCGGTGCGGGCGCGGAGGGAGACGTCGTATTCCTCCGGTGAAACCAGGGCTATATCATTTCCCGATGCAAAACCGGCTGAAAATATTTCCCAGCAAGTCGTCGGTGGTCACCTCCCCGAAAATACTTCCAAGTTCAGCTATCGCATCGCGGAGATCCTGGGCCAGCAAATCGGTTGAGGATTTGCGCTTAAGGCCGATGGAGACCTGTCTGAGGGAATCCAGGGCGCGTTCCAGAGCCTCGTAGTGGCGCAGGTTGGTTACGAGCGTCTCTCCGTTCCAGTCGGCCACGCCGGCAGTCGCCACCAACTTCTCCCGGAGGGCGTCCAGTCCTTCTCCCGTCCGGGCCGAGACATCCAGCACTTCCAGGCCCTGGGGAACCGGAATCTCCTTGGATACCAGGTAGGACGCCAACTCGGCCGCCAGTTTTTCCGGATCCAGGTCGTAGGTGCCGAATGCCGGGTATTTCAGTTCGAAGCAGCCGTATGATCGGTCCTTGGTGGGGAATTCTTCCGGGGCGATGGCATCGTAACTGTCCACCTTGTTGCGCAGTACGATGAGGGCCTTGCCGCTGCCGGCGAGTCTCCCGGCGATGGCGGCGAAGCTCTTTTGAACGTCCGAGAGGGGAGCGCAGCCGTCGAGTACGACCACCACCGTCTGTGCCCGGGAGATACTGCCGTAGGAACGCTCTATGCCTATCTTTTCGATGCGGTCGCCGCTTTCCCGGAGGCCGGCGGTATCGATGAAGCGGAAAAGTATGCCGCCCAGCGTAACAGTCTCTTCAACCGTATCGCGCGTGGTTCCGGGGATGTCGGAGACGATGGCCCTCTCTTCGCCCACAAGTGCGTTCAGAAGGGTGCTCTTGCCTGCGTTTACGGCTCCCACTATGGCGACCGGAACTCCGTTGCGTATGGCATTGCCGGTGCGGAACGATTCCACCAGCTTCTCCACGTGGGCCGTGGCCTTGTCGAGCAGACGCTCAAGCTGGGCGCGGTCGGCCAATTCCACGTCCTCCTCGCTGAAGTCGAGCTCCAGCTCCAGCAGGGAGGCCAGATTCAGCAGCTCTTCCCGGAGGCCCTTGAGCTCCGAGGAATAATTGCCTTTGAGCTGGCTGAGCGCGACTTTATGGGAGACTTCGGAACCAGAAGCGATGAGGTCGGCCACCGCTTCGGCCTGGGAGAGATCCATCTTTCCGTTTATAAAGGCCCTGCGGGTGAATTCCCCGGGTTCGGCCATGCGTCCTCCGGCAGCGACCAGCAGCTGCAGGATCTTCTGCACGATAAAGGCGGAAGCGTGGCAGGAAATCTCCACGGAGTCTTCTCCGGTATAGGAATGCGGAGCGCGGAAGATGCTTACAAGAACTTCGTCGACTCCCTGCACGGTGCCGTATTTGAGGGTATAGCCTTCGGAAGACAAGGCGGCGCCGGTGCGGAAGCTGATTATGCTGTCGGCAAGCCTGAGGGCGTCCGGCCCGCTGACCCTTATCATGGAAATGGCTCCTCCACCCATTCCGGTGGCAGGTGCGCAGATGGTATCTCCAAAGCGATTCATGCTTCGAAGATACGAATTATTGAAGAATTATTCCTATATTTGCAGCGTTTCCGGTTCCGGAAGCACTTTTCACACATCTTCTAATAATATTTTCCATGCCACACAGCCTTTTTGAGCTGAGCAAGATGTCAAGGGAAAACCTTGAAACAATTGCCAAAGAACACGAAATAAAAAAGATCAAATCCCTCGATAACGAGAATCTCGCATACGCCATACTGGATGCAGAAGCTGCGGCGGAGGCAAAGAAAGCTCCGGCAGAAAAGCCCAAGGCGCGCCGCGGCCGTCCCCGCAAGGAAGCGTCAGAGGCTGCAAAACCAGCCGAGCCGGTAAAGGCGGAAAAGACCCCCGAGGCTCCTGCAAAGCCGAAGGAGGCTCCCGCAAAGCAGGAAGAAGCTCCCGCTCAATCGCAGGCAAAGAAGCGTGGCCGTCCTAAAAAGAACGCCGATGCTCCTAAGTCAGAAGCCCCCAGGCAGGAAGAACCCAAGGCGGAAAAGCCCAGGGAAGAGTCTCCCGCAAAACAGAAGGCCCAGGATACCGCCCGTCAGCAGATAAATGAAGCGCGAGACGAGTACCTGAAGCCGCACCAGCAGGGCCAGAAGAACCAGCAGAACGGCCAGAAACCCAGAACCCCCGAGTTCGAGGGCACGGTGGTGGCCACCGGTGTGCTGGAGATCATGCCCGACGGCTACGGCTTCCTCCGCAGTTCGGACTACAACTATCTGAATTCTCCGGACGACATCTATGTCGCCCAGCAGCAGATCAAGCAGAACGCCCTCAAGAACGGCGACACCGTTACCGGAGAGATCCGTCCTCCGCGCGAAGGCGACAAATACTTCCCGCTGGTAAAGATTACCATGGTGAACGGCCGCAAGCCGGAGTTCATCCGTGACCGTGTGCCCTTCGACTTCCTCACTCCGCTCTTCCCGGACGAGAAGTTCAACCTCACCGGAGGTACCCACGCCGCCGACCCGTCGTGCCGTATCGTGGATATGTTCTCGCCCATAGGCAAGGGCCAGCGCGGTCTCATCGTCTCCCAGCCCAAAACCGGTAAGACCATGCTCCTCAAGAGCATAGCCAATGCCATCGCGGACAATCATCCGGAGGTCTACGAAATCGTGCTTCTCATCGACGAGCGTCCCGAGGAGGTCACCGACATGCAGCGCAGCGTCAAGGCGGAGGTCGTGGCCAGCACCTTCGACGAACCGGCCGACCATCACGTGAAGGTGGCCAATATGGTGCTCGAAAAGGCCCGCAGGCTCGTTGAATGCGGTCACGACGTGGTCATCCTCCTGGACTCCATCACGCGTCTCGCACGCGCCTACAACACTGTTCAGCCGGCATCAGGCAAGGTGCTTACCGGCGGTGTGGACGCGAATGCCCTGCAGAAGCCCAAGCGCTTCTTCGGCGCAGCCAGAAATATCGAAGGAGGCGGTTCTCTTACCATCCTTGCAACAGCACTCACCGAGACCGGCAGCAAGATGGACGACGTTATCTTCGAAGAGTTCAAGGGCACCGGCAACATGGAGCTCCAGCTCGACCGCAACCTCTCCAACCGCCGCATCTTCCCGGCAGTGAACGTGATTCTTTCCGGCACCCGCCGCGACGATCTCCTCCTGCCGCGAGAGAAGGCACAGAGGATATGGATACTCCGCAAACTGCTTGCCGACATGAATCCTCTGGAGGCCATGAATTTCATGCTCCAGCTCATGGACGAGTACAAGACCAACGAAGACCTGCTCGACAACATGAGCAAGGTATCGCCCCGCGACGCGAAGCACTACGATTATTAATCTGTAGCGGCTACGCACAAAAAAAACTCCGGCGTTTTGCGAGGGCACTGAAAAAGGTGCCCAAACGAAAGGCCTCTGACAATTACGTCAATCGAAGGATATCGAGATGTTCGGTATCCTTCGATTTTTTCGATTCTCAAGAAGAAGTTTGGCCGAGTTGAGGGCGTTTTTCAGG
>JAFPWX010000019.1 GCA_017412645.1 Bacteroidales bacterium | reverse complement strand
GGAACTCAAGATACTGCCGCAATAGCTCTCATAGAGGTCTGCTCCCATGCCGGCCACGACGCCCACGATGTCGCCCACGTTATCGGCTATGGTAGCGGGGTTGCGGGGATCGTCTTCCGGAAGATCGGACTCGACCTTACCCACGATGTCCGCGCCCACGTCGGCCGCCTGGGTGTAGATGCCGCCGCCCACACGGGCGAAGAGGGCCTGCGTGGAGGCACCCATTCCGAAGGTGAGCATGGTGGTGGTGATGACCACGAGCTTCTGGGCGTCTGTGGCCTCAACCACGAAGGCGTTAAGAACTATATACCAGAGGGCGATATCCAGAAGGCCAAGGCCCACTACGGTGAGACCCATGACGGCGCCGCTGCGGAAAGCAACCTTGAGACCGGCGTTCAGGGAGCGCCTTGCGGCGTTTGCGGTGCGGCCCGATGCGTATGTGGCCGTGCGCATGCCGATATAACCGGCGAGGCCGGAGAAGAAACCTCCGGTGAGGAATGCGCCCGGCACCCAGGGGTTCTGCACGTGAAAGACATATGCCAGCACGGCAAAGAACACGGCGAGTACCGCAAACACGATGATGACTACCTTGTACTGCTGTTTCAGATAGGCCATTGCGCCCTCACGGACGTATTGGGCAATCTGTTTCATGGTCGGGGTTCCCTCATCTTCCTTCTTCATCTGACGATAGAAGATGAACGCGAAGGCCAGTGCTACGACCGAGGCGATGGGAACTGCAAAGAACAAAGGATTCATATTCTGTTTGGTTATTAGTAGTGTCTGTAAAATCTTCTATTTTTCATCCAAAAAACTGTATCAGATTTTACAAATATATGAAAAACCCCGCAAAGTTGTTTCACCTTGCGGGGTCTTCGCTTGAGCCGGAATGGCTTACTCGGCCTTGGGCTCTTCGGCTGCAGGCTCTGCTGCGGGAGCTTCTTCAGCTACCGGCTCGGCGGCGGGAGCGGCCTCTGCGGCGGGCTCTGCTGCCTTCTTGGAGCGGCTGCGGCGGGTGGCCTTCTTCTCTTCCTTCTTTCCGGAAGCGAGGGCTGCCTCGTTGAAGTCGACGAACTCTATGAGGGCCATTTCAGCGGCGTCTCCCTGACGGAAGCCGGTGTGGAGGATACGGAGGTATCCGCCCGGACGGTCGGCGATCTTCGGGGCGATGACGCGGAAGAGCTCGGAAACGGCGTTCTTATCCTTGAGATAGCTGAAGACTACGCGACGGTTGTGCGTGGTGTCTTCCTTGCTCTTGGTCACGAGGGGTTCGAGGTAGGGCTTGAGGGCCTTTGCCTTGGCGACGGTCGTGGTGATGCGCTTCTTCAGGATGAGCGAAGATGCCATGTTCGCGAGCAGAGCCTTGCGGTGTCCGCTCTGACGGCCGAGATGATTTACTGCTTTATTGTGTCTCATCTTAGATAATGTTCTTGTTCTTGGGTTCGATATTGTACTTGCTTACATCCATTCCGAAGGAAAGCTTCATCTTCTCGACGAGGACGTCGATTTCGTTGAGGCTCTTGCGGCCGAAGTTGCGGAACTTCATGAGCTCGGCGCGGCTGTAGCTGACGAGGTCGGCGAAGGTGTCGATGTCGGCTGCCTTGAGGCAGTTGTAGGCACGCACGCTGAGACCCATGTCGCTGAGCTTGGTGAGCAGGACGTGCCTGGTGCGCAGGCTCTCTTCGTCGAGTTCCTTTGCATCGGGTTCGGCCTCGCTCTCGATGGAGATTTTGTCTCCGTCGGTGAAGAGCTTCAAATGGTAGATGAGGATGTTAGCTGCATCCTGAAGGGCGGCGGCGGGGGTGATGGAGCCGTCGGTGACTATTTCGAGCGTGAGCTTTTCATAGTCGGTCTTCTGCTCCACGCGCCAGTTCTCAACGGTCCAGTTGACGTTGCGGATAGGAGTGTAGATAGCGTCTACCGCAATGGTACCGATGGGAGTGTTCGCGTCGCGGGATTCCTCGGCGGGAACGAAGCCGCGTCCCTTGGTGATGAGAATATTGATGTCGATCTTCACGGAAGGCTCCATGGAGCAGATGTGCTGCTCGGGGTTGAGCACCTTGAAGGAAGACAGTCCCTTGGAGATGTCTTCGGCGGTAAACTCCTGCTTTCCGCTGATGGTGAGGTTGACCTCCTCCGAATCCACGCTTTCTACCATCCTCTTGAAACGAACCTGCTTGAGGTTGAGGATGATTTCCTGCATGCCTTCGATAACACCGGGGATGGTGGCGAACTCGTTGTCTACGCCGCTGACCCTGATCTGGGAGATGGCGAAGCCTTCGAGAGAAGCGAGGAGAATGCGGCGGAGTGCGTTGCCGATGGTCTGGCCGTAGCCGGGCTCAAGCGGGCGGAACTCAAACCTGCCGAGGGTGTTGGTGCCTTCGAGCATTATCACCTTATCGGGCTTCTGAAATGCTAAAATTGCCATGATATCCGGTATTAAAGATTATTTGGAGTAGAGGTCGACGATGAGCTGTTCGTTGATATCCTCGGGGACGTCTGCCCTGGCGGGGATGTTGAGGAACTTGCCGGTAAGGGTGGCGGCGTCGAACTCGAGCCACGAGAACTTGGTGGCGGAGGCGACACTGGCCTGGATGACCTCAAGGCTGCGGGAGCGCTCGCGGACTGCTACTGCGTCGCCGGGCATGACCCTGGTGGAGGGGATGCTGCACACCTTGCCGTTGAGGGTGATGTGATGATGGTTCACGAGCTGACGTGCAGCGGCCCTGGTGGGGGCGATGCCGAGGCGGTAAACCACATTGTCGAGACGGCTCTCAAGGAGGAGGATGAGGTTCTCACCCTTCTGACCTGCCATGCGGGAAGCCTTGTCGTAGGTGTTGTGGAACTGACGCTCCAGAACTCCGTACATGTACTTCACCTTCTGCTTTTCAGCGAGCTGGGTGCCGTATTCCTTGGCCTTCTTGCGCTTTGCTGCGAGACCGTGCTGTCCCGGAGGATAGTTACGCTTTTCGAAATTCTTGTCTGCTCCGTAGATGGGGCTGCCAAACTTACGGGCGATCTTGGTGGTCGGACCTGTATATCTTGCCATGGTAACTGTGCTTTAAAGGTTAAACTTTACGACGGCCTTTGGGTCTGCAACCGTTGTGGGGCATCGGGGTGATGTCCACGATTTCGGACACGGTGATACCCGCGTTGTTGATGGTGCGGATGGCGCTTTCACGACCTGCACCGGGACCCTTCACATACACCTTTACCCTGCGGAGGCCGGCATCGTAAGCAGTCTTGCTTGCGTCCTCGGCTGCCATCTGGGCGGCGTACGGAGTGTTCTTCTTGGAACCCCTGAAACCGCACTTACCGGCGGAGCTCCAGCTGATGACCTGGCCCTGACCATTGGTGAGGGTCACGATCACGTTGTTGAAGGTGGAGGTGATATGGGCTTCACCGTAGGCCTCTACCTTAACAACCCTCTTGGATGTTGTAGTTTTCTTTGCCATAATTTTCAGGGATTACTTGGTTGCTTTCTTCTTGTTGGCAACGGTCTTCTTCTTGCCCTTGCGGGTACGGGCGTTGTTCTTGGTGCTCTGTCCGCGGACGGGAAGCCCTGCGCGGTGACGGATTCCGCGATAGCATCCGATGTCCATCAGTCGCTTGATGTTCATCTGGACGGTGGTGCGGAGTTCGCCTTCGATGCGGAGTTCAGAAACCTCGGCACGGATGGCCGCGGTCTGGGCGTCGTCCCAGTCGCCGCACTTGATGGCGCTGTCGATGCCGCATTTCTCGAGGATCTTCCTCGCGGTGCTGCGGCCGATACCGAAGATGTAGGTCAGACCCACGTCTCCTCTTTTGTTGTTGGGTAAATCAACACCGGCTATTCTTGCCATAACTTATCTGTAATTATTTGTTATACAACTTATTAACCTTGGCGCATCTTGAACTTGGGGTTCTTCTTGCAGATGACGTAGAGGCGACCTTTACGCCTTACGATCTTGCAATCTTCGCTGCGCTTCTTGATGGATGTCTTTACTTTCATATCGCTAATTTTTTATTTGTATCTGAAAGATATCCTTCCCTTGGTCAGATCGTAAGGAGAGATTTCAACCTTAACCCTGTCGCCCAGAAGGATGTGGATAAAGTGCATACGCATCTTCCCTGAAATGTTGCAGAGAAGCACGTGACCATTCTCAAGCTCGACCTTGAACATCGCGTTTGGAAGGGTCTCGATGACCTTTCCGTCCTGTTCTATTGCTACTTGTTTTGACATTGAAATTGAACTTAAAATCTGATTTTGGGATCGTTCTCGATGAATTCGAAAGTGGAGAGCTGCTCCGCATGGCCGCGACGGACAACAACCGTAAGTTCGTAATGTGCAGTGAGGCTCCGGTCTGCGCTGTGAACGCTCCAGCCGTTGCGGTCCAGGTACACACTCCTGCCGCCGGCCAGGACCATGGGCTCAATGCATATCGTCATGCCTTCCACCAGCTTGGGGCCGTGGCCCGGGCGCCCGTAATTGGGCACTCCCGGGTCTTCGTGCATCCCCTTGCCGATGCCATGGCCCTCGAGTTCGCGGACCACGGAATATCCGGCCGATTCGACATACGATTGCACCGCGTGTCCGATATCGCCCGTGCGATTGCCCGCCACGGCAGCGGCTATGCCCTTGTAGAGCGAAGCCTTCGTGACGTCGAGCAGACGGCGGGCCTCCTCACTGATCTTCCCTACCGGGAAGGTGTATGCGGAGTCTCCGCTGTAGCCCTTGTACAGAGTGGTGATGTCGGCGGTGACGATGTCGCCCTCCTTGAGAGGAGTGTCGTCCGGAATACCGTGTACGACCACATCGTTCACCGACATGCACGCTGCCGCGGGGAAGCCTTCGAAACCGAGGGAACTCGGGATAGCTCCCTGGCTGCGGATGTAGGCCTCGGCTATGGCGCTCAACTCTTTGGTTGTGACGCCGGGAGCCACGGCCCTGCCAACCTCGGCAAGGGTGCGCGACACGAGAAGTCCGTTCTCGCGCATTATCTCGATTTCCTTTTCTGTCTTAGGCTTGATCATCGCTTCGGATTCATCGAAAATTAAATGCTACATGCCAGAGCGTCCGCTGAGACGACCGGTCTTCATGAGACCGTCGTAGTGGCGCATGAGGAGGTAGCTTTCTATCTGCTGCAGCGTATCCAGGACAACACCCACAAGGATCAGCAGCGAGGTGCCGCCGAAGAAGCTTGCGAACTGGTTGTTGACTCCCAGGAGTATCGCGAAAGCAGGCATGATGGATATGAAGCCGAGGAAGATGGAACCGGGAAGGGTAACCTTACTCATGATGGAGTCGAGGTATTCCACAGTCTTCTTTCCTGGCTTCACACCGGGAATGAACCCACCGTTACGCTTCATGTCCTCCGCCATCTGGGTGGGATTGACCGTAACCGCAGTGTAGAAGTACGTGAAGATAATGATGAGGATGAAGAATATGAAGTTATACCAGAAACCGGTATAATTTCCGAGCGTTGCAGCGAGACCGCGGGTCGCATCCCAGCGGGAGAACAGGATCGGGAACAGCATCAGCGCCTGGGCGAAGATGATAGGCATAACGCCGGCAGCATTGATCTTGAGGGGGATATACTGACGCACTCCACCGTACTGGCGGTTGCCGATAACCCTCTTTGCATACTGAACCGGAACCCTGCGCACAGCCTGAACGAGTGCGACAGCGGCCACGATGACGAAGAACCAGACGAGCAGTTCCACGACGAAGAACAGGGCGCCGCCGGAGGTGGTGCTGAACTTCTCGCCGAACTCAGCCGTGATTGCATAAGGCAGACGGGCCACGATACCTATCATAATGATAAGGGAGATGCCGTTGCCGATGCCACGGTCGGTGATACGCTCGCCGAGCCACATGATGAACATGGAGCCAGCCATGAGGATGGCGGTGGCTACTATGTTGTACATGAAGTTGCTCCAACCCAGGTTGTTGACGGCGGTGAATGCCGCTGCGGGAATCTGAGCGTGGAGAGAGGCGATGTATGCGGGGCCCTGGATGCAGATTATGAGGATGGTGAGATACCTCGTAATCTGATTCATCTTCTGGCGTCCGCTCTCGCCCTCGGTCTGGAGCTTACGGAAGTAAGGTACGAACACTCCGAGGAGCTGTACCACGATGGATGCCGAGATGTACGGCATCACACCGAGCGCGAAGATGGAAGCGTTGCCCATAGCACCTCCGGAGAACATGTTCAGAAGGCCTACAAGACCCTCGGAAGCGGAGCTCTGGAGCTTTGCCAGCATCGTTGCATCAATGCCCGGGAGCACTACGAAGCACCCCAGGCGATAGATGATGATGAGCAGCAGGGTATAACCCAGGCGCTTGCGCAGCTCTTCTATCTTGAAGATGTTTTGGATTGTCTCGAAAAACCTCTTCATGGCTTTTACTTGCTTGTTACAGCCTTTCCGCCGGCAGCCTCGATCTTGGCGACTGCGGTCTTGGAGAAGGCGTCTGCAGTTATGGTAAGGGCTGCGGTGACTTCGCCGTTCGCGAGGACCTTCACGAGGTCGGTCTTGGCTGCGAAGCCGTAGTCCTTGATGAGATTGACGTCAATCTCCTTCACACCGGCGGCATCTGCGATGGCCTGGATGGAAGCGAGGCTGACAGCCTGGTATTCGACGCGGGTGGGGTTCTTGAAGCCGAACTTGGGCAGACGGCGCTGAAGGGGCATCTGGCCGCCTTCGAAGCCGATCTTGTGTTCGTAACCGGAACGGGCCTTTGCGCCCTTGGTTCCACGGGTGGCGGTGCCGCCCTTACCGGAGCCCTGGCCGCGACCTACGCGCTTGGTGTTCTTGGTTGCACCTGCTGCGGGTTTGAGATTCTCAAGTTTCATTTCTTTCCCTCCTTTAGTCGATTACTTCGTATTTTACGAGATGGGCAACCTTTGCAAGCTGGCCGCGGGTGATGGGAGTATCCTCAACCTCCACGGTCTGATGCATGCGGCGGATGCCGAGATTGAGAAGATTGGCCTTCTGACGCTGGGTCTCGCCATTCTTGCTCACTATCTGGGTGATTCTGAGTTTTGCCATGATAATTCCTCCTATCCGTTGAAAACCTTAGACATCGGAATTCCGCGCAGACCTGCGACGGTGTAGGCGTCCCTCATTTCGGTGAGAGCCTGAACGGTGGCCTTGACGAGGTTGTGGGGGTTACTGGAACCCTTGCTCTTCGCAAGCACGTTCTGGATACCGGCGCTCTCGAATACGGCGCGCATTGCACCACCGGCCTTTACACCGGTACCGGGAGCTGCGGGCTTCATGAACACCTTTGCTCCGCCGTAGGAGGTCTCCTGCTCGTGCGGGATGGTGGAATTGATGACGGGAACCTTTACGAGATTCTTCTTCGCATCTTCAGTGCCCTTGGCGATGGCGGCGGTTACTTCGTTTGCCTTACCCAGGCCGTAACCCACAACACCGTTCTGGTCGCCGACGACCACGATGGCTGCGAAACGGAAGTGGCGTCCGCCCTTGGTAACCTTGGTTACCCTCTGGATGGCTACCAGCCTGTCCTTGAGTTCGAGATCGGACGTTTTGACTCTTTTAACATTTGTATTTGCCATAGTCTTTTCCTTTTAGAAGATGAGACCGCCTTCGCGGGCGGCGTCTGCCAGACTCTTGACCCTGCCGTGGAAGAGATAACCTCCGCGGTCGAAGGATATGGTGGTGATGCCGGCCGCCAGGGCGCGCTCGGCGATAGCCTTACCGACGATAGCGGCGGCTTCGATACCGGTCTTGCCCTTGCACTGCGCTGCGAGCTCCTTGTCGTTGGAAGAAGCGGCTGCGAGGGTCTTGCCCGCCTCGTCGTCGATCACCTGGACGTAAATCTGCTTGTTGCTGCGGAATACGACCATGCGGGGACGCTCGGGAGTACCGCTCACGTGCTTACGGATACGATAATGTATCCTCTGCCTTCTTGCTATTCTGCTTAATGCCATAATTCTTTCCTCCTATACATTATTTGGCCGCGGCGGTCTTGCCAGCCTTGCGGCGGAGCTGTTCACCAACGAACTTGATACCCTTGCCCTTGTAAGGTTCGGGCTTGCGGAATGAGCGGATCTTAGCGGCGACCTGCCCTACAAGCTGCTTGTCGCAGCTCTTGAGAATGAGCTTCGGGGTTTCGCCCTTCTTGATCTCGGGAACTTCGGCCTTGACTTCCGGGGGAAGCATGAGCTGGATGTCGTGCGAGTATCCAAGGGTGAAGGTAAGAAGCTGACCCTCCACGGATACGCGGTATCCGACGCCGACGAGCTCCTGCCTGATGACAAACTGCTCGCTGACGCCGACGACCATGTTGTGCACCAGAGCGCGGTAGAGACCGTGCATGCTGCGGTGACGCGGGTCGTCGCTGGGACGGGTGAAAGTGATGGTGTTCCCCTCGATGGTGACGGTGATATCCGGGTCTACTGCCTGGGTCATCTCGCCATGGGGGCCTTTAACCTTCACAACGTTGCCCGCGAGGAGCTCTGCGCTCACGCCGGCCGGAAGGTTTACAGGTAATTTACCAATTCGTGACATTGTATTGTTCTGTTAATGATTAATATACGTAGAACATTACCTCGCCGCCGACGCCCTGTTCGCGGGCCTGCTTGTCGGTGAGGATGCCCTTGGAAGTGGAGACGACAGCGATTCCGAGGCCGTTGAGGACGCGGGGAAGCTCGTCTGCACCCTTGTACTGACGGAGACCCGGGGTGCTCACGCGCTCAATCTTCTTGATGGCGGGCATCTTGGTCTCGGGGTGGTACTTGAGGGCTATCTTGATGGTGTTGAAGGGCTGTCCTTCGACTACCTTGTAGCTGAGGATGTAACCCTGTTCGCACAGAATCCCGGTGAGAGTTTCCTTAACCTTGGAGGAAGGAATCTCAACAACCTTCTTTCCTGCCAGATAGGCGTTGCGGATCCTGGTGAGAAAATCTGCGATTGGATCAGTCATATCTATTCTTCTTTTAATATTCTACCAGCTTGCCTTCTTCACTCCGGGAATGAGACCGGCACTGGCCATCTCACGGAACTGGATACGGCTGAGGCCGAATGCCCTCATGTATCCCTTCGGACGACCGGTGAGGGAGCAACGGTTGTGCAGACGCACCGGACTGGCGTTCTTGGGGAGCTTGTCCAGGGCGGCGTAGTCGCCAGCCTCTTTGAGGGCCTTCCTCTTTTCGGCGTATTTGGCTACCAGCTTAGCGCGCTTTACTTCGCGGGCTTTCATTGATTCTTTTGCCATATTCCTATAATTAATTACGTTTCTTGAAAGGAAGACCGAATGCGGCGAGGAGTTCGCGGCATTCCTCATCGGACTTGGCGGTGGTTACGAAGGTAACCTCCATGCCATGGATGCGGGGGTTCTTGTCGATGTCGATCTCGGGGAAGATGATCTGCTCCTTGATGCCGAGGGTATAGTTGCCACGGCCGTCCATGGAGTCGGCGATACCGTTGAAGTCGCGGATACGGGGAAGTACCACACGGATGAGCTTCTCGAGGAATTCGTACATCTTGGCGTCCCTCAGAGTGACCTTGCAGCCAACCGGCATGCCCTTACGGAGCTTGAAGTTGGAGATGTCCTTGCGGGAGTTGGTGATGACGGCCTTCTGACCGGTGATGAGTGCGAGCTCGGCGGCTGCATCCTCGACGACCTTGCGGTCCTGGGTGCCTTCACCGACGCCTTCGTTGATGGTGATCTTCACCAGGCGGGGAGCCGCCATGGGGGTAGCGTATGAGAACTTCTTTACGAGAGAAGCAACGATCTCTTCCTTGTAAAGCTTCTTGAGGGCGGGAACATAGCCCTTGGGGGCTTTCTGCTGCTCGGCCGCTTCTTTATTATTCTGCTTTGCCATAATTACTTGATCTCCTGTCCTGATTTTTTGGCAACGCGGATCTTCTTACCATCCTCGAACTTGTAGCCCACGCGGGTGGGAACCGGCTTTGCAGCGGTGCTGGAGGGATCCAGAAGATTGACGTTGGAAATGTGGATACCGGCCTCCTGCTTGATGATGCCGCCCTGCGGCTGCTTGGAGTTGGGCTTGGTGTGCTTGGACACGAGGTTGATACCCTCGACGATCACGCGGTCTTCGTCTTTGAGGACCGAGAGAACCTTACCGGTCTTGCCCTTGTCGTTTCCGGCGTTTACGTAAACGGTGTCGCCTTTCTTTATCTTGAGTTTTTTCATTTCTTCAGAATTTTAGAGGACTTCCGGAGCCAGTGAAACGATCTTCATGTAATTCTCGCGAAGCTCACGGGCGACGGGACCGAAAATACGGGTGCCGCGGAGTTCGCCGGCCTGGTTCAGGAGAACGCAGGCATTGTCATCGAAGCGGATGTAAGAACCATCCGGACGACGGATTTCCTTCTTGGTACGTACGACGACGGCCCTGGAGACGGTTCCCTTCTTGGCGTCACCGCCGGGGATAGCGCTCTTGATGGCCACGACGATGGTGTCGCCGATGGTCGCGTAACGATGGTGGGTACCGCCAAGTACGCGGATGCAGAGGACTTCCTTAGCTCCGCTGTTGTCGGCCACCTGTAAACGTGTTTCCTGCTGTATCATAATTACTTGGCTTTTTCTACGATTTTAACGACTCTCCAGTTCTTTGTCTTGCTGAGAGGACGGGTCTCCATGATGAGGACGGTATCGCCCTCGCCACACTCGTTCTTCTCGTCGTGGGCAACGAACTTCGCGGTGGTCTTTACGAACTTTCCATAAAGGGGATGCATCTCCTTGCGTTCGACGGCCACGATGACGGTTTTGTCCATCTTGGTGCTGATGACCACGCCTTGTCTTTCCTTACGAAGATTTCTTTCCATGGTATGTTAATTCAATTTGTTTTCTTTCTCGGCCAGGACGGTGATCATGAGAGCAATGTCGTGGCGGGTCTTCTTGAACTTGGAAGTGTCTTCCAACGGAGAAATCGCGTGATTGATTTTCATGGTGTCGAGATTGTTCTTCTCGACCTGGATGCGGTCGCGCAGGTCTGCTACAGACATTTCGCGTGCTTCTGCTGCTTTCATTTCTTTCTCCATTAAATTATTCTGTGTAATCCCTGCGAACCACGAACTTGGTGGCGATGGGGAGCTTGTTGGCGCCGAGCCTCATGGCTTCCTTGGCGACTGCGAGTGGAACGCCCTCAGCTTCAAAGAGGATGCGACCGGGAGTGATGGGGGCTACCCATGCATACACGTCGCCCTTTCCCTTACCCATACGGGTGTCGAGAGGCTTCTTGGTGATAGGCTTGACCGGGAATACTCGAATCCAGATCTGACCCTCACGGTTCATGTAACGGGAGATGGCCTGACGGGCGGCCTCGATCTGCTGCGCCGTGAGCCAGCAATTCTCCAGGGTCTTGATTCCGAACGAACCGAATGCGAGCTGATTGCCCCTCTGGGCCATGCCCTTCATCACGTTCTTTTGTTCCCTTCTGTACTTTGTACGTTTCGGCTGTAACATTGTTGTATTACTTTAAAAATATTAAATTTTCATTTAACTCCCTGAAACACAGCGGTTTGGATACTCCACCTGCCGATTTTGGGACTGCAAAGATAGTAAAAATTCCTTTCCCCACAAGGGGTTTTGGTAAAATTTTTGCAACTTTTCGACACGGAAGCTTAATAGTCAACTTTCGATTTTACAAGCACTTACGTTTTGATGTAAAAAAAATATTGTTACCTTTGCGACCACGAAAAAGACAGTTCTCATAATCCTTCTGCTTTTGATGTGTCTCCCCTCCGAGGCACAGCTCTTCAAAAAGCGCAAGACCGCCTCTTCCGGGACGGCCGCTGAGGAGCTTGCGTCCGGCAGGGACAGACCCACCAAACCGCGCACGCCGAAGGGCACCCCTATGTTCTACGAAGTCTTCGACGGGGACACGGTGTACATGGACGTTATCGATCCGGTGTGGGTGTTCCCGAAAGGCCGCAAGGCGGGAAAGGACGACTGGCGCAAGAACTATAAGTTGGTATACAATTTCAATAAGGTCTACCCCTATGCCCTGGCCGGCCGGAAGATGATGGCCCAGGTGGACAGCACCATCGCGGCCGACGTGTCCAAGGCCTCCCAGAAGAACGCGTACACCCACGACGTGATGATGGAGCTCTTCCGTCTGTTCGAAAAGGACATACGCAATATGACGGTTTCGCAGGGGATGCTGCTAATGCGTCTGGTGGACCGAGAGTGCGGAATGCCGCCTTTCGAAATCATCCGCAACTACCGCAGTGGCTTCACCGCCGAATTCTGGCAGCTGGTGGCCAAACTTTTCGGTGCCGACCTCAAGAAGCGCTACGAACCCACTGGCATGGACAGGAAGACGGAGCAGCTGGTTCGCATTTGGGACAGCGGCGCCTGGGACGGCTTCTACTATTCCATCTACTACGAGTACCCGCGCAAGACAGTGATTCCGAGGGAATACCTCACTTCGTCCGTAAAGAGCCGGCAGAGCCGACGCGAGAAGGAAGAGGCCGAAGAGAAGGAGGCGTCGATAATGCGGCGCGCCCTCGAGTCGGCATTAGAGGACTAACCGGGAATTACTGAACAGAGAAGGTCCCATCCGGGCCGACGGCCGCGAAGTGCACGCCGCCGTCGATCCAGTCTTTCAGGACGACCAGACGGGAGCCGTCTACCGGCATATCCACAGCATCATGAAAATGACCGAAGAGGCAGAGGTCGACGGGAGCGCCGGCGGCTGCCGCCCTTTCGCATTCGGCCTTGCAGTACTTCCAGAGCGGTTCGTCCTGGCCGCGGAACTTGTACCCGCCGTGCTTGCGGCGGTTGCTGTTGCTCCAGTCGGTACCGAAGCGATAGGCCAGCCAGGGATGCAGGCCGCTGAATAGCACCTGGCACACGCGGCTGTGGAAGATGCGGAGCATGAGGCGATAGTTCCATGTAGCGCCACCAAGGGCATCGCCATGACCAAGCAGGATCCGTTTGCCGTAGAGTTCGACCGTCTGCGGCTGCCGCAGCACCTGTACGCCCAGCTTCTGCCAGAAGGAGTAGAGCCAGATGTCGTGGTTGCCGGGGATGTAGTATACCTTTATGCCTGAGTCGAGCAGATTCGAAATGGCGGCGACTACGCGCACGGCTTCGCGAGGGATGACGTCGCGATATTCATACCAGAAGTCCCAGATGTCGCCCAGGAGCCAGAGGGCTTCGGTGTCGGGACGGTTGATTGAATGCAGCCAGTCCACGAAGCGCGCTTCGCGTTCGGCGGGGCCTTCCGGTCCGGCCTTCAGGCCAAGGTGAATATCCGCTACGAAGTATATCATCCGAAAATGAGTACCAGAACACCTACCAGCGCGCAGTAGAGCGCGAACCAGCCCAGATTGGCCTTGCGCACGAGGGCTATCATCACTTTGCAGGCGAAAAGGCCGCTTGCGAAAGCGGCGAGGAAGCCCAGCACGAGGGGCAGGACGCCCACTCCGGCTCCGAAACCTTCTCCCCCGACTGCCTTAAGCAGCGAAAGCGCCTGTTCTCCGAGTATCGGCACCAGCACCATGAGGAAGGAGAACTGCGCCATGTTTTCCTTCTTGACTCCGGAGACGAGACCCGTGGCGATGGTGGCGCCGCTGCGGGAGATGCCCGGAGCCACCGCGACCGCCTGGGCCACGCCCACCGTCAACGCCTGCCACCAGGAGATGCCGTTACGGTAAGTATTCTCGCGTTTGGGGGCGTAGAACGTCGCCAGGAGCAGGAGGGCCGCCGTTATCAGCAGGCAGACGCCTGCGGTGGAAAGGGTCTCCCCGAAGAGGGCCTCCACCTGGTCCTTGAAGAAGAAGCCCACTACCGCCACCGGAATCATCGACACGCAGAGCTTTAGGAAGTAGTCGGTTTCGTTGTTGTAGCGGAACTGGAATACTCCTTTGAATATCTGCACGATGGCGCTCCAGAACACGATGATGGTGCTGAGCACGGTGGCGAAATGCACCGTGACGGTGAAATCCAGGAACCCGGATGCGTCCACCCCAAGAAGGGCGCGGGTTATGAGAAGATGGCCGCTGCTGCTTACCGGAAGGAATTCCGTAAGGCCCTGCACCAGGCCCAGCAATATGGCTTCCCACCACTCCATTATTTCTTCTCCTTATGCATTATTCCGACAGCCACCACTACCACTCCGGCAACGATGGTAATCGGAGCCGCCACAAGGCGGCGGAAATCGAACATGCTCCAGTTGAATACCTGCGGGTCTTTGACTCCCCCGCCCGAGAGCAGGATAAAGCCCGCTATCATGACCAGCACGCCGGCGATCATAAGCATTATGCCCCGGCGGCCGACGGCCATCTTGTCGCTTTTGTCTTCCATTAGTAGTAAAGTTTATCCTTGTCCATCACGACCAGATGGCCGACCACGGACCAGGTGGTAAGGAGGCAGATGCCGATGCCTACCAGAAGGATGATACCGGCAACTATCGCCAGTCCTTCCGGAGCGAAGAGTCCTGCAAGCTGCGGGACGCTCTTCTGTGCGAACCAGATTCCACCGCCCAGCACTGCAATCGTGAGCAGGGAGCTCACGAGGCCGAGCACGAACGAGTCGCGCATAAAGGGCCTGCGGATGAAGGCGCGGGAGGCGCCCACGAGCTGCATGGTGTGCACGGTAAAGCGGCGGGCGTAGATGCCCAGACGCACGGTATTGCCTATGAGTACGAAACTGATGAACAGCAGCAATAGAATGAATACACCAAGGATAAGCGAAATCCTGGACAGGTTGGCGTTGAGCGAATCCACAAGGGGAACCTGGGTCTCCACTTCGTCCACGAGGGAAGAGGCTTTGATGCTTTCCGAGACCATGGCCAGACTGTCGGCGTTCACATAGTCCGCCTTGAGGGTAAGTTCCAGAGACAGGGGAACCGAGGTGCTTTCGAATACATCCAGAAAATCCTCTCCCAGCATCTCGCGAAGCTCTTTCAATCCTTCTTCGCGCGTGACCATGCGTACGGACTTGACATAAGGAAGGGCTTCCAGTCCTGCCTTGTAGCCTTCGGCGGCCGGTTCGGAGACCTCCTCGTGAAGAAGCACCTCCATCTGCATGTTTTCCTTGAACCAGCGGGTGATGCCGCGGGCGTTTACGGAAAGCAGGGCCGCCAGGCCGACCAGCAGCAGCACCAGGGCGATGCTGAGGGCGGAGGACACGTAGGCCCCCGCCAGACGGCGTTTGACTGTTTTTTCCTTTACTGCCATTTTAACCGTCAAAGTTAACAAATTAACCAAAATTCAAAAAAATTTTCTTATCTTTGTATTGATGAGTAACATGCCGCAGAAGATTCTGTTCGTTAATTCCGAGATTTTCCCGTACCTCCCGGAGAGTCAGCCCGCAACCATCGGCCGCTATCTCCCGCAGGGTATTCAGGAAAGGAAGAAGGAGATCCGTATCTTCATGCCGCGCTTCGGCTGCATCAACGAACGCCGCAACCAGTTGCACGAAGTCATACGTCTTTCCGGAATGAACATCATCATCTCCGACGTGGACAGGCCCCTCGTAATCAAGGTTGCTTCCATCGCCGCAGCCCGCATCCAGGTATACTTTATCGACAACGACGACTATTTCCGCCGCAAGGCCGTGTACGCCACCGAGGCCGGCGAGTTCTTCCCCGACAACGACGAGCGCGCCATCTTCTTCGCACGAGGCGTGCTGGAAACGGCCAAGAAGCTCCGCTGGGCGCCCGATGTCATCCACTGCGGCGGCTGGTTCACGCAACTGGTGCCGGCATATCTCAAGAAGGCCTATCAGGGAGATCCCATCTTCTCCGGAGCCAAAGTGGTGCTGTCCCTGTACGGCGACACCCCGTCCGCAGGCTTCTCCCCCGCCTTCGCAGACAAGGTCCCCGTCGGCGGTCTGAGCCGCGAAGACCTGCTTCTAAGCGACTCCCCCACTGGCATAGAACTTGCTAAAACGGCCATCCGGTACTCTGATGGCATTATTCTCGGCGCTCCGGACGTTCCGGAAGAGCTGGTAGCCTTCGCCCGCGAACTGGGTCTCCCCATCCTCCCGTACAATGCGAAGAGCTACGAAGACAATGCATACATCGACGAGTACAACGCGTTTTATGAGCAGTTGTAAGTTTTTGTCAGTCTTCGCGGCGGCGCTTTTCCTTTCCGCCTGCGTCAATATAGATCCCGAACTCGGTTCTTCGATGGTGCCCGTAAGCAGCACCTTTAAAACCGTGACTCCGGCCCCCATCCCCATAGGAGTGAAGCAGCTCATGGCGGACAGCCTCTCCGGCTTCTCGAACAACCGCATCACCATAGGAGCCATACGGCAGGACGCCGACTTTGGGCTCACAACGCGTTCGAGCGTCATTTCTCTGATTCCACTGTTCAACACCAAGCATGACATGGGCACGGACCGTAAGTTCATCAGCATGCACTTCATGGCCGCGCTCGACTCGGTGTCGGTGGAGAATACTTCAGAAGCCGGGATATTGCAGAATGTTAACGTTTACGAGGCTGGCCGCAAGGTGGATTTCAAGAAAGACGGCGACTGCAATGCCCTATTCCCGCACGGAACTGTGAGGGTCTCTGACGGCGTGCCGGTGATCAACGGAAAAGATTCGCTGTCGTTCTGGTTCACCGAAGAGTTCGGCAGCAAGTACCTCAAGGCCGACGAATACATGGCTGGCGGTTTCGATGTGTATTCGGATAATCTTCCAGGCATCTATCTGGAAACCCCCGTGCCGGCCGGACAGGGCGGACGCATCAACATCTTTGAGCTTCAGCTCGGATACAACAGCAACAGCGGGTATCTTACCGGCAACTATGCCGTCCTCAACTATTCTGCAGTATATAAGGGAGAAAGAAGAGACACTTCCGTGTGCTTCTATTTCGGAGCCACCGGTCTCTACGATCTGGATTCGCTCTCCACGAATTCCGGTACGGGAAGCTTCCCGCAGTACGCCTTGAATCTCACCGGGCATCAGACCGCCGGCCTTGCCGGAGACGCTGGCGCCCAGGTACTTGTGGAAGGCGGCGGTGGGCTCAAACCGGTAGTCAACGCCGTGGAGATTCGCCAGGCCATGATTAATGAGATTGACTCCCGTGAAGGAGCCGGGGCTCATAACAGGGCCGTGATTAACCGGGCCACGCTCAATTTCCATTATGTGGACGACTTTGCCGGCGGCGGAGATTACGAGCTTCTGTACAAACTGCCGCAGGTTCTCAGTCCCACGTGTCGTCTTCGTTCAGCCGAGTCATCAGTCATGTTCATGGGGCTCACGGACTCGTCTTCCAGCGAGGAGAACCAGGGCGACCGCGATTTGTCGCTGCTGAGCTTCAACCCCGACATCACTTATCATGCCCAGGAGCTGCTGAATATGGATGACGATGCGGCAGGACTGCTGAACGGCAGTTATGATATCTGGTTGCTCATCATGCACAAGGATATCATCACCACAACCTCAAGCGGCAATTCGGACCTGAGCGACTACTACCAGTATCTGGCATACCAGAGCTATATGTCCAATATGTACGGAGGTTACGGCGGATATGGCGGATACGGGGGATACGGTTACGGTGGTTACGGCAGCTACGGATACAGTAATTACTACAATTACGCCATGCTCGCACAGATGTACGGACAGTCCACCACGAGCACAAGTTCGCAAACCAACCTGGATCGCGACCGATACTACTGCTGCCGCCTGTATGGACCTGCCGAGTCCACCGTTTCGCTGCGACCCACACTCACTTTCACCTATTCAGTGCCCAACAAGTTATAAGGGGGTTGGTTTTCCCTGGGGATCCGTGGGTTCCCCGTGGGGCTCCCCGGGGATAGTCGCATTTTGGGCCCCAAATGCTACCAAGCCATTAATAAATAATTGTTATCTTTGCAGCCGCGGTTGCTGTTCCGGTGCCGGCATCTTTCCGGCCCCGTTTCATCAACACGCAAGCCTTGGTGGTGGAATGGTAGACACGAGGGACTTAGACAAAATTGAGTGCACTTTCCGAAAGGAGAGATGTAGAATGCCGTAAATTCAAGGAAACCTTAACAGGTAATGCAGAAGGCAATCTTGAGCCAAGCCTCTAATGAGAGGAAGGTGCAGAGACTAGACACGGCACACCTAAAGAGCCCGGCTCTATGGTGAAGGAATAGTCCAGACCACAAATGCAACGCTGTCATGGCGTTAGTAGGTGGCGAAAGCCATAGTGGTAAGAAAATCCCTTGGCCCGAAACGGCCGTGCGGGTTCGATTCCCGCCCGAGGCACAAAAAAGACCTTGTAAGTTGCTGATTTTCAGACACTTTATAAAGTCTTGTTTTTTGTATCACTTTTGTTATTCGCCAGCAAAGATAATACATGCCGTAGGGTACGAGTCAAGAGAAAAGTTAAAAAACTTGCTTCGTCCTGATAAAATGCCCCTCATGGACGGCGGCAAAAGTAGCCAAAGCAGCAACTATGGAAATCGGAATCATTGACCTGAACATTGTCGGCACCGACAGGAATAGCAGGAAACCGGTCAGCTTGTTGGCCCATGTATGAGGAAAACAGAATCGTTTGAAGACGGCCAGGGCTGATACTTGGTTCACCATCTTGATGAAGACAATCACCACGGCCCAGATACAAAGCCAAACGGGAATCTCCAGTACCGGCAACAAGCGAATGGCGCAACATGCCACGAATACGATGTCGGATACACTATCCAAGACGGCTCCAGTTTTGCTTTCTGCGTGGAGCCTTCTTGCCAACCAACCGTCAACCATATCACTGATGCCACACAACACATAGAGCGCCCAAAACAGCCATCCGGCCACATCGCAAAACAGCAGGCCGATGGAGCCTGCTATCCTTAGTACAGATATGACATTCGGCAAATGCGTTTCGTCACTCATTCTATCACAAAGCTGCGCGGATAGAAATCACTGTAAAAGCGGCCGTCGGTGGCGGTGAATTTAAGGACACAGTAGTTGGGGTCGGTGACGCCGCCGGGGTAATACTGTTCGTCGCCGTCGCGCCAGATCATCTCCTTCGATGCGGCATCCGTCAGCACCTCCATCGTGCCGCGCAACATCATGCCCTTGAAGCCCTCGGCGTCGCAGAAGTAGATGCTGGCCTTGGGATTCGCCTTGTATTGCGCTACTCGCAGGGAGAAGGTATTGGTGGTGAAATAGAACAGCTTAATGCCCTCACGCACTCGCGGCGAGAGCATGGCCTTTGTGCAGGGGTATCCTTCATCATCCACAGAAGAAATGAAGGCAATCGGGAGCGTATCGGCCATTCGGCCGATGAGTTCCTTCACGCCGGAGAGAGCGGGATTCTCCGGCATGGAGTCCGTAAGTGTAAGCTCCTTGCGCCAACGTTTCAGATGGGGGAAATACATCTTCATCTGACCGATGTATTCTTCCTTTGTGATGGGCTGCGGCAGTCCCTTGTTCACCTCGTCCACAAACTGGGCGCAGTGTTCAATCATTTCGTCCATCGTGCACTCCTGCAGGAACTTGCCGTCCTTATAGCAGTAAATGCAGTAATCTTCATTCTTACTTCCATCGGCATTGGTGCCAAGGATTTCTTTCGTGAGCGGCATTCCGCAGCTCTGGCAGAACTTCATTTCCATATTATCTGACTATCAATCGCATTACTCTTATGGGCCGGCCGGCACCCTGATACTGAGTTTCGTCGATGACGGTTTCTCCAGTGGGGACGAAACCGCATTTTTCCATAACCCGCCCGCTGGCCGGGTTGTCGGTAAAGTGTCCGGATATCAGGGATTTGATATCGGTCATACACCGGATATGCTCAATCATCAGCCCCAGCGCTTCTGTGCAAATACCTCTGTTCCAATAGGGTTTAGCGATCCAATAGCCAATAAGAGGTTCGCCGTCCCTGGCCGGCAGGTTGCACTCGCAAGACGGGCCGTAGCCCATTGCCCCTATAACTTCTCCGGTCTCCTTCAGTTCAATTGCCCAGGTATTGGTGGCGTCACAGAAGACCGTCCGGATAACCTCCAGACTTTCCTCCACGCTCTGGTGCGGAGCCCAGCCTGCCCGGGGGCCGACATCAGGATCCGACGCCCATTTATACAATACAGGAGCGTCGCTGTCCCGCCAGGGGCGGAGAACGATCCGGTCTGTTTCCATCACGCCATCGTAAAACAGCTGGCCGGGCAGTCGCTTCTTCTCCTTTGCCGGGAAGGTGGCCTCGTACAGTTCAAAAGCCTCGGGGTCTTCCTCGGCAACGAAATAACCCGCGGGAGGACAATATGTCGCTTCTTCTATGCCATTTGCCTTAAGCCAACCGGGAATCAGCTCCTGCGCCAAGAAGAAGGGAACCGAATCATCCTTTGGAAAGTCGTGATAGTGGATACCAAATCCGCTGGCAAGCGAGAAGCCGGCGTTCTTGTAAAAGCCGATATTTCCTTCCATGCAAAGGAATCCGACCCCCATTTCACGCGCCCTCTCAAGAGCGAACTTCAACAGTTTCAGCCCATATCCCTTCCTCTTATAGTCTGGATGGATGCAGATGGGGCCGAAGGTCCAGGACGGCTTGCGCATACCGTCAGGCAGCACCAGTTCCGCCTTGGAGAACATCACGTGACCTATCAGCCGGTCATTCTCCTCCATCACGAAGTCCAGTTCCGGAATGAAGTCCGGATTGCTCCTATAGCAATGCAGCACAAAGTGCTCCGCGCATCCGGGGCGATATACGTTCCAAAAAGCATCGCGAGTGAGAATCTCAACTGCACGGTAGTCTTCCTGCCTTTCAAGTCGTATTTTCATATTATTCTGACTCATATGAACTTATGAGCTCTTCCATTTAGCGGAAGAACAGGAATCGTAGCTTTGATAAGTGCTGTCAGGTAATCCCTGTCATCCACATCGCTGATATAGTAGTAGTCTTTGGCACCTTCATACGGCGGCCGAAGGATGACTTCTTTCAAGAGAGCACGCCCTGGCTCCGTCACTTTGACATAGAAGTTATTGTCGCAAATCAGGCCAAAGAGTACACCGTCGCAGTAGATGCAATAGTCTCCCATCATCTTTTTCACGTCGATTTCTCCAGCATCCGAGCACTGGTCGATGATGTATTGAACGAAGTCTGGATTACAAGCCATAAATTACGATTTATCTCACTCTCAAAGGTAATCATTTTCTTCAGACCCCCTTTAACTAGATAGATAAATTGTTCGGGACGCTGTTATGTTTCGTGCAGGGATGGAGGACACCAGGCCATCGCTTTCGGCGAGGACCGAAAACCCCGCATCCTCGGAGCCAAGTGCGTAGGCTGTCACCTCTGCCGCCTGATCTGCCCGACAGGAGCAATCGGCGTGTCCAAAAGGGTAGTCAAGCCTTCGTGAAGATGTATACTGCAACGGTAGGCAGAACAACCAATAGGATCAGCGAAATCTCCACCAAGGCATAGGACCCGAAATAGTCGACAAGCGTCTGGAATTTAAGGATTCCATCGACCAGCAGGACCAGAAGGGCAAACCAGCAGACGCCGAATATAGCTGCAAATTTGATTTTTCGTTTCTTCAGTTTCATCTTACTACATAGGTTTTAAGGCTGTCCAACTGCCGGGCATAGTCGAGTTAAGGCCAAATATCGCTCAACTGCTCGAACACGTCCGGAACAAAGCACCGGCCGTTGTTGTGCCGCCCTATTCTGACTATGACCAGGTTTTTGTCCGGGTTGACATATAGCGTTTGCGCTGCGATTCCATAGGCGTAGAAACCGGGGTGTTCTCCTGTTTTAAAGCCTTCATACCGCACGTCATACCAACTGTAATGGTAGCACGATTTAGGATAATAATCGGTGGTCCGGTGCACCCACTCTTCGCTCACGATGCGCTTGCCGTCCCACAGGCCGTTGTTAAGATACAAGCGGCCAATCTTGGCCAGGTCTTTCAGGGTACAGGTGATGCCTCCGAAGGCGTGGGCCACACCGTGCTTGCGGCTATCGATATTGATCAGCGCCACCGATTCCATCTGCAAAGGATTCCACACTTTTTCGCACAAATAGTCAGCATAGCGCCTTCCTGTTGCCCTCTCGATGACCACACCCAGAATTGCCGTGGTCATGCTCTCGTAACGGAACTCGGTGCCTGGATCGCAGCGGAATTTCAGACCGCGGATTTGCTTCATCAGGTTGTGACCGTAATTCAGCTTTGCGCAGTCGTTGACAGTCTTTAACAACTTGATATTAAACTCGTATTCATCATCAAAGTCCAGTCCGCTGAACATGCATAGCAGGTAACGGACAGTGAGCTGTTCCCAACGCGGGTCTTTTCCCTTCAGTTCCGGCAGGTACTTTGTGACGGGGTCGTCGATATCCTCGATATAGCCTTCATCGATGGCGATGCCGCACAAGAGCGAGGTGATGGACTTGGACACAGAGAATATGGTGGCCAGACGATCGCCCGAGAAATCGCCCCAGTACTTCTCGTACACGATGCTGTCGTCGTGGATAATCATCACCCCTTGCGTCGGGCTTACCTCTCCTATCGCTTCTTCGAAGGTCAAGTTGCTGCAACGGGGCGGGAAATTGAAGAAATGAAGAGTATCGATCCAATCGGCCCTTGATTCTGCCACCTCGAACCGGAACACGTGTTCACCATTGGGAATCGTATCGTGAACATGATGTTCGAAGCTGAAGATATTAGGACCATCCAGTCCGTCGGCGAGGTATCCTCTGATTATTGAACACGACGACATTACAATCCCATATACAACAAGGAATATAGTGCTGTATTTGCGATTAAAAGACATAAGTGATTCTGTTTATTGGCTGTCTCCATATTAACCGCTGCTCAGAGAATGCAACCGGAAGGAGTAATAGCCCTTGCAGTCCAGATATGCGAGAGCATCCTGAAGCAGAGCATTCTTGCGCGCTTCGTCCAGATCTGAATGGAAGATTATCTCTATCAACGTCTCCAGGCCCTGGTCCGACAACAACTCATTCTTTACCAGATACAGGACCGGATTCTCCTGTTTAAGAAGGGCATCCAGGTCGATAGGACAGCTGGACTTGTCGAACTCGTCTTTCACGTCTGCCAGGGAATAATCCTGAGCAGCACCGTCCAGCAGGCCGAGCCTGCGGGCGACATGCATAAGCATCTCACCGATGCGGTCGATTTCCCTGAGAATATAGTCTTCCATAGCTTAATCGTTTTTTACGGTACCCAGATGGGACGGATGGAAAACCTTCATAGGCCCAATTGGCGTAGACAGCGGCAAAGATATTGATTATCAGCGATAAATCCAAATATTACCTATCGGACGCTGACGAGTTCCAGGCGGGCGGCGTGGGCGACGCATTCCACGAGGGTGTCAAGACCAAATTTCACCTTGATTCTTTCTTTGTAACTGTCGATAGTGGTGGTGGCGACTCCCATTGCCGAGGCGATCTGGGAGTTGCTGTAACCGGACGTTACCAGCTGCAGCACTTCCAATTCTTTGGGAGAAAGGGACTGCGGACGACGCGCACGGACGCGGTCTTCTCCGCCGAAGATGCGGGTAAGATCCCTTTCCGGGAGAGTCTCTCCGAAATAGACACAGTCTCCCGCGGCCGCCTTGAGTATGGCATCGGCGATTTCCGAAGGCTCGGAATCCTTGGCCAGATAGCCACGCGCGCCGTAGGTGATGGACTGGATGATGTAGGACGGAGTCTTATAATGGGACAACACCAGGGTGGCCACATGCGGGAATGCTTCCCGGAGAATGCCGAGCAGGGTGAGACCGTCGGTCTGCTGTTCCAGGGTGATGTCCACTATTGCAACGTCCACATCCTGGTGGGCGTTAAGATATGCCACAGCCGCGCCGGAGGTGGTAGTGTGGGCGGCGATGTTAATGTCCGCATGGCCATCCAGAGCCATCTTGAGACCCATGGCAAATACGGAGGAATCTTCTACAAGCAATACATTCGTCATAGCGTAATCGTTATTTCACATCCCCCTTCCGGGAGGTTACGGGCGCTCAGGGACGCGCCCATCTTTTCCAGCAGTTCTCTGGTAATGGCCAGGCCCAGATGACCGGGGCGGGACAGGGTGCGCAGCATCTCTTCTTCCATACCGGGTCCGCGGTCGCTGATGACAATGCGTCCGGCCGATGCCTCCAGCTTCACGTAGTCGGGCGAGAAACGGAAGGCATTGTCGAGTATATTCCGCACACACACGGTAAGCATATTCGGATCCGCATTCACCAGAAGTCCCTTCGGGATGTCGGTCAGAACGGCCCTTCCTCCGGCAGCCTCAACCACGATATCCGACAGGAGCACATACCTCATCGCGGGCCTCAAAACATCTCTCTGGCCCACGGACCACATGAGAAGATTCTCCAGCAGGGCCGAGGTTTGAGAGGCGGCGGCACCTATGGTTTTCACTCCCTCCCGAAGCTTCCCGTCAGGAGCGTTCTCAAGGGCAGACGCCAGCGTCTTCATACCGGAAACGGGGTTCCGGAGATCGTGCGAGATGATACCGAAGAAGCGGTTTCGGGTGTCCAGTTCCTCCTGGAGCACCAAGGCGCGCTGACGGTTTTCGCGATAACGGACGAAGAGCCACACCGCACCTGCGGAGAGCAGCAGGTACAACAGCAGGAAGGGCCAGCGCAGCATCAGCGGAGGCCGGACGCGCAGGACGCTCTTTTCCACGGGACTGCGGTCCCATCGGCCGAACACATCGGAGCACTGCTTCTCAAGAGTATATCTCCCCGGCATCAGGTTATCCTGCAGACCAGTGAAGCGTTCGTAAATCCACTCTCCCGAATTAATCCTGTAGCGATGATGTACGAGAGGGGCGAGCGGGAGGTTGTCCGCAGCGTCTATCGCAAGCAGGCTGTCCGGATGAAAGACAGCCGCTCCGTCCGCGCCGCCGAAGGCGAGACGACCGTTGGCGCAGACGCAGGAGACATGCTCCCCGTAAATGTCCGAGGGGAAGCCCAAAGCCTTGCCCGCACGGCCAACGGATCCGTCTGTATCGATGAAATACAGACCGTCTTCAGTACCTGCCCAGAGGCGCCCGGAAGCATCGGCCTCCAGACTCTGGATCAGCATTCCGTCCAGGAAATGAGCTCCCGACGGGCTCCACAGGCCGCTGCGGGTAGCAGCCCACACAGTGCCGTCCGGGGCCAGGCAGAGGTCGGTGACATAATCGTCCGGAATATCCGAATTACCTCTGAAATACTTGGTTACAAGGCCTGTGCGGCCGTCGATGACATTGAGCCCGGCCTCCGTCGTGCCATAGACAAGATTGCCTTCCTTATCTTCGATAACCCGGCTACCGAGGCGGGAACTCAGGTAGATGTTCGAGTCCACCTGCGGCGAAGGGTAGCGGAAGGGGCTGAGCCAGCGGGGCGGAAGAGCCTTCCCGGCCTTGCGGTCCCACTGGTTGAGACCTACGCCTTCCCAACTGACGATCCAGAAACGCCCGCGGCTGTCCTCCAGAAAATCGGAAATCCAGTTGGCTCCGTCGAAGCTGTAGGATGCCGACGGCCATTGCGCCTTCGGTGTGGGGCCTGAGAGGCGCTGCTTACGCATGCGGCCGTTCTTCCATACTTCCCATCCGGTATTGTTCCAAAGACCGACGTAAACCGTACCGGCACTGTCCTCATAAAGGCTTGACACCCGTTTGTCGGCAGTGCCGAACCAGAGCTTTCCGCTATGGTCCTCCAGAAGCGCCGTAACATTGTCCGAAGATACTTTCTGTACCTGCTGCAGGGCAGGGCACAGCACAGAAAGGCCGTTGTCGCCCCCGACCCATATATTGCCCTGCCGGTCCTCAAATATGCAATAGAGCTCATTGGAGGCGGTTTTCCAGACCTTAGTGTCTTCCGGCTTTTCCGTATTCACGAGGCCAAGGCCGTAGGAACCGGCTGCCCACAGGCGCCCCTTATGATCGGTAAGAAGGCGGGCATGGGAGACCGGCAGACGACCCTGCGGCGTGAGCGCTCCGTCGCTATAGCTGTGAAGGAGAGACGTATGGTCTTCAAAGAGCCAGAACCGACCGTCTGCTTCCGCAAAACTGCCAGGACAGAAGCCTCCTTCGCCGAAAGGATGCACTACTGCAGGAGTTTGCCTGTCACTGACATACTGCATCCGGACCAGACGTCCTCCCAGCCACAGTTTTCCGTCGATCGCCTCATATAGTTGGAAATATGGGTAATCCCCTTCGTGGTCGCGTTTGTCGTACCAGCAGCGGGCCTGCTCCCGAATGCCGTCGGCCCAGGAGAATTTCAGAAGGAGCGTGTCCCCGACCGTCGCCCATACGAAGCCTTCGGAGTCGGCAAGGAGGGCCCGGATGCGTCCGGCGTGGCCTTGAGAGAACGAGTCGCCGTCTTTCACGTAGAGACCCCTCTCCGTTCCAACCCACAGATGGTTTTCCCTGTCGACGGCAAGGGCGTTCACCCGTCCTGGCTCTTTCCATACCTGGAAGCGGGAGCCGTCGAAGCGGCACAGTCCGTTACGGGTCCCCACCCAGAGATAGCCTTCCGCATCCTGCGTGACGGCATAGACGCTGCCGGAAGGGAGCCCTTCGGAGCTGCCGTAATCCAAAAAGCGGAACTCCGTGGCGAATAGCGGCCACGACAGCAGCAGGAGCATGATTGCGAGGAGTCTTCTCATCTCCAACAAATATACGGCATTTGACAGTTAATTCCATCAGTAGCAGACAGATTGTGGTGAATTTCACCACGACGTGGATTCTGCTGGCATCGGCCTCCGAAGGCAAGACGGATACGAAGAGAGTGTATTTGCTATTATCGTCTATTCTCAATATCTTTGAAGCCCAACGCATTTTTCATTCGGAATGGAAGAATACCGCACTATAGATTTGTCGCTCTGGCACCAGACCGGGCAGGGCGGAAACGGCAGGACCTATGAGAATCCGTCGGAGCCGGATGTGGTTCTGAAGATAAACAAGCCCCAGCTCTCCACGTTCGAGGCTGTGAAGCACGAGTTCGAGACGTCGAAGGCAGTGGAAAAACTCGGACTGCCCACCCCGCACATGCTCGAGATTGTCCAGGTGGGAAAGGTCTATGCTACCCTTTCCGTACGGATAAAAGAGAAAAAATCCCTTTCACGCATCTGCTGCGACTCTCCCGACCGCATAGTGGAAATTGCCCGGCTGCTCTGCGAAAACGGGAAGAAACTCTTTTCCACTCCATGCGACACCGGATTCTTCCCAAGCCGCAAAGAGCAGCTGGCAAGAGCGCTTGCCAAGGTGAGGTTCATAGGAAAGAAGAACAGGCGTATGCTCGAGGCCTTCGCCGACTCGGTGCAGGACGTCAGGACTTGCAGTCATGGCGACTTCAATATGGGCAACCTGATTATCGCGGACGGACAGCCCTTCTGGATCGACCTTGACCGATTCGGTTACGGTGACCCCATGTTCGACATCGGCCATCTGTTCCTGATTTGCAACACTTACGCTCCGATGAAGCAGGTTCAGGACATATTCCATATGAGCGAAGAGCAGCTGCACTGCTTCTGGGACGCCTTCGCCGCGGCCTATACCGGTAACGAAGACCACTCGGACTTCGACCGTCTGGCCGGAAGATTCGCTGCCTTGGACATTGTCCTCCGCTACGAATTCCAGACGCCCGGATTGGCGGAAAAAATCTTCTTCGCCATCCAGGCAGGACGCCTCGTCAAGGCCTATTTCATTTGATAAGATACACCAGGCCTATCCTGAAGAGCTTATGATTGGCCTTCAGGGGGATGTCTTCGTAGGGGATCACTCCTCCGACTCCGTTTTCATAGCGGGCATAGAGCCGGAACGCCAGGAAATCCACGCTGCCGGCCACTCCGTAAACGAAGCCTTCGGCACCGCCGCCGGCGTTGACAGCCAGACTGCACAGCCCGGGATAATCCAGAGACAGCCCGCCTCGAGCCTCCCAATAGGGAGCACAGAAGCGGTATCCGGTATATAGACAGGACGCATCCACAGAGAGCCTCTCCCAGAAAGGCAGGGCGTAAGCCGCATTGAGCTTGGCACTCAGCGGCAGTCCCTTGAGCCGGAAGCGGCCGTCCAGAGATTTGGGTCTGATGACACGCAGCAGTTCTTCTCCAGCTTCCTTTATTTTGGTGGCCAGCTTGTCCTGTTCCATCTCGTCTGTGGAGAGGTCTTCAAGACCTTCGAAGGTGTAGGTTCCGCTGGAGAGTCCTGCATTACCGTAGTACCAGAGTATGCCTCCCATATCCAACACCGAAGCTGAAAGACTGAAGCCGTTGAAGGCTTTCCATACCAGTCCGAAATCCAGAGCCAGACCGGCTCCCGAAGGAATGCCCAGCTTTCCCTTTCCGCTGAAACTCGTATAGTCGAGGAAACCTTCATCGTCCACGCCAATCTTCTTGTTGCGGTTGGTGAGGTCGATGTCGGCGTCTATATCCAGGGTGTACTTGTCTTCACTTGCGGCAAGGGCGAACTGACGGGCGGTGATATCCACGGAGTTGAGGCCCGCCAGCAGCTTCACCCGGCCGCCCAGGGAAAGGGCGTCGGTGAGCGGGAGCGCATAGCCGTAGGCCAGCTCGGCGAAGAGGTTGCCGAAGGCCCTGAAGGAAGAGAGGTCGTAGGGCGACTGCGAAGTGCCCGACTTGAGTATCTGAAAGACCTCTTTGGGGACTGAGACGCCGTAATTGGTGCGGAGGCCCACTTCTACCGTGTGATAACCGCGGGCCGTCCCTTTCCAGCCGTAGCTGAACAGGTTGTAGTCGATCTGGCTGTAGAGGCTGTTCACCGGCTTGAGCCCACCCAGGAACTCCTCGTCGGAAATGGAAGAATGGAGGCCGGTCACCAGCTTTCCGCCGGAGTGGAAAAGGAAGGAAGCGGCACCCACGTTATTGCGAAGCGTGTTGCTGAAATCACCCACCCTGAGGAAGCCGCTTTCCAGAGCGGCGTTTTCCGCCGGATTGCCTGTGCTCTGAGCTTGAATTCCCGCTGCGGGAACCAGGGCTGCAAGAATGAGGATCAGTATCTTATTCATTGCCCTGGAGAGTTATTCCGCCGGAAATGGTAGTGCGGATATTGTTAAACGAGATGGTCTCATTCATGTTCATGCGCCTGTCCCCCTCTCCGGTAGGAGCCTTGATGGCTACCTCCAGCTGAAGGCCGTCGATGTCGGGAATGGTGCCTTCCACCGCCTCGATGAGCAACTCCACCGGCGACACTACCGGATTGCCGTAAGTGCCGGACGCCACGCTGATGTCGGCGGAGACTCTCACGCCTTCGGCGGGGACAAGGGTGGTATTCCCATCTTCATCTGTCTGCTTGACCAGGGCTTTCAGGCTGCTTATCTCCAAAGTCATGGGGATTTCACTGGAGATTTCGGCGCGGATACGGGCCTCTTTCACGCGATAAGCCGCGAGCGGAAGGGACAGGTCGTTGACATCAATCGGGATGGGAGCCGGAAAATCCGAAGCGAGCTGGGCGAAGCCTTTGTAACGGTAACCGAGCTCAAACATACCCATACCTCCGTCCGTGTCCTTTGTGAGCATGTCTGCAGGAAGATGCAGCTTCATATTATCCAGCTTGCATGCGTAAAAGGTTTTGCCGCCGGAGCGTTCGACGCTGAAGAAGACCTCCTTCTGCGCAGCGGCAGGCACTTTGAGGGCGGAGTATTCCTCGCTCACGAGGGTTTCGGCAGGGGCTTCTTCTAGTTCCATGGAGGAAAGCGTCACCTTGCCGGAAACCGCTATCTCCTCCGTGAGCGGATTTGTGGCATAGAGACAGAAAGACTGGGGCGACATCGCAAAACCGAAGGCTGCTAACAGGGCCGCATTGGAGCCGAGAGTACCCTCGTAGTCGTCCACGGCAAAGGTCCCGGGCGCCGTCGGGTCCGGCATGGAGGAGTACAGCAGCATCGTATAATTGTTGTAAAAGGATTTGTCTTCTTCGATTACCAGATAACCGTCCTCGTCTTCACTTGCGACCATAGTGATGGCGGAACCTATGCCGGCTCCTTCGAATAAGGATTTCAGGGTGATGGGAGCGATGTCGCCGAGGGGTACTCCCACCTCATCGGAGAAAAGGGTCACTTCTCGGTCCACGCCCTTGCTCACGTCGTAGTCCGGATTACCGCAGGACCAGAGCGGCGAAAGGGCGAGCAGACAAAGCAGAACAGGATGTCCAAATACTTTCATGAGTGCAAAGATAGCTAATTATACGCTCCCCTTGATTTGCTATTATCGCCGATTGTCAATATCTTTGAGCATGATCACGATTTCCGCCACCACCTTACTTCCCTTCAAAGGCATACAGAATGCCAGGGATCTTGGCGGTTACACCATGAAAGATGGCCGGAATGTGCGTGAGGGACGGCTTCTGCGCGCAGCCCATCTGGCAGATGCGACCGACTCCGACCTGAACCTCCTCGCCTCGCTCCACATCAGAAAGATCATCGATTTCCGCAAGGAAGAAGAGCTCAGGGGCAAGGTGGACCGCGAGATTCCGGGAGCGGAGCATATTTTCCTTCCGCTCGACGCAAGCGGCAATGCCATGGAGCAGGCCAGCGAAGAGGAGAAGAAAAAGTTCACCACGCGGAAAAAATTCGATGTCAGGAAAATAATTGTGCCTCTCTCCTTCAACGAAAAAGCCAGGAAGGTTGCGGGGGAGATGTACCCGACCCTGCTGTTCAGCCCGGAGTGCCAGAAAGCCTACGCCGCATTCTTCCGAATGCTGCTGGATACGGAAGACGGGGCGGTGCTCTACCACTGCACCCAGGGCAAGGACCGCACCGGTATCGCCTCCGCCCTTATTCTCGCCGCACTCGGGGCCTACAGGGAAACGATCGTGGCCGATTTCGATGCCACCAACCGCATCTACGAAGCAGATGTACGGAAGTACTCCCGAAGGGTGCGTTTCTGGGGAGGCGGCGAGCCTGAAGTCGGAGTTGTGAAATCCTTCCTGGGTGCAAATACAGACAATTTCGTAAAAGCCCTCGACCGTATCGACTGTGAGTACGGCTCCATGGAAGCGTTCCTCAAGGGTCCGGTCGGCCTCAGCGATTCCGATATAAACATTCTCAAGCAGCGTTATTTAGTTTAAAAATGTACGGTATTTCACTAAAAACCATTACAAATCGAAAACAAATGCGTATATTAGTAGACTGAAACTAACTAACAATAACTATATCACTTTTTTTTCAAATCTTAAGAGGAAACCTATGGACAAAATCAGGAATCTCGCGGATCTCCGCAAGATGAAGGAAGGTATGCAGTCCCGGATGTCGCTGCGTGAAAACAGCAATTCCGACGAAGCTATCATTCAAATCAAGGTTGGAATGGCCACCAGCGGTATCGCCTCGGGTGCTAAGGAAACCATGAACTACCTCATCACCGAACTTGACAAACGTCAGATCAAGGCTCTGGTCATGCAGGTTGGAGACATGGGTTACAGCTATGCAGAGCCCACCGTAGAGGTAACCATTCCCGGTAAGGATCCCGTCGTGTTCGGAGACGTCAAGATTCCGCGCGCACAGGAAATCATCGAAAAGTACATTATTGGTGGTGAACTCATTGAGGGCATCCTGCCGGCAAATTACAGATCTATCTAGTTATGGCGGTAAAAATGCATATTCTGGTATGCGGTGGAACAGGTTGCTCCGCATCCGCAAGCCGTGAGATCATAGAAGAACTCAATAAAGAGCTCGTGGCCCACGATCTCACCGACTTCGCAAAGGTAGTCGTCACCGGCTGCTTCGGTTTCTGCGAAAGAGGTCCCATCGTGAAGATCATCCCTGACAATACCTTCTACACCAGGGTAAAGCCATCTGATGCAAAAGAGATTATCGAGGAGCACATCATAAAGGGACGCAAAGTTCAGCGTCTCCTCTATGTCGCCCCCGATACCAACAAGAGCGTCTCGGACTCCAAGCACATGGAGTTCTACAAGAAGCAGCTCAGGATCGCCCTCCGCAACTGCGGTTTCATCGATCCCGAGAATATTGAGGAATCCATTGCCCGCGACGGCTATGCCGCTCTGGGTAAGTGCCTCACCGAAATGACTCCCGTTCAGGTCATCGAGGAAATCAAGAAGTCCGGCCTCCGCGGACGCGGCGGCGCAGGCTTCCCCACCGGCCTCAAATGGGAAATCGCTTCCAAGAGCCGCGTAGGCGAACAGAAGTATGTCGTCTGCAACGCTGACGAAGGAGACCCCGGTGCCTTCATGGACCGTTCTCTTCTGGAAGGCGACCCGCACTCCATCCTCGAAGCAATGGCCATCTGCGGCTACTGCATCGGCGCAAGCAAGGGTCTCATCTACATCCGTGCTGAATACCCGCTGGCAATCCATCGTCTGCAGGTAGCAATCAAGCAGGCAGAGGAATACGGCCTCCTCGGCAAGGACATCCTCGGCACCGGCTTCAATTTCGAGATCGAGCTCCGCTACGGCGCAGGCGCATTCGTTTGCGGCGAGGAGACCGCCCTCATCCACTCCATGGAAGGCAAGCGTGGCGAACCCACCTTCAAACCCCCGTTCCCCGCTCAGTCCGGTTACCTGGAGAAACCCACAAACGTAAACAACGTCGAGACTTTCGCCAATATCCCCGTCATCATCAACAAGGGCGCGGATTGGTTCGCCAGCATAGGAACTGAAAAGTCCAAGGGTACCAAGGTGTTCGCCCTGGCCGGTAAGATCAACAACGTGGGCCTCATCGAAGTTCCGATGGGTATCACCCTGCGTGAGATCATCTACGAAATCGGCGGCGGCATCAAGGGTGGCAAGAAATTCAAGGCCGTGCAGACCGGCGGTCCTTCGGGTGGCTGCCTCACCGAAAAGCACCTGGACACCCCCATCGACTACGATAGCCTCGTAGCTGCGGGTTCCATGATGGGCTCCGGCGGTATGATCGTCATGGACGAAGACGACTGCATGGTGGCCATCGCCAAGTTCTACCTTGGCTTCACCGTGGACGAGTCCTGCGGAAAGTGCACCCCGTGCCGCATAGGCAACAGGCGCCTTCTGGAAATCCTCACCAAGATTACCGACGGCAAGGGCACCATGGAGGATCTTGAGGAACTCAAGAACCTCTCGGCAGTGATCAAGGACACCGCGCTCTGCGGCCTCGGTCAGACCTCGCCCAACCCGGTTCTCTCCACCATCAACAACTTCTGGGACGAGTATGTGGAGCACGTCGTGGACAAGAAGTGCCGCGCCGGCCAGTGCAAGGCCCTCAAGAAGTATGTCATCGATCCCAATGCCTGTAAGGGCTGTACCGCCTGCGCCAGGGCTTGCCCCGTTGGTGCCATCAGCGGTACTGTCAAGAACCCGCACACCATCGATCAGGACAAGTACATCAAGTGCGGCACCTGTATCGAGAAGTGTAAGTTCGGTGCAATCAGCATTAAATAAGGGAGGAATTGAATATGGATACTATCAAATTAACTATAGACAACAGAGTAGTGGAAGTGCCCAAGGGTACTACCATCCTCAAAGCTGCCGAACAGATGGGTATCAGGATTCCTACCCTCTGTAATTTCGAACTTGAAGGCCTGGCCCTCAAGAACCACCCCGGCGGATGCCGCATCTGCGTAGTTGAGGTAGTCGGCCGCAGGAATCTTGCCCCGGCCTGTATTACTGAATGTATGCCGGACATGGTGGTAAGGACCAACTCTCCGCGCGCCATCAACGCACGCAAGACCGTCCTCGAGCTCATGCTCAGCGACCACCCGAACGACTGTCTCCAGTGCCCCAAGAACGGCAAGTGCGAACTTCAGGCACTCGCCGCCGATATGGGCATCCGTGAGATCCCCTACAAGGGCGCACAGTCCAATTATCCCATCGAACTTTCCCCGTCCATCGTGCGTGACGCCAACAAGTGCATCATGTGCCGCCGCTGCGAAAGCGTCTGCCATGAATACCAGAGCGTCGGCGCCATCGGCGCGGTCGACAGAGGCTTCCCGGCAGTGGTTAACACCGCCTTCAACGAACCGCTCATCAACACCAACTGCGTATTCTGCGGTCAGTGCGTGGCGGTTTGCCCCGTGGGCGCCCTCTCCGAGGTAGACAATACCGGCAAGATCCTGCGCGACATCGCCAACCCGGATGTCAAGACCTGCGTGCAGGTGGCTCCCGCTGTGCGCGTAGCCCTTGGTGAAGAGTTCGGCATGCCCGCCGGCAGCATCGTCACCGGCAAGATCGCAGCCGCCCTCAAGGCCATCGGCTTCGACTATGTGTTCGACACCGACTGGTCGGCCGACCTCACCATCATGGAAGAAGGGACCGAGGCTGTCGGCCGCTTCAAGGCATTCCTTTCCGGCGACAAGAACGTCAAGATTCCTATCATGACCTCCTGCTGCCCGGCATGGGTGAATTTCTACGAGAAGTTCTATCCTGAGCTCCGCGAGTATCCTTCAACGGCCAAGTCGCCTCAGGGTATGTTCGGCGCAACCGTGAAGACCTACTTCGCCGACAAGATCGGTATCCCGCGCGAGAAACTCATCTCCGTGTCCGTGATGCCTTGCGTGGCCAAGAAGTACGAGTGCGAGCGTGAAGAGCTCGGCGCGAACGGCGATCCCGATGTGAACTACTCCATCACCACCCGCGAGCTCGCCCGCCTCATCAAGATCTGCAACATCGACTTTGCAAATCTTCCCGAGGCCGAGTTCGATTCCCCGCTTGGCGCATCCACCGGTGCAGCCGTCATCTTCGGCGTAACCGGCGGTGTGATGGAGGCCGCTCTCCGTACCGCCTATGAAGTCCTCACCGGCAAGACCCTCCCGAAGATCGACTTCGAGGAAGTCCGCGGTCTGGACGGCATCCGCGAGGCCACCATTCCTATCCCCGGCGTAATCGACCTCAAGGTCGCCGTGGTATACGGTCTCAAGAACGCCCGTACCATCATGGAGCAGATCAAGGCAGGCAACTGCCCGTATCACTTCGTGGAAGTCATGGCATGCCCCGGTGGCTGTATCGACGGCGCCGGCCAGCCCTACCACCACGGAGACGCTTCCATCGTGAAGGCGCGTTATAAGGCTATCTACGAAGCCGACAGGCAGATGCCTCTCCGCAAGTCCCACGAGAACCCCGAGGTTCAGGCAATCTACAAGGAGTTCTACGGAGAGCCTTGCAGCGAGAAGTCGCATCACCTACTGCACACTCACTACTTCGACAAGAAAATCAAGTTTGACCTCGAAAAATAATACAGCCATGTGTGGACCTCAGATAAAAATTAATGAAGCCAGCTATCGCTTTATCCAGGATACCTGCGCTTCCTTCAACAACAATCCGGGCGAACTGATCAATATCCTGCACAAGACGCAGGAACACTTCGGTTATCTTCCGGCGGAAGTCCAGCAGGTGGTTGCAGACTGCCTTGGAATTCCTGTTGGAAGGGTCTACGGTGTAGTTTCCTTCTACAGCTTCTTCACCATGAAGCCCAAGGGCAAGTACGCCATCTCCGTGTGCCTTGGCACGGCTTGCTACGTCAAAGGCGCAGAGAAGGTCCTGGACGCTCTCAAGAGCGAACTCAAGATCTCCGAAGGCGGAGTCACGGAAGACGGCAAGTTCTCGCTTGACGTCCTCCGCTGCGTAGGTGCCTGCGGTCTGGCCCCGGTCATGACCATCAACGGCAAGACCTACGGCCGCCTGGTTCCGGAACACGTCAAGGAAATCCTTGCCGAATACGCGGACTGACATGAAGATCAGTGAAATCGCACAACTAGTCGACGGGGTGCTTGTTGGAGCCCCCGTCGACCAGTTTTATGAGGTGGAGAAAGCCTTCGCCTCGGATCTCATGAGCGATGTGCTCCGCTTCAACATGGACAACACGGTGCTCATCACCGGCCTGTGCAACAACCAGACGATGCGCACCTGTGAGATGGCGGATATCCGGGTAATCCTCATGGGCCGCGACAAACAGCCGGACGAGGACATGATTGAGCTCGCGGTAGACAACGACATCACCATCATCAAGTCCCGCTACAGCATTTTCAAGCTCAGCGGCATACTTTACAAGGCCGGCATCCAGCCCCTCTATTAGCCTTATGCATTACACCTTCACCATAGAACGCGGCAACTTTGCCGACGCGGGTCAGGCCTCCAGCAACGTCAAGCGCACGCTCAAGCAGCTTGGGGTGGATCCCGCCAGCATCAAACGCGCTGTAGTGGCCCTTTTCGAAGCGGAGATAAACGCTGTCGCACATGCCTACGGCGGCACTATCGACGTGGACATCGACGCCGAGAAGGTAATGATGGTGGTGGCCGATGAGGGTCCGGGCATCCCCAATCTGGAGCTTGCGATGCAGGAAGGCTGGTCCACCGCATCGCCGCAGGTCCGCGAGATGGGCTACGGCGCCGGAATGGGTCTTCCCAATATCAAAAAGAATACGGACGAACTCAAGATAGACACCAAGGTGGGAGTGGGCACCACTGTCACCATGATAGTCAAGCTTGTCTGACATTATGCCTACAGGAGAGATATACTTCAAGCATTCCCTCAGGGTCAACGACTACCTGTGTCAGGGCTGCACCACCTGCATGCGCACCTGCCCCACCGCCGCCATACGCATACGCGGAGGCAAAGCGGTGATAGCGGACAACAAATGCGTGGACTGCGGCGAATGCATGAAGGCCTGCCCCCACAAGGCCATATACATCAAGCAGGACGACTTCGGCCTCATCGAGAATTACCGCTACCGGGTATGTCTGGTGCCCACCGCCTTCATCGGCCAGTTCGACACCAAGTACAAGACCAAGGCCATCTATTCATGCCTCCTGAAGCTGGGATTCACCCATATCTATGAGGTGGAGCACGAGGTTGCGCGCATGATGGAGCTCTACAATATGTACATGGAGGACCACCCGGAAATACGAACCTTCATCTCTCCTTATTGCCCGGCGGTGACCCGTCTGATCCAGGTGCGCTTCCCCTCTCTGGTAGACAATATCATCCATGTGAGGGCGCCGCTTGAACTCGCCTCCCGCGTTATCACGCAGAAACTGATAGACGAGGGCGCCCGGCGCGAGTCAATCGGCGTTTTCTACGTTACGCCCTGCGCCGCCAAGATTGCCGCGGTGAAGTATCCTGTGAGTGGAAAGCCCACCTGCGTTACGGGGGTTATCAATATGGATTTCCTCTATAACAAGGTGATGCTGATGCTTCACGACTCGGATCGTAACGCCCAGCCCATCAACCATACGCTTAATTCCCGCGACGTTCAATGGTCCCTTTCAGGCGGCGAGGCTCCCCATTTCAAGGGCGCGCACTACGCTGTGGACGGTCTGCAGAACGTTCTGAACTTCCTGGAAAAACTGGAAGACGAAACCGTGGATGCCCCGGGCCTTGTGGAGATGCGCATCTGCGACCAGGGCTGCGTGGGCGGCGTGCTCACGACCCAGGACCGCTTCGTCGCCCGCAAGCGTCTGGAATACAGGGCTCAGCTGTTCGAGCGTCTGGAAAGAAGCAAGCTGCGCGAAACCCCGCCAGAAGACCTCACCCTTACCCCTCAGTGGATAAAGGATATGGAAATTGCGGAAATCAAGCCCCGCTCCATCTACAAGCTCAACGATAACTACGCGGAAGCATTCAAGATGGCGGAGCAGATGAAGAAAATTGAAAAGGCCCTTCCAGGCGTGAACTGCAGTGCCTGCGGAGCCCCTTCATGCGCCGCCCTTGCGGAAGACATCGTCCGTGGGGATGCTAAAATGGACACCTGCATCTTCATCAATCAGAACTCGGACTCTTCCCGTGACGCCACAAAGCGCATCTGGGGAGACCGCATAACTGCCAAGAACAACAAAAAAGAACAATAAAATGACCGTAAAAGACCTTATCGAAAAGCTGGATCTCAAGTGCCTCAATCCCGTGAATCTGGACGCCGAAGTGACCAGCGCATACGCATGCGACCTCCTCAGCGACGTTATGGGCAACGCCCGCAGCGGACAGGTGTGGATTACCATGCAGACCCACAAGAACGTAACGGCCATAGCCTCCCTCAAGGACATGCCCGCCGTGATCATAGTACGCGACGGCGTCCCCGACGACGACATGCTCCAGCACGCCAAGGACGAGGACATCTGCCTCCTGGTGAGCAAAGACACCACCTTCGAGGTATGCGGCAAGCTCTACGAGCTCATTAAATAATGCAGTTCAAGGCCGATATGCACATCCACTCGGTGCTTTCGCCCTGCGGAGACATCGAGATGAGCCCTTCTGCCATAGTTGAAACGGCAAAGGCCCGCGGAATGGACATAATCGGCATTACGGACCACAACTCCACCCTCAACGCCGACGTCACCCGGCGTCTGGGAGAAAAGGTCGGGCTGCATGTCCTCATGGGAGCGGAAGTCACCACCAAAGAGGAAGTCCACTGCCTGGCCTTCATGCCCACGACGGAAAAGCTGGCGGAATTCCAGGCCTTCCTGGACTCCAGAGTAATCTACTTTCAGAACGACGTGGACCGCTTCGGCTACCAGCTGGTGGTGGATGAGGAGGAAAACATCCTTGACCAGGTGCAGCACCTTCTCATAAACGCCCTGGACCTGCCGATGCTGGAGCTCCAGCAGGAGGTGTACCGTCTCGGAGGCATTTTCATCCCGGCCCATATAGACAGGCCCACTTTCAGCCTGAGTTCCCAGCTGGGCTTCGTGCCTTCCGGACTCAAGTTCCACGCCATGGAGCTCAGTTACTACTGCAAGCGCGACGGCTACAGGTTCCTTGAGGACCATCCATGGTTCAGCGACCTCAACTTCATCCAGAGCAGCGACGCCCACTTCGTTCCGGACATCGCCAAGATCCACAGCGTTCTGGAAATGCCCTTTTTCAGTTTCGACAATTTCAAAGACGCCCTCCGTCAGGGAGAGCCGGTGATACTATGAAAAGTCTGGACCTCCATATCATCGACATAACCCACAACTCCATCCGCGCCGGAGCTACGGAGATCACCATCGAGATGGAGGACAGCGCCGCCCGCGACCTTCTGTCCATCAAGATCATCGACAACGGCTGCGGGATGCCGGAAGACATGATAGAGGCTATAAACAGCCGCTTCTACTCCTGCCGCAAGGAGCGCAAGATAGGCATGGGGATAGCCCTTCTGAAGTTCCATTCGGAGCTGTGTAACGGCAAGTTCTACCTCAAGTCAAAGGTGGGCGAAGGAACGGAGATCTACGCATCCTACCAGCGCTCGCACATAGACCTTCAGCCCAAGGGAGACCTCCCCGGATGTTTCGCCAGCTTCATCTGCCAGTACCAGGACATCAACTTCATCATACGTTACATCACGGACGAGGGCACTTTCGAGCTCTCCACCGCGGAGGTGAAGGAAGTCTTCGAGGGTATGAACCTCAACAATCTGGAGATAATGAATAGCCTGACGGAACTGATCCGCGAGAATATAGGAAGTTAAGGCAGCGATACCCTGTCCAGGATACCCTGCAGGGCGGCAATCGCAATACCGTAATTGGTTATGGGCACTCCGGCGAGGAGTGCTTTTCTTATGCGCGAACGCACCAGGGCGGCGTTCGCGACGCACGCTCCGCAATGGATGATGAGGCTGTACGGCGACAGGTCTTCGGGGAAGTCGTTGCCGGCAGAGACGACCGCCTCGAGATTAGGAACTCGCTTTCGGAGCCATGCCGGAATCTTCACCCTTCCTATGTCTTCAGTATTCGGCACATGAGTGCAGGCCTCGGCGATGAGCACCTTGGCTCCGGGTTTCAGATTCCTGATGGCAAGTGCGCCTTCCACGAAGGTGGCGATATCGCCCTTCGCTCCGGCCAGGAGTATGGAGAAGGATGTGAGGGGCCAGTCAGCGGGGATGGTTTCGTTCACGAACTTGAACGCCTGGGAGTCTGTGATCACCAGCGCCGGGGCGTCTTTGAGCCCGGAGATGGTGCTTTGCAGGCTGTCCGGAGTGCAGCACACTGGAGTGCAGCCACGGTCCAGAAGTTCCCTTATCACCTGCACCTGGGGAAGGATGAGCCTGCCCTTGGGTGCCTCGCTGTCCTGAGGCATCACGAGCACCACCAGGTCTCCTTTGGCCACGAGACGGCCGGTGATATAGGCTTGGCCATTCTTCGGGAGCACTGCGGCGACCGTCTTTAGCAACTCTTCTACGGTCTCCCCTTTTTCGTATGGGACTACCGGGATGTCGGCCTGCCCCAGCTGATCCAGGAGTTCCTTGGAAGAGGGGTTCTCGATATCAAGGACTATCGCTATGTCTGTAGTGTCGATTACCTGTTTTGTGCGCCTGACACGCTCCGGACCCAGGAGGGAGGCGTCGTCCAGACCGGCGGTGTCTACCAGAATGGCCGGACCAATGCCATAGGGCAACTCGATGGCTTTGCGTACCGGATCCGTGGTGGTGCCTGGCACGGCACTCACCAGCGACACTTCCTGCCCGCAGATGGCATTTACCAGCGTTGATTTACCGCTGTTCGCCGGGCCGAAAACTGATATCTGAACTCTATCCATAATTTTGCAAGGTGTCCGAGACGTCCCATTTTTAGGGACGTTGCCGACATTTTTGGGCCTTTTTTGACCGAGACGTCCCAAAAATCGGGACGTCTCCGACACTTAGAATCTAAAATCGCGCTCGCCGTTTTCTATGCGCTGGAGACGGTCACAGGTGATTTCACGGGTCTTCTCCAGCGGAATGTCCAGAAGGCCCTTTGCGATGAGGGCTTCGCCGGCGGCACGGGTTTCCGGGGAGGCGTAGTCCATGAGATATTCCTTCAGGGTCATGAGCGCGTTGGGGGTGCAGCAGAGGCTTATCTTGCCGCTCTTGCAGAGGCTCATGAAGCGGTCGCCTGTGCGCCCCTCGCGGTAGCAGGCGGTGCAGAAGGAAGGAATGTGGTCCTTCTCCAGCAGCCAGCGCACCACGTCGTCGAGGGAACGGGTATCCGAGACGTCGAACTGGGCGGTCTCGTCGTGCCTTTCCACAGTGGTATAGCCGCCCACGCTGGTGCGCGACCCGCCGCTGATCTGGGAGATGCCGCAGTCCAGGAGCAGACCCCTCATCTTTGCCGATTCGCGGGTGGAGATAATCATTCCGGTGTACGGCACCGCGATGCGGAGAACGGCTACGAGCTTGTGGAAGATATTGTCCGGAAGGGCGTCCTGGAAGCTATCCAGGGAGATGTCGTCGGCCGGGCAGATACGCGGCACGCTGATGGTGTGCGGGCCCACTCCGAAGCGGGCTTCCAGATGCTCGGCGTGCATGAGTATACCCACGAGCTCATACATATAGTTGCTGAGGCCGAAGAGCACGCCGATGCCCACGTCGTCACAACCGCCTTCCTGGGCGCGGTCCATGGCCTCGGTGTGCCAGTCGTAATTGCTCTTGGGTCCGGTGGGGTGCAGCTTCTGGTAATTCTCCTTATTGTAGGTTTCCTGGAAGAGAATATACGTGCCGATGCCTGCGGCCTTGAGCTTGCGGAAGCTCTCCACGTCCGTTGCGGCAATGTTCACATTCACGCGACGGATGGAATTGCCGCCCTCATTCACGCTGTATATCGTTTTGATGGACTCGAGGATGTACTCGAGGGGGTTGTTCCTCGGGTCTTCACCGGCTTCCACGGCAAGGCGCTTGTGGCCCATGCGTATGAGGGCGCGCACCTCATCCGCTATCTCTTCCTGGGAGAGCTTACGGCGGGGAATGGTGCGGTTCTTGGCGTGGTAAGGACAGTATACACAACCGTTAATGCAATAGTTTGAAAGGTAGAGCGGGGCGAACAGCACGATGCGGTTGCCGTAGAACTTATGTTTGATTTCCTTGGCGAGGGCGAAAAGGCGCTCCTCCAGGGCGGGATCGTCGCAGGCCATGAGGGTAGCGGCCTCCCTGTGGGTAAGGCCCTTGCACAATGCTCCCTTTTCAAGTATTGCCTCTACGCGAGCGTGGTTCTTTGACTCGCGGGAAGCCTCATCGAGACTTTCCAGGATTTCGTCATGATTTATGAAATCATCGGCGTGCGTTGACGAAGGATTGTACATTTTAGTGTTTTTGAAGCTTTCAATTGGAATGTAAAGATAGTCATTTTTGCAAATACATTCGTATCTTTACGGAAACTATGACCGACAGAACCACACAAATCCTCGAAATCCTGCACCGCGAGGTAAAACCCGCACTCGGATGCACCGAACCAATAGCCGTAGCGCTTGCGGTAGCCAAAGCCACGGAAATCATCAGCGACAACTGCCCCGGCATCTGCGCGGAAGGGTGGAGGCTGCAAGCACCTTTGCGCCTGGACGTTCAGGTGAGCGGCAACATCCTCAAGAACGGCATGGGCGTGGGTATCCCCGGCACCGGAATGGTAGGCCTGCCGATAGCGGCGGCCCTGGGAGCCGTGTGCGGAGATTCTTCCCGCGGGCTCGAGGTGCTGGGAGGCCTGAACGATGCCGCCGTTGCCCGAGCCCGCGAGCTGGTGGCTGCCGGAAGGGTACGCGTCGGCGTCGCCCCGACTGAAAGGCTCCTCTATGTAAAGGCTACCGTTTCGGTGGACGGGTGCGGCAGTGCAAGCGCCGAGCTGGACCCCAAGGCCTACGCCGTGATCGAGGACGACCACGACCGCATCGTGGAGACCGGCTTCGCCGACCACATCCTCGTGAGTTCGGAATCAGGAGCGGCCGCGGAAGATCATTCTGCCGGCGACGGAGGCCTCACGGTCCGCGAGATCTTCGACTTCGCGCTTAGTGCCCCCTTCGAGCGCATCGCCTTCATTCTGGAAGACCGCAGCCTGAACCTTGCGCTCGCGCACGAAGGCCTGAGCGGACATTACGGTATGGAGGTCGGGCGCGCGATAAGGGAGAACCAGCGCGAGGTGTTCGGCGACGATTTCATGAGCTACGCCATGGGTATGACGGCCGCGGCTGCAGATGCCCGCATGGCAGGATGCACCCTGCCAGCGATGTCCAACAGCGGCAGTGGCAACCAGGGCATCACCGTGAGCATGCCGGTCATCGCATACGCGAATATGTATAAGGTAGACGACGAACGGCTGGCCAGGGCCCTGATCCTGAGCAACCTGGTGGCCATCCATATAAAGGCTTATCTGGGCCGGCTTTCGGCCCTGTGTGGCTGCGTGGTGGCCAGCACCGGCTCTGCCTGCGGAATAGTGTGGCTGCAGGGCGGAGGCTACGACGAAGTGTGCTACGCCATCAAGAATATGGCCGGAAACATCACCGGCATGGTGTGCGACGGGGCCAAGACAGGCTGCGCCATGAAGGTGGCCTCCGGGGTGTCCTGCGCCGTTCAGTCGGCCGTGCTCGCGCTTCGCGGAACCTGTATCCCCTCCACCGACGGCATCATCGACGACGACGTGGAGAAGACCATACGCAATCTGGGTTCTATCGGCTCTTCCGGAATGAAGGCCGCCGATCGGATGATAATGGATATTATGCTCTGCAAATAAGGAGCTATTATAAACGAAAACGGGCCGCCCTTGCCGGGTGGCCCGAATTGTTTATTCCTTGAAGGAAATTACTCGGCGATAACAACTGCCTTTCCTTCCTCAGCGTTGAGGAGAATAGTGTAGGTGCCGTCTGCGGGAACCTTGATGTTGTCTCCGTTTTGAGCAACGTCAAAGAGCTTGCCTGCTTCTTCGCAGATGCCGCCCCTATTCTCTGTCCAAGCATTGTCCTTGCGGAACTTGAACTGGTCGGTGGTGGTGAGAACGACACCGGTAGCGACATGCCAGGTGCCATTGGTCTTCATGACAATGTCCTTATCTTCGGCAGTCTGACCCCAGTCGTTGCCAGTGGAAGCGATGGAACCAGTGATTCCCCAGGCGCTAACCTCAGTGTAGGAAGCGTAATCGGTGGGATAAGCGGGAGCTTCTTCCTTCTTCTCTTCTTCCTTCTCAGTGTCTGCGGGCTTGGAGCAAGCCAGAACTGCTACTGCTGCAAGAGCAATAAGTGCATAAGTGAAAATCTTTTTCATTTTAAAATAAATTGGTTAATAATTATTATCGGCTTAGATTCTTCTAATTTTGAGCCCGCAAATGTAACAAAAAAAAGTTAACTTTGTATAATTGTACGAAGAAATATGAAACATATCGAAACTATCCTCTGTGCATTTGCGATGCTTCTTTCGCTCGCCGCTTCCGCACAGGACATGAAGCCTGTAAAGGACAAGGCTACAAAGAAATACGGATATCAGGCAAAAGGCAAAGTCTGGATTATCGAACCGCAGTTCGATGCCGCCGGCAAGTTCGACAAGAACGGTATGGCCGAAGTGAAACTGAACGGCCGCACCGGTATCATCGACGGACAGGGCACTTTTATCATTCCTGCCGAATACGACAATATCAGCAAGTTCGACAAGTACGGCTACTGCGAACTCATGCAGAAGGAGGGAAGCGTGAAGTACCGCGGCATCGCGGACATCACCGGTCGTATCGTCCTGCCGCTGGAGTTCCGCGACGTGGCAGTATCTCGTGACGGACGCCTGTTCTTCGGCGAGAAGGAGGCTCCTGTGGCCGGCTTCGGCTATGAGAGGCTCTGGGGTATTTACAATGCCGCAGGGCAAGAAATATTCGCCCCGCAGTTCTATATCCGTCCTTCTTTCAACGACGGTTATGCCATCGCCACCGACGGTATGAAGCGCCTGAAGGGCATTATCTGCGAAAACGGTTCCGTCCCGGTTCCCTTCGAGTATCTGGCAATCACCCGCTCGTCCGGATCGTACAAGTGCCTCGCCACCGACTTCACCCACGTCTTCTTCAGCGGAGACCTCAGCAGCAAGCAGGTATTCCGCCAGGCCGGCGCGGTGATCCCCTACGATCCCCAGGGAGACCCGGTCCGCGCAGCCGCATACAGATGCGGTCCGGTTGGCGTGAGGTTCCACGAGAACAGCCTCAAGCTCATGGAGCTGCGCAGGGATCTTCTGGGCGCCACTGTGCTTTGCGCTGACCTTCCCATCGAATGGGGCTACGGACGCTTCGTGCGTTTCGAACCCTTCGCCGTGCAGCCGGGAACCACGGGCTCGATGTCTTTCTCGAACCAGAAGAGCTACGTTTTGAAGGCCCTTCTCTATGAGGCCGACGGCAGCCTGGTGAAGACGATCAGCAATTATGGATATTTCGAGGCGGAGTGCGCACAGGGCCTCATCTATGTGGCCGCAGACGGACAGCGCTGGCTGGCCATGGCCGACATCAACGCTCCTGGCATGAGGGCCTATACCCTGCCGCTGGTCGGCTACCATGAGCTTGTGCACACCGATGTGTTCCACGGCCTTGGAATCGACCCGAATTTTGTGTCGAAACTCAGCAACCATACCGACTTCGTGAATCGCTGCATGGATATCATCGAAGGCGAGAATACCGGTATCACCTCTTACATCCCCCTGGTACAGGACGGAGCACTCGCACACGCCGAGCGCGACGCTTCTCGCAGCAAGGTCTTCCACCGTCCGTTCCATATGGGCGAGGTTGTAAATTGCTCCGTGAAGAGGAGCGACGCCGGAGCCGAAGTGAAGCTGCACGACGAACTCGTCTGCCACTTCATCGACAAGTTCGACGATCCCTACTATAAGATGGAGGGAGAAGAAATCATCTACTGGGGTCCGAACAACGCCCGCACCGTGGGACTGAGCCTCATTGCCTCCAGCCGCGGCGGCACCAAGGACGATGTTCACGGCACTGGTTTGGCGTACGATCTGGTTCTTTCGCTCTATGAGGAAGACGGTCGCTGGATGCGCACCCTGGCCATCATGCCCTTTGCCGATTATGTCGGAAACGGTATGATAGTATTTGAAGGACCTGGAATCGCACTTCTGACCCGCGATCCTTTCGATCCGAGGTTCGAGGGACTTGATAAGGCAGGCTCAGGCTCAGGCTCTGGTTCCGGTTCCGAGGCCGCTTCGGGTTCCGCCGCCGGTTCCGGCCGCACCACACCCGCTCCCCAGGGCCACTCTCAGCCCAGTCAGCACGGACGCCAGCCTGCCACCACCACTCCCGCTGGTCCTACCAGCAGGGCAGAGCAGGCCAAACTCGCTCAGGAGCAAAAGGCCGAGCAGGAGCGCAAGGCAGCTGAAGAGAAAAAGGCCGCGGAACAGGCTGTCCGCGACCGCGAAAGGAGAATCGTAAGACTCCCCGGCGAGCATATCCCGCATACTCTCTCCGCACTGGAGGCGGTGCGATAGGAAAGACTGTCCTGTCAAAAAAGGCCAAAAACGTCAGACCCCCCGGGCTTTTCACCCGGGGGGTCCTTCAAAAACGACCCTAATCGTCAGGGCTCTCTACAGAGCGCTCCGCGATTAGTTCTCGCGACGGGGGCGACGCTCTCCACCGCGGCCACCACGGTCACCGTCGCGGCGCGGACGGCGGTCTCCACGACCACCGCTGCGGCCTGCGCCGGCAGCCTGTGCGTTGGCTGCTGCGAAGGCAGCGGGAGTAAGATCCTGCTTGCCGTACTTTTCGCCGTTGCAGATCCACACCTTGATGCCGAGGGCACCCATGCTGGTGCGAGCGACTGCCAGGGCGTAGTCGATGTCTGCACGGAAGGTATGCAGCGGAGTGCGGCCTTCCTTGAACATCTCGGAACGGGCGATTTCGGCGCCACCTACACGACCGCTGATCTGCACCTTGATGCCCTCTGCACCGACACGCATGGTGTTGGCGATGGCCATCTTGATGGCGCGGCGATAGCTGACGCGGCCTTCGATCTGGCGGGCGATGCTGTCGGCCACGATGTGTGCGTCCACTTCGGGACGGCGAACTTCGTAGATATTGACCTGCACCTCCTTGCCGGTGACCTTCTTGAGCTCTTCCTTAAGCTTGTCGACCTCGGTGCCTCCCTTACCGATAATGAAACCGGGACGGGCTGCGTAGATGGTGACGGTGATGAGCTTGAGGGTGCGCTCGATGACGATGCGGCTGAGACCTGCCTTTGCAAGACGGCCTCCCAGATACTGACGGATCTTGTAGTCTTCCGCTATCTTCTCGGCATAGTTTCCACCGGCCCAGTTGGAATCCCAACCGCGGGTGATGCCGATTCTGTTGCTGATAGGATTAGTTTTCTGTCCCATATTACTTTGCCTCCTCTGCTGCGGGTTTGACATCGAGAATCACGGTGACGTGGTTGCTGCGCTTGCGGATACGACCGGCCCTGCCCTGAGGCATGGGGCGTACACGCTTGATGGTGCGGCCTTCGCCAACCATGATGGTCTTTACATAAACTCTTCCGCTTTCGAGATCCTTCGCTCCTTCGGGATTCTTGGCTTCCCAGTTGGCGATGGCGCTGCGGATCAGCTTTTCCAGCTTGATGGACGGCTCGCGCTTGCTGAAGTGCAGGAGATCGAGGGCCTTGTTGACCTCGACACCACGCACGGTGTCAGCCACGAGGCGCATCTTGCGGGGAGAAGTGGGATTGTCGTTAAGCTTGGCGATTGCCGTGGTCTTCTTCGCTTCCTTGAAGCGTTCGGCCATAAGTCTTTTCCTCTGTCCCATAGCTTATTACTTGTTATTGCCGGAGTGACCCCGGAAGATACGGGTAGGGGCGAACTCGCCGAGCTTGTGTCCTACCATCTGTTCGGTGATGTAAACAGGAATGAACTTGTTCCCGTTGTGAACCGCGACAGTATGGCCGATGAAATCAGGGGAGATCATGCTGGAACGGCTCCAGGTCTTGACCACCTCTTTCTTCTTGCCACCTTCGTTCATGGCAAGAATCCTTTTTTCCAGGGCTTCCTGGATGTATGGTCCTTTTTTAAGTGAACGACTCATAATTCCTGTTTATTTCTTTCTTCTTTCAATGATGAACTTGTTGGAGCTCGCCTTCGGGTTGCGGGTCTTGTAGCCCTTTGCGGGGAGACCCTTGCGCGAACGCGGATGTCCGCCGGAAGCACGTCCTTCACCGCCGCCCATCGGGTGGTCGTGCGGGTTCATGACGACGCCGCGGTTGTGCGGCCTGCGTCCGAGGTGACGGGAACGTCCGGCCTTGCCGTAGCTCTCAAGGTTGTGGTCGCCGTTGGAGACGGTGCCCACGGTTGCGCGGCAGTTTACCAGCACCATGCGGGTTTCGCCTGAAGGCAGACGAAGGATCGCGTGGTTGCCCTCACGGGCGGCAAGCTGTGCGAACGCACCGGCGCTGCGTGCCATGGTGGCACCCTGGCCGGGACGGAGTTCGATATTGTGAACGAGAGTACCGACAGGAATTTCCGAAAGAGGAAGGGCGTTGCCGACTTCGGGAGCGACTCCGCTACCGGAAGCGATAACCTGTCCAACCTTCAGTCCTTCGGGAGCGATGATGTAGCGGTATTCGCCATCTTCGTACTGAACGAGAGCAATGCGGGCGGTACGGTTGGGATCGTACTCAATGGTGCGAACCGTAGCGGTGCAGTTGTCCTTGTCGCGAAGGAAGTCGATAACGCGGTACATCTTCTTGTGACCGCCGCCGATATAGCGCATGGTGAGCTGGCCGGTGTTGTTGCGGCCGCCGGTGCCATGCAGGGGCTCGAGCAATGACTTGTGAGGCTTTTTCGCCGTGATCTCGGTGAAAGCGCTGATGACCTTGTTCCTCTGTCCGGGAGTGGTCGGTTTGTATTTCTTAACTGCCATTTCTGAGTCCTCCTAGATGTTAGCGTAGAAGTCTATCTTATCTTCACCAGCGAGGGTGACATAGGCCTTCTTGAAATGGTTCATGCGGCCGCGGAGCATACCGCTCTTGGAGTAGCGGCTCTTGCGCTTGCCGTGGTAGTTGGCGGTGTTGACGGATGCGACGCTGACGCCGTATGCCTTCTCGACCGCTTCCTTTATCTGAAGCTTGTTGGCGTCGCGGTCTACCACGAAGCCGTAGCGGTTCAACTTTTCGCCCTGAACCGTAAGCTTCTCTGTTACTATAGGCTTAATAAGTATTCCCATTTTTCAAGATTATTTTTTCCTCTCGGAGAGAATGTCCTGGACGCCGTCCATCAGAACCACGGAATTCGCGTTCATGATAGCGTAGGTGTTGATCTCGTCCACGGTGATGACATTCACGTAAGGAAGGTTGCGGGAAGAAAGGAAAATGTTGTCCGAGTTGGACGGAAGGACGAAGAGAACCTTGCGGTCTCCTGCCTTGAGGGCCTCGAGGATACCTGCGAACTCCTTGGTCTTGGGAGCCTCCATTGCGAAGGGCTCTACCAGGGTGATTGCGTTTTCCTGTGCCTTATAGCTGAGTGCGGAGCAACGAGCGAGGCTCTTGACCTTCTTGTTGAGCTTGCCGCCGTAGAAGCGGGGCTTGGGACCGAAGATGCTACCACCACCAACATAGGTACCGGCCTTGATGGAACCATGACGTGCTCCACCGCCGCCCTTCTGGCGACCCATCTTCTTGGTGCTGTATGCAACTTCACTGCGGTCTTTGCTCTTGGCGTTGCCATGCCTCTGATGTGCAAGATACTGGACTACGTCGAGATAAATGGCGTGGTCGTTGGGCTCGATTCCGAAAACTGCAGGGTCGAGAGTGACCTTCTTTCCAGAAGGAGTGCCGTCTATTTTAAGTACGTTCAGATCCATAGCTTAAGCCTCCAATAAAAGATAAGAACCCTTGGCTCCGGGGACGGAACCCTTAACGATGAGAAGGTTGTTCTCGGGGATGATCTTGACAATCTGGAGATTGAAGACCTTTACGCGCTCGCTGCCCATGTGGCCTGCCATGCGCATTCCGGGAAGAACGCGGGAGGGCCAGGACGATGCGCCCATAGAACCGGGGTGACGCTGACGGTCGGACTGACCGTGGGTGGCATCACCGACACCACGGAAGTGATAGCGGTGCACAACACCCTGGAACCCCTTACCTTTGGAAGTGCCGACGACATCGACGAACGGAACATCTGTGAAGACGTCTGCTACGGTGACGGTGTCGCCCAGTTTCAGATCGCTCTTGAAGTCCGCCGGGAATTCGGCGAGCTTGCGGTGGGGAGCTACTCCTGCCTTTGCGAAGTGCCCCTTGAGCGGTGCGCTGGCGTGCTTTTCTGTTGTTTCGTCATAGGCAAGCTGCACGGCCTCGTACTTGTCGGTATCGAGAGTGCGGATTTGCGTGACAACGCACGGACCAGCCTCGATGACGGTGCATGGAAGGTTCTTTCCATCAGCACCGAAGACGGAAGTCATTCCGATCTTTTTTCCAATTAATCCAGGCATTGGTTTGGTTGTTAACTGTTTGTTTAATTCTTTACCCCAATTTTGGGGGCTGCAAAGATACGATTTATTTTTCAATATGCAAACCTAAGGCAATCAAAAAATTATGAGTAACTTCGCAGACAATGAAAAAGTTGCTGATATCCCTCTTTGCGGCCATGTCGCTGGCGGCGGGCGCGGTTTTCCCGGCTCTCCCCGCCTCGGCCCAGGCCCCGGAAAATATAGTGCGATGGAAAGTGGAGGTGAAAGATGTTGCGGCGAGCGAGGCTGCAGGCGGCGCGACGGCCGTGCTGGAGTTCTCCGCCACGATACTGCCGGGCTGGCACATCTACGGCCTGAACGACCCGGACAACGCCACTGTCATCACGCTTGAGGCCGGTGCAGTGGCGGTCGGAGAACCGTATGCGGTTTCAAAGGGAGAGACGCTGCAGGGTCGGGAGGTATTCTCCGGCAAGGCGGTGTTCGCACAACGTGTTGCGTTAGGGGCGCGGGAGCAAAAAGGCCCGAAAACGCAACACCCCCCCGTCGAAAACCTGGGGGGTGCGTCAAAATCGGCCGAAAATGACGCCGCAAACATCATCCGCGGAACCGTAACCTATTCCGCATGCAACGACCAGATGTGCACTCCCCCGCTGGATTGGGAGTTCGAGATAAAGGCGGCTGGACTTGGAACGACCGACGGCGAGGGGGCCAACCAGCAAAAAGGGGCGAAAATGACGGTATCCCCCTCCGAAAACGGGGGGATACCAGCAAAAATGGCCGAAAATGACGGTTCGCTCTCCGACGAGTCCGCGGTTGAGGTCTCGGGCGAGTCCGCGGCCGAGGGGCAGCAGACAGTCGGCAATTCCACCCAGGCCGGCACCGGGGGCGGCCTTTGGGCGCTGATCCTCGAGGCTATCCTCTGGGGCCTGGCCATGCTGCTTACGCCCTGCGTATTCCCGATGGTGCCCATGACGGTGTCGTTCTTCCTCAAGGGCGAAAGCACACCCGCTGCGGGACGCTTCAAGGCTTTGATGTACGGACTCTTCATCGTGCTGCTCTACACGGTCCCCATCTCCATTATAATAATACTCACGCGCGCGATAGGGGGCGACGCCGTTACCGCCGATATCTTCAACTGGCTCGCCACCCACTGGCTGCCCAACATAATCTTCTTCATAGTGTTCATGGTGTTCGCTGCCAGCTTCTTCGGCGCGTTTGAGATAACGCTCCCATCCAAATGGGTGAACGGCAGCGACGCCAAGGCCAGTAAGGGGAGCCTCGGAGGTATCTTCTTCCTGGCCCTCACTCTGGTTCTGGTATCGTTCTCCTGCACAGGACCCATAGTGGGAACGGTCCTTATCAAGAGCACGGCCGGGGAGTTCTGGGCGCCGATGATAACCATGCTGGCTTTCTCGCTGGCCTTTGCCCTCCCCTTCACATTGCTGGCGATGTTCCCGGGGCTGCTGAAAAAGCTCCCGAAGAGCGGCGGCTGGCTGAACAGCGTAAAGGTGTGCCTGGGCTTCATCGAGGTAGCCCTGGGTCTCAAGTTCCTGAGCGTGGCCGACCAGACCTACCACTGGGGAATCCTGGGCCGCAAGCTGTACCTGATAATCTGGATAATCTGTTTCGCCCTGATGGGACTCTATCTGCTCGGGGTGATACGCTTCAAGCGCGACGCCAAGATCAAACGCCTGTCGGCCCTCCGCATCATCCTCAGCCTGGCATCCTTCGCCTTCGTGGCATATCTTGCAACCGGCCTCTGGGGCGCTCCGCTGAAGGCTCTTTCGGGCTACCTGCCTCCGATGGAGGTCAAATCTTCGGAGCTCGCTGAAGGCGCCGGCAACAAATACGGCCTCAAGATGCCTCTCGGACTTCCGGGATATTTCACCCTGGAGGAGGGTCTGGAGGCAGCCAAAGCCGAAAACAAGCCGGTATTCGTGGACGTGACCGGGCATGGCTGCGTGAACTGCCGGGAAATGGAACAGCGCGTATGGAGCGACCCGCGGGTGCTGGAAATCCTGCGCAACCACTACATAATCGTCGCCCTCTACAACGACGACAAGACTCCCCTGGACCCCTCCGACTGGGTAACCACCCCCAGCGGCAAGGTTCTCAAGGACCTCGGCAGGGTGAACTCCTACATCGCCCGGGAACGCTTCGGGGTGAACGCCCAGCCCAACTACATCCTGCTCTCCCCCGACGGCACCCAGCTCGCCCCTCCGCGCGGTTACAACCTTGACATCGAAGGCTTCCTCGCTTTCCTGGCGGTGGGTCTCGAATAATTTAGTATCTTTGAAGACTATGACACCTTTGGATCTGCTGGGCTTTCTGCACCTGGGAATAGTGGACGTGCTCGACATAGTTGTCGTGGCCGCGGTCATATACGTGGTTTTCCGCTGGCTCAAGGGCTCGAGCGCCATGAACATCCTCATTGCCATCCTGGCCCTGCTGGCCATCCGCTTCGTGGCGGCGGCGCTGAACATGAAGCTGTTGAGCTCCCTGCTGGATGCCGTGATAAACGTGGGAGCCATAGCGCTCATCGTCATCTTCCAGCCGGAAATCCGCCAGTTCCTGAGCCGCATCGGCAGACGCCGCGGCGGATGGGTGGACCGCCTGCTGGGCCGCAAGGGGGACGACCTCGGCGCCCAGGCCGCAAAAGAAATCGCCCAGGCCTGCCGTGACATGGCCGAGAACCGCACCGGCGCCCTCATCGTCATACTTCACAAAAACTCCCTGCAGGACGTGATCGAATCGGGCGACAGGATCGACGCTCAGGTAAGCAGCCGTCTGCTCGAAAATATCTTCTTCAAGGACTCCCCGCTCCACGACGGAGCCGTAATAATCGGCGGAGGCCGCATCATCGCAGCCCGCTGCACCCTCCCCATCACCGACAGCAAGATCCCCGCGAAATACGGAATGCGGCACAAGTCGGCCGTAGGCCTCACCGAACGCAGCGACGCCGACGTGATAGTGATCAGTGAGCAGAGGGGCACCATCTCGTTCGTGCGCGACGGGGAAATCTCCCCCGTGGCCGGCATGAACGAGCTCAAACTCATGCTCGAACCCCGCAAAGAACAGGAGAAGCAGTGAACGACGCAGCGAGGATAGAGGCTAAGCTCGGGTTCGACCGGGTACGGCAGACGGTGCGCGAACGTTGCAGCACCGATTACGCCGCCCGTCGCACCGGAACCGAAGAGTTCTGCACCGACGCCGCCGAAATCTCCCGCCGCCTGCATCGTACCGACGAAATGCGGGTGGTGCTGATGTTTGAGGAGAACTTCCCCACCAGCGGCTACATCGACGCGGCCGGCTTCCTTAAACCTCTGGAAGACAGCGCCTACCACATCGACGTGCTGAGTCTGGGCAAGCTCCAGACCCTCTCGAACACGGTACGGCGCATCATGGCCTTCTTCGGGAGCGTGCGCGACGGCATCTACCCGGAACTCGCGAAGATGGTGCGGCCGGTGAACTATTATCCCGAGATACTCCGCCGGATCGAGGGAATACTGGACCGCTACGGCGAAGTTAAGGACAGCGCATCGCTGCAGCTGAAGGAGATACGTTCCCGGCTCAAAGCGGCCGAAGGATCCCTTTCGAAACGGGCCCTCACGGTGCTCAAGGCCGCCCAGGATGCCGGTTGGGCCGATGCCGACGCCACCGTGAACATACGCGGCGGAAAATACCTCATTCCCGTGGCGGTCGGCAGCAAACGCAAGGTCCACGGCTACGTGTACGACACCTCGTCGACCGGAAAGACAGCCTTCGTGGAACCGCTGGAGGTGATGGAATTGGAGAGCGAGATCCAGGAGCTACGGGGCGAGGAAGAGCGCGAAATCGAACGCATACTGATAGAGTTTTCCGATTTCCTGAGGCCCTACGTGCCCGATCTGCTGGTGGCCGCGGAACTGGTGGGCGAACTCGACTTCATTATGGCCAAGGCCCGCACGGCAATGGAATATACGGCCGGCATGCCCATCATTTCGGACGACGGCCGCCTGGTGCTCCGGAAGGCCCGCCATCCGCTGCTGGAAAAGGCGCTTGCCGGAGAAGGCCGGAAGATGGTCCCGATCTCCCTTGAACTGAACCCCGAAAAACATATCCTGCTCATCTCCGGACCCAACGCCGGGGGAAAGAGCGTGTGCCTCAAGACTGCGGGGCTTCTCCAGTACATGTTCCAGTGGGGCATGCTAATTCCCACCTCGGAAACCTCAGAACTCCCTGTGTTCGAGAGTATCATGCTTTCGATAGGAGACGACCAGAGCCTGGAGAACGACCTCTCCACCTATTCGTCTTTCCTTCAGGAGATGAAGGGGATGCTGCGGGATGCCGGAGCGCGCACGCTGGTGCTGATCGACGAGTTCGGCAGCGGCACAGAGCCTGCGGCGGGAGGAGCCATCGCGGAAGCCATCCTGGCGGAACTGGACCGGCGCGGCGTGTATGGGGTGATCACCACGCACTATACCAACCTCAAACTCTACGCTTCCGGTACGCGAACGGGGGTGGTGAACGGAGCCATGCAGTTCGACGCCGCCCGCATCGAGCCGCTCTTCAAGCTGGAGATGGGCCTGCCGGGCAACTCCTTCGCCTTCGAGATGGCGCGCAAGACCGGTCTGCCCGAGAGCATAGTGAAAGACGCCGAGGAGCGCGCCGGACAGGAGTACGTGGGTATCGAACGGAACCTGCGGCGCATCGCCCGCGGCCGCAGGACCCTGGACGAGAAGATCAAGAAGGTGAAGCATACCGAGGGCGAGCTGGCCAGCGTTACGGAAGAATACCAGAAGGAACTGCTGCGCCTGCAGGAGGAGCGCAAGGGCATACTCGAAGCCGCGCACAAGGAGGCCGAAGCCATAGTTAAGGGCGCCGGCAGCCAGGTGGAGCGTACCATACGCGAGATACGCGAGAGCCAGGCCGACAAGGAACGCACCAAGGCCGCCCGCGCCGAACTCCAGGGCTTCCTGGGAGCCATCGCGGAAAAGAAAACCAAAGACGAATACATTGAGCGCAAGATAGAGAAGATCAGCCGGAAGGCCGCCCGCGGCAAGGCTTCGGCCGCCGGAATCGGCAGTACTGCTTCGGCCGGGGGAGCCGTCCCTGTCGTCCGGAAGGAAGAACCGCTGAAGGTGGGCGAAAAGGTGCGCGTGAAGGAAAGCGGGCTCGTGGGGGAGGTGGCGAAGATCGCCCGCGGCAGCGTGACGGTTGTCATCGGCAGCCTGCACAGCACGCTACCGGCCGCGGCGCTGGAAAGGATCTCGTCCGGAGAGTACAAGGCTGCTGCGCCGCGGCTTGCAGTGCCGGCGAGCCGGAGGGACCCCGCCATCGCCGCCCGCAGACTGAACTTCAAACCGGAACTCGACGTCCGGGGAGAGAGGCTGGGCGATGCGCTCGAGATAGTGATGCACTACGTGGACGACGCCATCATGGTGGACGTGCCCGCGGTTCGTATCATCCACGGCAAGGGCACCGGAGCCCTGCACGAGGAAATACAGAAATACCTTCGCACCGTGCCCGGGGTGGCCTCCGTGGCCGACGCTGACGTGCGGAACGGAGGTTCGGGAGTAACTGTCGTAACGTTTGAATGATGGATGCGACGGGCCGCCGCGGCGAGGATGCCGCAGCCCTCTGGCTGGAGAGCCGCGGGCACAGCATACTCTCCCGGAACTGGAGGGGAGGAAGGGTGGAACTTGACATAGTGTCACTCGATCCGGAGGGCATTCATTTTGTAGAAGTGAAGAGCCGTACGGCGCCCGTGATGGCAGACCCCGCCGTGAACGTGAACCACGCCAAACAGCAGCACCTGGTCGCTGCGGCTCGAAGGTGGCTGAAGGGCAATCCGGCGTTCGGCGCGTACGAAGTATTTTTTGACATCGTCACAGTGATTTTTGACCACACGAAAACACACATAAACTATTACCAACAGGCATTCATACCAACCTATGCATAATTATTGCGTCATTCTGGCCGGAGGAACCGGCCTGCATTTCTGGCCACTCACGAGGGAGGAATTCCCCAAACCCTTCACGCCTGCGGGAACGGACGGCGTGTCGTTCCTGCAGATGACTTACCGCAGGGCCCTGGAACTCTTCCCGGAAGACAGGATATATATCGTTTCCCTTGCGAAGTACCGCGGACTCCTCTTCGAGCAGTTCCCAGACATCGCCGAGGATCATCTCCTTCTTGAGCCTTACGGCCGCGGCACCGCCACATCCATCGCCTTCGCAACCTATACGCTTCTGGCGCGCGACCCGGAGGCGGTGATAACCGTTACCCCCTGCGACCATTTCATCGTGGCCGACTCCCGCTTCTCCTCTGCCATCACGAAAGCCATGGACTATGCAGCCGGCACCGACGCCCTCATCGCCCTGGGGATAGTTCCCACCGAGCCGAATCCCAACTTCGGCTATGTGCAGGTGGAAGGCGGTCGCCAGGCCTGGACCATCGGTCAGCCGGCCCACGCCAAGACTTTCACCGAAAAGCCCACCGAGGAACTGGCCCGCATTTTCGTGGACAGCGGCGAATTCCTCTGGAACTCCGGTATCTTTGTATGGAAGGCTTCGGCCATCCGCGAGGAGATGCACAGCTGCTGCCCCGAGATCACCAATCTATGGAAGGGTTGGCAGAAGGCCCTGGGCTCGGCCCATGAGGCGCGCTTCATCGAGAGGGTCTATGCCGACAGTCCCCACAATTCCATCGACTACGCCGTGCTGGAGAAGAGCCATAATCTGAGCGTACTGCCCTGCGACTTCGACTGGGCGGATATAGGCTCGTACTCAGCCTTCTACGACTACACTCCCAACAAGGACGCCGACGGCAACGTGACCGAGGGCGTGAGCGGCAAGCTTTTCGTGAAAGACACCTCCGGCAGCATGATCTACTGCGACAATCCCCGCAAACTGCTCATCGCCAGAGGGCTGAAGGACTATCTGGTGGTTGACACCGGAGACGTGCTGCTGATCTGCCCCAAGGACGACGAGACGCTTCGCGACACCAGCCGCGAGATGAAACGTCCTGAGTTCGAGGAGTACAGGTAAGGGGGGAGTGCTCGTACCCTGAGCGATTTTTACAGGTTACGAGCTGTTGCGCTTTAACTCCGCTCTGAGGCGTATTCTCGCATTCCCGTTGTTATTATAAAAAATAGTTATTATATTGCAACGGCCTACAAATCAATAACTCACATGAAAAAGCATTTAATTCCTCTCATATGCTTCTTATTTGTTGTCGGTTGTCAGGAATCTCTATTTCGACCGACCGGCGAGTTCCTGCCCAAAGAGACCACACCTTCAATAAAGGGTTCTTTTCCAGATCTTGGCACAAACGTTTCGATGAAAGATATGGAGGCATATCTGCATTTCAAAGAACTTGGATACGGGCAGAAAGCGGAGTCTGTTAAGCCAGTTTCAGAAGGGGATGACACGCTATTTTATATTGTTAATTACGACAAAGGATGGGAGCTTATCGCTGGTGATAAGCGCGCTCCAGTTCTTTTGGCCAGCGGGGAAGAGGGTTCCTTTTCTATGGAGACAGAAAACGTGGAAATGCTGTTTTGGATTGATTGTTTGGCTTCCGAAGTCAAGAGTCTAAAACACATGGAAGATTTTTCGTCGTGTAGTGAAGAAGAGTTAGAAAACATGCAGTCATCCAGAAGATTTTGGGGGCTAGTCTGCTGTGAAATAGAGTATATTACTACGCTTCCCACCAGGGGGCACGACGATTCAATCGGCGTAATCCCGATCGGAGGGCACTATGAATTAAGGGGAGTCAGTCACAGTACTGAATTGCTCGATGATATTAAACTCACACAAACGCATTGGCATCAAAACAGCTATTACAACCTGTACTGTCCGCTTAAAACCATATCAGACGACGACCCAAGAGCTCCTGCTGGCTGTATCGCCATTGCGGGAGCTCAAATGCTGTACTTTCTTCACAATAAACTATCTGTACCGGTTAACGCTCCAGACACCGCTTTTTGTGTTGGGTATGTCGGTTTGGGCAATTATGTTCAGACTTATGGAGGCTCAAGTTCTTCAACTTGGAGTTATATGCTTTACAATTCAATAAATGAAAAAGGCTTCAGAGCCGCAGCAGTATTGATTGCATGCATAGGAAAGAAGATAGGAATGAGTTATGGAAATGATGGATCGATAGCCTCTTTGAGTAGTCTGAAGAATTACGCGTTTATTCCTTTCGGTTATGATTGCGACTATGGCACATATTCCTCTTCGACAACAAAACAGAATCTTATCGACGGTTTTCCTGTTGTACTGTTAGGCTTTGAATCCAATAACTCAGATATTGGTCACTGTTTTCTGATTGACGGCTATCGACGGTATATTGCTGTGCATACATATCAGTACGAATGGGTTTGGGATGAACCGCAACCCGGTCCTCCTTTCTTTAATTATCCTCCCCATAACGTGGTAACGTATGGTTCTCCTTATATTACAGATTATAGGATGAATTGGGGATGGGGTGCATCATATGATAGTGGATACTATTCGGTATCTGGGAATTGGATTGTTGACGGAGACAATTATATATATGATAGGAAGATGATTTGCAATTTTTCTGTTATTTAATAATCTGCAGCAATGAACAATAGCTCTTTCTTTTGTCTAGTATTCTTTCTTGGCATTCTTTCGTCTTGTTCAAATGGGTCTCATGACCATGACATTGCTTATCCACCAGAGGTAAAATTCGATAAAGATTTTGTTTCTTTTACATCTGACGGAGGAAAAGATGTGATAACGAATCTTAAAAAGGGATGGTTACATATCATCAATGCCTCGGAGCGGGTGTTTGAAGATAATGAATGGCGTATTATTTATCCGAATATATACGAAGCTGATGATGGCATGGTTAATCTGTCATACGATGAGAACAATCTTGATGGGAGATGGTTCCACATATCCATTCCGGAGCCGCCGAATTCTCACACGCTAATAATTGAAGTAAGCCCAAACAGTACTGGTCAATCTCGACAGCTACATGTATCGTTACGCATAGCGGATCGTTTTCCAGGCGTCACAATTGAGCAGCAATAATCCGCATTATCCTACCACTTCCCACTTGCCGCCTTTGTCGGGTCCTATCCGGCGAAGGCGGTCGGTGGCTTTTAGGATACCCAACTGCTTTTCCACACCCTTGGCGCTGATGCCGATTTCGTCGGCAAGGTCGCGGGTGCTCATGTAGGGATTTTTGCGGAGCAGCGCCAGGATGGCGTCACGGCTGGAACGCTTTGCCGGAGCGGGAGAGGGGCGGCGGGATGGGGCACTTTTTTCACGCCTCTCGGAGGCAGTAGCCTCTACGGCAGGTTGCTGGCGCACAGCCATTCCCGCTCCTATCGGCTCGACCACATCTTCCTTTTCCGCCCTATCGTGGCAGTGCTCCAGCATGTAGCTCACGAATACTTCGCTTATTTCTTCGCGCTTGGCGGTCTCCAGGATGCGAAGGTACTCGGCGCGCTTGGAAGGCCTGATGATGGTGGGCTGCAGACGGCACTCGTGCTGCAGGTAATTCATGAGCAGGCGGCCGATGTAGTCGTTACCTGTCTCCCATGGCTTGTAAGCGGAGACCAGGTAGTGAATCATGAACGAGGCCTTGTACTGGTCCATGGCGTCGTCGCCCCCGATATGGAGACGCATGCCGTTGGCAATGTCGCAGATCTTCTGCAGCACCCTTTCGTTCGACACGATTTCCACGGCGGCTCCGGAGTCTCGCAGGGCTACGGAGGCGAGGCTCTTCAGGCGATAGACGCTCCAGAACTCGTGGTCCACCGCCATGCGGAAGCACTTCTCGTAGGCTGAGCGAAGGTTGAGGCAGAGCAGCTGCTCCGCTATCGTCTTGCCTTCCGAACTGATTCCTTCGGCGAGAAGGCGCTCGCATTCGGCCATGGTGAGGGAGCTCCCTTCCAGGGCCGCGGAGGCCTGCACTATCTCGAAAATTTTCTCCATACCGGCGCAAATATAGTGATTTTCTTCCTACTTTTCTCCCTAAAGACACAATTCCGGGGAAATGATTATCTTTGTAGAGATATGGCAAAGAAGATTACAGACAACATTTCCTGGGTCGGCAAGACCGACTGGGAGCTTACATCTTTCCACGGAAACGAGCTCAGCACCGGCCGCGGTTCCAGCTACAATGCGTATCTGCTCCGCGGACATAGCAAGACTGTTCTGCTCGACACGGTGTGGGGTCCCTACGACAGCGAGTTCGTAGCCCGGCTCAAAGAAGAACTTCCGCTCGACCAGATAGACGCGATAGTGATGCAGCACAACGAGATAGACCACTCCGGCGCTCTGGCGGAGCTGCTCAGGGAGATTCCGGACACTCCTGTCTACTGTACCGCAAGAGGAGAAGCGATTCTGCGTGGCCATTATCATCAGAACTGGAATTACATCAACGTTAAATCCGGCGACCAGCTGGAGCTTGGCGGAGGCGAGACCCTCACTTTCATTGAGGCCCCCATGTGCCACTGGCCCGACACGATGTTCAGCTACTACGACGGCTGCGGCGGAGTGCTCTTCAGCAACGACGGCTTCGGCCAGCACTATGCCTCCGAATCCCTCTTCGACGACGAGGTTCCCGAGTGTGAGGTGCTTGCGGAGGCAAAGAAATACTACGCCAACATCCTGGCCACCTACAGCCCCATGGTTGCCCGCAAGGTGAAGGAAATCCTGGCGAAGAACCTGCCGCTTTCCATCATCTGCCCCAGCCACGGTATCGTCTGGCGGAGGAACCCCGGCAAGATCATCGAAAAATACCTCGAGTGGTCCGATCAGGCCTACGCGGAGAACCAGGTTACCATAGTGTACGACACCATGTGGAACAGCACCCGTCTCATGGCGGAGGCGATCGCCCGAGGCATACGCGAGGCGGCTCCGGCAACCACGGTCAAACTCTTCAACGCCTCAAAGGAAGACAAGAACGACATCCTCACGGAAATCTTCTCCTCCAAGGCCGTACTGGTCGGCTCGCCCACCATCAATTACGGTCATTCCTACGCCATGGCCGGTATCATGGAGATGCTCAAGGGCCTGAGGCTCAAGGGCAAGAAAGGCGCCGCGTTCGGTTCCTACGGCTGGAGCGGAGAGGCGTCGAAGCAACTCGGAGCGTTGCTCACAGAGGCGGGATTCGAGGTGGTGGATGAAGGTATTCGTATGGTCTGGGTGCCCGACGCCACCGCACTCAAGGCCTGCGAGGAATACGGAAAGGCTTTTGCCGCAAAGATTTAAGTACTATGGACTTCTGGTGCATTTTAGCAATACTGCTGGGCCTTATAGGCATCATAGGCAGCATCGTTCCGGGGCTTCCCGGTCCGCCCCTCAGCTGGGTCGGCATGCTTCTGATTTATATCTCCGGCACCAAGGGCGGGGCAGACCCCCTATCGCTCAAGGCCCTGCTCATATGGCTGGCCGTGGTCACGGCAGTCACCATACTCGACTACGTGGTGCCCGCATGGTTCACCAAGGTCACCGGAGGTCACAAACAGGCCAGTACCGGTGCCATCGTCGGCCTGTTCGTGGGTATGCTGCTGCCCCCTGTGGGAATTATCGCCGGGGCGCTCGTGGGCGCATTCCTCGGAGAACTGCTCTTCGCCGACCGCGGGGTGTGGGATTCCTTCAAGGCCAGCATCGGAGCCTTCCTTGGCTTTATCTCCGGAACCGGAATTAAACTTATCTGCTCGGGCATAATGCTCTGGCAAATAATCAAATACGCAATCTAGAAACCTGAACTAAAGTGACTGAAACCAAAAAACCATCGGAGTTCTGGCGCTTCGTAAAATACTCCCTGCTTTCCGCCAGCGCAGGACTCATCGAATTCGGCGTCTTCGCCCTTCTTAATGAAACCACCGGCTGGACCTACTGGCCCTGCTACCTCATAGCCCTCGTGTTGTCGGTTCTGTGGAACTTCACCCTCAACCGCCACTTCACCTTCCACTCCGCCAACAACGTGGCCTGGGCCATGACCCAGGTATTCCTCTATTATCTGGTGTTCACCCCGGCCTCGTCCCTGCTTGGCCAGTGGCTAACCGACGGTATCAAATGGAGAGGAGTCCAATACGTTGGCCTGGGCTGGAACGAGTACCTGGTAACAGTGATCAACCTCGTTCTCAATCTCGTCACCGAATACACCTTCCAGCGCTACGTGGTCTACGGCAAGAGCGTGGATACCGTGCAGCGTAAGCCACGTGTGAAGAATGCGGCGTAATTATTCCCGAGCGATATTCCTATAGGTAGTGCGGCTAACGTGCAGTTTCCAGTGCACGTTGGGAGCGTTTTTGCCCTTTTTTGCTGCTAACGTACAAGCTTTTCTGCACGTTAGCTACACTTTGGGGCCAAGACTGCGGGTAGGAGCACAAAGAGCCCGGCGCAATGCGTCGGGCTCTTTGGCAAAAGGCCAGACGAAATGGCTCGGAGCGGAACGACGGCGCGGCAGCGCCGCGGCGAAGAGAGGAGCGACGGCTAGACCACGCCGGCGCAACTGCTCGTAACCTGTAAAAATCGCGCAGGGTACGAGCAAAAAAGGCCTTAAATGCTCGTAACCTGCCAGAAAAAAGCAGGGTACGAGCACTTGGGGGGAAAGAGTCCCTGGGGCCACGCGAAAGCGCCACCCGGAATGGGTGGCGCTCGCGTGGTCCCAGTAGGGCATGATCCTACGACCCCCTGATTATGAGTCAGATGCTCTAACCAACTGAGCTATGGGACCCTTGGCCGGCTTAAAGCCCCCGGCCGGGCTTTGCTGACAGCGCGCCGCGAAGGGCGCACTACACTCACACCTTTATTTCGACGTCTACGCCGGAGGGCAACTCGAGCTTCATGAGGGCGTCAACGGTCTTGGCGTTGCTGTCCTCGATGTCGAGAAGCCTGCGGTAAGAATCGAGCTCGAACTGCTCGCGGGCCTTCTTGTTGACGAAGGTTGAGCGGTTCACCGTGAAGATCTTCTTGTTGGTGGGAAGGGGAATGGGACCATTCACCTTTGCACCGGTGCTCTTGACGGTCTCGACGATCTTGGCGGCAGACTTGTCTACCAGCATGTGGTCGAACGACTTGAGTTTAATTCTGATTTTCTGGCTCATATTGCGTGCAAATATAATAATTATTCTTCATCTGAAGGCATCCTGTAGCCGCTCTTCTCCACGATGTCGCGGGCCAGTGCGGGAGGAACTTCGTCGTAATGGTCGAAGCTCATCGTGCTGGTGGCGCGGCCGCTGGAGAGCGTACGCAGCACGGTCACGTAACCGAACTGCTCCGCGAGCGGAACATGTGCCTTGATTATCCTTGCGCCGTTGGCGGTGGAATCCATCGCGACTATCTGACCGCGGCGGCGGTTGAGGTCGCCGACGATGTCGCCCATGTACTCGTCGGGAGTTACTACCTCCAGACTCATGATGGGCTCCAGAAGCACCGGATGGCACTTCGGGCAGGCGTGACGGAACGCCATGCGGGCTGCAAGTTCGAATGAGAGCTGGTCGGAATCGACAGGGTGGTAGGAACCGTCGAGCAGAGTGACCTTGAGGCTCTGCATCTCGTAGCCGGCGAGTACGCCGTTGACGAGTGCGCTCTCGAAGCCCTTCTGCACGGCAGGAATGAACTCCTTGGGAACGTTTCCACCCTTGACCTGGCTTTCGAACTGAAGTCCGGAGACTCCGGCGTCGGCCGGTCCGATTTCGACGATGATATCTGCGAATTTTCCACGTCCGCCGGTCTGCTTCTTGAACAGCTCGCGGTGCTGGACGCTGGTAGTTACGGCTTCCTTGTAGTTTACCTGAGGGGCGCCCTGGTTGATTTCCACACCGAATTCGCGACGGAGCCGGTCCACTATGATGTCGAGGTGGAGTTCTCCCATGCCACTGATGATGGTCTGGCCCGTTTCCGTATCACTCTTGACGGTGAAGGTCGGGTCTTCCTCTGCGAGTTTGCCCAGGGCGACTCCGAGCTTGTCGAGGTCCTGCTGGGTCTTGGGTTCAATGGCGATGCCGATAACGGGATCGGGGAACTCCATGCTCTCGAGAGCGTAGTGGTGGCTTTCGTCGCAAACGGTGTCTCCGGTGCGGAGGTCCTTGAAGCCGACCGCCGCGCAGATGTCCCCGGCCTCGACGAAGTCGATGGGGTTCTGCTTGTTGGAGTGCATCTGGTAGAGGCGCGCGACACGCTCTTTCTTGCCCGTACGGGAATTCACCACGTACGAGCCTGAATCGAGCTTGCCGGAATAGGCCCTCATGTAAGCCAGACGGCCTACGTACGGATCGGTAGCGATCTTGAACACAAGGGCGCAGAACGGGCCGGCCGCCGTGGCGGGGAGTTCTTCCGTGCGACCGTTGTGGGTGTTCTCAGCCTCGACGGCGGGAATGTCCAGCGGCGACGGCAGATACCTCACGATGGCGTCGAGCAGGAACTGCACACCTTTATTCTTATAGGAAGAACCGCAAGTGGCCGGAACGATCGCCATGGAAACGGTGCCCGCCCGGAGAGCCGCGATAATTTCTTCCTCCGTGATGGAATCGGGATCGGAGAAATACTTCTCCATGAAGGCTTCGTCGCTTTCGGCGGCCGCCTCCAGGAGTTTCTCCCTCCAATGCTCGACCTCTTCCTTCATGTCCTCGGGCACCTCGCGCACGTCGTAGTTGACGAGCTCATCGCTGTCGCGATAATAGATTGCCTTACGGGAGATGAGGTCCACGATGCCCTGGAAGTCCTCCTCGCTTCCGATAGGAAGGGAGATGGGGACCGCGGTGGCACCGAGCTTGAGAGCGATATCCTCGCAACATCCGAGGAAATCTGCTCCCACCCTGTCCATCTTGTTCACATACGCTATCTTGGGCACGCCGTACTTGTCGGCCTGGCGCCATACGGTCTCGGACTGAGGCTGTACTTTGCCGACGGCGTCGAAGGTTGCGACGGTGCCGTCCAGAACGCGCAGAGACCTTTCCACCTCTACAGTAAAGTCCACGTGGCCCGGAGTATCAATCAGGTTGATATGATACTGCTTGCCTGCGTAGGGCCAGAAACAGGTGGTGGCGGCAGAAGTGATGGTGATACCACGCTCCTGCTCCTGCACCATCCAGTCCATGGTGGCCTGACCGTCGTGGACCTCCCCTATCTTGTGCGTCTTTCCGGTATAGAACAGGATACGCTCAGATGTGGTGGTCTTACCGGCATCGATGTGAGCCATGATGCCGATGTTGCGGGTGAAATGTAAATCTCTGTTGGCCATTTAACTAAGGGCTAGAAACGGAAGTGCGCGAAGGCCTTGTTGGCCTCTGCCATGCGATGCATGTCTTCCTTGCGCTTGAATGCGCCGCCCTCGTTGTTGTAAGCAGCGAGAATTTCAGCTGCGAGCTTTTCTGCCATGGAGTGGCCGGAACGCTTGCGGGCGAAGGAAATCATGTTCTTCATCGAAAGCGAGACTTTCCTTTCCGGACGCAACTCCGTAGGCACCTGGAAGTTGGCGCCGCCGATACGGCGGGACTTCACCTCGATCTGCGGGGTGACGTTCTCGAGCGCTTTCTTCCAAATATCTAATGGAGCCTGATCGGAATCTTTCATCTTCTCGCCTACAATGTCGATTGCATCGTAGAAAATAGCATACGCGATACTCTTCTTCCCCTGTAACATCAGGTTGTTCACGAAACGGGTTACCTCGATGTCGTGGAACTTGGGATCAGGAAGTAGAATCCTCTTCTTAGGCTTTGCTTTTCTCATAATTTGGAAAAATTAATTGGTGGTGTGCCTTCGTTACTTCTTCGGACGTTTTGCACCGTAGAGGGAGCGGGACTGGGTCCTGCCTTCCACACCGGCGGTATCCAAAGCTCCACGAAGGATGTGGTAGCGTACACCGGGGAGGTCCTTTACACGACCGCCGCGAACCAGCACGATGCTGTGTTCCTGGAGGTTGTGGCCTTCGCCCGGGATGTAGGCATTGACCTCCTTGGCGTTGGAAAGACGCACACGGGCAACCTTACGCATTGCTGAGTTAGGTTTCTTCGGGGTTGTTGTGTACACCCTGACGCATACGCCACGCTTCTGAGGACAAGCATCCAGTGCGCGAGACTTGCTCTTGTAGGCAATGGTCTCACGTCCTTTGCGGACTAACTGTTGAATAGTTGGCATAAAATATAGTTTAAAAAAGCCCCAAAAATTTGGGGCTGCAAAGATAAGTAAAAAAATTAAATCTCAAAGCCTGCAAACTCAATATCTTTCAGGGCCGTATCCCTAAGGGACGGATCTTTTTCGCAGGCGGCCTTCAGATACTTGTCCACTCCGGCCTTGTCGCCCTTGCGCGCGGAGGCGACGGCGGCGAGATAAAGGGCCTCCGCGGAGCCTTCATCTTCGAGGAGTTTCACGGCTCCGGCATAGTCCTTTTTGGATATCTTCACGATGGCTTCGTTGCGGCTGCCAGCGCCTTCCAGCTGGGACGCAGCTGCCTGGGAATCACCCTTCAGCAAGGCTACGAGGCCGAGATTCTGTTTCGCCTCGGGGGTGCCGGACTTCTCGAAGTATCCGGTCGCCTCGGCCACCTTTCCGCCGTGCAGGGCGATGACGCCGCGGGCGTTCAGCAGATCGGCATCGGACTGATCCTTAAGTTTGTCGAAATATACCTCTGCGGCCGAGTAGGACTGCTTGTCGAGCAGCGTTACGGCGAGATTGTACTGTCCCCTCTGGGAACCCATCCTTTCGGCGGCTGCCCTGTAGAGGGTCTGCTTGAGCTCGAGGGAGTCGGTGAGGGCCGCCAGACGGAGGATGGCCTCTTCGTCAAGCAGATAGAGACGTTTGTGCTCCAGGAGCCTCTGCAGGTCGGCCTCGGAGTAGTTCTGATATTCGAGCTCGGTGATGAAGCGGCTGCGCCTGAGTTCCGGGAACACCTGCTCCTTGATTTCGGTGTACACCTGGGAGAGGTTCTTGATCTCGCTTTCGCGGACGGCCGGGTCGGAGTACATGCTGAGCACGCGGAGGATGAGGTCCTTGTCTTCCAGGTTCGATGCCTTGATGGCCTCCTGGAAGCCTTCCCAGTCCTGACCGACGCTCTTGATTTCGGTACTGCCGGCTTCGGCGCCCTTGCCTATCTGCTTCCAGGCCTTCTGGGCGGCCTCGGAACGCTCCTGGGAGAGTTTGTCGTTCAGCTCTTCACCGCCTTCCGGAGAGGCGTAGGAGATGATCTTCGTGCCCTTTACGGTGATGCGCTCGCTCTCCGCCCCTTCGGCGATGGCGCCCTGGAGCTTCTTGATGCTGGCGTTTCCGAGCTGGCTGCCCTTCACGGCAGACGAGTTGACGTCGTACAGGATCTGGCCCTCGGCGGTAGTGACGACCTTTTCCTGGTAGCCGTCGGCCTTATAGGTATAAACGCCTCCACGATCAGCCCAGCGGGCAAGGTTGATGCAGCCGTCGGCCACCTTGATGACCGGGACGGGCACCTCCTTGCCGCCGATGAAGGCGGTGCTGCGGAGCTCCAGACGGCAGAGCGACATCGCCGGCCGGTACGGGAACACTATGGTTTCACGGACGGTGCCGCCGGCGGACGGGACCACCTTGTTGTTGTCTTTCACGGCTTCGCCCTGATAAAGGAAGGGCTGGAGGGCCATTTCGCCGCCTTCCCAAACCACGTAGGGGGCCACGATCACCTGGGCGTCCTTGCTGAAGTAGCCGGCGGGGTAGTTCACCTCCACCTGGGCGCGTACGGTGTCGTTCACGACCTCCAGAACCTCTGGAGTGCAGTTGATGGAAACGTTCTTCACGGCTTCCGCGAGGGCGTCGGCCGCTTTCTTGTTGCATGCGGCAAGGGAAAGGACCGCAAGCGCGATTATTGCTATCTTTTTCATATTGCTTCGTTTGTGCAAATATATAGGTTTTTTGCTTAACTTTGCAAACTATGGATTCTCAGGAACTTCAAAGAATCAAGAACAAATACGACATCGTGGGAAACGACGCCTCGCTTAACCACGCCATCGAAACGGCATTGGCAGTGGCGCCCACCGACCTCACCGTGCTTATCACCGGTGAGAGCGGAGCGGGCAAGGACGTCATTCCCCAGATAATACATCAGCATTCCCGCCGCAAGACGGGCAAGTACCTGGCAATCAACTGCGGAGCCATTCCGGAGGGCACCATCAATTCGGAACTGTTCGGGCACGTGAAGGGTTCGTTCACCGGCGCGGTGGAGGACCGCAAGGGCTATTTCGAGATGGCCGACGGCGGCACGCTCTTCCTCGACGAGATAGGTGAGTTGCCCAAGGAGACGCAGGCGATGCTGCTCCGCGTGCTGCAGAACGGCGAGTTCATCAAGGTGGGTTCCTCGAAGGTGCAGAAGACGGACGTGCGCGTAATCGCCGCCACCAACATCAGCCTTCGCACCGCCCTGCAGAGGGGCCAGTTCCGCGAAGACCTCTACTACCGCCTGAACGCGGTGCAGATTATGGTGCCTTCGCTGCGTGAGCGCCCCGAGGACATCTACCTGCTGTTCCGCAAGTTCAGCTCCGACTTCGCCGAGAAGAACAATTCCCGCAAGGTGAACCTTTCGCACGAGGCGATTTCGCTCCTGAAGAGCTACCGCTGGCCGGGCAACGTGCGCCAGCTCAAGAATATAGCCGAAACCGTGACGGCGCTGGAGTCGTCCCGAGCCCTGCCGGGTGCGACCGACCGGGTGGAACTCACCCGCGAGCAGCTTGCCCCCTACATCCCGGACGAGCAGGATACCCTGCTGCCGATGGCAGCCCCTTCCGCGCCTGCAGGCGGAATGAGCGATGATGAAAAGCGCGCGTTCGTGCAGGCGCTGGTAGACCTTGGCCAGAAGGTGGAACGCCTTGAGGAAAGGGTTAACGGTCTCGCCGGCAGCCCGGCTTCGATTCCCGCCCGTTCGGAGGCACCCCAGCCGGACGAGGCAGAATGGCAGGAGCAGGTATCCCCTGAAATCTCCCTTAAAAAAGCCAATGACAACCTTATTCAGAAGGCGCTCGAACGGCACGGAGGCAACATCAAGGAGGCGGCGGAGGAGCTGGGGATATCGGAGCGCACGATCTACCGCAAACTCGCAAAACTGAAGGAGGAAGGCAAATGAGAAAGTGGCTTTTCGGGCTGACGTGCATGCTCGCAGTCTGTGGGTGCAGCATTGTGAATTATTCCTTCTCCGGCACTTCCATCCAGCCGGACGTGAAAACCATCACCCTGAACGAGTTCGAGTACAAGGCGCTCAAGGTGAACCCCACTCTGTCGAACAGTCTTTCCGAAGCCATACGCACAAGGTTCCGCCAGATGACGCGCCTGGAGCAGGTGGAGATGGACGGAGACATGGAGATTACCGGAGAGATTACGGGCTACGACGTCCGCGCTCAGGCGGTTACCGCCAGTGAAGTGGCGGCGCAGAACAGGCTTACCGTCACCGTGAAGGTGAGCTTCAACAACCGCAAGTATCCGGAAGACAATTTCGAGAACAAGAGTTTTTCGGCCTATGCCGATTACGATTCCACCAATTCGCTGGATGCCGTGGAGCAGAGTCTCTGCGAGGAGATCATCGACAAACTGGTGGAGGATATTTTCAACGCAACCGTAGCGCAATGGTAAACGATTCCATAGATCTGAAGGCTTTGAACCTTGAGGAACTGAGCGGGGTGATTTCGCTGTACCCCTGGTTCGGTGGGGCCCGCATGGAACTTTGCCGCCGCATGAGCGCGCTGGGCGAAGGGGCCTGGAGCGACGAACGTTATGCCGATGCCGCCCTGTACGTGGCTTCGCGGGCACTGGTAGCTCGGGTTGCGCATGAGCCGGTGGCCGGGGATTTCTCCGACGAGGCCGTGAAGGCCATGCCGCCGGCGCCGGCAGCGGAAGGAGCAGAAGCTTCGGCAGGGGCCCGTCCGGGCGAATACGGCAGACGAGTCGTGGTGCTGGGCGGAGACTTCTTCTCACGCGACCAGTACGAGCGCGTGCAGCAGCCCGGCGACCGTGTGTTCTCTTCCTTCGCGCGCAAGGCTAAAGACGAGGGTTATGTTGAGATCCCGGAAGACGATTTCACCGATTTCGCAACTGAGACTTTAGCGCAGATTTATGTGGAGCAGGGCTATTACGAGCAGGCGTGCGCTATTTATTCGAAGTTAAGTTTGCGATTCCCGGAAAAAAGTGCTTACTTTGCAGCCCAAATCGAAAAAATAAAACAATTATAGATATGACCGCAGTATTTACTATCCTTACAGTACTCATCATTCTGGCAGCCGTGCTGCTCATCATAGCGGTGCTTCTCCAGAACGGAAAGGGTGGCGGACTCGCCAGCAACTTCGTGGCAGGCAACCAGACCTTCGGCGTGCGCCAGACCGCAGACCTTCTCGAGAAGGTGACCTGGGGTCTCGTGGCCTTCATCCTGGTGCTTTCCGTCATCACCGCATTCGTGGTGCGCGGCGGAACCTCCGGCGGAATCGACATCACCGACGATATCGAGAACGTCCAGCAGGCCGAACAGCCCGCATTCCCCACCGCTCCCATCGAGCAGGGCGCTCCGGAAGAGTAGCTGATGCAGCCGGGCGGCTCAAAACGGGCCGGCTCGGAGCAGAACGAAAGCCGACCGCAGATTGCGGCCGGTTTTTTTGTGCGCCGGAGTGGGGAAAATGAAAATCGGCCCCTGACTCCCGTCTGTGGCCGATTCACAATTCTAACCTAAATTAACCTATGAAAAAACTATTCGATTTTTCATTATTGCAAGCAGCGTGCCAAAAAAAGAGCGGCTCAGTGGAGTCGCTCTATTTTTTGTCCGGGGAGGATTCTAGAAGTTGTAGGTGAATCCTATTGCGATCGTGCCAATACCGCCGCCGAAGATGTCGTCGGCATTAGCGCCGAGGTTGAAGGAGCTGCGGCTCCTGTCGTCGGTGGTGGTGTCGCCCGCAGGATTGTCCACGTGGTATACGCCCTTGTCGGTGGTGCTGGTGAAGCCGAGACGCGCGACGTTAAGTACCGCCTCAAGGGTAATCTTGTCGTTCAGGGCATAGGTGAGCACGGGCTCAACATAAATGCCGACCGAGGTCTGGGTGTCTTTCTGGAATCCCACGCCTGCGGTTACAGCCTTTGAAGTGTAGGTGAAGAAGTCGATACCTCCTTCGGCCAGGAGCTTGAAGTTGCCGGCGGCAAGAAGCTCGTAACGGGCAAAGGGTGTAAGACCAAAGCCAAAGTCAGAGGTGTTGGCTGCCGGAGCGGCTGTCATGACGGTGAGACGGGCGCCCGCCGAAAACTTCTCACTCAGATAGTAACCGGCCATGGGGGCGAAGGTGAGTGCATTGGACTTCGTGGAAGTGTCGAGGAGCTTGTCCGAACTGTTGACGGAATTGAAGTTGAAGGATCCGCCGACATAAATCTGTGCGGAGAGGCTTACGCTGAGAAGCGCTGCGAAAGCGACGAGAATTAATTTTTTCATTCTATTGATTTGAATTGGTTATGATATTCCTTGGATTTGGGCAAATATACTTATTTTTTGTGTAGATAAGCCAGAGGAGGATATGTCTCGTGGTGGGATTCACTACAATATTATCTTCCATACTGCCTATCTTTGCGCCAAACAGGCTTATTAAGCATACTATCATGAAACGATTTTCGCTCCTTTCAATCCCGGCCTTGCTAGTTGCTCTGCTGCTTTTCTCATGCGGCAAGGACAAAAACTCTCCTTCGGGGCCTAAGACAATAGATGACAGTACTACCGACACGATTCGCATCGTGAAGATAATACCCGCCAAAGACCCGGATAGCTCATATCCCCGAATCGGATTCGACTGCGGAGACTGGAGCGGCGTGGAGTTTGAGTATCCCGCATTCGGCCAGCAGAAAATCGATGTCTACCAGATAGCGGACACCCGCAACAGAAGGATTTACCTTGTAACCGCCGCCGACAAAGGCATAACCATAACCCAATTTGACGGATCCAGGGACGACTTCTCCTGGGGGCAGCAGGTGTTCTCGGCCACCGTCGACGGCGGCACCCTCCACTGTGCGCAGCTCTCATACCAGGGCAATGACGACTCCGGCGAACCGTTCTTCGCCGTGGAAATGGTCTCCGATGTGCGGCTGTCGGCGTCTACCACAAGGGCAGGCGTCGCCACAAGGGGGCAGTCGGAAGACGCCATACGCAAAAGCTTCTACGAACTGTTCGAAGAGATAGGCTCAGGCTGGGACAAACTCGGAGGCTACCTCGGAGGCAGCGCCAGCGAAATCTGCTCCTACCTCAAGGATGTGGTAATTCCGCTGGCACAGTTGAACCTTTACGCGGACGATGTGGAAGCGCTACAACGGCTCATGAAAGAGAAGCAGAAGGAGGTGAAGATCGAAGATATTCTGGTACAGATGATAGGGAGCGACGATGTCGGTTTTGCCATGGATCTGTATGATAAGGTTCAGAACTTTGCCCATGTGATGGGCGACGCCTGGAACCCCAGGAACGATATCTACGAAAGGATGACGCGGGTGATTAACGTCGCTCCCAAGATGAAGAAGGCTACTGCCCAAGCGGCAAAGGCTAAGCCGGAGTATGAGCCTTCGATTACAGTGGTGAATAAGACCGCCGAATCCGTATCGGTAAAGGCAGATGCCACGGCACTTGTGAGCAATCCTTCGGCCTTGTATTATGTAGAGTTCCACGCATATCTGGACAATAGGGAGGTGGCCGCTTATACTGACTGGGATGCACCGTTCGAATGGACGCTTAACAATATTGGCGGAGGCGGCAACTACCTTATCTGCGCCAGGTTGTACACGGAGAGCGGGCTCAGCTATAACGCATGTGTGTCTGTGCAGATGCCGCATTACTTCCAGGTGGAGCCGGCCTTCGTGAAGGTAGGAGTGGAAGGAGGAGACGCGTCGCTGACGGTTACAGTGCCGGACGAGTCCACCTGGAGCTGGGAGGTAACAGAAAAGCCCAGCTGGGTGACGATTACCGGAATCGGCAAGAGGACGCTTACTATAAAGATTGCGCCGGGTAGTGCCGAGAGGAATGGCGACATGATGATTGAGGCCACCGACGGCACGGAAGTGAAGCAGCAGATCGTGCCGATAGTACAAAGCGGCAGCGGATGGGACGGAACGGCGTGGAGCGTAAAACCAACCCTTTCCATAAGCATGAGCGGGCGCGATGCTGACCGCGTGGAGTACGGCGGCGGCCTGAACTATATCGAATTCATGATCACCGACGCGGCAGCTGGAGGCTTCAAGTCGAATATTCCCTGGAACTCCATGAGGGCCTCCGGAAAAACGCTGGTCTTCAATTACCGCTCCAGTCAAACCGCCTCCGACGGCATGGGAGCCACGTACACCCTTACCGATAATGTGTCGATGACTGTAACCAGGACCGACGACACCCATGCCAGCGTAACCGTGCGCGGAACCGGCACCTATAGCGGCGCGGCCCAGGCCACCTGCAGCGCGAGCGGCAGCGGTGTTGCAACAAGAATCAGATAGACAAGAATCAAATAGATATGAAAACACGTATTATTTCAGCGATTGTGCTGACTATGTGCCTGCTTATCTCCTTTGTTTCCTGCAATGGCGACAGCGCCGACGGCGGCTCCAAAGGAAGCGGCACCAGCGAAAGAACCGCCATCAAGGGCACGCCGGGGGCTATTGGTACCAGTATCGACGGTATCTTCACGGGAGGTTCGGCATTTATGTACAAATCCAGCTCTCTTTATCACTTCCTCCTATGCGAAGGTGATGCTAAGAATTGGAAAGATGCGCAATCGAAGCCCCATCTCGAAATCAACATCATGTATTTCGCGATATTGAGCGATGTCTCGGCTGTGGCTGATATATCGAATGCCCTCGATATCAATGACCCCGCATACGTGAATGCCGAGTGCCCGGTGTCCGTCCGCTGGTTTCCCGGCAATGGAATGTGCTTCCAGGGCAAGTATGGCTACCAGGGCGGTGCGAACAATTACGTCTTCAACTACGGTCGCGTGATGGTCGCCAATGGCCCGCTCAAGGATATGTACACGATATCATTCGTCGGCTACGGCGTGGATAAGGATAACAACCAGTGGGAGGGTGACTGGTCTTATGGCGGACAGTTTGCTAAAAAGTAATCGATTATGAAAAAGATAGCATTTGTTTTTGCGCTGCTTCTGTGCGGCGTTTGGCAGCTGGCGGCACAGCCCGATTTCAGCGAACTCAAGTTCGGCGTGCGGACCGGCATCGGCCTTGGTTCCGTAACCATCTCTTATGACGATGACAACACTTTCCAGAGTGGCTTCCTGTATTCCGTGGGTGCATATGCGGAACTGCCAGTATGGAGAGTCGTGAACCTTGTGGCGGAAGTAGATTTTGAACACACCTCGGTCTCAGACGAGTCCAAAAGCATGGCGGTAGAAACTGTTGGCGGTATTTCGGCACAGATCCTTTCCACCACCTGGACAAAGTATCCCCTCAACTATCTGCGCATCCCAATCCTAGCCAGGGCCAATATCCTGGACAAAATCCTCTATGTGGAAGCGGGTCCGCAACTTGGATTCCTCGTAGGCAATGTAGATACTTATACCAGAAGTAGAGTCACCACAATCGCTGCGGGCTACTCAAACACCACCGACACCGAGAACACCTCCGAGGACTCGGATCATTTCAAGAAGGCGCATTTTGCCTTCGATCTCGGCTGGGGCTTCAACCTCGGTCAGGTCTCCCTTGGCGTGCGTGCCTGCATCGGTGCGAGCGACCTCCAGGCTAAGGACTACAAGGTCGACGGCATGCGCGTCGGCTTCACCACTCTCCAGATTGGAGCGAGGTATACGTTCTAATTTTAGACGTTCAGTTTAGGGACTCAGCGTCCGACAGTTATCGCCCCCGAGAGGATTTTCACCTCGACGGGGTGATAGTCTTTTGCGCTGGCGGTGTAGGGGTTCTGCAGGAAGGTCTGCGGATTCATTGCCACCAGCGGGAACCAGGAGCTCTGGATTTGCAGGGCGACGGAGTGGCCCGCGGCGAAGCGATGGCAGACGGAGGGAATGTCAAAGGAGAGGGTGGCCGGGACGCCAGGTATGAGGGGGGCCGGGGACGTTTTAGATTTCCGCCAGCGGGCCGGGCAGACGTCGCCGCGCACGAGCGACATGGTGCCGTCGGGGGCAATGTCGATGAGTTTTACAACGAGGTCGAGGTCCAGCGCCGGGGCCGTGTCGGCGGGAGCGGCGGAGAAAGCCAGGTCGATATGCACTGGACCCACAATGAGGCGGTCTTCTTTCAAATCGCCCTCGATCACCTGCGTGAGAACATCCGGCCGAGCGGATGCAAAACGCTGATCTCCCCACATGTAAGCTTTATCCCTCCACGTGGATTCTCCTTCCATATACGGCACCGGGTTCGCCGGGTCGGAGATGTAGCGGCCCGGGTTGATGGCGAAGCGGCGGGCCGACGTCTTCGTCTGCCTGAGGTCCTGGTCGGTCAGGAACTCCTTTCCCGGAGTCAAGTTTTCGCCAGGTTCCCCGGTCGGAATCAGCAGGTCGCGCCAGGCCGGCTTCCCGCCCTTGCCTTCGAGGTAGTATTCAAAGATGGGGGCTTCTATCCTTTCCAGGAAGTCGAGGTCTTTCCGCCAGCCGCCGTGGGTCCAGGGGCCGAAGACGCCGTAGACATCTGTTTCGGGATTCTGTTGCCGGAGCGCTGCCAGAGTGTGCTCGGGGCCCCAGGCGTCTTCGGCATCGTACAGACCGCCCACCACCAGCACTGCCGGCTTCACGTTTTTCAGATGCCGCAGCGGGTTGCGCTCCTGCCAGAAAGCGTCGTAATCCGGATGGGCGACGATATCGGCGAAGCCTTTGAGTGGGGCGACGGCTGCGCCAGTGGAACCGGCAGATTTGGCGCCACCGTCGGAGCCTCCGACGAACGGGGCCAGCAGATCCGAAACCGGCTTGCCGCGGAACCAGGTGTAGAGGTCGGCGTCTTCCGGAATCTCTGAAAGCGATTCGGCCGAATCGGGGGTGGGGTTGCCCTTCGGACGGAAGAAGCTCGCGCCGAAGCCGTACATGTCGCACAGCATGAGGGCGCCGTTGTGGTGGGCGTCGTCCCCCATCCACCAGTCAGTGACGGGCGCTTGCGGCGAGACGATTTTGAGGGCCGGATGACCGCAAATCGCCGCACAGGTGGCGTAGAAGCCGGGGTAGGACACCCCATATATGCCGACGGCGCCGTTGTTGCGGGTGTTCGCGATGAGCCAGTCGATGGTGTCGTAGGCGTCGGTGGATTCGTCGGTGGGTGCGGTGGTCGCGGCCGGCGATGCTCCTTCGAGCGGGCGGCAATCCTCAAAGATCCCCTCCGACATATATGTGCCGCGGACGTTCTGCTCGACAATAATGTAGCCGCGCTCGGTGAAGCAGCGGATCTTGTCGGACAGGTCCCCGGGGCCGCCGTAGCCGTAAGTTCCCACGGGATAGGGGTTGCGTACAAGTACGATGGGTTTCGGGGAGATGCCGGCGGGGTTTGCGGCCGGGGCGGTGCTGCCGGCGGGGCTTGCGGCCGCGGCGAGTTCACGCGGCTCGTAGATGGCGGTGTAGAGGCGCACCCCGTCGCGCATCGGGATGAGGACCTCGCGCTTAGTGTAGTGATATGGCAGCCAGGGCTGGCGCAAGACCATCACTCCCGCGGCCCGACGCCAGCGCGAGCAATATGCGGCGACGCTCCGGGCGGAAACCCGGCGGGGTGTCTGGCTCCAAGCGGCAATACTTGCAAGTGTCCGAGACGTCCCGTTTTTTGGGACGTTGCCGACATTTTTGGCCATTTTTGACCGAGACGTCCCTGTTTTTGGGACGTCTCCGACAGTTTCGGCGGACATGTAAGACGAAAAGACCTTCAGCGGAATATGCGCCAGGCGGCCGTCGGAGGTGACGGTGCCGGCGTGAAGGAGTTCGCCGCTCCGGCCGATGATGAGGATGAGGTCGCCCGGGATGATGGCCGCGGGGGTGGTGGCGGGAGATGTGGCCGGGGCGACACCAGCGCCGGAGGGGTTGGAGGCGGTGGCGGGATTGGAGGCGGTGGCGGGGTTGGAGGCAGCGGTGGACTCGGATGTCGGGGCGAAGAGTCCGGGAAGGGAGGAGATGGCGAGGAGGCGGAGTTTGCTGTCGCCGGAAGGGGTGCCGTCCGGAGCGCAGCAGGGCGGGGTGCCGTCCGGAGCGCAGCAGGCTCGGGCGACGTCCGCATCAATGCCTCCGAGCCGGCGGCCGGGGAAGTCGAGCTCAACCTTTTCGCCGGGAAGGCGGCCGGTTACGTTGCACAGCTCGCCGGACGCGCCCACGTCGCGGAGCCAGGAAAGGAGAATGAGCACCGGAATCATCGGGGACAGCATGGCGCTAGCGTTCTGAGGAGGAATCAGCCTTCGCAGGCCGACGAAGGCCACGCCAGACCCACAGAGCGTAGACCGCCAGCAGTACGGTGTTGCCGGCCATGAACGCTATCGTCTTCCAGCCGAGGGGCGAATCATATGAAAGACCCAGCAGGCGACGCAGCAACACCGAAACCGCGTACAACGCTAACGTCAGGCCAAAGGCCGTGAAGAAAGACTTCAGATCATACTGCACCGGCGCCTTTTTCTGGCCGATGAAGTAGCTCAGCAACATCGCCACGCCATAACCGGCAAAGCCGCCCCAGGCGCAGGCCATGTAGCCGAAGCGCGGCACGAAAGCCACGTTCACCCCTATCATCACGGCGACGCTCACTGCGCTCATGATCGCGCCCCAGATGGTCTGGTCGGTGAGCTTGTACCAGAACGACAGGTTGAAGTAAATGCCCATGAAAATCTCCGCCATCATCACGATGGGCACCACCTTGAGGCCGGCCCAGTAGGCGCTGTTGGTGACCAGATAGCGCAGCAGCGGCATGTAGAACATCACCCCGAGGAAGGCCAGCAGGGCAAAGATCACGAAATACTTCATGCCGTCGCGAAGGGTCTCGGGATTATCCTTGCCGCGGCCGCCCGCGAACACGATGGGCTCGTAGGCATAGCGGAAGGCCTGGGTGAGCACCGACAGCAGCAACGCTATCTTCACGCAGGCGCCGTAGATGCCTAGCTGCACCATGCCCTCTTCGCCCGGAATGAGTTTGGGGAAGAGGATTTTGTCGGCCACCTGATTCAGGATGCCAACCACGCCGAGAAGTAGCAGTGGCCAGGTGTAGCGAAGCATGCGACCGGCGAGCTTGCTGTCCCAGCCGTAGAATATGCCGCGGATCTCCGGGATGAAGAGGAGCGACACCAGCGTAGTGCAGAAGAGATTCAGGAAGAAGATGAAGCCCACACCGTAATTATACTGCTGCCAGAGGGCCTCCAGACCGGGATGGGCCGGGAAGAACTTTGGCAGGCCGATGAACAGGAAGAGGGTGAGCAGGACATTCGGGATGATGAAGGCGAACTTGAGCGCCAGGAAGCGCAGCGGCCTGCCGAGCTGACGGAGACGGCTGAACATGATGGCCTGGAAGGCGTCCTGGGCGACGATGAGGGCCATACAGCCGACGTACTCCGGGTGCGCCGCGTAGCCGAGGCCGCCGGCGATCGGGCGAAGGAATCCCAGCACCGCGGCGATGAACACCAGCGCCACCAGGCCCACCATGCGGAGGGTGGTGCTGTAGACCATGCTGCCGTCTTCCTCTGCCTTGCCCCCGAAACGGAAGAGGGTGGTCTCCATGCCGAAGGTGAGGAGGGCCAGCAGCAGCGCCGTGTAGGCGTAGAGGTTCGTGACGATGCCGTAGCCGCCGCTCTCCGCCGCTATATAATACGTGTAGACGGGGACGAGCAGATAATTGAGGAAACGGCCTACTATTGAGCTGAGTCCGTAGAGTGCGGTGTCTTTTGCCAGCGATTTGAGATTCATATATCTGCAAATTTAGCTAAATTTGTGCATTATGAAAAGATATCTTTACTTCACTCTCGTTTGCGTGGCCGCGCTTCTGATAGCCGGTTGCGGAAATAAGAAAAAAGCCGAAGCCGAGGCGGCCGCAGCCCAGGCACAGGCGGATTCAATCGCTGCGGCACAGGCAATCCAAGACTCCCTCAAAATGGAAAAGACTATCTCCGAACTCAGCGAGGAACCCGTGCTGGACATCATCACGAACCTCGGCACCATGACCGTAAAGCTCTACTCTGGCACCCCGAAACACCGCGATAATTTCGTAAAGCTCGCCCTTTCCGGATTTTATAATGGAGTGCTCTTTCACCGCGTGATCAACGGCTTCATGATCCAGGCCGGCGACCCGCTCAGCAAGGACGAAGCCCAGAAGGCGGCATGGGGAACCGGCGGCCCGGGGTACACCGTTCCGGCGGAGTTCGTAAAGGAGTATAGGCATAAGAAGGGAGCACTCGCGGCTGCCCGCCGCGGAGACGCCGCCAACCCGTACAAGGAATCGTCCGGCAGCCAGTTCTACATCGTCCAGGATGAGCGCGCATGCGCCCAGCTCGACGGAGCCTACACCGTGTTCGGCGAGGTTATCGAGGGCCTTCCGGTAATCGACAAGATCGCCTCGGTGCAGACCGACGGCCGCGATCGTCCGGTGAATCCCGTCAAGATAATCACCGTGAAGGTGCACGAATAGGGCGCCGAGCGGGCGGCCAAGCAGGCCGTAGAGCAGGGCGTCAGACCACCGACCAGGCCGCCCTTTCAAAAACGGGCAAAAACGCAAGATCCCCCGGGCTTTTTACCAGGGGGGTCTGTCATTTCAGGCCGAAAACGCAAGGGCGCTATTACTGTTTCTGGCAGCGGAGCTGGTAGCCCTTGAATTCATCGGCGGAATTGGCAAGTGCGACATCGCCCTCCACCGCCTGACAGACATAAATATATTGGGCGTGGTAGCGATGGTTGAACCATGTTGTTAATACACCAACATATGAGCCCGTGTTGCCGACAGATCCTTCCGGGAAAAATGATGGTGAGTTGGTGCTTCCCTTAACCGTGAATCCTCCTGTGGCAGCAGTAGCGGTCAGTGTAGAAACCGGAGTCTTCATCAGGACATATCCTGCAGGGCATGGATCGTAAACGCTTTTGTAAGCATCCGAACCGGACATGAACCAGTGGTTATTAATCGTTATGAGATTATTATTCTTATCCACCCAACTCTTGTCGGAACTTTCAGACTTAATGTAGAAAACAGTAGGATTTACTTTGGCCGTGGCCCATCCGGCAGGAGCGGCTGTTGTGATTGATGCGCTGGCGGAATGGTTACCCGGGAACGGTGTGGGACGGAATATTTGATAATACAATCCTTGAGACAGAATCCCATCGGACGGGTCTGCAGACAGAGCGCCGATATTGCGATCAAGAACAGTAAGAGAACCTGTTAACTGAATATCAGCAGGGGCATCCGTACACCATATATGATAGCAGAAATTATTTGTCTGAATTAAGGCGTTGCCCTCTTTGAATGTGTTTGCCGTCTTGAAGTAGACATAGTGGTCGTCGTGACCCAGCACCTCGATGATGTCGCCGACAGAAACGGGCGTGGCGGTGTTGTCGGTTTCCCAAACAATCGATGCCGCAGTCGTTTCGGGAGACGCATCCCAGAACTGACGGGAGATATCCGGAGTCTTGGCGTTGAACTTATAATATCCGCCAGCAGAGACAATGTAGGTTAATGCACCGCCAGAGGCAGGAGAGAGGTCTGTGAATGTCCTCGTGAAACAGGCTGCCATGGGCGTGACCTTATTGCGGTCGATGACAATATCGTTGTTCGTGGAGGTGGAGATTACATCAGACGAAGTGTCTGTATAATGCACGGTGACGGTGATACCCTTCATCGTGCAAGCAGGCAGCGCGAGATAGAAATCAGTTGCCGTGGAGAAATTCAGGGCGACGGGAGTCTCCAGCTCCACTGTATTGCCAGTGTTATCATCCTGATTCCAAATTATGTCAACCGTTTTATTGTCATTGAACGTGAGATTATATGTCCCGTTAAGATAGGAACCATAATTCTTGCTGACAATATCAATACGAGATACCGTCTTCCAGCCCTTAAGCGAAAGCTTCAACCATCCGGTGATACTCGAAAACACAAGATGCTCATCGGTGGAGTTCGCGACCATTATATTTGCATAGCCGTTGGTCGTCGAGGAAGAAGTATAATAACCTCCCTGCCAAACGTTATGCACGACATCATGGTTGTATGCGGTGGGCACCGTAGAATTGGTGGTGTTGAAAACCGCGCAGTAATTCGTATAGGTCTTCGGTGAAACATTCTCTTCAGAAGCATCCACATAAGTAAACACTCCATTTGCCGCATCGGTGCAGGAATAGGTGCGACGGGTAGACTCATGGAACACATAAATCTGATCGCCTTCGTTCCAGAAATGGCTGTAAGTGTCAGTGCCGTTGTAATTGAAGCCAGCTCTGGTTTCCGCATCAATAGTTGCGTAGAAGACATCCGGCATAGAAGCCTCAACGTTAATTACCGGCTCTTCGGCAACAACGTCTGCGCGATTCAGTTCATTTTCGCAGGAAAGCAGCGAAGCAAGTGCTGCAATGGATAAGAACAAATACTTTTTCATCTTTATTCCCTCCATCTTTTACCAGCCGACTACGGGATTTTCCCCGGAATCTTCAATATTACCGGACATAGCGATAACGCCTTCCAGCTTCATGTTAATCACCTCTGTTTCAGGGACGAGGTATTCCCGTTTCAGTGTTTTCATATTTAGGATTGATTAAATATTTCAGATTATTCCAGAATCACTAGCCTTCCGAACAAGCGCCACGGCGTTGTCGGCGTCGAATTTGAGGAGCAGCTTTTTGCGGTACCAGCGTATGGTTTCGGTGCTGAGCGACAGCTCCGCTGCGATTCGCGAGGAGGTGTACCCTTCGGCCAGAAGGCGGAGTATGGCGACTTCGCGGTCGTTGAGGGAGCGGTCGGATTTAGTGCCGGGAGACGTGGTTGATTTCTCGCTGCTTTTCATACGGTCGCAAATTTCGTCAACCCTACTCATAAAAACGCCCCCCAAATGGGGGGAAATGAGCGCAAACAGGGGGCAAATGGTGGCAACGAAAGGCTCTTTTTCGTAAATTAGCGGAGATGAAAAGGCTGTCCGTCATAAGCGCCGCGCTGCTGCTCGCCATCCTTCCGGCAAGCGGCAAATACAACGACTACAGGGGCCACAACGTGGATTCCCTCGAAAGGGTGGTGGCAAAATGGACTCCTGAAAAGGTCGCACGCGCCTCGCAGGCAGAACTGGTTGAACTAAACAACAATTACCGCAACCTGATGCTGGGCTATAACCAGCTCAACGGGGTGAAAAGCGATTATTACGCCCGGAAGGCCCTGGAGATCAGCGACAGCCAGGGGTGGTACTACGCCAGCCAGGACGCGTACCGTTACATCGGCCTTCACTTCTACGCCACCGAGCAGTACGACAGCGCCCGCTTCTACTACGGCAAGGCACTCGAATGCGTCTCGAAGATAGAGACCGGAGCCACCTCCTTCACCAACCCGGATGGATACACGGAGCGCGAAATCGACGACGCCAAATCAGCCCTCTACGGCACCATCGGCAATCTGTACAACATGCAGGATTCGCTGGACCAGGCCATGGAGTACTACGCGAAGGCCGGCGAAATCTTCGAGAAATGGGGATGGAACGAGAGCAACTCCATCCTATGGTATAATATAGGTGAGACTTGGGTAGACGCCGGCGCCCCCAAGAAGGCCGAACCGGCCTACAAGAAGGCACTGGAGTATGCCCTCGCCGCCGGCGATTCGCTGATGATAGCACAGGCATACAAGGGCTTCGGCAACCTCTACCAGAGTCAGGGACGCACCGTGAAGGCGCTCCGGTACCTCAAGAAGGCAGACTCCTATTTTAAAAATCACAAGCAGGAAGAGATCGTATTCCGCGAGGAGACGATGGACTACAGCGCCCAGGCTCTGCGGCAGCAGCGCACCCGCCTTCTCGTCGGACTAGCAGTCGTAGTGGCACTGCTGATCACCGGAGCAGTTATAACTTTGGCAAAGCGCCGCGTCTCCGGCAGGCCCCAGACCGCAGAGGACGTGTCCACCCCCGGACACGGGCAGGGGGAGGGGCCCGGCGGCAGCAAGCTATCGCAAAGCGATGGCGCAGATGACGCTGGGAGGGGCCGGAGCGAACGCAGTGAGCGGAGTTCCTCTGCGGCCTGGGGGCGGCCGGAAACCCCGAAACTCAACGACCGAGAGATCGCCATCCTGAAGCTGCTGGCGCAGGGCTGCACCAACAGCCAAATCGCCGACCAGATCTTCCTGAGTCCGGAAACGGTGAAGTGGTACCGCAAGAACCTCCTGCTGAAGTTCGATGCGGCCAACTCCGCCGAACTCATCTTCCGGGCGAAAGAACTCGGATTGCTGTAACCCCCTTCCCGCTTTTCAGCACATCTACCGTTGTTAGTCGGTATTATTTTTACCGACCAATAACGAAAAACGGCCTAATTCGTTGTTAGTCGGCAATTATTTTACCGACTAACAACACTTTGGGGGCGCGGGAGGGGGTTACCAGGGGTCCGGGAGGGTTTCGACCTGGAGCTGGGTGGGGATAAATGAAACAACCCCGGCCGGGAAGGTCGGGGTTGAGTTTTTGCTGCAACCTAAGCTTAGTCGCTCAGGCTGACACGCTTGAAGTCGACTACCTGTGCCTCCTTGTCGGCCTTGGCGATAGCGTCCTTCACGGATATCTTCTCATCGGACATCTGGTAGTCCTGCTCGGAGAGGGTGCTCTCCTTAAGGAACTTCTGGACGCGGCCCTTTGCGATACCCTCGACCATCTGGGCGGGAAGGCTTGCGGCCTTGGCCTCACCGACGGTCTTGATGATCTCGCGAGCCTGATTCGCCTGCTCGGGAGTGAGCCAACCCTTGGCGGTGTTGGACTCGATGTGAGCCTCGCTGTCCACGTGGGCCGGGTTGATACCAGCCTTCTCGAGGGCAGCGTTGATGGCCTTCTGCACGAGCTCATCCTTGGTCTTCTGCACGGCGACCTTGAACTCGCTGTCGAGCATTTCCTGGGAGACCTGCTCCGGGGAGATGGCGACGGGGTTCATGGATGCCACCTGCATTGCGATACCCTTTGCGAGGGACTCGTCAACGACCTTGTTGAAGCCGGCGAGAGCGCCGAGCTTACCGGTGAGCTTGTGGATGTAGGCGTAGATGTAGGGAGCCTCAACCTTACCGTAGTAAACGATGGAGAGCTTCTCGCCGGTCTTGCCGGTGAAAACCTCGATCTCCTTCTCTACGGTTTCGCCGTCTGCCATCTTGCAGGCCTTGAGAGCCTCGACATCGGCGGGGAAGTTCTTCATGGCAACGTCGGCGAGGGCCTCGGCCAGAGCCTGGAAGCCTTCGGTGCGTGCAACGAAGTCGGTCTCGCAACCAAGAGCCACAAGGATAGCCTTGTTACCCTCGATGCGGGAAAGGACCAGACCTTCGGAAGTTTCGCGGTCGGCGCGCTTGGCGGCGACCATCTTACCCTTCTCGCGGATGATGTCCACGGCCTTCTGGAAATCGCCGTCCGCCTCGATGAGAGCGTTCTTGCAATCCATCATGCCCGCAGAGGTCATCTTGCGGAGCTTCATTACATCAGCTGCAGTAATGTTTGCCATAATTATTCCTCCTTCTTTTCGGGTTCGGCGGCTGCTTCGACAGGCTCAGCAACCGGTTCGGCCTCGGCGACCTTCTCGGCAGCTTCCTCTTCAGCCTTTGCGGGCTTGGAGGCGCGGCGGCCGCGGAGAGTCTTTCCTGCGGGCTTCTCTTCTACTGCGGTAGCCTCTTCTTCAGCGGCTTCCTTGTCTTTCTCGAGCTTGCGCTCCTCGAGGCCTTCCTTGATGGCGGCGCAGAGGGCGTCGAGAATCATGGCGATACTCTTGGTGGCATCGTCATTTGCCGGTATCACGTAATCGACAGTGGTGGGATCGCAGCAGGTATCAACCATTGCGAATACCGGGATGTTGAGGCGGTTGGCCTCCTTTACGGCGTTGGCTTCCTTCTGGACATCGATCACGAACAGGGCTGCGGGAAGGCGGCTCATGTCGCGGATGCTGCCGAGGTTCTTCTCGAGCTTCTCCCTCTGACGGGTAACCTGAAGGCGCTCACGCTTTGCAAGCTTGTCGAAAGTTCCATCCTCATGCATCTTGTCGATGGTGGCCATCTTCTTGACAGCCTTGCGGATGGTGGGGAAGTTGGTGAGCATTCCGCCCGCCCAACGTTCAGTTACATAAGGCATTCCGACCTCGGTGGCCTTCTCGGCGACGATGTCCTTTGCCTGTTTCTTGGTGGCGACGAAGAGGATCTTGCGGCCCGACTTTGCGAGGGCTTTCATCTCTTCGGCTGCCTCGTCTATCTTGACGACGGTCTTGTGCAGGTCGATGATGTGGATGCCGTTCTTCTGATCGAAGATATAGGGCGCCATCTTGGGGTTCCACTTGCGGGCGAGATGTCCGAAGTGTACGCCTGCATCAAGCAGTTCCTGGAAATTTGTTCTTGACATTTTAATTAATGTTAATGTTTTTGTTCAAGGCGGAGTAGCGGACCTGGCCGGTCTCCGGACCTTTGCTTGCGATGCGGCAACTATCCTCTGAAGGGTTTAAACCGCAACAACAAAATTGAGTAAAGCGATACTAACGTTTGCTGAACTGGAAGCGGCGGCGTGCTCCGGGCTGACCGGGTTTCTTGCGCTCGACCTCGCGTGCATCGCGGGTGAGGAATCCGGCGGCCTTGAGAGCAGGACGATATGCTTCCTTGTCTATCTCGCAGAGGGCGCGGGCGATGCCAAGCCTTACTGCCTCGGCCTGTCCCTTGATACCGCCACCGTCGAGGGTGATCTTGGTGTCGAACTGGCCTTCCGTACCGGTGACTGCGAACGGCTGATTAACGATGTAGCGGAGGGCTTCTTCTTTGAAGTAGTCTTCCAGCGGGCGATCGTTGATGGTCACGTTGCCTTTGCCGGCGGTGAGATAAACGCGAGCGACAGCTGCTTTACGTCTTCCAAGGGCGTGTGTCTGTTCCATTTGCTCTGTTTAAAGTTCCTTTAAAGTGATTTCTTTGGGGTTCTGTGCCTGGTGCGGATGCTCGGGACCTACGTATACGTGAAGGTTACCGAACTGCTTTGCACCAAGACGGGTTTTGGGAAGCATACCCCTGACTGCTTTCTCTACAAGCCTTTCGGGATGGCTGGATGCGAGGATCTCCTTGGGCGTGGTGAAGCGCTGTCCGCCGGGATATCCGGTGTAGCGGGTGTACACGCGATCGGTCATCTTGTTGCCTTTGAGCACCACCTTCTCGGCGTTGACTACGATGACGTTGTCGCCGCAGTCGACGTTGGGGGTGAAGCCGGGCTTGTTCTTGCCGCGAAGGACAAGAGCAACCCTGGAGGCCAGACGACCAAGGGTGAGACCGGTTGCATCGATGACAACCCACTGCTTGTCCACAGTTGCGCTGTTCAGCGATACTGTTTTGTAGCTAAGTGTGTCCACTGTCTTGATTTTTAATTAGTTATACCAAAAATTTGCGATCCCTACGCAAAATAGGGACCGCAAAGGTATAAATTTATTTATAAAAATCAAAAAAAACGGCGCCGGCTTTGCCTTTCTGGGCCTGCCGCCGGGCAGCTTTAAACCGCCGGGACTGCAGCGGCCTTGAGGGCGTCGAGCAGGTCGGGCTGGATGAAGTTGTCCTGCAGGAAGGCGTTTGCAGCAGACGCCACGAAGAGCAGGATGATGAGGGCTGCCACGATGACGCTGATGACCTTGAGGCGGCCGAACCACTTGCCTCCGTTCCAGCCTATGGTCTGGAACATGCTCCAGAAACCGTGGGCGAGATGGAGGAAGATTGCTACGAACCATACGATGTATCCGCCCAGAATCCAGGGATTTCCGAAGGTCTGAAGCAGAAGCATATAGGGGTTCTCCGCCTCTCCGCCGGTGAAGTCCTGAAGCTGCATCTTTGCCCAGAAGTGGGCGAGATGGAAGAACAGGAAACCGAGGACCATAACGCCGAGTACCGCCATATTGCGGGCGCTCCAGCTGTCGGCCGCTCCCTTGGATGCAACCTCGTAGCGCTTGACGCCGCCGCGGGCACGGACGTTCTCCACAGTGAGCCAGATACCAAAACCGATATGAATCACAAAGCCGAGAGCCAGGATCGGGACCATGATGTCCACGATGGGCAGGGCCATGAATTCGCAGCCTTTCATGAAGAGACCGTCGGGGGCTCCGAACTTGCCGGTGAAGCTGTCGATCACGGAAAAGAAATTGATGGTTCCGTGAAGCAGGAGAAACAGAATGAGGAACGCGCCGGAGACGGCCTGGACGAATTTCTTCCCTATGGAAGAGTTGAGCATGAACATATTCGGAGAGTTTTGGTTCAGTTTATAGCTGCAAATATACTTCAATTCTTGCAAGTTTGCGAATTTTCCGATATTTTTGTCCCTGCTAAAACTAAGAAAATGTATAAAAGGGTACTACTCAAACTCAGCGGCGAGAGCCTCGGCGGCCCGGCCGGAAAGGGAATAGACGAAGCCAGTCTCAAAAAGTTCGCGGCAGAGATCGCCGCGGCGGTACGCGTAGGCTACCAGATTGCCATCGTGAACGGCGGCGGCAATATCTTCCGCGGCATTCAGGGCATAGGCAAAGGCTACGACCGAGTCACCGGCGACCGCATGGGCATGCTGGCCACGGTCATCAACTCGCTCGCGCTGGCATCGGCCCTCCGCAGCGAAGGCATAAACGCCGAAGTCTTCACGGCCACGCCCATGGAGCCCATCGCCAAGGGCTACGTGCGCGAATCGGCAGCCAAGGTGCTGGACGAAGGCGGAGTGGCCCTCATCGCCGGAGGCACCGGCAATCCCTTCTTCAGCACGGACAGCGGCGCCGCTCTCAGGGCTCTCGAAATCGGAGCCGACGCCCTCCTGAAAGGCACCCGCGTCGACGGCGTCTACACTGCCGATCCCGAAAAGGATCCCGACGCCCGCAAGTACGACGAAATCACCTTCCACGAGTGTCTGGTTAACCGTCTGCACGTAATGGACCAGACCGCCTTCGCGCTCTGCGAGCAGGGTCCCGTACCCATCGTGGTATTCGACATCAACGAGGCCGGAGCGCTCCTCAGGCTCCTCGAAGGCGAAAAAATAGGCACCCTGGTGCACGCATAGAGCTTCCGGGGCCGCCCGGAATGACGGAGAATAAACGAAACAAGATATGTTAGACGAAAGAGCAAAACAGATCCTCGACGGCGCCGACGAGAAGATGCAGGAAGCCGTCATGTTCCTGGAGGAAGACCTCAAGACCTACCGTCTCGGAAAGGCCAACCCCACCATCTTCAACAGCGTCCTGGTAGACTACTACGGCACCCGCACCCCCCTTCCGCAGATGTCGTCCGTCTCCGCAACCGACGCCAAGACCCTGGTCATCCAGCCGTGGGACAAGGGCATGATAGGCAAGATCGAAAAGGCCATCATGGACGCCAATCTCGGCCTCACCCCGCAGAACAACGGCGAGGTCATCCGCTGCGTGGTGCCCGCCCTCACCGAGGATCGCCGCCGCGAGCTCGTGAAGAAGGCCAAGGCTACCGGCGAGAACGCCAAGGTGGTCGTGCGCAACGAGCGCCGCGACGCCATGGAGCTTCTCAAGAAGGCCCAGAAGAACGAGGGCATGAGCGAAGACACCGAGAAGGAAGCCGAAGGCGAGGTCCAGAAGATTACGGACAAGAACATCAAGGCCATCGACGATCTCGTGGCCGCCAAGGAGAAGGAAATCCTCACGGTTTAAGGCCGCATACGCAGGGCCGATGCTCATCCAGCGCCTCATACTCTCACGTGCGGCGAAGGCCTGGCGCAATGCCCCCGGTGCCGCCGTACCCACCGTCTGTGTGGGTAATATAACCGTGGGTGGTACCGGCAAGACTCCCCATACCGAATTGATTCTGAGGCTGTTGCAGGAAAGCGACCGCTGGGGCGGTGCGTCGCTGGCGGTCCTCTCCAGCGGTTACAAGCGCAAGAGCAAAGGATTCCAGATTGTGCGGCGCGACTCCACCGCCGCCTTTGCCGGGGACGAGCCGCTCCAGATCGCGCGCAAGTTCCCCGCGGTCACCGTCGCGGTGGACAAGAACCGCGTGGAGGGTTGCGCGAAGCTGGTTGCTGGCGCGGACAGCCCGGCCGCAACTGCTTCCGCACCCTGCCCCGCCGCCGATTTGATAGTATTGGACGATGCCTTCCAGTACAAGCGCCTGCACGCCAGCCTCAACATCGTGCTCGTGAACTACCGCCGTCCCATCTTCGAAGACCGGCTGCTGCCATTCGGCCGGCTGCGCGATCTTCCGTCACGAATCAAAGACGCCGACGCCGTGATCGTCACCAAGTGTCCGTCGGTGCTGGAAGACGGCGAACGCGAAGAGTGGAGGCAGCGTCTCCGTCTGCCCGAAGACATGCCCCTCTGGTTCACCACGGTCGAATACTGCGAACCCGTTCCTGTCTTCCCGGACCAGGCGGACACCCGCTACAACTACTCCAAGACCGCCGTCCTTTTCAGCGGCATCGCCGACGACACCCCGCTCCGGGCGCACGTCAGCGACACTTACAAGATTGTGGAAGTGCTGAAGTTCCCAGACCACCACGCTTTCTCGAAGGGGGATGTCGGTCAGATAGCTACGGCGGTGCGCAAACATCCCACCGCGGCTCTCCTCACAACGGAAAAGGACGCAGTGCGCGTCCTTGACCGTGATGTTCCCCCGGAGATCCGGGAGCGCCTGTTCGCAGTGCCCGTTCGCGCGGCTTTTTTGGATTCCGCCGACCAGGAGGCACTGCAGCAGAGGCTTGAGAAACTCTAACTCTCTCTATTTTAGCGCAGCAATACTTCCGCCTTGCCAAGAAGGCCCTGAACCGTGTAGACTTCGGCGCTGTACACTCCCTTGTGATACTCGGGGATATTGTTCACATAGATGGACATCTCCACGTCTGCTCCGGTGTAGTCGACTTCGCGGGAAGCCGTGGCTGCAAGCGCTTCGCCTGCCACAGTGAAGCTGGCTCCTGTGCCATCGAGCAGCAGGTTGCCCTCGGGATCCTTAACCCTTACGTACACGCGGACCGGGCCCTTCGGGGTGAGGTCGTTCTCGCTCAGGATGAGGCTCACCATCATGCGGACGATACGGCTGCTGCGGTCGGTGACCTTGTCGGAGCCGTTGTAGGCCTGGAGGGTGATGCCGCGAGCCTTGAGCTTGGAGCCCACTGCGACCTGCTCCTTGTAACTCGTGACCTGGGCCGTGAGCTCTTCGTTGCGACGGCCGGCCTCGGCGGCTTCCTTGCGGGCGTTGGCGGCTTCCACGGTGAGCTTATGGTTGAGGGTGTTGAGAGAATCTATCTGCACGACATAGCTGCGCATGATGCTGCGGAGAGTGCCAAGCTCTTTTTCGTACTGACGGATCTTGGCGCGGTCGACGGCCTGAGTGCGCTTGATGCGGTCCACCAGCTGGGCCACCTCTTCACGGGAGGAGTCGAGTTGGGAGTTGATGACCTCGTAGTCGCTGGAGAGACTGTCGTAGTCGGCCTGAAGGGCGACGATCTGTTCGGTAAGGTCTGCCTTTTCTTCTTCCAGTTCGCCCACGAGTTTGGATTTCTGGAGGTATACGTATGCGAGAGCGGCTGCCAGCGCGACAGCTACTATTGCCAGGATGATAGCCGTTGTGCGGAGTTTGCCGCCGCGGGCCTTACGTTCGGCTTCTTCTCTTTCGAGCCTTTCGAGGGGATCTTCCCTCTTGATTTCGTCTGCCATAGTTTTTATCGTTTTGCTGAACCGTCCGGGACGGCTCGTTACAGATTTGGTTTCCAGTGGCAAAAATAATAAATTTGCGGTATGAAATACATTGTTCGCGCATTAAAATACTTCGTGTACCTAAGCCTGATTCTGGTAGTGTTCGTGTTTGCCCTTTCGCTCTTCGGCCTTGTGGGCAACAGCGTGGACCAGATTTTCAAGGGCGGCACCGAGAGTGTCTGGAAGATATTGGGAATCATGGCGGTATTCTCCGCTTTTTATCCTGCTCTCGGTTATGGCCGTCGCCGGCTGATGACTCCGGGTGCCTTCTCCGAGATCCGCGACGGCATCGTTTCCGCCATGGCGGAGCGCGGCTACGAGTTGGAAAAGGAGGATGGCGAGAACCTTTCCTTCCGTCTTCGCGGAAAAGTTCAGCGTCTGCTTCACATGTATGAAGACCGTCTGGTTTTCACCCGTTGCATGGGAGGGTTCGACGTGGAAGGCCGCATCCGCGACTCGGTGCGCGTGATTTCTTCGCTGGAATATCGTTTCAAAGGGGAGTAGTTTGCGCGGCCGTCCGGCCAGCCCGCCCTATGATTTACGTTCATGTCCCATTTTGCCGCAGTTTCTGCACCTACTGCGACTTCTACTCGGAGGTCTGCGGAGGGTGCTGCGACCAACTCCAACGGGAGGCAGCGCTGTTCGGGCGATACACCGACGACCTCTGCGCGGAGATTCGCGCCAGGCGGGACGAGATCGTCGCGGCTTACGCAGTGCGCACGCTCTACATCGGCGGCGGAACCCCTTCCGTGCTGCCGCTGGAGTGTTTGCAGAGGATAGTGGAGAAGTTGCGGGAAGTAGAGGGAGCGGCGTTAGCAGACGGGGCCGATGGTTCGGCTGGGGCAGACAGGGACTGGGAGGAATTTACCGTTGAAGTAAATCCGGAAGACATAGTGGAGCGCGGACCTTCGTACGTGGAGGGATTGCTGGAGCTTGGCGTGAACCGCATCTCGATGGGGGTGCAGAGTCTGGACGACGGAATGCTCCGCTGGATGAACCGCCGCCACTCCGCCGACGGCACCCAGAAGGCCTGGCGGATACTGTCTTCCGTGCGGGCCGACCTTCAAAAATGGCCAAAAATGACAGTATCCCCCTCCGAAAATGGGGGGATACCGTCAAAATCGGCCAAAAATGACGGTCGACTCAGTTGCAAGGACGGGGAGCAACATCCGGATCTCGCACAGGGGGGACCATTACGGGATGGAGGGCTATCTCTCAGCATCGACCTGATCTCCGGAGTTCCGGGGATGGACTGCGCGATGCTGGAGCGCACGCTGGACGAAGTGCTGGAATGGCGGCCGGAACATATCTCCGCGTATCAGCTCAGCGTGGAGGAAGGCAGCGCCCTGGCGCGGATGATCGCCGAGGGCCGCGTCGCCGAACTCCCGGACGAAGAGTGCCGGGCGCAGTACGATCTCATCTGCCGGAAACTTGCCGCCGCCGGTTATCATCATTACGAAATCTCCAACTGGGCCCTGCCGGGACACGAAGCCGTGCACAATTCGGCCTACTGGACCCGCCAGCCCTATGTCGGCCTGGGTCCCGGGGCGCATTCGCTGGAGAAGCTGCCCCAGCAAAAAGGGCCGAAAACGTCAGACCCCCCTGCAAAAAACGAGGGGGCTCCGTCAAAAACAGCCGAAAATGCGGGGGCAGCTGAAGAGGACAAAGGCAGTGACGGCAGGGTGCCCCGGGAAATCCGCAAGTGGAACTCCCGGCGGCCGACGGGATGGGGCGAAGAAGGGCGTGAGGTTCTGACGGAGGAGGAAATCCACGAAGAGACCGTGATGCTGCTGGCCCGCACCGACCGCGGCCCCATCCCCGAGCGCGACTGGTTCGTCGCCGACGAACTCATCGCTGACCTGCTGTAGCCCTCCGGTATCTGCCCTCCGCGGCACCTGTCTGCCTACAGCCGGACAGGTCACGGGAATAACGAAATACCAGAATTATTCTTAACTTTGTATCCCGTACAAAAGCAAACATTCTATGAAGTACGGGTTCGACAGCCAGAAATACCTTAAGATCCAGAGCGAACACATCCGTGAGCGCATCGCCCGCTTTGGCGACAAGCTTTACATGGAGGTGGGCGGTAAACTTTTCGACGACCTCCATGCAAGCCGCGTCCTTCCGGGATTCGAGCCGGACATCAAGCTGCAGATGCTCATGCAGCTCAAGGACGACCTCGAGGTGATCATCGTGGTGAGCGCCGTGGACATCGAAAAGAACAAGATACGCAGCGACCTTGGCATCACTTACGATATGGACGTACTGCGCCTGAGGCAGGAATTTCTGACCCGCGGAATGCAGGTAAGTTCCGTCGTCATCACCCACTATAACGGTCAGACGGGCGCCGACATCTACCGGCAGCGTCTGGAGCATCTCGGAATTAAGGTTTACTACCACCATACCATCCCCGGCTATCCGCAGAACGTGGCTCTCATCGACTCGGACGAAGGCTTCGGCAAGAATGATTTTGTTCAGACGACAAAGCCGCTCGTGGTGGTCACCGCCCCGGGGCCCGGCAGCGGGAAGATGGCCGTGTGCCTGAGCCAGCTGTACCAGGAAAACCAGCGTGGAGTGAAGGCCGGCTATGCGAAGTTCGAGACCTTCCCGGTCTGGAACCTTCCCCTCAAGCACCCGGTGAACATCGCCTACGAAGCCGCTACGGCCGACCTGGACGACGTGAACATGATCGACCCCTTCCATCTCGAAGCATACGGTGAGAAGGCGGTGAACTATAACCGCGACATCGAAATTTTCCCGGTGATGGACGCCATCTTCAAGGGCATCTACGGCGAGAATCCCTACAAGTCGCCCACCGACATGGGGGTGAACATGGTGGGCTACTGCATCAGCGACGACGAGGTCTGCTGCGAGGCCGCCCTGAACGAGGTGATCCGCCGATACTACGCCGCCTTGTGCGACCTCGCCACCGCGCACGGTTCCGATACCGAGGTGAACAAGATTTCACTGCTGCTCAAGCAGGCCGGCATCGAGACGGGCTACCGAAAATGCATCGCCGCAGCCCGCGAGCGGAAAGAGGCCAGCGGAGTGGCGTCGGCCGCCATCGAACTGGAAGACGGGACCATCATCTCGGCGGAAACCAGTCCCCTTCTGGGCCCAAGCGCGGCACTGATCCTCAACGCCACCAAGCACCTGGCCGGCATCCCGCACAGCGTAAAGCTCATCCCTCAGAACATGATTGAGCCCATCCAGCGCACGAAGGTGAACTATCTGCACGGGCACAACCCCCGCCTGCATTCCGACGAAGTGCTGGTTGCCATATCGATGCTGAGCCTCTTCGACGAGAACTGCCGCAAGGCCATCGAGGCGCTGCCGCTGCTGCGCGGCTGTCAGGTTCACAGCACCGTGATGCTGAGCGAAGTGGACCACAAGGTGTTCAAGAAGCTCGGCGTGGGCCTTACCTGCGACCCGATTGGGAAGTAGCGCTACCGACCACACGTCAGCATAGGCGGATGCATCGGTTGGATAGGGTATTGCATCGTATAAGTGTGATGAACCATAAACTATTTCTGGCTTTTCTGTTGCTTTTTGCCGTTTCATGTTATCATGACTGGGATCCCTTTACAGGAGATGAGGGAGTGCGGATGAATATGAACGGGAAGAAATATGTTATGGTCACGTATCGCGGCGAACGCAAGCCCTATGTATATAATAAGCAAAACACATATGAGCAGACTCTGTATTTGACTGCGACTATGGGGTGGCAGGGCACAAGAATTGGTTTTCGCATGTGGATTTCCGACCCTGACACGCTCATTCAGGGCAACACATATCCAGCCAAAGCGAGAATTGGAGAGGATCAGGATGGTGTTTCGCTCGAAGGCTTTGCAGAAATTCTTACTTTAAATCCTACGAGTAGAAGAGTAGAGGCCCTGTTCGAGTTGTCTGGAGGCAACTCAAAGGAGTCCTATATAGTTAAACACGGATTCTTCCGCCTAGATGAATTTAGAAGGGAGAGTAGTAGTGATTCAGCAGAGGAGTATCAGCAATGAAGATCCGCATTCTCATCTCATTGTTGTTATTTGTCGCAGGGACAACGGCTGCTATCGCCCAGCAAGATAAACCGCATTGGGAGATTGAAGCCGGCATGTGTGTGGCCAACTTATATGATCACGCTAACATGAATCCGTACATTTTGGATGAAATCAACACAGATGATGATGGATTCACCACCCCAACATTCGCTTTAGAGGCCGGGTACGTCTTTTCCAATAGAGATATCGCTATCTTTTTCTCCACTTTTAGCAACTACTCGCATCGATTATTCAACGGCGGACCATATCCACTGGAAGAAAGGGAGTTTATCATTCATCTATTGCCTGGATTCAGGTACTATTACTACTGTGATGAGTATATGCGAGTATATCTGAATGTAGGGGTTGGCGTCAGATACCGTCGTTTCAACGAAATATTTCGCGGAGACACGGCCGGTTACGGATCATTCATTCCCACATTTCAGTTTTCTCCAGCTTGTTTTTCAATAGGCAAAAATCTCAGTTTTGTTATGGATATTGGATTAGGCCGCCCCTATATGATGTTCGCATTCAAATTGGCATACAGGTTCCTGTAATAGCTATCCCAAAACCCGATTGGGAAGTAGGGCAACTTGTTGAAAAATAGTTATATTTGCGGAAAGTGACAATAATTTAACCACTAGCAATATGAAAAAATTATTCTCGATTATCCTTGGTCTGGTGTGCGCGGCCGGGCTCGTATTCTCAGTGAGCGGATGCAACAAGGAAGACGCAAAGATCAGCAACACCCTGACTCTCCGTGGAACCACTTTGAAAGTAGAGCTGGCCATGTGGCAGCTTTATGAGGCGGAAGACGGAGGCTACTACAACTTCGACCTTGACGCGGGCGGCGAACATGGCGTTCACGGCTACGGCGGATTCGATGCCGCATGGGTTGGCAAGACGACCGACCTCAAGGGCCCCTTCTTCATGTCTTTCAACCCGCAGGACGGTGGCAACTCCATCGATCCCGTCATCAAGAGCGGAACCGTGAAAATCACCGAAGTTGAAGGCGGACTTCACGTGCTCGTAGACGCCGTCGAGGAAAGCGGCGACAAGTTAAAGCTCGACGTTCTCGCGGAAGACGAGACCAAGATCAACTGGGAAGAGAGACAGCGCTAATGACTACCTTGCCGATTCGAACCGGCAGCACGTAGTTCACGGTTTTTGAGCCGGAGCCCTTCGAGGCTTCGGCTTTTTTGTCCCGGGCGATGGCTGCGGCGAGCTCGTCTTCGCTGCACGGGAGTTCGGTCGGGAGGCCGCAGGCGGCGAAGTCGGCGGCGAGTTTTTCGGAGAGACGGCGGGGTGCGGAAGGCGACGGTGCGGAAGACGCCGGCGACGGAGCGGGCAGCGCTTCGGCGATGCCGAGTTCTTCGGCCTTCCGGGCGGCGGCGATTATGCCGATGGCGACGGCTTCGCCATGGGTGTAGGGGCGGGCGGGAGCCCCGGCGGCCTGGTGCTGCCACCATTCGATGGCGTGGGCCCAGGTGTGGCCGAGGTTGAGCACACGCCTCTCGCCACGTTCGAGCGGGTCGCGGCTGACGATATCCTGCTTCACCGCTGAAGCGGCGCTGATAAGGGCCGAGAGTTCTTCGAGGCCCGCGCTGGTATCGACCGGAGAGACGCCGGTGGCAGCGAAGTCGGACAGCAGTTTTACGGTGCGCGCGTAGCCGTCTTCCCGATTATCGATGATGAAGGTCTTGAGCATCTCGGCCGCTCCGGAAAGGAATTCGCGACGGGGCAGGGAGCGCAGTACGTCGGGCAGGAGCCAGGTGAACTCCGGCTGACGGAAGCTGCCCAGCATGTTCTTGTAGTCGTCCAGATTCACGCCCGTTTTGCCGCCCAGGCCGGCGTCGACCATGGCCAGAAGCGTGGTGGGCACGTTCGCGTAACGGATGCCCCTTTTGTAGATGGAGGCAGCGAAGCCCACGAGGTCGGTGGTGACCCCACCGCCCACGGCTATCACCAGCGCGTCGCGGTCAGCCCCGTGCTCAAGCAGCCAGCGACAGATCTCTACGGCCGTTTCGGGAGTCTTGGTGGACTCGCTGGCGTAGAACGTAAGGGTGGGGTAATCGCCAAGAAGACGGGCGAAGGCCTCGACGGTGCGGTCGCACACCACGAATACCTGCGGATACGAATCCAGAGTCTTGCGTAAATCCATAAGTGCAAAGTTACAAAATTTTCGTACCTTTGCCCCACACAGGGCCCGAGTGGCGGAATGGTAGACGCGCTGGACTCAAAATCCTGTGTCCCTTAAAGACGTGTGGGTTCGATTCCCACCTCGGGCACCAAAAAAAGGCACCGCGTACCGGCGATGCCTTTTTTCTTTTCCGTCTGATTCCCTACAGACTGTCGAAGGCGGCGATGGCCTTGGTGAAGCGGGCTTCAACGTCGGCGAGCGTGTAGAGGCCGTCGGCGTTCGCCTTGAGGCCGCGGAGCTTAACCTGTTCGGCCACGGGGGGATTCTTGTAGCTGAGGGAGCTTTCGGCCCGGAGCTGCGCCACCGAGGCGTAAACCATCCAGATGTCGGCATATTCCACGCCATCCTTGCCGAGGAAGGTCTCCACGATTACCTTGCTGCCTATGGGGGTGCTCTTTTCGATGGCACCGGGCAGCTCTCCGGGTTCAGCCTCCAGGGCCGCCAGCACACTGCCGAGGTTGGAGTCGTGGCCGCAGAGGAAACTGAACACGCGCTTGTCGTTCTGCATCTCGCCGAGCATGGTGATAAGCAGCGGATGCGCCACGTTCACCGCTACGGACGGGGCCGTGAAGAGCACGTTCTGGTACCATTCCTTGACGGCGGAGACGTTCACCCAGTCATCGAAGCCGAGGGCTTTGCCGAAGGCTGCCTTCTCCTCGTCGGGTTCCTCGTAGAACTGAAGCACCAGGGCATCGGATACCGAGCAGGCCATCTTGAGACCGCCGCTCATGGCCGGCTCCTTGTTGAGGGTGAAACCCACGGATGACGGGAACTGGATGAAGGATGTGGTATCGGGATATGCGGGGGAATTCTTGATGTCGATTACGTCTTCCACCAGCTTTAACGAAGTAGCGATGCCGGCATTGAGATCGGCGCCGAACTTAGCCTGAATCTCAGATTGGGCCTTTGTGACAAATCCGTCGGAAATCTTGGTGATCACCGGGTTGAACACAGGATCCATGGCGTCGAACTCAACGTTCAGCTCCACCTCCGCGTCTGCTCCAGGAAGCATGGCGCCGACGAAGCTCTTCGCAGTCTCCTGACAGCGCTGCTTGCCGTTTGCATAGAAGCGGAAGGCTTCGGGATTCCGGTCATAGACGGATATGAAGTCCTTTTTGAGCATCCAATCGCGGAAGAAGGAACCCATCTTTGCCTCGAGGCGATCGCCCTTGGAGGTAAGGTAGCTAGTTTTCTCCGTCCAGTGATGCCAGGTATATGCACTGCTCGTCACACGTGTAAGAACAGAACCATTACCCACCATGGGAGTGCGGATATTGTGACGGCTCAGGACAACCACCTGTTCCAAGGAATACTTATTCTCGAAACCGGCCAGCCTCGGCATCCATTCGGTTACAGGCTGAGGGTTGGGTTCGGGAGTATTGTCCGGCTTACAGGCGAAGGCAAAAAGGGCCAGAGATGCCAGGATTAATAGTCTTGTGAGTTTCATAGCTTATTTTTAAATATTAACTGTCATTTCGCTGCGGGCGCAACTAGAACTTTGGCGCTATATCCATAACTGCCGGTTTCCCATCCTGAACATAGGGCCAGCCATTTTCGTCCCAGAACAACCGCTGAAGCATCATAAAACGGTGACCGGTATTACCGTTTATGGAATTGTTGTGGCAGTGATACAGGATGTAGTCCTGGCCGGTGGAATCGGTGAATATTTCCCCATTGTGCCCGGGCCCGTAAAAAGCATCTCCATTCGAACTGACAATGAGGTCGGAGGCATAGCCTTCTGCCATCCTGCGACCCTCTTTATCCAGGAATTCCCCGGTGAGGGTACGACTCCTTCCTACTACGGTGCGATAGGTGTAATTGCTATACAGACCTGCGCTTGCGAACAGATACCACCAGTCCCCGCGCTTGTACAGATATGTACCTTCGAATACCTTACTGCGATTCGAATTCACATTCACATCTACTCCGGCCACATGCACATATCCGGCACCTGGAGCGAGTGCCGTGCCTTCACTGTTGAGTTCCACCCTGTGTACCTTGCCCACGCTTCCAAAAAACAGCCACACTTTTCCAGTCTCGGGATCCACAACCACTTCCGGGTCAATGGAATCCTTGATACCACCATTGGTCTTGGAATGGGTGATGACACCGTACCAGGCAAATGGGCCTGTTGGATTGGTAGACCTGAAAAGACCTATACCCGAATCCTGGGCTGAATTGTACAAGGAGATGTAGAGATTCCAGTAATTGCCTATCTTCACCATATCCGGGGCCCAGAACTGCCCTCCCACCTTCTGAGCCTCCTGGGTATCTGATACCGTTTGCGCCCGTTTCCCAGTATTGGTCCAGTTCAGCAGATCGGCACTTCTCCATATAGTCCTGTTGGTGCCGGTCGCCAGAGTGTAAAACATCGTGCCGTCGCGCCAAATGGTGGGATCGGGCCAGTCTTCACGTTTGACCGGATTATTGAACAGCACCTTCAGATCTGGAGTAATGCTCATTTCAATAGTCTCTCCCGAATCGGGAACATATGCCAATGGGAAGGTCCACTTACATGGATAGACGACCGAAGAGTAGGATAAATCCAGACTCACTTCAGAATCTTTAGCAAATTCAGAGGGCAGGATGCAGAAGATAAAATCGTCCGCCTTTCCAAATGCCTGGATTGCCTTTGATTCGTTGCTCGTGGAAAAGTCTCCGGCTATAGGATTGAAAGTCAGAGTGCCGGCTACGTTGGCCGGGAAGCTGATTTGTATTCGCTGGATTTTATTCTTGTCTACATCGTTGATTTTCAAGTGGCAGACCGTTCCATAACGCTTCAGCGAGAATTCAACATCTTCCTGCTTGCCGTTTTCGTATGCGATTGGCACTGTAGCTTCCGAGTATAATACGCATCCGTCCATCGGAAAAGCCTCGACTCCTGAGACCAGTTGATCCTGTCTTATGGAAACACTGTTGGAGTTCAGGCTGACCGGAGACGGATAAAGGCATGAGTAGCTGTATTCTTTGCCGTCTGCTTTCTCAAAACTTGTTGAAAACTCGATTATATCATCGTTGACCGAACGTATGGTTCCGTTGGCTGCCTTTATCTCACCCTTGCAAATCTGATATACCCTTATCCTCTCTCCGGCACGCCATGGAACCGCTGGCCCCGAAGGAGCCTGGGCTCTGAATGTGATATTGACGGATTTGGCTCTCCCGTCGGCATCATTGCGGGAACACGCTACAGAAAGCAGCAAAAGAACGCCCAGTTTGAGTAATATTCGCAGGTTCATGGAGGCGAATATAACAAAAAACTAGTTAGTTACAGCGGAAACGGTCATTTCGCAGCGGGCGCAGTCGAAGCCGAGAGCCAGACGGCGACCATTGTTCACCAGGAACAGGGGGCCGGTATCCTTTGCTCCCTGATGAACCGGACAGAGGCCGAGTTCGTAGCGGATGCAGTATCGGGTGCGCATAAGGGGGTCCGACGTTTTCGGTCCTTTTTGACAGGGCTCTTCGGTGGACACCCCAGCGGCCATCGGGATTCGGCAGCAAGGCTGGGCGTCGAGGTCTTCGGCGACGAGGCGACGCATGGAGTTGAGCGTTCCGGCGGCCAGCAGCGGCAGTTCGCGGGCGTCGAAACGGTCGAGCGAGAAGACGTAATGGCCGCTGCGTTTGCTGAGCTGTTCGTGGAACATGGCGGCGGCGCGGGCGCGGTTCTCCGCGGTGTCCACGTCGGCCTTGAAGGAGCTTTCCACGATGCGGCCGTCCTGCGAAGAGGCACGAAGCACAAGCTCCCATTTGCCCGCGCCGCCGCCACTCACCGTCACCTCCAGCGAGACGGGGATTTCCCGCTTCGGGAGGTTCTTTTCCAGTTCGCGGGTGAAGACGGCGTCGATATTGCGATAGAGGCGCATCCCCTCGCGGAGGCCGTCGGCACTCTGGCAGCGGATGGTGGAGCCCTCGCACACATCGCCCCGGAATCCCACTATCGAGGAACCCTTGATGAAGGCGAAACCATCGCCGTTATGGAGTTCCGCAGTTCCGTGGGGGCGCTGAAGAGTGATTTCGAGACCCGTCCGGTCGCGACGGAGACGACGAACCGTTCCCACGAAGACGCCGAGGTTCGCAGGGGCGTCCATGGAAGACCAGTCGCGCTCGCGCCTGCCATCAAGATAGAGTTCGGTATAGCCGCGGTTGAAGGTCTTGGAAAGGTCCGGGGTGAAGCCACCCGTCACCCGCCCGAACGACGCCCGCCGGAAGGAAGCGGCAGCGAGAGCCATGAGCGCTTCAGCGCCGCGGCGAGAGGGAGGAGCGATGCGACGACCGGAAGCCGCCCGACCGGAGGGAGGCCATGCCCCCTCGGGGGCTGTCTGCGCAGCAGACTGGGGGGAAAGAGTCTCGGGACCGAAGGGACCGATGCTGTCTGCGGGGCCACAGGCTCCGCAGACAGCATCGAGCGCGAGCGAATACGCTCGGGTGACGTTGCGGACGTAGGCGGCGCTTTTGAGGCGGCCTTCAATCTTGAACGAACACACGCCGGCATCGACCAGATCGCGAATGCGTGACAACAGGTTGAAGTCCTTGAGCGACAGCAGGGCCTTGTCGTGCACCAGCACGCGACCGGAGGCATCGACCAGGTCGTAGTTGGACCTGCAGGCCTGGATGCATTCGCCACGGTCGGCGCTGCGGCCGTCGAGGTATTCCGAAAGACGGCAATCGCCGCTGTAACAGACGCACAAAGCGCCGTGCACGAAGAACTCCAGCTCGCACTTTACGGCCGCCCTTATCGCCCGGACGTCTTCCAGTGAAAGCTCCCTTTCGAGCACCAGCCGGCCGGCGCCCAAAGCCTCATACTTCAGGGCGTCCTCGACCGTTCGAATGGCGCACTGGGTGGAGGCGTGGAGCGGGACGGTGATGTCCTTCCAGCCGAAGATGCGCTCGTCGCGGACGATGAAAGCGTCGGCCCCGGCCTCCTGGCAGGTCAGCATCATGCGGTGCATTTCCGGAAGCTCGTCTTCCGACACGCTGATATTGAAGGTCACGAAAACGCGCGCGCCGAACTTATGGGCGTAGTCGCACAGGGCGGCTATATCCTCCACCGAATTGCCGGCATCCTTGCGGGCGCCGAAGAAAGGACCGCCTATATAAACGGCATCGGCACCGCTGTCGATGGCCGCGATGCCGATTTCCAGATTTCTGGCGGGGGATAAGAGTTCCAGATACACTACTTGAGAGCGTTGATCTGCTTCTGGGCCTCAGCACCGAACTTGGGATCGGTGATGGCCTTCTGGTAGAACTCTATGGCCTTGGCCTTGTTGCCCTGCTGCTGATAGAGAGCCGCCACGGTGTAAGCGATCTGAGTGGCATTGCCGGCAGTGGGGGCAAGCTCGAGATACTTCTCGAAGTATTTGATTGCATCCGCGTTCTTCTTGAGACTCTGGGATGCCTGAGCGGCAATCTGATAGGCCTTGGCGTTCTCGCCGTATTCGTTCACCTTGAGGGCTTCGGAAACTGCACCGGCATAATTCTTTGCCTTGAGGTCTGCGGCTGCGTTCTTGAGATAGATGTTGGAAATCTGCTTCACAGCCTGCTTCTCCTGACCATTGGCGGCCGCGAGCTTGAAGGCCTCGATGGCGGCATCCTTGTCGCCGGCGGAATTGAGGGCGGAGCCCAGACGGAGTGCTGCCACGCCGTTATTCGGGTCGGCCTCCAGGACTGCCTTGTAGCCTGCCACTGCGCCTTCGTAATCCTTGGCGGAGAGGAAAGCGTTGGCCTTCTGCATGAGTACCTGCGGGATGAGGTCCGCTGCGGATTCGGCGGTTCCTTCATCGCCATACTCCTTGGCAAGATCTATAGTGGCCTTGAGGGCGGCGACGGCATTGTCGTAGTCCTGGTTGTTGACCATCTCCTTGGCGATGGCGAACTCCAGCACGGGGATGTATGATTTGCACTTGGTTGCGATTTCTTCTCCTTCGGCTCCGAGAAGCTCGGCTCCGGCCAGAGCCTCGCGGAAGGACTGGAGGGCCTCGGTCTTGTTGTCGGCCTGAAGGGCTATGGCCCCATTATTGAAGGTTTCAGTTACTGAAGCAAGATCCTGTGCGGAGGCATATGCTGCTCCGAGGAGGACGACTGCAATGGTAATGAACAACTTTTTCATAATCTTTCTCTTTGGTTTCCTTTTGCAAAATGCAAAATTAATAAATTAGTTTAATTTTCGTAATTTTGCGGCAGGTTAAAGTATGCGTCGGGTCAAGTTATATATATCAGCGCTCGTTCTGTTCGCGGTTTCGGTGTTCGGAGCTTCTGCTTCCGTTTCCATCGGGACGCTTCCAAGCAACGTGCGCTATTACCTCGCCCCGGGTACTACCTCCAAAGGTTATGCCAACTTTGTTCTGGTGCAGAAAGGAATCGCCTCGGCCGATGCCGCCAGGGGCAATCTCCTGAAGCTCGAGCACTTCACAAAAAAGGCCCCCTACGAGTATCTGGCCTCGAAAGGCATAGGCTACGGCCCAGAAGGTTACGTGTCCTATCCCGACGGCAACACGGTTTACAATTTCCGGGAGGTTCCAACCTTCGACAAGAGCGTTACCGACAGCACCATACTGCTGATCTTCGACCTGGTGCGCTCGTTCCACGGCGACCAGGCGATAGTGATCGCCGGCGACTTCGACCAGGCCCTCATCGAATCGAAGCTTAACCTTTTCTCGCTCACCATAACTCCCAGACGCTCGAGTTTTTCCAGGAAGGCCTACAGCTGGAATCCTACAAGCGGTCCGGTCTTCATCCACACCGAGAACAACAGCTCCATTACAGCCGGCATCTCCCTTTCGTGGAGCTCCCCCCGAACCCCGGATGACCGTCTGCATTCGGCACAGCCTCTCGTGTCCTACATGTATGCCGCACAGCTCTCGAAAGTGGTGGAAAAACGCATACGGCACAGCTTTGCGGAGAAAGACATCCCGCTGGCGGACTTCAGTTTCCGCTATCTTGACAGTGCCGCGTCTTCCGGAGACGAACGCTACGAGTTCACAGTGAACTTCGGCATGGCGAACCTTTCGGAAGCTACCGCCGCCATTGCCGAAGCGTTCGCAAGTCTCGACGCCGGCGGAGCCACGATTCCCGAACTCACCGACGCCCGAATGGAGATGCTTACGTCCGCAAGCCGCGAGCTCTCGCTCCCCCAGGACAACTCTTCCGTTGCCGACCAGTGCGTCTCCGCCTTCCTTTACGGCACCCGCATCGTCTCTCCGGAAACCGTCCGCAATTTCTTCTCCCGCAGGCAAATGTCCGCAGAAAGGGATCTGAAGCTGTTCAACGGCTTCAGCTCGGCTCTGCTGGATCCCCGCAGGGCGCTGGAACTCCGTTGCGATACCCCTCAGGGCGAGCTGGATGGAGCGGCGTTCGTGCAGAGCTTCCTCGACGCCTGGGCTGCGGCGGTGCAGTCTCCGGCCGAAGCCGGCATCTACCGGAGCAGTTATGCCGATACCTTGAGCCTGCTGCGACCCGGCAAGGCGAAGGTGAAACTCAGCTCCACCACTAAGGACCCGGTGACAGGAGGCAGCATCTGGACCTTCTCGAACGGCACCCGGGTGGTATATAAAAAGACCGCGCGCAAAGGCATTATCGATTACGGTCTGCTGCTGAAGGGCGGATACACCTATGTGCCGTCGCTGGGGCCTGGAGAGAACGCTTTCGTGGGAGACGTGGCCGGCCTGTGCCGCATTTCCGGAATGAGCTCGGCCGACTTCTCCGACATGCTGGCAGCCAACGGGATCGACATGTCCTGCCGCTCTTCGATGACGGATCTGCGGGTAACGGGTCAGGCCCCTTCCGAAAAGATGGAACTGCTGCTGCGGGCACTGCTGTCATATTCCCGCGACCGTCGGCCCGACACCCTGGCTTTCCAATATTACAAGAAGTGCGAACGGCTGCGTCAGGAAAGGTTCCGCATGAGCCGGAGCGGTATCATCGCAGCTATTGACAGCACCATGAGTCCGGGATACTACTATCCTTCGACGAAGAACGTGGGCCTGCTGGGAGACGATCTCCCACTTAGGGTAGATTCTTACCTTAACGCGCAGTTCTCGAAGTTCAATGACGGCCTGCTGGTGATTATGGGAGACATTCCTGAAGCGCGCCTGCAGAAGCTGCTCTGCGAGTATCTCGGCTCGTTTACCGTGAGTCCGTCTTTCAGCGTGCGGCCCAAGGTGGAGTATGAACTGAGACCCGGATGGAGTACCTATACAGTGGAAGCTTCGCACAGCAGCGTGGGCAGCGGCGAAGTGTGCGTGAACGTGGGAATGGCCACCAGGCAGAGCTTTACGATACGCTCTTACTGCGCTTTCCTGATTGCCACCCTGGCCATTCAGAATTCCGTTACGGAAGCTCTGGCACCGGTGGGAATGTATGCGGAGATGACGGTGGACGCTCAGGTGTTCCCCTCCGAGCAGCTTACCATGTATATCACCTGCAAGCCCTGCGCGGAAGACGGACTGCCCGCGGGAGTGCTGCCAGCCGAGAGTTTCGAGGTTTTGAGGGCGTTGCGACGGGGCATCAGCAAGGCCTCGCGCGGCGCCGTTACGCCGGCACGTCTGGCCGTTTTGAAGGTTGCGCTAACGAACGAGATGGAAACCTGGATCTCCGATCCGGAGTATCTGATCCGCTCGGTAATGACGCGCAATTCGGAGTGCAAGGATGTGGTGAGCGACTATAAGCAGGCTATTTCCGCGGTGACCCTCGGGGATGTGAATTCCATCATCCACGACCTGGACTTCGGCAGCAAGATGGAGTATATCGTGAGGTAGAGGCGGAGCGGGGGTGGTCAGCGGGGCGGCTAGGGCGATCAGCGGGGCGGCTAGGGCGATCAGCGAAGCGGCGGAAAACGGTGTGACGGCAGGGGTGGCGGCAATTAGCGACAACAATATGAATTCCAGCGGATTCGGAACTATTATCGAAATCGGGGACGTGCTTGTCTCCGAGGATGTGGTGTGCGAGTTCTTCGCGTGCGACTATGCGGCGTGCGGCGGGGCCTGCTGCGTGGAGGGCGAGAGCGGAGCTCCCCTGGAAGAGTCCGAATTGGACGGTCTGGAGGAAGGGTATGGGGCGTTTTCGGGGTTGATGACGGACGCAGGACGGGAACGGGTTTCCGAGGTAGGGTTTTTCGAGGTCGACCGCGACGGCGATCTGGTGACGCCGTGCGTAGCGAGGGGCTCCGAGGCCGGAGCGAGCGGCGAGGCTTCGGCGAGCGGGGCGTGCGCGTTCTGCCACTTTTGCGACGACACTCCCGCCAGCGAGGGTATTTCCGTAGTCGACCGTCAAAAAACGCCAAAAATGCGGGTACCCCCCTCGAAAAATGGGGGGATACCGTCAAAATCGGCCGAAAATACAAGTCCGCTATCAGCTTTATGCGCGATAGAGATGGCTGGGCGGGAGAAGCCGGTGTCGTGCGCGCTGTATCCGATACGGATCACGAAGATGCCGGGCGGCGGACTGGCTCTGAACCTCCATCGCTGGGACATCTGCCGTGCCGCCTTCGAGAAGGGCCGCCGGGAAGGGGTGCGCGCGTATGAGTTCCTGCGCGGCCCGCTGGAACGTCGTTTCGGGACCGAGTTCTACGAGGCCCTGTCCGCCGCCGCACAGCATATCCTTTCAGAAGAGTCTTAAAGTGGAGCAGCCTTAAGGTGCGGTAGACGTCCTAGTTTTTGGGACGTCTCCCGCAAAAATGGCCTAAAATGCGGTTAACGTCCCGGAATTTGGGACGTCTCCCGCACTTCGAGCCAATCATTTTGGTATATTTGTCGAGATATGACTTACGCCGAGAGAATCGAAGAACTTCGCGCGATGATGCGCAGCCGCGGCTGGGACGCCGTGGTGCTCACCGGCAGCGACCCCCACGGGAGCGAGTATCCCGCCGAAAGGTGGAAATGCGTGCAGTGGCTAACCGGCTTCACAGGCGAGGCGGGCGATGTTGTGGTGACTCTGGATCACGCCGGACTCTGGACCGACACCCGCTATTTCATTCAGGCGGTGCAGCAGCTTCAGGGAACGGGAGTGGAACTCCACAAGATGCGCGTTCCGGAGCAGGTACCTATCCCGCAGTGGCTGGCGCAGCATTTTGCCGATGAGGACGAGATTTTCGTCGCCCTTGACGGACTCTGCGTCGACAGCGCTTTCGCGGCGGAGATAAAGGCGGGTGGAAATGTTCACATCGTCAGTATCCCCAACCTCATCGACGCGATCTGGGAAGACCGGCCGCAGATTCCGCAGACCCCCGTCTTCCGGGTCGATCCCGGCGAAAGCTGCGCGGAGAGGCTGGAAAGGCTGCGCGAATGGCTCAGGAGCAACCGCACCGACTACATCCTTTTGAGCGCGCTGGACGATATCGCCTGGACGCTGAACGTGCGCGCATCGGATATTGAATACAATCCGCTGGTGATTTCCTTCCTGCTGGTCGGCCGCAACTCGGCAGACTGGTTCGTGCTCAAGGAGCCGGTGGAGGACCCTCAGACCGAGGAGACCTTCGCCTCCCTGGCCGACGACGGCGTGACTCTACGATACTACGAAGAGATCGAAATTGCCCTGAGCGACCTCGACGGCACCGTGGCGGCTGGCGGGCTGAACTACCATCTCTCGTCGCTGCTCGGCCCCGCCCGCCTGCGTGCGACCGACTCCCCCGTCCAACTCTGGAAGGCGGTGAAGAACGTCACCGAGATCGCCGGGATGCGCCGAGCCCATTTTGCCGACGGTCTGGCGATGGAGCAGTTCCTCTACTGGCTGGAAAAGAGCCTGGCGGGCGACCGCGTCGTCTCGGAATGGGACGCAGCCGTGAAGCTCGGCCAGCTTCGGGCAGACATCCCCGAATACCGTGGCGACAGCTTCGAGACCATCTCTGCATGGGGCCCCGGAGCAGCGTTGCCTCATTACATAACGCCTCATTCCGGGGCCCCGGTCCTGGAGCCGCGGGGACTCTACCTCTGCGACTCGGGAGGACAGTACTGGGGGGACACTGAAGACGCCGACGGCCGCGGTTCCGGCTTCGGCGGCACTACCGACATCACCCGCACCGTCCCGCTCGGGCCATGCAGTCGACTCGAAATGGAAGACTACACCCTGGTGCTCAAGGGCCACATCCGGCTGGCCATGGCCGTCTTCCCCATCGGCACGCCAGGCTGCCGGGTGGACGTGCTGGCGCGCGAACCGCTCTGGAAGGCGCACCGTAGTTTCGGACACGGCACGGGACACGGGGTCGGCTGGTTCCTGGGGGTGCACGAAGGCCCTCAGGACGTGCGGCAGAATCTCAACCCGCAGGGTCTGCTGCCCGGAATGATCATCTCGGACGAGCCCGGCATCTACCGGGAAGGAGCCCATGGCGTGCGGCACGAAAACCTGCTGCTCTGCGTGGATGCCGGCACGGACGAGTTCGCCCACTGGTGCGCATTCGAGCCGCTCACTCTCTGCCACTTCGACACGGGCGCCATCATCCCCGAGATGCTCGAGCCCTCCGAGCGCGATTGGCTGAATTCCTATAACTCAATGGTTTACGCTTCCCTCGCCCCCGAGCTGCCCGGCCCGGTGGCGGAGTGGCTGCGCGAAAAAACAAAAGCAATATGAAACAGGTATCGATATTTTCCCTGCTTGCCACGGCCGTCTGCGTCTGCTCCCTGAACTCCTGCGACCTGCTGGACAGCTTGAACCGCAACGAACAGAAAAATGACGACGACGAGACCGTCGCCATCGACTGGAGCGACCCCGACTGGTATTCCACCTATTTCTGGGACCGAACCGACCGGGAGAAGGCCGGACTGCGCGGACCGGTAAAAAAATGGCACATCAGCAACTACACCACCTACGACGAGTATGAGTACGACCGTGAAGGCCGTCTCATCAAGGAGTCTTACGTGAATATCGACAAACCAGAATTCAACCATTCTTGCATCTACATCTATGACAGCAAGGGACACTGCACCAGAAAGGAGTATGTCGGTTCCTCGGACGACGCCCCGGATTACACCATTTTCGAATACAACAACACAGGCAAATACGTGGCCCTCGAATGGTTTATGATGGGACCGGAGGTTTCCGGAGCAGAGAACGGAATCCAGAAAGATCTTTCGCGTGCGACGCGTGTGATCGAGCAGCCTTTCTCCAAAGTCTATGAAGATGTCACCTATTCCTTCAACGCCGACGGCAATCTTGTTATCAGGCAGTCTTCGTACGAGATTTATCAAACCACCGGAGAAAGGGAGGACAAGGGCTCTTCTGAATTCACTATCGTCTATGAGAATGACTATCCCAAGAGTCTTGCCAGCGACAAACTCCGTTTCGAAATTGTGGATATCACCTGGTATCCTAACGGAATGTACAAGGACTTCATCTACAAAGAGGAGAACGCCTACAACTTCGATACCGGCTGGGACACTCACACATACAAGATGCTGGACAATCCCCGCTATCTCGCCGTGGAGACTTTCGATCTGGAAGGCAAAGCTTCGATCTCGGGTCTGGTCCCGAAGTGGATGAGGAAGACTTACGACACCCACTTCGACATCGTAAAGAACGAGGAAGATTACGGTGATGAAGATTATACTCCCGGTGCCGAACCCTCCTATACCGATACCTGGACCGAGTACACCTACGACAAGTACGGCAACTGGGTTACCCGCGTAGAGCACGTTGTCGCCCGCTATACCGGTCAGGAGAGCGATACCAATATTCAGCGGGTTATGGAGTATTTCGACTAGCCGTCCTATGAAGATAGGACCCGTAGACCTTAGGCCGCAGCCGCTGCTGCTTGCGCCGATGGAAGACGTGACGGACCTCAGCTTCCGCCGCATCTGCCGGGAGCAGGGTGCCGACATGGTTTACACGGAGTTCGTGCCCTCCGAAGGGCTGGTGCGCGACGCCGCCAAGGCCATCGCCAAGATGTATACCATTCCCGAGGAGGCGCCGGTGGGCATACAGATCTACGGGCACATACTGGAGAATATGGTAGACGCCGCCAAGATGGCAGATCGCGCCGCGGAGCTGGCCGGAGGGCACGGGGCCGATGTGATCGACATCAACTTCGGCTGCCCGGTGACCAAGATTGCCGGGCGCGGTGCCGGAAGCGGCATGATGCGCTACCCCGACAAGATGGTAGCCATCACCAAGGCGGTGGTGGAGGCGGTGCCCGACAAGCCGGTTACCGTGAAGACGCGCCTGGGCTGGGACGACAATTCAAAGATCATAGTGGAACTGGCCGAGCGCCTGCAGGACGCGGGCATTCAGGCCCTTACCATTCACGGTCGCACGCGTTGCCAGCTGTATCGGGGCGAGGCCGATTGGAGCCTGATTGGCGAGGTGAAGCGCAATCCCCGCATGCACATCCCCATCATCGGCAATGGCGACATTACCGACGGGCCTTCAGCGAAGCGGGCGTTCGAGGAGTACGGGGTGGACGGCATCATGATAGGCCGCGCCAGCTTCGGCAGGCCGTGGATATTCAGGGAGATAAAGTATTTCCTCGAGCATGGCGAAGCAATGCCGGAGCTGTCGGTTGCCGAGAAGGTTGCGCTCGCGCGCCGGCATCTGCAGCTGTCGCTGGAGGTGAAGGGCGAACCGCGCGGCATCTACGAGATGCGCCGGCATCTTTCCAGTTATTTCAAGGGTTTGCCCGACTTCAAGGAAACCCGTATGCGCATGGTCACCACTCTCGACCGCGCCGAACTGTTCGGGATCCTGGATGAGATAGAGCGAAGGTGGGAATAAAAAAACAGCCCGGCATTTTCGTAACGAGCTGCTCTTGAGCGGAAAACGGGACTCGGGAACAAATCCGGCAGGGGGCGATGTCAAAATCGTCTTCAAGTATTTTGGCGAGGGGCCGGCTTCCGTACTGGGTGTTGTTGAGGGCTCCGGTTTCGCCGACGGCGATATCGCCCTTATCCGGGCCGGCCGCCTTAAACTCGAGGACATGCTCATAGTTAAAAAGCCCGAGAATATAGTTACCACCATAGAAACAACCTTCGTGGGGCTGCTGATATTGTTTTTGGGACTGTTCCTGCTGATGGGCTTCTGTGCAAAGAACCCGGATGTCCGGGTCCTCGTGCTCGGTGGTTTTTATGTAAAGAAGTGGAAACCGGTGTATTCTGCCATCGCCCTTACTCTGTGCCTGGGCCTGGTTGTCATCGGCCTTGGACGCGTTGGCAGCAATCTTCTCCTCGGCCTGAGCTTCATGGCCCTTGGCGCCGCAGCCTTCGGCATCACTACCTTCCTAAAGCGATAAAAAACGTGTCTGCTTGTGTCTATACGTATTAAGCGGAAAAACGGCAATAGGGGCCACCGAGAAGCCGAAATAAAAAGAAAAGAGGCACCAGAAATGGCGCCTCTTTTCTTTTTATTTCTCACGCTATTCCCCGATACCCATCAGCATGGTTTCGAAATCGTCCCGGGGGCACAGGGCCGCATTGCGGAACTTTACACGATAATTATATACGGTTGTCGGAGACAGGCGCAGGAACCTCGCAATCCTCGCCGGTTCCGACACTCCAAGCCGCATAAGGGCAAGGACTCGAAATTCATTGGACAGTTTACCTTTTGGAACATCTTCCCCGATAGATTTGCCGGTCTTAAGCAAAGCTTTGACCTCCTCTACAAAATTCGGGAAGAGCCCAAGGAAAGTTTTGTCAAACTTTTCATGTAGATACATCCATTCGGAGTCTATGAAATCGTCCGAACGTAATTCCTGCTGAATAGCTTCAAAGTCCATCTGCTTGGACACTACCCTAAGGGTGGAACGGTATCTTTCGAGTCCGTCGATATGTTCCGAGAACATGGACAGGAATTCCCCGAGGTAAACATCCTTTATATGGTTCGATTCGTGAAGGTGGCGCGAATAGTTCACGTTTTCAACATGGGCCTTGTCCAGGCGTTTTAAGTTCCGCTGCAAAAGAATCATTGCAAAGCTCAATGCAATAAGAAGGACAATCAGGGACATAATCATCAGTCCCATAGCCCGCCCGTTCCTGGAAACATACTGTTCGTGCTGGGCGATGATGTCCGGAAGGAGCCGGGCAATACGATTGATGTGCATATTGTCCTCCATATCCATGGCATTTGTATAGCTTCGCATGATGTAGCGGTAAGCCCGCTTGATATCGCCTCTATTAAAACACAGGCGTGCAAGAGAGAATGCGGAGGCGTATGTCTTGAGGGGAATCATGAAGTCATACCGGGCACTTGTGGCGTAGTGAAACATTGCTTTTTCTTCGTCTCCCTTCGCATTATACGCCCGTCCTACCCAATAATGTAACCTCGCCTTGTTAGCGATGGGAACGAGCGGATCGGCGAGTTTCTGCTCAATCAAGGAGATGACTTCGTCATAACGCCCCTGGGGAATCAGGACCTTGCCCTTAGTGACATAATACTCCATGCAGTCACTCTTGATGGACTCCGCACACAAGTCCAGATATTCCTGCTCGCGCTGCCGATATTCTTGGTTCAGCACTTCAGACTTAACCGTCTGAGCAAGTCCATGATAGATTTCATACCAAAGATAACGGTATTCCGGAAGCCGCCCCAGCGATGCTACTGAAGCTGTGTCTATTTCATTCATTGCAGCGATTGCATCCAGATACATATTGGACAGGAAGTGCTGACTGGCAAGATCAAGTTCCGAATCACCAATCATCTCCGGATCTCCGACTGCTTCCGCCACCTCGAATTTTCTAAGTGCATAACTGTAGGCGGAATCTACATCCCATTTATGATATTCATGGAAAAGAGCGTCGTAAGCACGATAAAGAGTGCGGGTATCCGGAGCATTGCCGCACAGCAGACGGAGCGAATCCATCTCGGACTCTTTCCGGGCGACAAGTTCATCACTTATTTCCAATACCTGATCCAAAAGAACAAGGGAACTTTCCACTTCCTTATTATAATGTGGAAGCTGTCTGCAGGATAAAAAAAGCAAGCCCGCAAGGATATAAAAAACGCGTCTATTCATCATCTGAAACTCATAACCATGTTCCGCAAAATTAAAGATAATAAGTTGAAAACGCAAATATAACCTACTATTTCGGCGCAGGTCGGCTACAAATAAACACATAATAATCAAATAGTTACAATTAGAACTACCTCCCAGACACCTACTTTTTAGACTAGCGGTATATAAAAGGGGGGTTATAATTTATACTTTTGTACGAAATGCGCTTATAACCAATTGAAATTATTAAAGTCTTAAGATATGCCACATTCAGAATTATTTGCTAATCAGCGGGATTATCAGTCTCCCCGGTGTGAGGTCCACCGCATCGGCATTGAAAGCGGACTGTTGACAAATTCAAATATCGAACCCCTGACGATAGAAAAGTATGACATCGTCGACGAAGTCGATGAGTGGGAATAAAACAAGTATCAGATATGAAAAGAATCATGAAATTCGCAGGCATTATTGCCGCATCTGCAGCATTGATGGTATGTTGCAGCAAGGAAGCGTCCTACGACGATGTCGCGACAGACCCTTCAACCCAGCAGCCGGCCGACGACCAGGGAGATACCAATCCTTCCATCGTTTCCGGTGAAGTCCTTGACAGCTTCGGTGTGACCTTTGAGGGACAAACGAAGGTATTAGTCGACCTTGGTACAGGTACAACAGCTATCGAAGATAAAGACGAGGCCCTCGTATTCGTTAACGGAAGCAAGTACGCGACTTATATTTATGACGAGTCGAAATCCGCATTCGTTCTTAAGAGCGGCGAGACTCCGATTGCCCTTACTGCGGCGGCTAGTGTATATTACCCGGCAAATGAGTTTGAAGTTTCCGGCGAGAATGTATTGTTCGTTATGCCCGGCGGTATTGTAGCCTCTGGTGACCTTGGTGCGATTGCCCCGATGGCGGGCGTCATCGCCGAATCTGCTGGCGACTACAGCGTTGAACTCAAGAACCTTGCATCCATCCTCAGGGTCCAGGTAACGGCCGATGTCAATATTACTAACGTAGTGCTGAATTTCGGCGATTCCAACAGGTACGCCGAGGGTGCGAAGTTCACGGTCGATGCCGAGGCTTCTGCCCTGACATTCAGCGAGGCATCCCTTTCTTCGGGTGTTATCGTTTCGGTTACTCCGGCTACTACGGCCGATGTCCTCTTCCTTCTTCCTACGGTCGCCCTTCCCGACGGTCTCGAGGTGACGGCAAACCTAGCCTCGAATCACAACGGCAATGCTCCTATGTTCACAATCAAGAACGCAAGCACTGCCGCCCCCACACGGAACACGATTAAAACCATGTCATTCTACGCCGGCCTCTTCTCTGGCGGTGCTGGCACGGAGGAGAATCCCTATAAGATTTCCAGTGTCAGGGACTTCAGGAACCTCATCACCTACTCCACCAACGGATATACCGAGGGCGAAGGAGTGGCAGCGAGCGCAATCAACTCAGCTTATTATCAGCAAACTGCGGATATCGACTTCAAGGGTGTGAAAATGGCGCCGATAGGTGACAGTGATCATCAATTCACGGGTCAATACGACGGAAATGACAAGCAACTGCAGAATGTAAACATTAGTGAAACTGGTGCGTTTGCCGGGATTTTTGCCTATGTGAATGGAAGTGCATCAATCAAAGATTTGACGGTTTCTGGAAGCATTACAAAGACCGGGTCAACTGATAACTCCTGTGTCGGAGGCATTGCCGGAATTGTAAGGGGCGCCGCAACTGTTACCGGATGCACGAATAATACTACGATTACTTCTTCAGCTACATATACTGGTGGGATTGCAGGAAGATTATATCAGTCTACCTCAAGCACTGCTATTTCCGGATGCACGAACAACGGCTCGGTAACATCATCGGTTTCCTATACCGGTGGCATCGTAGGCCAGCAAATCCACGGCGGAACTATTGTCGAGTGCGTAAACAAGGGTACCGTTAGCGGCACCAGCTATGTTGGTGGTATCGTCGGAGATATGGGCGCTGCAAGTGCTACCCCTTCGGCCATTTCGTTCATTTCCTTCTGCCGCAATGATGCTACCATTAATGCCTCGGCGAACTGCTCGGGTGGCATTGCGGGACGCATTATAAACGGTTCTGTCGTCAGCAGCTGTTTTGCCAAAGGTACGGTTTCCAGTGAATCGTACGACGTGGGCGGTATCGCCGGCCTGGTCCAGGTAAATAACAGTAATGCTAACTCCCGTGTATGCGTCTATGACTGCCTTACCGCGATGAACGTTACCACTACACGTTCTGGTTCCGAAAACGAGGCCCGTACGGGTGGCGCAGTGGGATTCGTCTCCAATAATCAAGCACAGTACATCGCAATCGATAATTGCGGGGTAATTGCTACAAGTGTGACGGTTGGCGGCGGAACCAAAGTCGGTGGATTCGTCGGAAGATTCGCCAGCTCGAATACCAACAAGAATCGTACTCGTATCCGTAACTGTTATACGCTGGTCTCAAGCATAAGTTCTCCCAATTCTCTATACGGCGGATTCGTCGGCAATGCCGAAAGCTATGGCGAGTTGCATTACTGCTATTATGTTGCAGATGATTCAAACGTGATCATAAACAACAACACGACCAAGGATAATCTTACAAAGAAAACTGCAGTAGAAATAGCAAGCAACACTACTTGCGAAACCTTTAACGCCAATAATTATGTTTTGACGATTGGCAGTAACAACTATGGTTCATCCTTAGGCTGGAATATCCCCGCCGGATGTGATTACCCGGTACCCGGTTCGCTCAGCGGCAAAAGTGTAGAATACTATAAGTAATTGAACCCTAAGTATATGCCCCCAGCGCCGCCCCACCCGGGCGGCGCTGTTTGGGACAATTTTTATTAAACTTGTGTGATTTGGCGATTCCTGCCGGAATGCATGGGGTGGGAAGCGTCTTAATTTATAAAATTCAGACACATAAGACTAAAAATGAAGACAAGTCAGCTGATTATCAGGATGTTATGCTTATCGCTCCTGGTCCTTTCGTGCGCGCGCGAGGTGCCCGCGGGAGAGGAAGTGGAGCAGGGCGGCAAGGGCAGGTTGTACACGCTTAAAGCCGTGATAGGCGAGGCCGTGAAGACAGCGGTGGCGGAAGACGGAAAAGTCTCCTGGAGCGAAGGTGACCAGATTGCCGTATGGGACGAAGTAAGCAGCACCTACTGCACCTTCACCTCGGAAGCCGGCGACGGAGTATTCTCCTTCACGGGGGAACCCGGCAAGGAATACAGCTTCACCAGCGCCGTATATCCCGTGTCGATGGCCAAAGCGCCGGGCACAGTCACGCTTCCGGCGGCCTACACCATGGAAGAAGCCCTCTCCGGCAGCCTCTATCCCATGGTCGCGGAGGTGGACGACACTGCCGAGACGCTTCAGTTCATGCACGCAGGAGCCTTGCTCAAGTACACCGTTTTCGGCATCCCGGAGTCGGCAACCAGTCTGGAGCTTTCATCTGCCGAAACCACCCTGAGCGGCGATTTCGCCCTGGAAGGTGCAGGCTTTGAAGACGGCTGGGCAACCGGCGAGGGCGAAGACGTCACGACGGAGCCCGGCACCCTGCCCACAAAATCGGCCGACACCACTGCCGAAATCCATTCGGCGGCGGGCGACGGGAAAGTAAGCATCTCCCTTCCGTCGGGACATGGCGGCGGGGCGATCCTGTATATTCCCCTTCCCGTGGGCGCCTACTCCTGCACGCTCTCCATCAAGGAAGGCAGTGCAGTCACCATGGAACATACCACCCGGACCCTCAAAGACATAGCGCGCCGTAAGCTCGTGAGAATCACGTATATGATAGGCTCGTTCTCCGGCGGCCAGGGCACGGAGGCAGAGCCTTACCTGATTGGCTCCCCTTCGGACATCGAAAGGATGAGCATCGCCGCAGCTGACGAACCCTTCAAGAGCGCGCACTATTCTCTGACCTCCGATATCGACATGAGTTCGGTCTCCGATTTTAAGCCCATCGGCGGGGCGTCGGAAGCCACTGCCTTCACCGGTTCCCTGAACGGAAATGGCCATACCATCAGCAATCTGAAAGTTGACGCTTCCAGCCATGCCGGCCTGTTCGGCTATCTCCGGGGAACGGTTAAGAATCTGAATATCAGTGGAGCAACCATATCGGCCAAAGGTAATTATGCGGCCGCCATCGCGGCGGTGGTTAGCGGTGGCAGCATCGAAAGCTGCCGGGTCGATGCCGCAACGGACATCTCCGCTGGCGGTTTCATGGCAGGCGGCATCGCGGGCCTTGTCCACAGCGGTACCGTCAACGCCTGCGCCTCCCATGCCAACATCTCCGCCTATCAGGCAGTTGGCGGCATAGCAGGATGCCTGAATCCCGCTGCCGACGGAGAGAACGTACTCGTGATAAATTGCACCTACGAACCTGTGTATAAGGATGGCAAACGTGCCGCGGCCTGCCTCCGGACAGAGTACCAGGTGGCCTACATGGGCGGTATCGCCGGCACGGCAACCTATTGCGCCGATCTCACCGGAGAAGCCAGGTCCCTGAAGAACTCCACCATCAAAATCGTAAACTGCTACGCCTTCCCGCTGGAACTCTCCAGCAGCCAGAGCGCATCCACCGCCATTTACCACATAGGAGGCATCCTGGGCCGTGCCGATGGAGCAACGACGGTCTTCAACTGCATAAGCCCTATCACCTACTCCAATATCCTTCGCAGCGGCACCCGCGTGGCGGCTAACGCTTACTCCGGCCTCACCAGCGCAGCCGCCATCGTAGGACGCATCTATACGGCCGGCGGCACGGTTACCCGCACCTTCTCCTCCCAGGCGTGGAGGAAAGTGTACGGCAATCCCGGCAATGTGGATGTGGCCCATTCGCTCAACACGGTGCGTCTTGGCGACGGCAACATGCGCGGCTACGGCAGCACCGTCCTGAACGGAACAGAGTATACCGAGGAGCAGGGCGGCCTGGCCGCGGCGCTGAACGCCGGAGTCACGGCCTGGAATGAAGGCAACCCCGTAAAGGCCCTCACATGGGCATACGACCCCACCTTCGGCTATCCGAAACCGGCCGGCGTCGATTTCCCCGGGGTCACGACAAAGAAAGTGAGCATAATCGGAGACTCCATATCCACCTACGACGGCTACATGTTCTCCAACGACAATTACACCCAGGGCAAGTTCTATCCCGACACGGGTTATGCCGGCAAGTATGCCGACATGGTGTTCAACGAGCAATACACATGGTGGTGGCGCCTGATTTATGACAAGATGGACAATGCCCGACTGGAGGTTCTCAGCGCCTGGGGCGGCACCACGGTGAGCTACCTTACCGCTCAGACCGAGCATTCCGCAGCGCCAAGCGCTTCCTCGCAGGTGAACAGCCTTCAGGGACGGTACCGCGACTACGGCCTCGGAAAGCCCGATGTACTGTTCTACTTCGGCGGCCGCAACGACTTTGCCGCGGTGGGCGGGAAAAACGCGACGGAGGGGTATTCCCACGACCTTCTGGGCGACTCGTCCGACGAATCCCTCCAGGCCGCCTTCGACAACCCTTCCCCGACACTGTACGAGAATTACTGCCAGGGAACGGTGGCCATCCTGAAGCATTTCCACGATGCGAATCCCGGCGCGAAGATCATGCTGATGATTACCGACTTGATGTCGGACGAGTATGAAGACGGCGCCGCGGCCATCTGCGCGTTCCTTTCCGGAAAGGGGTACGACATCCGCTTCGCCAACCTGCACGAGCGCGGTACGACCAATACGCGCAACGACGTCATCGGTGTGGTCAAGGAACGCGGGTCGCACTTCAATCAGGTCGGCTGCGAGAATGTAGCCAATTATATCTGGAACAACCTGGGCGACTGGCTTAACGAATAGGAGGATTGAATATGAAAAAGTTACTATATATCGTCATTGCCGCTGCCTCGCTTATGACGCTTGTTTCCTGCCACAGGGAGACGGCCGACAGCACGCTGGTGGAATGGATTTTTGAAGCCCCTACCACGAAGGCCGTTCTCGACCGGGACGGGAAGTTCTCCTGGGAGGCTTCCGACCGGATCAGCGTATGGAACGCTACCGCCTCTTCCTTCGTGTCCTTTACCACGGTCACAGGAAGCGGGAAATTCCGTGCCATGGCCCCGGCGGACGCCCATTTCGAGGGCGCGGCCTATTATCCCGAAGGGATTGCCAAGGGCCCTTCCGAAGTGTCCCTCTGCGGTGAAGCCATGCCCATGTGCGCTATCCTTGAGGAGGGAAGCAACGTGCTGCATTTCAAGCACATCGGCGCATTTGTCAGTATCAGTGTCATCAACCTGTCCCCGGAAGCCGACCAGCTTGTCATCTTCTCGGATGCTACGGCCCTCAGCGGAGATGTCACCCTCAGCGACGGCGTGTGGCTGAAAGGCGGAACGCCGGACGTCCTTCGGATTCCCGTCGGCGGCGAATCTGCCGTCCAGCAGGTAATTCCGGTGCCCGTGGGTAGCTATTCGCTCACTTACGTCATTGAAAATGCCGCCCATGAAGAGCTGCTTCGCCGGGAGACTTCCGGCGATTGGAACTTCGGCAGGGCCATCCTTTACCGCTTCCCCGTGGCCAATATGGAGCCAAGTGCCGTGGAACAGAGCCTCGCCACCGACCTGGAGGCCTTCGATGTGGAGGACGACTCTGATATTTGGGAATAGTTATTTAATATCCGAATGAAGAACAATACTTTGTGCCCGGCTTTCCTGGCAGCTGTTCTCCTTTGCGCCTGCGTGCAGGAGCAGAAGCTTGAGTTCGCCAAGGGAGGCGGCGTAGAAAAGCAGGACCTGATGCCCCCCGAGGAGCCGGGGCAACTGGACGGCTTCATCCTCTCGGGCGATGCGCTTTCCATGCGGGAAGTGATAACCGGGAGGCCGTATGCGTTCTCGGAACAGGACGAGATATACCTCAAATCAACCATCTATCATCCATCGGTGGATGCTGAAGGAAGGGCCGGCCTGGATGTACCTCAGGCAGCCAGCGGAGAGTATATCATGTTCCTGTATCCGCAGGGCTCCCGCTTTTGGTTCACCGTGCCGGAAGAGGCGCCTTTCAGCGGTTTGGTAATCCCGTATTCCCAGTTTTACGGGACTACGGCAGAGCTTTTCGGGCAATATCCCATGCTGGGCGAACCGGCGGGGGACGGCACCGTGACATTCAGGGAAGTACTAGGCGCCGTGAGCGTGCAAGTGAGCGGAGATACGAAGCTCGCCTCCGTCCATATCAGGAACAATTCCACCGGGCAGACTCAGAAGGCCAACCTGGCAGGCATTGCCTCCTACACCGTGGACGGCACGTACGAGCTCAACGAGGGGGTGAACTTTGTGAACCTCAACTGCACCAACCACGGCGAGGGCGTCCGGGTCACGGCGCAGGGAAAAACATTCTATCTGCTCGTATCGCCCGGGAATTACCCCGACGGCCTCACCCTTACCCTCACCGGCATGGACCATAAAGGACAGGTCTATCAGGTGAAACCGTTACAAGTGGCTGCGGGAGCGGTCGTTGCACTCGAACAGGCGGGCGGTGGCAAGGTGTTCGGCTATGCGCCGGACAAGGACCTTCTGTTCTTCGAACACTTCGACAATTTTGTCTGGGGCGGCAATGTCCAGGGCAACGAGGCTGTGTCGTCCTATGCCCCGGATGCGATGGCAAACCCCGGTGACGCCCCGCTTGCCAGGACAGGCTATGAACAGGCCTTCACCAAGGTGGGCACCGTCACGCCGGGATCGGCCCTCATCCAGTCCAACTGGGCGTCCGTAAACGGATGGACCGTGGGGGAACGTGCCGATGTGAGCGCGGAATATATCAAGAGCCGCAACATAGGCGATCTGGTCTACATGTATCGTTGCCAGGAGTTCCAGGGCTGTATAAGCGTAGGCGGAGGCGATGAAGTGCGCGGAGGCTATACGCCTTTTCCGGCCGGCGGCATCCCCGGCTTCAATCCGGACACGGATCTTGATTACCGGCTGCAGGTATCCTTCGACGTATGCCTCCGCTACGGGGTGAGAGAACGTTTCGGAACCCGCATCACAGGGAGCGGCATTGCCAGCAAGGTCCTGATAGACGGCAATGAGGTTGAGCTGGAAAACACCATAGGCGGCAACAATACCTTCACCCACAGTTTCGAGAACTTCTGCTCCTTCGACCGCACGGCGATACCCGGAGCCGTTTCAAACAAATACACGGAAGGCTGGCACCACGTGGAGGTTACGCTCACGCAGATGAACGAACTGTCGCTGCTGGGCCTTTGGGGGCAGGACGTTTCCACCGTGAACCACGGCTCGCTCATCGACAATGTAGAAATCCGGCGGCTGGAAAATGAACCGGAGGCCGGAAGGCCCCTCCGTGTCATGCTGTACAATATCCAGTATGGCATGTGGGCTGACCAAACCAACAACTTCGCCAATTTCGTGGCTTTCATGAATAAGTGGAAACCGGACGTGTGCATCTTCAATGAGGCCAAGTCCGGCTGGGCCGACGGAGTGGCGGCGGCCTGCGGCTCCGGGCAATATCATCTGTTCAAGAACAACAGCACCTACACAGAGGACGGCAATATGATGAACGCCCAGTGGAAGGCTCTGGCGGCCCGCTGGGGGCACGTGTATCATGCCTGCTCCAACAACTCCTCCTTCCCGCAGGTCATTACGTCCAGTTATCCCATCACTACCATCCGGCGGTTTCCTCAGGACGTATCCCTCGCCGTCCCCGGCGAGAGCAGTGTCAAGCTCCAGCGCGGAGCAGGTCACTTCCAGATTACGGTGGGCGGGGAAACGATAAACATAGTTACCCTCCACCTGTGGCCCGAAAAATACAGGGCGGGCAATGCCAAGGGCAGCGCCGCGGCCGAAGAGAGCGCCGCAAAGCGTGAGGGTTATGACCTGCAGCGCCGCGAAATGAAGGCAATCCTCAATGCCACGGTGGCCCAGACCGGTTTTGGCGACAACTGGCTGGCCATGGGGGACATGAATTCCGTTTCGCCTCTGGACGAAGACTATCTTATCGAAGTCCAGTACGGCGAATATATCAATTATGGCGACAAGTGGGTGAAAACCCACGCGCAGGTGCTTCAAAGCCCCGCCCGCGAGCCCTGGAGCGGGCTTCAGGGCGAACTTCTTTTCGGCCGGCCCCTGTTCGACATGCTCCGCGAGGGCGACGGCTCCCTCTATACCGGCCCCGGCAGGATGATTACCTCCACCGGCGGTAATGTCCGGTATGACATCATGTACGGCAGCGAGTCGATGCGCCGGAGGGTGGACAGCCGGTCCCGTTCCATCCGCGACTCCTTCTCCAGAATCCGGAGCACGGCGCAATACGACAAGGACAATGACGAGAAGCAGGCCAAGCTTCCTTCCGACCACCTGCCCGTCCTGGTGGAGTTTGACTTGAGCAAGTAGCAGCGTATGAAAAAGACATTGATATTATCGCTAATATTTCTGGCCGCGTTGTCCTGCGGCAAGAAGGACCCCAATGCGCAGCGCTCCGACATCATCGACGTGTTCGACAGCCTGGACAGCCTCGAGACCGGCACTCCGCTCGAGCGCACCTGGGTGAGCATGCTCGGCGGGCCGAGAACATACTATATACGTACTTCCGCCTCTTTCCAGGCCAAGTGGGAGGACGGTGGCCGCGATTGGGCCACCGTCTCCACCCCGGAGCGAATCGGAGACAATCTCTGGAAGCTCGACATTACGGCCAAACCGCTCTCTACGCGTACTTTGCTGGAAGGGGAGAGCATCTGTCAGAAGCGTTTCGGCGTTCTGATGCTCACGGCGTCATCGGCCTATCTGGGCACATATATAAAGGTGGAACAGGGTATGGAGGTCCGGCGCTACGACGACTTTTCCGTCCTCACCGGTTCGCTTGAGCCGAACGCCACCCATAACGACCTTCTGATGAGCCGATGGAATGCCACGCAGGCAGGCCTCGGGTACACGTCCACGGTTCTTCCCGGACAGGAAAAGGCCTGGGTCTACAGCAAGGACGGTTACGTGAAACTGGGAAATGACCATGGTATAGGGGCGGATCTTATCACTCCCCCGGTGCCACAGTTGCAGAACGATACCCTCTTGGTCGTAACCTTCAGCGCCGTGGTACAAAACGGCGACGTGCTTCCGGACTTCGAGGGAGGTACGGAGCCCATCCTTCCGATGTCGGCGGGCGTGACGAAGGCGGCTGTTCCGGCGACGGCCGGGGCCGATACCCCTTCGCTCACCGTAAGGGTGACGGGAGGTGGCTGTATCCGGGATTTCCTGGTGGAAGGCGGTACCGGTATCACTTTCAACGATATTCCCACATATAACAGGCAGTCTTCCCGGTATCCCGCGGATATCTTCGAAGGGGCCCGGTATATCGTCTTTATCGAAGGGACGGATGTGAGCCCGATCAGTGTGAATACCCGCATCCATTTTGAGGCCGGGAACATGAACGGAGAGGCCGGCGAGAAATGCAACCGGGTGTTTATCGACGATATATGCATATATCGGGTGGACCTGCGCGATGATGAAGATATCTTCCCTATGGTGGGTCACAGCGGAAAAGACGAGGTGCTATGAGAAGAAAACGGATAATCCTCATACTGCTGGCCATCCTCCTCCCCCTGGGACTCAGGGCGCAGGAAAAGACCATCACCGTCACGGGCACGGTCCTGGACGATGCCAAGCTTCCCGTAATCGGCGCCGCCGTCATCCCCGGCGGAGATTTGTCCAAAGGCGTAGTTACCGATATCGACGGTATTTTTGTCATTACCGTGCCCGAAGGTACCGAACTTACCGTCACCTGCCTTGGATATGCCAACCAGGTTATAAAAGCTAACGAGGAAGAGATTACGGTCGTGATGCACACGGACGTGAACATGCTGGAAGAAACCGTGGTCATCGGCTACGGTTCCGTGAAGAAATCGGACCTTACCGGTTCCGTGGTGAACGTAAAGTTGGGCGAAGTGCTGGAGTCTCCGGCGGTGGCTGTGGACAACGCCCTGCAGGGCAGAATCGCAGGTGCCGAATTTATGTCCACGGATGGTGCTCCGGGCGCCACCACTACAATCCGTATCCGTGGCTCCCGTTCCATTACGGCTTCCAACGAACCGCTGTTCGTGGTCGATGGCGTAATGGATGCTATCAACGACCTTAACGATATCAATTCCAACGATATAGCATCAATTTCGGTGCTTAAGGACGCCTCTTCCACTGCCATTTACGGCTCCCGCGGAGCAAACGGCGTAATCATCATCACCACCAAGCAGGGCGGCGGTGATGAGGGCAAGCCCAACGTGACTTTCAAGTCCGACGTGGGCGTGTCCTGGCTGCGGGGTAAGCTGGACATTATGAACGCCACGGAATTCGCCCTGTACCGCAACGATTATTCCTATTTCTCCAACGATACCAGGCCCCAGAGTTCGCTCACCTATTCCGACCCCTTCTCCCTGGAAGGGACGGACTGGATAAAGGAAATGACCCGGGTGGCCGTGACGCAGAATTATGCCCTGTCAATTTCCGGGAAAGGCTCCAAGAAGTCTTCCTACTACGTGTCCCTTTCCTACAACGACACCCCCGGTATCATCCAGGGCAGCGGGCAGCAGCGTTTCACCGGCAGGATTTCCGTGGACCGGGAGTTCTATCCCTGGCTCAAGCTCGGTTACACGGGCAGCTACACCTACCGTCTGCAGGATGTGGCCCGGGCCTCGATAGGCGGCACCTCCTACCGGCAGGCGGCCATGTACCTGTCGCCCTTCATCGCCCCCGGGGACTATAACAACCCCCTGGTAGACGGCAACAACGACAACCGCCGCATCAATACCCCGCGCGCGGCCATCGACCTGATTACCAACCTCAAGGAATTCCATTCCTCGAACCATTCCTTCAAGGCCGATATCAAGCCCATGGAAGACCTCCTCATCAAGAGCACCTTCTCTTACTTCTTGTTCCAGCGGCACCATTACAAGTACAGCCCCGGAGCCCTTCCTGCCAAAAACGAGTCCGACGGCGGCGAGGCCTACCGCGACGAGTACAACACCTGGTCCCTGTCCAGCGAGACTACCGCCACCTACACCTTCCGCAACCTGGGCGACCATTCCCTCAACCTGATGGGAGGTATATCGGCCTACAAGTCGGCAAAGAAGGATTTCAATCTTCAGGGCAGCGGATACATGGACGACGCCGTGATGTGGAACAATATGAACGCCGTCCTGGACAAGGACACATATACTGCCGAGACATCGTATTCTTCGAAGACCAAGATGTCCTTCTTCGGCAGGTTCGACTACAATTGGAAGTCCCGTTATTATCTTACCGCCACGCTTCGTTATGACGGTGCCTCCAACTTTGCGGAGAACCACAAGTGGGCGCCTTTCCCTTCCGCGGCTTTCCGCTGGAACGCCACCAATGAGGAATTCCTCAAGGGGGTGTCCTGGCTCGACGACCTTTCGGTGCGTCTGAGCGCCGGTCTTACCGGCAACGACGCCATAAGTGAGTACCGTTCCCTGGCGGCTCTGGGTACCACCACCGACGGATATGTCTTCGACGGTTCGCAGCCGGTTGCGTACTACCGCTCCCGACTGGCTTCTCCCAACCTGACCTGGGAAAAAACCGCTATGTACAATGCCGCAGTGGACGTTTCCCTGCTCAAGGGCAATGTGAATGTGACGGCCGAGGCCTATTATTCCCGTACGACCGACCTGCTTCTCACCGTGCAGCTTGCCAGCCAGACCGGTTATTCTTCGCGTTACGCCAATGTAGGAACCACGTCCAACCGGGGTTTCGAGCTGTCCGTGGAAACCCATAACATAAACAAGAAGAACTTCGGCTGGAGCACGACTCTGTCACTCTCCCACAACAAGCAGCTGGTGGAGGACGTGGGCAGCGAGGAGTTCGTGTCGGCATACAATTCTCCCGGCAACAACTCTTTTATGATGTACGGCTATGTGGCCGGATATCCACTCAACTCGCTATGGGGATTCCGCTATGGCGGCGTGTGGCACAGCGAAGAGGAACTCCTCATAAATGACGCCACCCATACCTATGCCGGCATCGGCGGCAACGCCCGCGTGCTGGGATATCCTCGCTACTACGACATCAATCATGACGGGGCCCTGAACCAGGACGACCTTGTATATCAGGGCTCGGCCGACCCCTGGCTCTTCGGCGGTATCCAGAATACGTTCCATATCTATGGCGTGAAGCTGGGGGTTTTCCTTGCCTATTCGCTGGGCGGAAAGATATACAACTATTCCGAGTTTTATATGGCAGGCTCCCGCAGGGCCAACCAGTACCGGTATATGCTAAACTCCTGGCATCCGGAGCGCAACCCCGAATCCAACCTGCCGCGCGCCGGAGTTATCTCGGACCAGGCCCTGCCCTCCGACTTCATGATTTACGACGCCTCTTTCCTGCGCCTGAAGACCCTGAGCGTGGCCTATACCTTCGATCTTAAGGATAAGAGCAAGCGGCTCAAGGACCTGACTCTGAGCCTTGTGGGCGACAATCTCATCCTGCTGAAAAACTACAACGGCTTCGACCCCGACGTCTCCTCCGAAGGCACTTCCTCCACCCTGAGAAGGGCCGACATTGACACATATCCCAAATCGGCCAGCATCGTTCTGGGCGCACAAGTAAGGTTTTAGAAAGATGAAAAAGTTATTCTGCATATTATCCGCGGCGCTCTGCATGGCAGGGTGCTCCCTGAAGGAAGACACTTCTTCCCTTTCCACGCCGGGCAACTACTTCCGTAGTTACAAGGAGTGCCAGAGCGTCGTAAACGGCTGCTATATCCCCATAAAAAGCATCTATGTTCAGACCTTCTTCACCGTGACCGAGTGCCAGAGCGACATCTGCTACATCAACTACGGTACGCTTGACTGCCGCCTGGACGTTTCTCCCACCCTGCCGCGTTTCGGCAGCACCGTCTGGACCCAGGCCTACCGCGGCGTGCAGCGCTGCAATTTCGCGGTTCAGGGCATAGAGTCCAGTACGTATATCTCCGAGCCGCAGCGCATCGAGCTGCTGTGCGAGACCAAGGCCCTGCGGGCGATGTATTACTACGTGCTCACATGCATGTTCGGGGACGTCCCGTTCTACTTTGACGACGTTACGGACTTCGATGCGATGGACCGGATAGCCGTGCTGCCCAGGATGAGCGCCGTCGAAACCCGGGCCACCCTTATCGAGGACCTTCAGGAAATAGCCCCGCTGGCCCCGCAGACGAGGACTTCGGACAATGCCGGAGCCCGCGTTGGCGCGGCCCTGTGCTGGCACCTTATCGGCAAGATGGCCCTCTGGAACGCCTTCAAGGATGTCCCCGCCAACAAGGTGAAGTGGCTGGACACCGCAATCGGGGCCCTCGGCCACCTAGAGGGCATCTACGGGGACCTTGCCGACTATGATTATGGCTACAACGCCATGTTCCGGAACAAGAACACCCCGGAATCCATCATGGAAATCCAGCATGCATATATGCGGGGCGGCGTTTCATACGTGTCCAACCTGGCCGCTTATATGACCCCGAACAGCGGGCAGACCAACGTCTCCCGTGCCGTTTATGACGGTGTGGAGATTCCTGAACTGGGCGTGGATGCAGACCTGCATACATCGGCAAGGCCCACCAAGTATTTCAGCCAGGGCCTCCAGCCCCGTAACGGCAAGGATATCCGCCGTCTGTACAACGAGGCCTGGGACTATGACGGACAGGTCTTCGCCTCTGTCAATTCCAACCCCTGGCCGGGGCCCAAGTTCTGGTGCCCGGACATGGTGAAGGCCAACGACGGCAACAACTACAAGGTGTTCCGCTATTCCGATGCCCTTCTGATGCTTGCAGAGTGCTACAGCGAGAAGCAGGATATCGAGACCTCCATGATATATCTCAACAAGGTGCGGAACCGGGCAGGGCTGCCGGACTATGTGTTCCGGACCTACCCCCGTTATGTGGAGGAAATCCGCTCCGAAAGGGCCCGCGAGCTCTTCGGCGAGTTCCATCGCAAATTCGACCTGGTCCGCTGGGGAATCTGGTACGAGTCGGTCTATGACAACACGGACCTGGAGTCCCTGCGCGAGGCCATGCTGCCGTGCCACGAGTATTATCCCATCCCGGAAAAGGAAGTGACCTATTCCAAGAATAATCTTGACAACAAGGCGTATGAACAGTATAATTTGTTGTAGAAAAGCAGCCCTGGCGGTCGTGGCCGTCTGTTCGGCCCTGGTGCTTTCCTGTCAGAGAGAGTACCAGATCATTGACGAGCTCAGTGTGCTGCAGCACACCCTGAACATGTCCTACAGCCCTGTGAGCACCCATATCACCGTGTATGCCAACGGGCCCTGGACGGTGACTCTGGACCAGCAGGTGGAATGGGCTTCCGTGAACAAGCTCTCCGGGGACGGCCTGGGCGATTTCAAGCTCAATCTGGCCGCCAATTTCGGCGTGGCCCGGGACATCAACGTGATAATCCGGACCAAGAAGAAAGAAGAGGTTATCCACGTGGTGCAGGCCGGGGCCATCGCCACGCCGTATCTGAACCTGGCCTCGTCGCGTATCGTCCTGCCCTCTTCCGGGCGGAGTTTCGATATTGCGATGACATCCAATCTGGACTTTTGCCTGGACCAGTTCCGGGCCCGGGCCATCTATTACGGCGGAGGGGCTGTCCCTGATACGTTGGAGATAGGTTCTACGGATGCCAAGGCTTGGATATCGGCCTATATGGTCGATGAAGGGAAGGTCCGGTTCACAGCACTGGAGAATACTTCCGGCGCGGACCGGGTTGCCGACATCGTGTATTACATGGTGGATGCGGCGGGCGTGGAAACCCGGGCGGCCGTCAATGTGACCCAGAGCGGCGAGGGACCGGTTTTTTCGCTGTCTGCGGCCACGGTCGATTATTATTCCAACGGCCAGGCCTACGACGTGCCTTCGCTCAAGAACAATATCTGGTCTGTTCCGGAAGTTGAGGTGAGCGTGGACGGCGACTGGATTACGGACGTCAAAGTGGTGGAGCAGGGCCTGTCTTTCACCACCGGCGAAAACCGTACGGGTGCCCCGAGAAGAGGTACTATCGGCATTTCCTGCCCCGGGCTCGGCGCCCCCGTCACCCTGACGGTGAACCAGGCGGCGGAAAAGCTCCTCTCTTTCGAAGACCTAAGAAACAGGGTTCCGGGCAGGATAAATACGACGGATTGCCTGGAAGGCATCATAGTGAGCGACCCTTCCAGCCCCAACGTCTGTTCCAGTATCCAGACCGGGCAGTTCGCCTTTGACCGCAGCGTCAATGCCGTCACCGCCTATCTCGAGAGCACGGATGCCTCTTATGGCCTTTGCCTCAGCTTCGACACTCCCGGCGACAATGTTTTTGCCCAGGGAGACTATGTACGGATAAGGCTCGGCGGAACTACTCTCCTGCGCGAATCTTCCCCCATCCGCTATACGCTATCCGGCCTTACCGCCGACAAAGTGCAGGTGCTGCAGTCCGGCGCGGAGGTCCCCCGCAAGGAGAGGACCATTTCGCAGCTCACCGATGCCGACATCTATACCTGGGTGAGCCTCCAGCAGGTCGAAATCCTCTGTAAGGACGGGGCCTATACCAATGTGAGCGAAGGCTACACCCCCCAGGACGAGAACAATCCGCTGGGCGCCACCGCACCGCGTGTGGACGTGGCTCCCCTGATGCTTACCGACCCCTCCGGCAATTCCATCTTCATGCTCACCAACTGCGCCTGCCCGTGGAGAAGGAGCAAGGATTCCTCCGACGATATGCAGTTCTTCAACCTGCTTCCGCAGGGGTCGGGCGTGCTGAGCGGGGTCATTGTCGCCGATGAGGTCGCTCCCGTGCGCTGGGGGGACCTTGGCAGATACCAGATCAGGCCGATGAGCGAGTCGGATATCGAGCTGGGACAGGAAACCACCCGTTTTTCCAAAATTATATGCGAGTGGACGTGGAATACGGACGGGGAGCGGACGATGAGCGCCGACGAAGGCAAGGGCACCCTGAGCGTTTCCGGCGCAGGCCGTGAATTCGGACAGGATTACAACAATCCTTTCCTTCCCCAGGAGGATATCCCCAGCGGCGGGGCCAACACCAATCTGAAGGGGCTGGTGAACCAGTGCGCCCTTCTGCTCTCCAATACCTGGTGGAATTTCGAGACGCCGGAGCCGGAGCCCAAGTCCATCGACGTTACATTCAATACTTCCGGCCTGAGCGGCACCAACCTCGTGTTCGGAATAGTCTGGGGCCACGGAAGGGGAGCCAACGCCTCCACCATATCGGCCCCTTCCCGCTGGGATGTGCTTTATTCTACGGACGGGAACAGCTTTACCCGCCTCACCACCATCAAGCAGCGTCCCTGTGCCTGGTGGACCACCACTTCCCAGGACGCCACCCCCGGCCTTACGGAGCACCTTGTGAAACTGCCCGGCTCCTGCTTCAACCAGAACACGGTGGTCGTGCGTCTGCAGCCGGCCGATTTCGTAACCGATATTGCGCCGGCGACAAGTCCCTCTACCTGGCAGAGCGCCCTTGGCGTCGAGCGCGGCCGGATTACTGCGAACACAGCCAAAACCAGCCAGGTGGTGAGGATAGGAACCATCACCGTGCGTTATAATTGATGAAGGCCATGAAAAGAATATACTACATCGCAATCGTATCGCTGGCCTTTGCGGCCTGCGCCCGAAACGAGATTCCGCTTGTCAAGCTGGGCGCCGCCCAGAAAGAGTTTCTGGTGGAGGCCGATGGCGGCAATGTCAATATTCCCGTGTATTCCAACGGGGAGTACCATATCGAACGCCTTACCGAGGACAGCGACTGGCTCACACTGAAGATGCCCGCCAAGCATTCGGAGAACGGTTATATCAAAGCCCAGTGCGACTTCAACAAGTCCTTCCGGCGTCAGGTGGTATTCCTGCTGTGCTCGGATGTGGATTCCCGCAAGGATACCATCCTGTTCCGTCAGAAAGGCCTGCTGGAACCTGCGCTGGCCATGGACAACCGGGCCATGCAGGTAAAGGGCGCGGGCGGCAGTGACACGCACGTCATCAAGACCAACATCCATTCAGACGACCTTGTCAAGACCATTACCTATTCCTCCGATACGGACCCTCAGTGGATTACCGCAATGACCATTGACGATTCCGCCGAGGACCTTGCCCGGACGCTCACGGTTACGGCCGATCCCAACCCGGACCCCGAACACCCACGAGTGGCCAGCGTACGCTTCGATTTCAAGGATGGATGGGGCGAGAAACTTTCCCTCACCTTCAATGTGATACAGCGCTCCTCGCAGGAGAAAATCGGCACGGAAGTGAGCATGGAAGAGCTTAAGTATGAGCGGGTGGAGAGCGGAAAAACGTTCGAGGAGTTCCTGATTGTAAAGGGAATAGTCGTCAGTGACAAGACCTGGCGCAACTGCGGCGACAACGAGCAGGTGACAACATCCCAGATCGATTATTCCCTGGATCAGCGGACCATCTATCTGGAAAGTCTTGACGGGAAGCAGGGTATTTGCCTTATCACGGCCACCGAAGAGGACAATGTCACCAGCCTGTACAACAAGGTGGAGGTGCTCCTGTACGGAACGAATCCCGTCCTGTATGACGACCCTTCATACCTGGTGGTCAACGATGTTACCAGCGCCATGTTCATAAGCAACGAGGCCGGCGAGTCATACGAGGTCCCGTCCAAGAGCAAGTATATATGCGACCTCACCGACGACGATATCTTCACCCGTGTCACTCTCCGGGACGTGGAGATTCCGGTCCGTAAAGGAAACATCATGCCCGTCAACGAGGGCTATACCCTCTCGTCGGGCGGCAACCGTCTCACCAAATACCCCCGCCTGATACGGGATATCAACGGAGACGACATGTACATGTATATCAATTCCACCTGCCTGTGGCGCATGCACGGCGATCCTCTTACTCCGGGAGGCCTTCCCGAGACCGTTCCTTACGGCAGCGGAAGCATCACCGGCGTGCTGGTGCACGAGCGTTACCCTCGCTTCGAGTGGGCGAACGGGGCCGATCCGATGGACCTTGAAGGCAGTCCCACCCTGGGTTATATCGGCAAGTACCAGATCCGTCCCCAGCACAAGGGCGACGTGTGGGATAACATGAATATGAGCGTGGAAGACAGTTTTTCGAAGCTTCTTTGCGAATACCGTTACTGGAGGCCGGACCGTGAAAGGGGAGTGTGTCTTCCCACATACGGGAACAACGGCTGGTTCACCCATACCTACCAGACCAAGTATACGGGGAATTCTTCGTTGAATTATACCCGCAGCGACGGTACCAACCAGCACATGAACGGGGGCTTCACCTACGACTATCTGGGCCCCAAGGGGAAGAGTGAAAAATACCTCTTCGGATATCATCCCGGCAACATCAACGGCCTTGGCATCCTGATCGACCGGGAGAAGGAGTTCTGGGACGACCAGATGTCCCAGCAGCTGATGGACTTCACCACGCTTCCCGTTCCCCAGTGGTGCGGCCCGGGCGCCCCGTCCCCCATCTGCCAGTACGTGCGGGGCCAGTACAACAACAGCATCAATTACTACTCGGCCTCGAACGAGGGCAAAGGCCTGGTGCATCAGGACAGTTTCAGCAGCTTCGCCTCCGGATTCTGGTGGAACGACGTGACGGGCAAGCCCTACGGCTGGCTGCTCAATTTCTCCACCCAGGGGATATCGGCCTCGCATATATCCCTGCAGATAGCCGTGCTGAATACTGGCCAGTCCCTATACGCGCCCCGTTTCTGGAAGCTGGAATGGAATACTACCGACGACCAGAACAGCAGCGGCTGGACGGAAATTGCGCAGTATACCGTGCCCGATGTGTCCATCTGGTCCAATACCCTGTATCATTCGATCGTGGGGGCGAAGCATATCAACTTCGAACTGCCGCTGGAGATTCTCGGAAAGCCCAATGTCTATCTCAGGATGGTCCCCACGAGCGACCTTTGCAGCAGCGGCGCAGACTATGCCGACGCCCGTCTGAGTGACGGCCCGAATCCCATTCCCAGCGGTACTACGCCGGACCAGCTTCATGAAAACTGCATTTCCTATATAGCAATCCGATACAATTGATATGAGAAAACCCGCTTATATATTCCTTGCTTTGCTGGCGGCGTCGTGCACCGTGGATGTTCCGCTTGAGGATACGCCCGTCGTGGAGGAGCCGTCCTCCCCGGCGGAAATGCGAATCCCCACGGGGTTTACGGCCAGCCTTCCCGGATCCCGGATCCCGGCCACGAAGACCACGCTCGGTCTAGGGGCCGACGGTATCGGAACCATCGTCTGGACCGCCGACGATCCGGTGATGGTCTCCAACGGTTCGGAAATGATGACGATGTACATCGAAGAAGGAGGCTCCACGCAGGCCGGTCTGTATGGCAAGTCGGAACTGTTCGACGGTACGGACTTTTATGCCGTTTATCCCGCCAGCATTCACGCATCCTATACGGAAGGGGTCTTTTCGGCCGATATCCCGGTGTAGCAGCAATATGTCTCCGGGGGATTCGATACGGAGACTTTCCCCATGGTGGCAATCTGCGACGCGAACCGCAACTTTGCCTTCCGCAATGCGGCGTCGCTGCTGGCGCTGTGCCCTTCCGCGTACGACGCTTCACTTTTAGGAGAAGCTCTGGCCTCGATTTCCATTTCGGCGCAGCAGGGTATCGCCGGCACGGTTTCCGTGATTTATGAGCGGGGCCGGGAACCTGTAGTGGAGTATGGCGATGCGACTACCGTCACGGTGAGCGGAGCGGGAATGCGCTTCGGCGACCCTGTATATGTCGTGGTTGCGCCCGGCCATTATACCGGTGTGACCGTACGCATCTCCCTACAGAACGGTATGTTCTTCAAGACTGCCCTGGAAGAGCCCTTGGATGTGGAACGCTCCCACTGGGCCAGGGTGGATGTCCCGTTGACAGACAGCTTCGAGCATCTTTCCGCGGACGGGACGGCCAACTGCTATGTCATAACCGGGCCGGGAGCCTACAGCTTCGATGCGACTGTACGTGGAAATGGAGCTCCGACATCGGCTTCGGGCGGCCTGGAAGGGGCTATTGAAGGCGGCGTGGCAGTTTCTGTGTATCACTCCGACGGGGACGATTTCATCGAAGGGAATGTCTCCTTCAGCGGCGGCAGAATATTCTTCTATACCAAGGACAGCTTCAGCTCCGGAACCAAGCTGGTTTCCCTGCTGGATGCCTACGGTCAGGTGCTCTGGTCCTGGCAGATATGGGCCAATCCCGATATCAGGGATGTCACCCTGTCCAACGGGCAGACCTGGCTGAACATGAACATAGGCGCGCATCAGGAGTCTTTCAACAACAAGGGATACAATGGCTACTACTACCAGTGGGGCCGCAAGGACCCGTTCAACCAGCGGTATTTCGAAGGTTCGGCAGCATCGGACATGGAGCCGTTCATTTCGGCCGCCAGCAGGATTGACGGTTCATTGGAGAATTCTATCCTGCACCCGGAGACCTTCTACGGCAGCTATCACCCGCAGGGCGTTACGGAACTCACGGCCGACTGGAGCACGTATGACGACGAGGTGAAGGTCTATGACTGGTGGAACGCAAACATTACCGGCGACGACCAGACGGAAGTTCCGGGCTCGAAGACCATGTTCGACCCCTGTCCCGCAGGATATCGCGTCCCCACATACGCGGAGGTGGAATACCTGCTCACCATGTCGTCCACGTGGAAAAACGGGGCCAGGGTAGTGGACGGGAAGCTGGTGTTCCCCACAACGTCCTACAGGGCCATCGGCATATATCAGGAGTACTGGTCATCGGCCAGGGCCTTCTTCTGGACCTCGACGCCATACGAGACCGGAGACAGGTATACCCGCAGGGTTTATCGGCCCTATTACACCAGCGGTTCGTCCGGCATGAACGGCAATGCCGTCCGCGCCTGGGGAATCCCGGTGCGGTGCATCAAAGACGACTCTGCGACTCTGCCGGAGACGCCGCCGGACTATGGCCATGATTATTCCGGAAATCCTGAAGATTTCGAACCCGAAGACTGGGAGTAAAAAATAATTGAATATGAAAAAGTTGTTGTCTGCAGCATTGCTGCTTTGCATGCTGGCCTGTAACAGGGCCCCCGAATATGCATCCCGGGCCGATGCCATAGTGGCCCAGATACATGATCCTTCGTCTGAATATGTGGTGGTGGCATGTCATCGCGGCGACTGGCGGAATTATCCGGAAAATTCCATTCCGGCCATAGAGAGTGTCATCCGGATGGGAGCCGATATAGTAGAAATAGATGTTCACATGACTGCCGATTCCGTGCTGGTCCTTTGCCACGACGGAACGGTGAACCGGACCACCAATTTCTCCAAGGTGTTCAAAAACGAGCCGGAAAAGAGTTCCAAGGTGTCCAATCTCACCCTTGCCGAGATAAAGTCCCTCTGCCTAAAGCGCGCCCATGGCGTGGAGACAGACACATTGCGTATGCCCACTCTGGAGGAAGCGCTGCTGTGCTGCAAGGACCGCATCTGCGTAAATATCGACAAGGGCTATGACTATTACGACGTGGTGAACCAGCTCACGGAGCGTCTGGGGGTTACGGACCAGGTGCTCATCAAAGGCAAGAAGCCCATCGAAGTGGTTGCCGCCCACGAGGCTCCATACGACCATAATGTGATGTATATGCCTATTGTGGACATACAGAAGTCAAACGGCCGCAAGCTCTTCGACTCTTATATGGAGCAGGGCGTAGTGCCCCTGGCCTACGAAGTGTGCTGGCAAAATAACGACGACAATGCTTTTCCCGAGGCCTGTGCCAGAATACGTGAGCAGGGAGCGAAGATATGGGTTAACACCATCTGGGCGTCCCTTTGCGGAGGCGTAGGCAACGATGACGACGCCGCCTTTGAATGCAAAGATCCCGGCGAAGTTTATCAGCAGTATATGGACCAGGGGGTTTCGATGATACAGACCGACAGGCCGGAACTACTGATAGGGTGGTTGGAAAAGACAGGACATCATACACTTAAATAATTAAGGTTCAGAAGAGTAAAGCACCATACCCTCGATGAACGAAGAGGTTTTGAATGTGGTGAAGAGCTCGCCCAAATGGAAGCCGGCCAAAATATCGGGATCAGAAATTCGTACTAACGTGAGAATAACCGTGGAATTCGATTAGGGATTCCGCTGCGCAGCCTGCGGCTGCTTGCGCTATCCCTGAGGGGGAGGAGCCAAAACGAACGAAGCCTCGCAGCTAACGCTGCTGGGGCTTTTTACGTTGCCCTGGCCTTACGAAAGCAAGCTTTCGACGGCGGGCAACAAAAAAGCCCGGTGCAGTTGCACCAGGCTTCGTTGTTTTGAGCGGAAAACGGGATTCGGACCCGCGACCTCGACCTTGGCAAGGTCGCGCTCTACCAACTGAGCTATTTCCGCGTCGGGGCTGCAAATATAAAGCGAATTTTTGAATCCGCAAAATTTTTTTACAAAGCCTTGAAGAAATCGACGACCAGACTCACCACCTGCCTGCGGCGGCGGGAGATGGTATGGTTCTCTCCTTTAACCACTATCAGCTCGGCCGGGGCACCGTAAACCTCCTTGTAGCGTTCGCTGCACCACATCGGGACGATGCCGTCCTTATTGCCGTGAAGGATGCGGACGGGGCCCTTGTAGGCCGATGAGCTTCCGTAAACATCGAGCTTCTGGCCGCTGAGCAGGTATTCCCTTCCCAGTTTGTACACTCCCCAGCAGCGGACATATTCCGGCGGATCGGCCGGGTCGAAGCGGGCGTTGAAGAACTTCCCGCCCTGGCACGCCTCTTTGATGACAGCACCGGGAGCTATGAGCACCAGCGCTTTAGGGGCATCGCCTCTGCCGGCCAGGCGGCCCGCCGTCATCGACGCCACCACGCCCCCCTGGGAATGCCCCAGGAAGCAGATTTCAGAGACGTAAGGCAGGGCCTTCACATATTCGTATATGGCCATCGCTTCGGCTATTTCCTTTTCTATGGTCATCTGTTCCTTGCTGCCTTCGCTACGGCCGTGGCCGCCGAAGTCGAAACGGATGGAGGCGATGCCGGCCTTTGCGAGACCCTTTGCGATGGCGGGCATGGGATTGTAGTCCTTGCTGGAGAAGATGCCATGCATAAGGATTACCATTCTGCAGCTGTCTTTCACGGTATCGAAGCCCTTGGGGAGACTTACTTTGTAGGATAACTTGCCCTGCGGGCCGCAGACCTCATAATCTCCCGCCCGAAGGGAGCAGACCGAGACCGCGGCCAATAAAATACTGAGTGCCAGTGCTTTCATAACTGTGCAAAGATAGTGAAGATTAATTTGGTTGCAAATTGGTATCATTTTGATTATATTTACAACCAAAGACTAGTATTATGGCACAGACCGCATTTACCGTCCGTATGGACTCTGAAACAAAAAAGAGATTTGACGAACTCTGCAAAGACTTCGGAATGAGCGCTAACACCGCCTTCAACGTCTTTGCCCGCACCGTCGTTAAGCAGGAACGGATTCCTTTCGAAGTGGAATCTGAAGGAGAAAAAGAGCGTCTCAAACGAGCGCGCGAACTCGGAGAAACCTTTGACAAAATCAGGGCGGATGTCCAAAGACGTGGAATTCCCGAAATGAGTTTAGAAGAGATTAACGAGGTTATCAGGGAAGTACGCGAAGAAAGAAGAAAAAGAATGGAGGGCGAGAAATGAAATACTACGCAGTACTCGATACGAATGTCCTAGTATCGTCAATGCTTACAAAAAATCCTGATTCCCCGGTTGTTAAAATCTTTGATGTTATTAGGAGCGACCATTTGATTCCGATGTATAACGCCGATATCATGGCGGAATACATTGAGGTTTTGCACAGGGAGAGATTTGCATTCAACAAAGACCTTATTGAAAAGACACTCTCTTTAATCACCCAAAACGGTATTAATTGCGATAAGGTCTCCGTTGCTGAGGTTCTCACGGATCCCGATGACATCGTTTTCTACGAGGTAGCACTATCTCGCGAGGACTCATATCTTGTAACGGGGAATCTGAAACATTTCCCCAAAAACGGCCGAGTAGTATCCCCAAAAGACATGTTGGAAATCATCGCATTCGGGGAACTTCGCAACGACACTCTTAGCGAAGCGGAACCGCCGTTATATCTTCCTATCCCACTGGAAGAAATCAATGCTATTATCGCTGAAGTAAGAAGATTGCGATTTGAATAGATAATCTTATATTTGCAGTTAATCAAAACCACGCCACTCATGAAAAAGCATCTGTCCCTATTCCTTTTGGTGTTGTCCGTTCTTCTGTCCGGATGCAAGCATTCAGACGACACAAACTCCTTGAAAATCAAGGACATGAAGTTTGTCAGTATGGATTTGACGGGCGTGCGGGCTATGGCCGTTATGAAAACCTTGAACGGACGCACCCTAACAAGGGCGGGAGAAGCTCCGGTGGACCGTCTTTGCGTTGTGGACGAAGATGGCAACATTAAAATCGCCTCATTGGTTTTTGAAATAGATGCAACCAACAGCTCGTGGCGAAATATCATAAAGTCTATTTATCTCGTACCGAGTCAGATTGTTCCCGTATCGGATAACTATGTGTTGTTCGAGGATTGCAGTGCTGAATGCGAAATACAGGAAGGGGCGACTGAAGCATCAATCGTGTCGCTCGGCATTACCCCCTTGTATCTTGGGAACGGTAGTTTGGTGTACCATGCCTATTCTATGGAGGGAGGTTATCTTTTAAGGCTTTCGGATGGAGCATTGTTTCGTTCGCCAGTGTCTCAATGGGGGAAACTCTTCCGAGTTTTGCGAGACGGGCGGATTGCGTTGTTAACTCAGGATGAAATGCTCTTTATTTCCGACAAAGGAGACAAGATAGACGTATCGTCTTTGTCATTACATGAGCTTTTGTATAATGACGGCAATTCTTTCTTTATCGAGAATTTATTCCGGCTTTCGGATGGAACAATTTTCATCCTGTCTCATCCAGACAATTCTGAAATAAGTGAGGTTTATAATGGCGCCTGGTCATTCAATGATGACCTTAAGCCGTATTTCCTTGATTTCTCAGATGATTTCAAATTGGCTCTTCGTTCCAGTCCCATCACCAGTCATTTGAGCGTCGACGCCGGATTCGAGGACTATTTTCTTACTGCCACTTATTATACAAAGACAACGTTTTCCCTGTACAAACTCAAAAAAGAAGGAGATTTGCTGGATTGTGAGCTAATCCAAAGTGCGACATTTGAATCACAGTATTATTTGGATAATAACGACGATGTTAGTATCACGGACAATGGGGATAAGATAACTATCTATGGTTATGGATTCACTGCATATATATGTCTTAGCCAGTCTTCTATAACGGTTGAACCTTATCCCGAGGGATTCCCGCAATTCCGCTCCTCGTACGACTCAAACGGAAGGGCATGCGAGACAGGCATGGATCAGGTGGTAATATACAACCTTAACGATAAGACCAAACGTGTTGTCGAGGTCAAATGGGATACTGTTTCCTGTGGCAAACCTATATCCAGTCAGTGTTATTACAACGTAGGAGCCGATTACTACACCATTGAAGGTCGGACAAGGGATGCCGCGAATGTGGTCCTACTTGTAGAGATCGAAACCGGTAACGTCTCGCTTACTGAACTCACAGAGTTCTCCGGTTCCGTTGTCACCAGCTATTATCGCCTGAATTAATCCTTATTTCTCATGGCTTTCAAGCACTACCTGCCTCTTCTCTGTCTGTTTCTTGGCCCCCTTGCCATTGGGCAGCCGAAGGAGCTCACGGTTAAGGAATTCCTGAAGCTCTCCACCAAGGATACCACGAGTTATGTGGTGAGCGGGGTGGTGACGAAGACCGGGAGCAGTTCGCGGGGAAGCTTTTACCTTAAGGACCGCACCGGCACCCTGTACGTCTATGGCATCAAGGATCCGGCGGATGCGTCGCGCAGTTTCCGGCAGATGGACATAGTTCCGGGAGATACCGTCTCGGTGCTCGGCCGCTTCACCATCTACAATGAGACGACCAAGGAGATGAAGGACGGGCGGCTGCTCAGCAAGTCCAACGGTCCCGACCACGACAAGCCTTTCGCCGAAAGGGTAGACAAGAAGGAGTCTTTCAAAGGTAAGGAGGGGGACGACGCCATCGCCGCCTTCCGCGAGTGGGTACAGGCGCAAGTCGTTGCACCGGAGGGCGTGTCCGGCAAGATTCGTGTGGGGTTCGTGGTTGGCCGCAACGGCGGCGTGCAGGAGGTACAGATCATAAAGAGCGATATCCCCTCCCTCAACGAGCAGGTGCTGAACATCGTGAAGAGTTCGCCCAAGTGGAAGCCAGCAAAGATGGACGGCTCGCCTCTGCGAACTAATGTACGCATAACGATAGAAATCTAAAAAACGGACTCAGAGCGAAGCGACGGCGCATCAGCGCCGCGGCGAGAGGGAGGAGCGATGCGACGACCGGAAGCCGCCCGGCGAAAGCGAAGCGACAGCCGGTGCATGCCCCCTGGGGGGCTGTTTGCAAAGCAAACTGGGGGGAGAGAAGCAGGACTGGCGAAGCCAGGACTGGGGTTCTAGCGGAACGGAGTGTAGCTAGAACCTGAACTCCGCCCCTATATTCCAGGCGAAGTTGCGGGCCGGGTCGTCACGGTAGGTTAGGCGCCAGAAGCAGTCGAAGCGCAGGAAGCGGAAGATGTTGCTTACGCCTATGCCGGCCTCGACGTAGGGCGTACGGCCGAACGAACTCATGTAATCAGTGGACCCGTAAACCTTCGGGAAAATCATCGGCGCGGGCACTGCGGCCGGATTGCCGCCGAAGTGCGCCGGGTTGCCGTCGTTCTTTTCTGAAAGCTGGCCCCAGGTGGCGCGAAGCGAAAGCTCTTCGCGAAGGCCCAACTTGCGAATCAGAGGAATCTTTCCGAAAATATACCCGCCCAGGGTGTGGTACCAGAACAGGCTAACCCAGGTGTCGGACGCAAATTCGAAGAAATCCAGGCAGCTGAAGCTCTGCTTGTTGATGAGCTGGGTGCTGTTTCCCTCGTGCACATGCAGCAGCGGGTACGGCACCTGGCCGATGATGGTGCCGGCGTCTGCCCAGATATTACTCATGCCGAAGGGCGGAGTGCGGAGCTTCCAGTGGAACGCGATCGCCGGCTCCAGGTAGCCCACATCGCCCGTACGCAGGCCGGGAATACCTCCGGTGAGGCTCAGTTCTACCGCCGGCCACTTGGTGTGGATGCTGCGGCGGAGGAAATACCCCTTGTTCCAGGTTTCCTCCTTCGAGAAGCGGGCCGAGAGCTTGATCTGGTTCACTGCCACGCTCGGGATGATGGTCCCGTCGGGCGCCGTCATCGGAACGAATAAATCTCCCGTATTATAATAACGCACCGCGCGCGCCAATACCCCGTAGCTGAACGAAGGCGTGACCTCGCGGTCGAGGCAGGTGCGGTATTCCGTCTGGTAGCAGGGACGCGTGCCGTGCGAACCGCCGAACATGCTGGCGAACATGTTGCCCTCTGTGAGCGCGTTGTCGCCCGCGCCGATCTGGAAGACGTCGTGCTTCACCCTGAAGTCGATCTTTATCCATGGCTCGCGGCTGAACAGATGCTCCCAGGTGACGCCACCCTTGAAATGGTTATCCGTGGTACCGTAAGCCGCGTAAACCGTGAAGCGGTCTTTCTGGCTGAACTCTTTTGATGAGGTGCGCAATCCAAGCTGCGGCCGCCATCCTTCAAGGTCGTTGTAACTGATTATCTTAAAGAACGGGCCGAGGCCGACCTTACCGAAGTCCCAGTAGTCGGTGGCGAACATCCAGATTATCGAATACAGGTCGCGGTAGATGGGCAGGTCCTTCACCTCTTCCACCATCTTGTACACGTCTTTCTCCTTTTCAGTAAGGGGCGACGGCCGCACGCTCTGCCAGTAGGCGTCGTCCATATGCCCGGCGTCGAGAGCGACCTTCACAGGGGCGTCGGAACTGCGCACCGTGGGCACGAAGTCGAAGGTCGGAACGTCGTAGTTCAGAGAACGTTTTCCGATGAACGACAGTATCTTGGACGAGTCGCGCATCGTCATGCTGAAATCGGCGTAGAAGCCGTCGGACTTGTAGAACCAGGTGGAGTCCGGCATGCGCTGGTAGGACGCGTCCACCACGAAGTCGCGCAGCCAGTTCACGTTCACCGCGTTCTGCATGGTGGCGTGGATGCTCCGCAAAGCGAAATCCTCCGCGTCGATACGCATCTCTCCGTCGAAGGTCGGGGTAGACACCAGCGGCTTTGGATGGTAGCGCACCACCAGCGTCTTGCGGCCCTCAACTTGCACTGTATCAATGATATAGTAGTTGTAGTAGAGGAGGGCCGACGGCATGATGGGCGACGGGAACTGCACGTCGAAGGCGTTGATGAAGTCTTTGTAGAAGTTCAGCTTCAGGTGCATGCTTCCGGTGAACTGGCTAAGCAGGTTCATGTCCGGATTCACGCCGCTGATCTGGTTCGCCTCGATGCGTTCGGAGTTCACCTCTGGGTTCGAAGTGTGCTCCTTTTCCGCCACGGTTTCGGAAATCATCACCGGCAGATAGGGAATACCGCTCACCGACGAGGTGTCCACGTAGTCGAACACGAAGCCGAACTTTTTCCGGAGCACCGCCCCCTGAAGCTGCGTTTCGGGGTTAGTGAGGTCCAGCTCCATCTTGTTGTAGACCTTCACCTTATACTTCTCGTGGGAGTCGGGATTGTTGCGGCTTCGGCGGGCGTTGATGTTGTCCAGCAGCTCTCGGGCCTTTTTGTTGTCGGCCTTCACGTGCGCTTCGGCCAGACGGTTGTCGGACAGATGCAGGGTAAAGTTGACCGTGGAGAACTGCCCGGGGCGTATGGTTTTGGTGACGGTGTCGTAGCCCAGCAGCTGGGCGGTGAGACGGGTGTCGGAGAGATTGCGGTTTTCGAGGCTGTACCAGCCTTCGAGGTCCGTGGTGATGCCGACGGTAGTGCCTTCAAAGAAGACAGCAACGAACGGAACACCCTCCCCCGATTCGTCGGTCACCCGGCCGCGAACTTTGGTGGTCTGGGCCGACAGCGACGTGGCAGCCAGAAGAAGCAACACTGCCAGCACGAGACGTTTGAATGTTGCCGCGGGTCTCATCGGGCGTCCTCCTTAGTCGCTTTGTCGCGGAAGATGCCGAAGACGGCCGAGCCGGAGCCCGACATGGCGGCGTACACGGCACCTTTACGGTAGAATTCTTCCTTCAGCTCCGCGATAGCCGGATATGTCTTGAAGACGGAGGCCTCGAAGTCGTTCACCACAACGTCTTTCCAGCGTTCGATCGGGGTTTCGGTCAAAATCGTCCGCAGATCAACCGGGGGGCGGTCGCATTTTTGGCCGTTTTCGTCACACCCCCCTCCCTTTTCGCCGGGGGGGTGGAGCATTTTCGCCCCATTTTGACACCGCAGTCCTTCGTAGGCCTCACGGGTGGAGACGTGAACTCCTTCCGGAACCGCCACCTCGAAACGGTAGCCGTCCAAAGGCAGGCGCAGGGGCTCCAGCACTTCGCCGCGGCCGCTGCCGAACATGGGGAAGTTGTAGACGAAGAACGCGCAGTCCGAGCCGAGCTGCGCGGCATATTCCGCCAGGCGCTCTTTGGGAAGGCCTAGCGAGAACATCTCGTTAAGCGCTGCCAGAGCGAAGGCGCCGTCGGCCGAACCGCCGCCGAGACCTGCCCCCACCGGGGAACGCTTCTCCAGGGAAATCCGGACCGGCGGGATGCCGAAATCGGCCCGAAGCAGCCTCCAGGCGCGGGCGCTGAGGTCTTCCGAAGGATCCCAGCCGCTGTATTCCGGACCAAAGACATCGATCTCAAAACCGGAAGCCGGCACTATCTCCAGACAGTCCGAAAACGCGTAACATGGCACGAACGCCGTCTGAAGCTCATGATAGCCGTCCGGACGCTTTCCCAGCACCCGGAGACCGAGATTCAGCTTGACGTTCGGATAGACGGTCATAGGCGGTCGAGGAGGAACTTCTGTTTGTCTTCCGGAAGACGGTTCAGCACAGGCGAGAGGAACGACAGTATCTGCATACGGCGGGCTTCGTCTTCCGGGATACCGCGGCTGCGGAGGTAGAAGAGTTCGTCTTCATTCAGGGCTCCGACGGTGGCGCCATGGCTGCACTCGACGTCGTCGGCATAAATCTCCAGCTGCGGGTGCGTTTCCGAGGAGCTGGCCGAATCCAGCAGGATGCTGTGGTTCTGCTGGGTCGCTACCGTCTGCCCGGCTCCGGGCGCAACGTGGATGAGACCGTCAAACACCGCGCTTCCGCCCTGGCCGAGGATGCCCTTGAAGAGCTGGTGCGAAGTGGCGCCACCAACCATGTGACGGACGGTGATATTGAAGTTCTGACGCTCGCCGCGGGTGCAGAAGTACAGGCCGGCAAGGTCCAGCTGGACCCCCGGGCGCAGCAGGTCGATCGCGAAATTGATGTCGCTGCTGTAGCCGGGAGGACAGACGATTGTGATCTGCAGCAGATCGTTGTCCTCGAGGGTGCAACGCTGCGGAATCTCGTCAATGCCTGCTATGTAGATCCTGTTCATCTGATACTGTCGTAGCCTTCGTTTTCTATCTGTTCCACCAGCTCGAAGCCGCCTTCGGCCACGATGCTTCCGGCCTTGAGCACGTGCACGCGGTCGGGGACCACCATCTCGAGCAGACGCTTGTAGTGGGTGATCACGAGGGCGGATTTCTGCGGACCGCGCAGGGCGTTCACTCCGTCGGCCACGGTCTTGAGGGCGTCTACGTCGAGGCCGCTGTCGGTCTCGTCAAGGATGCTGAGAGCCGGGTCCAGCATTGCCATCTGGAAGATTTCGCAGCGCTTCTTCTCTCCTCCGCTGAAGCCTACGTTCACCTCACGCTTTGCGAATTCCGGCTTCATTCCCACGAAGGCCATTTTTTCATTGAGGAGGCGAAGGTACTCCGCGGCGGAGAGGGTAGCTTTGCCGGCGGCCTTGCGGCGGGCGTCCACCGCAGCCTTCATAAAGGCGCTGATGCTCACTCCGGGGATCTCGATGGGATACTGGAAACTCAGGAACAGCCCTGCCCAGGAGCGTTCTTCCGGTTTGAGCGCGAGCAGATCCTGTCCGCGGTAGAGAACGCTGCCTTCGGTTACGGTGTAGCCGGGACGGCCTGTGAGCACGGCGGAGAGGGTGCTCTTGCCGGCTCCGTTGGGCCCCATGAGGGCATGCACTTCCCCTTCGGGGACGGTCAGACTTACGCCGCGGAGGATTTCCTTTCCTTCGACGCTTGCGTGCAGATTGTTGATTTCCAGTATGTTCATCCTATTGCTCCTTCGAGATTGACAGAAAGTAATTTTTTGGCCTCCACCGCGAACTCCATGGGCAGACGGGAGAGCACCTCTTTAGCGTAACCGCCGACGATGAGGGCGGTGGCCTCTTCCGGAGAGATGCCTCTCTGGTTGCAGTAGAAGAGCTGGTCTTCACTGATTTTGGAGGTGGTGGCTTCGTGTTCGACCTGGGCCGTAGCGTTCTGGCTGCGGATTACCGGGAAGGTGTGGGCGCCGCAGTTGCTGCCGAGCAGCAGGGAGTCGCATTCGCTGTAGTTGCGGGCGTTTTCGGCTCCGGGCATGACACGCACCAGGCCACGGTAGGAATTGTCCGAGTGGCCGGCGGAGATACCTTTGGAGACGATGCGGCTGCGGGTATTACGGCCCACGTGTATCATTTTGGTGCCGGTGTCGGCCTGCTGCCAGTTGTTGGTGAGGGCGACCGAGTAGAATTCAGAGGTGCTGTTGTCTCCCTGCAGGATGGTGGAGGGGTATTTCCAGGTGATGGCCGACCCCGTTTCCACCTGGGTCCAGCTGAGATGCGCGCCTTCCTTGCAGAGGCCCCTCTTGGTGACGAGGTTGAGGATGCCGCCGCGGCCCTCCTTGTCGCCGGGATACCAGTTCTGGACGGTGGAGTAGCGCACATCGGCATCTTTCTCCACAATTATCTCCACCACGGCCGCGTGCAGCTGGTTGGTGTCGCGCATGGGGGCGGTACAGCCCTCCATATAGCTCAGGGACGAGCCTTCGTCGGCCACGATGAGGGTGCGTTCGAACTGCCCGGTGCCGGCCGCATTGATGCGGAAGTAGCTGCTGAGGTCCATGGGGCATTTGACGCCCTTGGGGATGTAGCAGAACGATCCGTCGGAGAAGACGGCAGAGTTGAGGGCGGCGTAGAAGTTGTCGCCCGAGGGCACCACGGTGGCCAGATACTTGCGCACCAGGTCGGGATAGTTCTGCACGGCTTCGCCGAAACTGCAGAAGATGATGCCCTTCTCCGCCAGATGCTGACGGAAGGTGGTGCTCACCGACACCGAGTCGAAGACGGCGTCGACCGCAACGCTGCTCTTGGGTTTCACGCCGGCAAGCGCCTCACGTTCCCGGAGCGGGATACCGAGCTTGTCGAAGGTTTTCTCGAGTTCCGGGTCGATTTCGGTAGGACGGTCTTCGTCCCGCACCGGAGCGGCGTAGTAGATGATGTCCTGGAAATCTATCTCGGGAAGACGGCTCAGGTGGCCCCAGCGGGGAGGGGTCATGCGCTGCCATTTGCGGAAGGCGTCCAGACGGAAGTCCAGCAGCCACTGCGGTTCACCCTTTTTTGAAGAGATGAGCCGTATGGTGCTCTCCGAGAGGCCTTTCGGAATGAATTCCTGGCGGATGTTGGTTTCGAACCCTTCCCCGTATTCCCTGGAGGCTATATCTTTCAGTAACTGCTGTTCGTCCATAAGGACTACAAATATACTAATTTTTACTATCTTCGCGGAGATTAGAGAAAGCGCAAATGGACAGTTTCGGACAGTTTTTCAAGGTTACCATATTCGGCGAATCGCATGGCCCGGCAATAGGGGTTACCATCGACGGAGTTCCTGAAAACCTCCCCATCGACGAAGAGGATTTCGCCGCCGACATAGCCCGCAGGGCTCCCGGCCGCAAGGGCACCACACCCCGCAAGGAGGCGGACAGGCCCAAGATCATCAGCGGCACGTACAACGGATACACCACCGGTTCGCCGCTCACCATAATCTTCTGGAACAGCAATTTCGAGAGCCAGGACTACCTGAAGTTCGACGACGTGCCGCGTCCCGGCCATGCAGACATGGTGGCCAACGTGAAGTACAACTTCGCGAACGATCCCCGCGGCGGAGGTCATTTCAGCGGCCGTCTTACCCTGCCAATCGTGGCAGCAGGAGTGATAGCCAAAAAGGCCCTGCATGCGCGCTTCAATCCCGATCCGGACGACAGGTATGAGGAGGAAGGCGGAGCGGGCGCGGATGGTGCGGCAACGGCGACTCCGGCGGCGGCTCCGGTGCAGCAGGCCGATCCCGGCTACATCCCTCACGACATCGAGATTCATGCGGAACTGCTGGAAATAGGCGGAGAGCGGGACCGTTCGAAATGGGACGCCCTGCTGGACAGTACCGCCAAGGCGGGAGATTCCCTGGGCGGCATCATCGAATGCCGGGTGGACGGTCTGCCGCTCGGTTATGGCGAACCGTTCTGGGACAGCCTTGAAGGCCTGCTTTCGCACGCCATCTTCGCCATTCCGGGAATACGCGGCATCGAGTTCGGCGACGGCTTCGCCGCTTCTCGCATGAGGGGTTCGCAGCACAACGACCCATGGGGCCCGGAAGGCCCGACAAAGAACGGTGCCGGCGGCATCAATGGCGGCATCTCCAACGGCGGCCCAATCATCTTCCGGGTGGCCGTGAAGCCCACTTCCAGCATCGCCGCTCCGCAGAACACCTGGAACTTCGCCACAGGCCGGCCGGAAATCCTCCAGATCCACGGCAAGCACGACGTGTGCTTCGCCCTCCGCACCCCGGTCATCGTCGAGGCCATGACCGCCATCGTACTGGCGGATTTGCTGTAGGGTTATTTATTCCGGAGCACCGTCTTGCCGTCGGCCCAGTCTACCTCGATGGTGGAATTCTTGCTCACCTTCCCTTCCAGGATCTCGCGGGCCAGCAGGTTCACCAGTTCGCGCTGGATGAGCCGCTTCACCGGACGGGCGCCGAAAGCCGGGTCGTAACCGTCGCGCACCATGGCGTCCTCGAAGGCAGGAGTGTAGCTCAGGGCCACGTTCTCAGCTTCCAATTTGCTCTTCAGAATGCCCATCTGGATGCGCACGATCTCCCGGATGTTGTCCGGCGTAAGGGCGTCGAAGACAACGGTTTCGTCGATACGGTTGAGGAACTCCGGACGCATGCGCAGCCGCAGTTCGTCTTCCTTCAGGTTCGAGGTCATGATGAGGATGGTGTTCTTGAAGTCCACCGTGCGGCCCTTGTTGTCCGTAAGGCGCCCGTCGTCCAGCACCTGCAGGAGAATATTGAACACATCGGCGTGAGCTTTTTCAATCTCGTCCAGCAGTACCACGGAGTATGGTTTGCGGCGCACGGCCTCGGTAAGTTGGCCGCCTTCATCGTACCCCACATATCCCGGAGGCGCGCCGATCAGACGGCTCACGGTGTGCGATTCCTGGTATTCCGACATATCGATTCGGGTCATCATGCTCTCGTCGTTGAAGAGGAACTCTGCCAGCGCCTTTGCCAGCTCGGTCTTACCTACGCCCGTGCTTCCCAGGAAGAGGAACGACCCAATCGGCCGGTGCTCGTTCGAGAGGCCTGCACGGCTGCGGCGGACTGCGTCGGACACTGCGGCGACGGCCTTGTCCTGCCCGACGACGCGTTTGTGAAGGGCCTCCTCCATGCGCAGCAGCTTCTCCTTTTCGCTCTCCAGCATGCGGTTCACGGGGATGCCGGTCCAGCGGGCCACCACTTCGGCGATGTCTTCAGCGGTAACGGCCTCCGACATGATGGGGTTCTTCACGGCGGCCTGCTTGGCCTCGAGTTCGGTGATGCGCGCTCGTGCCTGGGCGATGCGGCCGTACCTCAGTTCGGCAACCTTTCCATAGTCGCCCGAGCGCTCGGCGATGCGGGCCTCGTTCTCGGCCTGCTCAATGGCCAGACGCTCGTCCTGGAGCTGCTTGAGGGTGTCTTTTTCCGCGTTCCAGCGGGCTTCGAGGGCGTCCCTTTCAGAGCGGGCGGCAGCGAGTTCGGAGGCGATCTTTTCCGATTTTAGGGAGACGCCTTCGCGCTTCACGGCCTCCTTCTCGATCTCCAGCTCGCGTATGCGCGAGTTCAGAATGTCGATAGGCTCGGGCACGCTGTTCATCTCCAGACGGAGCTTGCTTGCGGCCTCGTCTACCAGGTCGATGGCCT
>JAFPWX010000018.1 GCA_017412645.1 Bacteroidales bacterium | reverse complement strand
GTCGAGTGACTGGCTTTTGCTGTGTAGACTACAGTATAAAGCAAATTAGTTGTCTTTCTTCTTGCTGGTTATCTTACGGAACAATCCCATCACCAATACAATAAAGCACCCCGGATACAAGTGATTCAATGACGTAATTCTTCATGGTTGAATCCCGATTTTGCGAATACAAATATACGACATTTTCTCGGTCACTTTTGGTCACTATTTTCTCCCCGGCTGAAGAACCGGGAGACCGATAAATTGGAATTAGTGCTTTAGTGCTCTAATTACTTCATACCTTCGATTCGGAGTTATTCCTGAAAAAATACCCGAACCCAGCCTTGGCGACAAGAGCATCTCCATAAGGACCGATTTTCTTGCGGATGCGGGTAATGTTTACATCCACCGTGCGGGGTGTGACAATGACATCGTCAGGCCAAACGGCCGACAGCAGCTGATCCCGTGAAAACACCTTCCCCCGGTTCTCAAGGAAGAGTTTCAGGAGTTCATACTCGGTCTTCGTGAAGGAGACATCCGATCCGTCCACAGTCACCTTTTTGGCATCAGTATCTATCTGGATGCCCTGGTAGCGGATACCATTGCGGACAGCACCGAGCCGGGCTTCCACGACATTGATGATGTAGTCTCCCGTCTTTTCACATTCGCCCACGAGGTCGGCATAAACGGTCCCCTTGTCGTAGCCGTACTGATGATCGTCAAGATTATCGATATTCTGCTGTTTGAGTGCATTGCGGCATGCATTAATCCTGCGCTCAATATCCTCTGAACGTGCCAGGTCCAATTCTTCCTTGCGCCCGGAAAGTAGTTCGTTCATCCGGGAAAGAGCATCACCGACCAACGAGAACATCTCCTGGATACCTTTATTCTGCTGTTCGGTAAACTCAATCTTGTTGCTCCTTTTACGTCGAAGGATGCGGGCCAGATTAAAGCAGCTGTCACCTACGGATTCCAGCTCTCCGATCTGCCGAAGCATCGCCCTGACCATCTCTTTCGTATCATCGGACAGATGGGCTGACCCGAGATCTCCCAGGTATCGGCCAATCTCGTTCTCCATCCGGTCGCTGCCTTCCTCTCCCTTCTCGATGCGATCATATAGTCTGGAGAAACTCTGCTCGTCTTTTGCAGCATAGAGTTCCCTCACCAGTGCAAACATATGCTGAGTCTTTTCTCCGTAAACCACAATCTCTTTCTGTGCCTGAAGCACGGAGATTTCCGGAGTCTTCATAATACCGCCGCGGATATATTGAAGGCGGAACTCATCTTCCTCGTCAGACTTGCGGGGGCGGATAATCTTGCAAACCAGTTTCTCAATCTGAGGAATGAACCAAATCAAGACAGCCGTATTGATGACATTGAATCCGGTGTGGAAAGCCGCCAGCGTAAAGGAAAGCAAGGTAGTGTCCTGCTGAGGCGCCTCCGGGTCAAGCCCCACTATGCCACAGATCATCCTCACGAAAGGGAAAAATACAATGAGCATCCAGATGACGCCGAACACATTGAACACCAGGTGAGCCATTGCCGTTCGTCGAGCCTGTGTGTTCGCGTTCAATGCTGCCAGATTCGCCGTGGATGTGGTGCCGATATTCTCACCCATGACCAGCGCGATACCCTGATAGATGGAAATGGCGCCCGTGGCGCAGAGGACCATCGTGATGGCCATCAGCGCGGCAGAACTCTGCAGGACTGCGGTAAGGATTGTGCCGATGAGCAGGAACAGCAGGATGGTGGCGTAGTTGGTCTTGAAACTGGAGAAGAACGCAACGACCGCAGGTTTGCTCGCCAAATCCATCTCCACTCCGGTGTTCTTCAGCAGAACCATCGCATAGAGCAGGAAGCCCAGCCCGATCAAGAAGTCACCGAAATATCGATGCCTTCCCAGTTGTATGAGGACGATACCGACAACCAGGACAGGCCAGACCAGATTGACAATATTGAAGGAGAAACCGGCCGACAGAATCCATGCCGTAAGTGTGGTGCCGATATTTGCACCCATAATAACCGATATGGCTTGCGTCAAAGTAAGCAGAGCGGCATTTACGAAGGATACCGTCATCACGGTAGTTGCCGACGACGACTGAACGGCTACCGTAATCAAGGCACCGGTAGCTACACCGGAGAAGCGATTTCCCGTCATCGCCCCAAACAAATGACGTAGTTGCGGGCCGGCCATTTTCTGCAGGGCCTCGCTCGTCATTTTCATGCCAAATATCAAGATAGCGATGGCACCCAGAAGTTTCAATACAATCAGCATATTCATAAAATTTCAGTGCAAAGATACGCACGCAGACTGGATCTCTCAAGGCGCAAAATCAATTTTAACAGAATTTTAACCGCATCAGACGCCATAGTAATCATACTGAAACATCAAGATGCTATCTTTCGGAAAACTTGATGTAATATGAAAAAGATGCTCCTATTTGCTTTAGTCATAATGGCTTCCCTTTTCACGGGGTGCAAGCAGAGGATAGAGCAAGCTCCGGAAGAAGTCCTCTGTGCCTTTGGAACGATGTTTCCTGGCGCCACACACATAGAATGGAGCAGGCAAATCTCCACTTTCACGGCCAACTTCTATCACGAACAGCACGAAAAGCAAGCACAATTCGACAGTACAGGCATCTGGCTACAGACCAGAACGGAAATGTCGATCTATGAAGCACCGGCCTCTGTCATGGCAACCGCACGCAAACTCAGCAATCGCAAGATCGATGATGTGTACTTGTTTGAACAATCAAACGGAGCCGCAGCATACTATATGGTGGAATACAAACAAGAAACACCTTTCTCCACCAGACAGATCAACATCCTTGCAGATGGAACAATTCTATCTGCGCTTTAATCAGAAGGATGCTGGAAGGGTTCTCTACACCCACGAGAGTGGGCGGGGTGGTCTCCGGAGAGCCGCCGCAGGCGACAATCCAGTAGTTCAAACGGGTGAAAGGCGTATCGCCTAAAGAATACAGGGTAAAAAATTAGTAAATTTGGGCCATGGAATATCTGTCAAAGCAACGATATGACGAGATTTCAGCTGAGCTGAAGCATCTTATAGACGATGTATATCCCAAGGTGACGGACGACCTCGCGGAGGCCAGCGCACAGGGAGACCGGAGCGATAACGCCGGATACCGTGAAGCAAGGCGTATCCAGGCGAAGACAATCAGCCGTATACGTTTCCTGCAGGGAATCCTGGAGAATTCACGCGTAATCAATCCCGACGAGCTCCCCAAAGACAGGGTCTGCCTTCTAAGCAGGGTTGAATTCACAAACCTCTCGACAAATACCCGTATGAAGTTCGAGATAGTCAGTCCCCACGAAATGGATCTGGAAGCCGGCAAGATTTCTCTGAAATCCCCTATCGGTGCAGCCCTTATGGGCAGGAAGGCCGGCGAAATCGCCGAGGTTCAGGTTCCTTCCGGGACCCTGCGCCTGAGAATCGAGAGCGTCACTCTAGACTGATCGATAGCCGATAAATCCTGTAACCAGTCTGAAAACCGGCTCATCCCAGCACCACATCCAGCACCATCATCAGGGCGAATCCGAGCGCGAAACCTACGGTACCGATGTTGGAATGTCTGCCCTGCGAGTATTCTGGAACAAGTTCCTCAACCACGACATAGAGCATTGCCCCCGCGGCGAAAGCCAGCATGTAAGGCATAATGCCGAGGATGGAAGTGGCCAACAGGAGCACCAGCGCTCCGCCTACGGGCTCCACAATGCCGCTCAATGCGCCTATGCAGAAAGAGCGCAGGCGACTGTTCCCCTCGGCTCGCAGGGGCATTGAAATAATGGCGCCTTCCGGTACGTTCTGGATGGCTATGCCCAGCGAAAGAGCGAGGGCTCCGGCCATATTGAAATCGGCAGTCAAAGCACCTGCAATGGCTACTCCAACCGCCATTCCTTCCGGGAAATTGTGGATGGTTACCGCAAGGGCAAGTTTTGCCGTACGTGAAAGACTGCTTCTGGGGCCTTCTGCTTCGCCGTTAGCGTGCAGGTGGGGTGTGATGTAATCGATGAGCAGAAGGAAGGCAAAACCGGCCAGAAGGCCTATAACCGGGGGGATGACCGCTCCCGCCCCCTGCCCCATCCCGATAGCCGGGATAATGAGCGACCAAACCGATGCCGCCACCATCACGCCGGACGCGAAGCCCAGAAGGACCTTCTGGACGAGCGCCGGCATCTCCCGTTTCATGAAGAATACGAAAGCCGATCCCAGGGCGGTTCCCAGGAACGGAATCATCAATGCGATGAAAACAGGGCTCATTTCTTTCCTTTGAAAGTATATCCGGCTTTTTCGACTGCCGACCGGACCGCATCTTCTGCCGCCGGTCCTTTAATTGTCAAGGTTTTCCGGGAAGCGCTGGCGCTTGCCGATTCCACGCCGGGGATATCTTCCACCGCCCGGCAGACAGCAGCCTCGCAGTGACTGCAATGCATGTTTTCCACGATATAGACGGCCGTATCCGGATCGACGGCCTTGCGGGTGAATCTTTCAAACAGTTTCATGATGAGAGCGAAAATAATCAGAAGAGTTAAAACAATGGCACAGATGAGTTTGAACGTACCGGGAGTCATGACCCCGGACGCGCAGCAGGGGCCGGCGGCGGCCATGGGCTTCACGCTTATGCCAATGGCGTTGACAAGCAGGCCGAAAAGAATGGCAAAGCAGACGATGACGAGCAGATAAATCCACGAGAAGCGCCTTCCCATGGCCTTGCGGACCACCAGGATGGATGCCAGATTCACGGCAGGTCCGGCCATCAGCATCACCAGCGCAGCGCCCGGGGAAAGTCCCTTCATAATGAGCGCCGCCGCCACGGGGATGCTGCCGGTAGAGCAGATATACATCGGCACGGCCACCACCAGGACAGCCAGCATCTGAAGCAGTGGCTGACTGCCGAAGTGAAGGAAGAACTCGTCAGGGACGGCTACCTGGATGAGTGCCGCCGCCAGCAGGCCTATGACAAGACGCCCGCCGATGTCCTGTATCATCTTGAAGTAAGCGTACTTGAGTACACGCCAAATTTTATTTCCGGTCTCCACGCCACAGGAAGAGCCAGACGTGACTGCGGTATCATCTTCAGGAACCAGACGGTTAACCAGCAAACCTCCGCATATACCGGTGATGAGCGCCGCTACGGGCCGCATAATGGCAAAGCCCAGTCCCATCAGCGAAAACGTGGCCAGAATGGAATCGATGCCTGTCTGCGGAGTTGCTATCAGGAAGGATGCAACTGCACCATTGGATGCCTTCTCGTTCTTCAGTCCAATGGCGGTAGGAATCACTCCGCATGAGCACAGCGGAAGCGGTATGCCCAGCAAGGCAGCCCAAAGAACCGCCCATCTGTTGCCTTTCGACAGATACTTGCGATAGAATCCCTGCGGCACGAAAACATGCAGTACCCCAGCAATGAGAAAACCCAGCAAAAGATACGGAGCCATCTCGCAAATAACGTGCAGAAGGGATATCAGGTATGCTCGCATTATTTTACCTATGATTCGAGCATAAAGATACTAAAAAAAACTTGCGGTTGGCATCATCAGCGCGTATAGACAGCCCCGATAACGGATAATTATACTACCTTTGTACAAATAAACAATATTCGAAATGTCAAGACACAGTTTTAAAGAGTGGGTGGCCGCCACCCGATACTGGTCTTTTCCGGTTTCATCCATGCCGGTCATAGCCACTTACACTTATTTGTTCAGCAGGCATCTTGTGCCCCTCGAATGGCGCAGTCTGGTGGTATTCCTGCTTGCAGTCCTGGGAGTAATAGTACTTCATTCGGCAGGCAATCTGCTGAGCGACTGGGCAGACTATCGCAGCGGAGTGGACAATGAGCAGGCCTATGCCATACCCAACCTTGTATTCGGGCACTTCAAACCGGCGGAGTATCTGCACGCCAGCATACTGCTATTTGTCGCAGGCTGCCTTATCGGAGCGGGAATCGTCCTGCTCAGCGGCCCGGCTGTCCTTCTGATAGGTGCTGCTGGCGTCCTTCTGACCATCCTATACTCCTTCCTTAAATACCACGCCATGGGCGATCTGGACATCTTCATCATTTTCGGCATCCTTACCGTTCTCGGAACCACAGCCGCAGCTACCGGAGCGGTGGTATTGGACGCTCTGGTCATTTCCTTTCCCCTTGGAATCATCACCGTCTCCGTGCTCCACGCCAACAATACCGTGGATACGGTGAGTGACGGGGCAGCCGGAATCAAGACCTTTGCCATGCTCATCGGCGGAAAAGCGTCCTCGCTGCTATATCAGATCTATATGGTGCTCCCCTTCGCCTGCATCATCCTCTCCGTCATCGCAGGATGGCTGCATCCCCTCTCGCTGCTCTGCCTGATAGCCGCAATACCCGCGTGGAAGAACTTCGTTCAGGCAGGCCAGTTCGGGCAGAAAGGACTGGATGCAATGATGGGCCTGGATCAGGGTAGCGCCAAACTGCAGCTGGTTTTCTCGAGCCTGCTCTCCCTGGGGCTCCTGATAGCGGGTCTGTTATGAAACAGCGCCTGATAGCCGCTGTTTCCGTAGCCGCCCTGCTGTGGTTCTACATGTTCAGCCCCTGGACGGCCGGACTCACCGGCTTCTGGCTCACTATGTCGGCATCGGCCGTCATCCTCACCGTGATGGCCCTGCTCTTTTCTCCGGAAAAGCTGCCCCGGGTGGAAAAGCCCCTGCTGCAGCTTCTTGCCGGCATCCTCATCGCTCTCTTTCTCTGGGGGGTATTCTGGATAGGAGACAAGCTTTCCGCGGCACTCTTCGATTTCGCCCGTCCGGAGGTCGATTCCATCTATTCCATGAAGACGGGCCTGCCTTCCGCAGCGATTGCAGCTCTGCTTCTGCTGGTGATAGGACCTGCGGAAGAGTTTTTCTGGCGCGGGTACGTACAGCGCACGATGGGAAAACTGTTTGAACGAAGCAGGAGACCGGGCGATCTTGCCTTTGTGACAACGGCCGTCATCTACGCCCTGGTCCACATATGGTCCCTTAATTTCATGCTGATTATGGCAGCGCTCGTGGCCGGCTGCGTATGGGGTCTGATCTATCGTCTGCGGCCACAAATGCTCCCGGCATTAATCGTCAGCCATGCCCTCTGGGACGCGCTGGTTTTCGTCTGGCTGCCAATCTGATTTAATTGACAATGAATTATAACGGAATAATAATCGGTGCTGCCGTATTCCTCAGTATCGGAATATGTCACCCCCTCGTAATCAAGATGGAATACCGCTGGGGGAAGCAGAGCTGGTGGGTTTGGCTCCTCGCCGGACTGGCTTTTTCAGGTTTGTCCCTTTTCGTGGCAAACGATATTCTTTCCATCATCATCGGAGGCTTCGCCTTCTGCTGTCTCTGGGGCATTCACGAGATGTTTCTCCAGGAAAAGAGGGTCCTTCGGGGATGGTTCCCCGAGAACCCCAGGCGCCATGCCTATTACGAATCCCGCAGAAGGGAAATGATCAATAAAACTTAACCACCTCTTCAAGCGGCCTGTGCGTAGGTATTCTGGGCTCCTGAGCCCGGTATCCGAGGGCTATTACGGCCATCACCTCTTCGTCTTCAGGGATATCGAAAACGGCACGGAGTTCGTCCGCGTAGCGCATGCCCATGATAAGGGTGTCAAAGCCCATGGCGCGTGCCTTGAGCACAAGGTAGGCATTGCTGAGACCGTTGTCGTATGCGCCCCAGAGGTTGCCGGTGGCGTCCACCGCCTTTCCGCGGAAGAATCCGGACTTTCCCTTCTCGAAGGTTGAAACTATCAGCACCGGGGCATTTATTACTCGCTCTTTGTTTCCGCCTATCAGTTCCAGCACCGCATCACGCTTTTCCCCACCCATGGCTACATAGTATTTACTGGGCTGCTGATTAGCCCAGGAGGGAGCGTTCTGTGTTGCGATGAACAGCTCGCGAAGTTCCGCTTCGGAGATGGTTTTACCGGCCTCGTAGGCACGTATGCTGCGCCTGGAAGCGAACACTTCGTCCAGTGTAGGAGCCTTTACGCCGCTGCCGGCGCATCCTGCGAGCAAAAGAGCTGCCAACAGGCAAAGGGATATTCTGTACCTCATAATTATTGTTTATTCGCTATAGTTGTGATCGACAGTAACAAGTATGGTTTTTCCGGGTATGAGGGAGGCGAGTTCCTGCGTCAGTGACGCGCAGAGCGCGGAATCGTCCTTTATGCTGTCGTCCGGCACCACGTCCACTGTAACCAGGTTCTCCTTTTCGGAATAATAGAATCCGTGGATCTGAACCAGTTCGCCGTGCTTTGCCAGCGTACCCATGACCAGCGACTGCAGTTCCCTCCTCTGATTGTTTCCGGTTGCCACCGCATATACTCCCACCGTCATGACTATTCCATGCTTTTCGAACATGACAGTTGATATGCGGCGGGAAAGGCCATGGATATCCTGGGCCGTTAGAGTATCGTCCACGCTCACATGAAGCGAGCCAATCATGACCTCGGGGCCGTAGTTGTGCAGGATAATATCGTACACTCCGTGCACTTCCTTGAAAGCCATCACTTCCTGCTTGATTTCCGCAACCAGTTCCGCGGAGACCCTGGCACCAAGCAGTTCTCCTACCGGGGAAGAAAGCATTTCGATACCGGCCTTGATGATAACTATCGATATTATGGTACCCAGGATACCGTCCAGAGAAATGCCCCAAATGAGCATAATACCGGCCGAGATAAGGGTTGCAAGGGTGATTACGGCATCGAACAGCGCATCGGAGCCGGAAGCGATGAGGGCGTCGCTCTTAAGCTTCTCTCCCCTTTTGCGAACATACCAGCCCAGCAGGAGCTTCACCACGATGGCAACGATAATGACGATGAGCGTGACAGTGGTATATGAGGGTTCCGCAGGATGGATTATTTTCTTTACCGATTCGATGAGGGAAGTTACACCGGCAATTATGACTATGACTGAAATTATGATGGCGCTGAAATACTCCACCCTGCCGTGACCGTAAGGATGCTTGCGGTCGGCCGGACGCCTGGAGAGCACGGTACCGATTATGGTTATCACGCTGGAAAGCGCGTCGCTCAGGTTGTTCACGGCGTCCATGATTATGGCGATACTGTTCGCCAGGAAGCCTACTGCAGCCTTGAAACCGGCAAGGAGCACGTTTGTAACTACGCCCACCAGACTGGTGCGTATGATCTGTGAATGACGGGACTCTTTCATATGTGCAAATATAGACATTTTGCATGTTTTTGTAAAATATCGCTTGCGATATAAAATAATTGTATTATATTTGCATCGTGAACGATATGAATAAAACAATAATAACCCATTTACTAGCGCTGGCAGCCATTTTCACAATGCCAGCCTGCGCCCAAACAACCAGCGATATGGAAAAGATTTACGATTTCAAAGCCCTCAGCAACAAGGGCAAGGAAGTTGACTTCGCACAGTACGAAGGAAAAATTCTCATGATAGTCAACACCGCCTCCAAGTGCGGTTTCACCCCTCAGTACGACGGTCTGGAAGCCCTCTATCAGAAATATAAGGACCAGGGGCTCGTCATCATCGGCTTCCCCTGCGACCAGTTCGCCCACCAGGAACCCGGCAGCAACGAGGAGATTGCCGAATTCTGCAGGCTCAACCACGGTGTCACCTTCCCCCTCATGGCCAAGGTCGACGTTAACGGCGCAAACGCAGAACCCATTTTTGAGTATCTGAAGGCTCAGGCGCCCACGGAAGAATACAAGGGCATCAAGGCCAAGGCGACCCGCACCATGCTCAAAGGCATCAGCAAGAGCGTCGAGAAAGACAGCGACATCCTCTGGAATTTCACCAAATTCCTCGTAAGCCGCGACGGCTCCAAGGTTCTCCGCTACGCTCCCGTCACCGAACCCGAAGATATTGAGAAGGACATCAGGAAGATGTTATGATAGAAGAGGCTTTAAAGCTGGACAACCAGCTCTGCTTCCGTCTCTACACCGCTTCGCGCCTTCTCACACAGGCATATCATCCGCTGCTCTCGGGGCACGGACTCACCTACCCTCAGTACCTCGTACTGCTGGTCCTGTGGGAGAAGGACGCCCAGCCGGTAAACGACATCGCAAAGAGGCTGCGTCTGGAAACCAATACTGTGACTCCCCTTCTCCAGCGCATGGAGAAGGAGGGCATAATCGTGAGGACCAAAGGCAAGAAAGACGCCCGTCAGATGATAGTATCCCTTACCGGAAAGGGCCGCGGACTGCAGACGGAACTGGCAGGTGTTCCCTTTGCCGTAGCCGGAGCGGTCGCATGTCGGACCCTCACTCCCGAAAACACTCCGGAACTGTACCGGATGCTCGATGCCATCATAGAAAAACTAAGTCAGGCTTAGTTATAACGAGAGTTTTCCCTTTTTTATAACTCCGTCCAGCATGGCGCCCGGGATGATATTCCGGACTGCGTCCACTACTGCGTTCAGTTTTGCCTCGTGGATGTAATCCGCACGGATTACGAGGGAGATGGTTCTTTCGGGTACAGGATCCACGATAGGACGCAGACAGCCCTGCTGGCTGTAAAGGATGAAGTTGGAGTGGGTTTCCGGAACGATGGTTATGCCGCCATTGTTGTTGACCACCTGTATAAGGATGCCAACGCGGCCGCCTTCGAAGAATCTTTCAAAAGTAAAACGTCCTTCCTTCATGTCTGAGGGGTCCAGTTGCCTGAGGCCGTCCCGGATTATCCATATAGGCTGACGCAGCAGCGTCTCTGTCCTGATACTGTCCTGTGCATATGCCGGGTTTTTCGGGGAGACATAGGCCAGGAATCTCTCATGGTAAAGAGGGATTTCCAGCAGGTCCGGCTCGTTCACGGGCCCTGCCAGCAGGCCCATGTCTATTTCCGCTTTCCGTAATTTATCCTTTATGGTTTCGGTGAGCATTTCCTCCGTCCGCAGAGAGATGGCCGGATAGCGCTCTCCTATATGCTTGTAAAGACCGGGCACCAGCACGGGCGCGATAGTAGATATCAGGGCCAGACTCAGGGGCCCTGAAAGATTCTCCTTTTCCGAGCGCGTGATTTCCACAATCTGCTCCGTATTGTAAAGCACCACTTTTGCCTGGTCAATCACTTTCCTTCCTATTTCCGTAGGAGCCACCGGATGGGCATCCCTGTCGAACAGGCGAACATCCAGTTCATCTTCTATCTTCTTGACCATCAAACTTAAGGTGGACTGTGTGAGCCCGCACGCTTCGGCAGCCTTTCCGAAGTGGCGATACTTGTCGATGGAAACTATATAACGCAGTTGTTGAAGTGTCATAAGCTCTCCTCTGATTGATAATATCAATGCAAAGATAAAAAAAATTGTATTGATAAATGACCAATGGCGAAATATCTTTGCACCGCCAAACTGAGAGTTATGAATTGGAAGACGATCACCTGGTTTATCGGTGTTTCACTGTTGTTCGTGGCGGCCTTGATGACTGTCTCCGCTATCATCGCCCTGGTGACTCCCGGGGATGAAAGCCGGATTCCGCTGCTGCTCTCCGCTTTTCTTACAGGCATCACAGGATTCTTTCCCTTTATCTTCGTGGATAAAGGCAACCACAGGTTGACTTTCCGGGAAGGCAACAGCATCGTTGTCGGAGCATGGGTGCTGGCCTGTCTTTTCGGGATGCTTCCCTTCCTTTTCTACGGCCATGAATTCTCGCCCATCAACGCCATATTTGAGAGTATCTCCGGTTTCACGACTACCGGTGCGTCCATTCTGGACAACATCGAAGCGCTTCCCTGCGGGCTTCAGTTCTGGCGTATATCCACCGCCTGGGTGGGCGGAGTCGGTATCGTCACGCTCTTTTCCATGCTCATCGGCGGAACAGATAAAACCACTCTGTCCGGAGCGGAAATCTCCAATGTCGCCCGGGAATCCGTGGCGGAAGAGAAGAGGAGCAGTTTTGCCAACCGTATGCTCCTTACATATCTGGCGCTTACGCTGGTCACGTTCTTCTCCCTGAAACTCACTGGACTGGACTGGTTCGATGCCGCCACCAATGCCATGTCCGCATGCAGTACCTGCGGCTTCTGCACAAAGAACACCAGCATCGCCTTCTATGCGAATCCGGCAGCCGAGGTGGTCCTCACTGTGGCGATGCTGGCTGCCGGCATCCACTTCGGCATACTGTTCCTGGCATTTCTCGGTGGCAAACCCCGGTCTTTCTGGAAATCAGAGGTCGTCAAGGTCTTTCTCTCCCTGGTTGCTCTCGCAATAGTCATCGTTACCATCGATTTGATGGCGCACGGCAACTACACCTCTTTCGCCACGGCACTCAGGGATGCTTCTTTCCAGGTAGCTTCCATTTCTACAACGACCGGCTTCGCCACGCAGGATACCACCCTGTGGCCGCCGCTGAGCATGGCGGTGCTCGTCATCTGCTCTTTAATCTGCGGCTGTTCGGGTTCCACATCCGGCGGCATCAAGATCGACCGCGCCATTCTGGCCGCCAAAGGCATACACCGCAAAGTCAAACTTACAGTGCAGCCCAACGCCGTCTATCTGGTCCGGGTGGATGGCAGGGCGCGGACGGAAGAGCAGGTAAGCGATGCCTATGGTTATATCTTCTGCTACCTGTTCATCGTAGTTGTATTCGCTGCGATAAACATTGCCTACGGGCTCGACTTCACCACCGGTGTTACCGCTTCGGTCGCATGCATAGGCAATGTGGGTCCCGGATTCGGTGACGTCGGCTCCATGTCCAACTACTCGTCATTCCCCTCTGTCCTCAAAGCGACAGGGATGATAGAAATGCTGATAGGCCGTCTGGAGATATTCCCTATCCTCTACCTCTTCCGCTCCATCAGAAGTAACTGATATACGCTGTTTTCCGGAAGAAAAACGTATATTTGTCAGTTATGAAAAGGCACTCTGTTTCATTACTGATACTTGCGACACTGTCATTCCTGGTGTTTTCCTGTCACAAACCGGAGCAACCTCAGGAAGCGGTTGCGCCCATTGAAACAGACCCCGGGACAGATCCGGGCACAGATCCCGGCACAGATCCCGGCACAGATCCCGGCACAGACCCGGGAACCCAGCCGGAATCACCGAAGCCGGGAGATTATCGCCTCACGGTCATCGAAACCACCGATATGCACGGTCACATGATTGAAACCGATAGCGACGGCACGGTGCATTACAGACTAGCCTACATAGCCGACAAAGCCGACGATATACGCGGGCACGGCCAGGACTTCAAGAAAGACCGCCTCCTGCTACTGGACGGAGGCGACATCTATCAGGGAGGCAGCGTGTCCAATCTTCTGTCCGGCTGGCCTCTCTTCGTTGCCGTCGACCACATGGGTTACGACGCAGTGGCCCTGGGCAATCACGAATTCGACTGGAGCATAGAGAATACGGTCGATGCCGACGCCACCGTGCCGGACTACGAATGGCAGGGAGAGCGGCATGAGAACAAAGTGCCAGTTCTCTGCGCCAACCTTTATCAAAACGGCAGCCGGGTCCCCTTCACGAAAGACTACGTCATAGTGGAAAAGAACGCCGTCGACGCAGACGGATTCACGATTTCGGTGAAGATAGGCATCATAGGCTTCGCAGACGACTATGCCTCCAGCATCATGAACTCCCGATTCATAGGCCGGGGCTTTTCCATCGATGAAGATTATTCCATTGCCAACAGGATTGCCGAGCAGCTGGAAAACTCGCAGGAGTGCGACGCCACTATCCTTCTCACCCACTGCCAGGCCCAAAACGCAGCGGACGCGCTCGGATCCGGATCCAGAATAGACCTGGTGCTTGGAGGCCATTCCCACAGCACGCTTTCCGGCGACTCCGGCTGGGGGCTCGCATTTCTTCAGGGAGGCCGTTACTGCGAGCGATTTGCCCGCGCGGACCTGTGGTTTACGGTGGACGAGGATGGCTCTTTCTCATTCAGCCGTGTCAGCAACAAGTTCACTGTTACCGTGGATTCGAACAGGGATCTCCACGCTTATGAGGGCCAGAACGCGAGCGAATTGTCCGAAGATATTCTGGAGGTATCGGACGCTGCGCTTCAAGCGACTGCAGCCCAGATGAACGACGTAATCGGCTACATCAACGTGGGCGCGACCACTTACTACCTTGACGGCAGCGGAGAGCGCGCAGCCATCATTTCCAACTGGATGTGCGACATCATCCGCCGCATAGGCAATGCCGACGTAGCTTTCGTGAACAGCGGAGGAATACGCACTTCATTCCCGCTCCAAGGCCAGAGTACCCGCAACATCACCGTAGCCAACATCTTTGAGATGTTCCCCTTCAACAACGAGATCTACGTCTACGACATCACTTATTCGGAACTCCTTCGCGTGTTCGAGTATTCACTCACTGCCGGCGGCAACTCACTCTTCTCCAGAGTAAGCGGAATCGACTGCTATTACAGTTCACGCACCGTAATGAAACTCGTAAAAGACGGAGTTACAATCTATTCCAACGGCTCCTGGAACGGAGACTGGGCATCGCGCAAAGTCACTCTTTCAGTGAGTTCCTTTGTGGCCACGTCTGAGCGCACGGACTATTCCACAGGTCTCCCCAATCCCCTTATCGAGTGGAACAGCACTTCCCGCCTGCTCAGCAATGACCTGATAGACAACGAGAACGCTGTCCGGGTACTGCGCGACGAAGCTGCCGTCTCCGGAGGCCTCTTGCAAATAGACACGACCCCGCACTTCATAGTTTGGTAACAACGCTAGGTAATATGATTTCTTTCACCTGTGATTACATCGAGGGGGCCCACCCCGAAATACTCCGCCGCCTGGCGGAAACAAACCTGGTTCAGGAACCCGGATACGGCGAAGACAGCTTCACCAGAGCTGCTATAGAAAAGATACGCAAAGCGGCCGGCGCTCCAAAGGCCGACGTATTTCTGCTGGTGGGCGGCACCCAGACCAATGCCACGGTGATCGACGCGATGCTCCCCCATTACGGAGCCGTGATCGCAGCTCAGACCGGGCATATCGCCGTTCATGAATCGGGGGCCATAGAGCACTCGGGGCACAAGGTCATCACCCTCCCCGCACTGGAAGGAAAGATTAGGGAAAAGGATCTCCAGGATTATCTGGAGGCTTTCTACGCGGATCCCACCTGGCCGCACATGGCTCAGCCAGGGATGGTATATCTGTCGTTTCCCTCGGAATACGGCACCATCTATTCCAAAAAGGAACTCCAGGGCATCCATGCCATATGCAGGAAATACGACATGCCTCTATTCATAGATGGAGCCCGTCTCGGATACGGCCTTGCAAGTCCGGCCGCCGATGTAGACCTCCCCGCCCTGGCCGGTCTTTGCGATGTCTTCTATATAGGCGGAACCAAGGTCGGAGCCCTCTGCGGCGAGGCTGTGGTATTCCCCCGCGGCAACGCTCCGAAGAACTTTTTCACCATAGTGAAGCAGCATGGTGCGCTCATGGCCAAGGGACGCCTTCTGGGCATTCAGTTCGACACTCTCTTCACCGACGGCCTGTACCAGAAAATCAGCCGCCATGCCATCGACCTGGCCATGGAACTGAAGCGCATGTTCATCGAAAAGGGTATTCCCCTCCATATCGACTCCCCTACCAACCAGCAGTTCCCCATACTCACGAAGGAGCAGATGAAGCGTCTCGAAGGAGGCGTGCGCTTTGAAATCTGGCAGCCTCTGGAAGACGGCAGCAGCGTCACCCGCTTTGCTACAAGCTGGGCAACGCTGCCGGAGAATATCAAGACTCTGGAGTCTTACTTCATGTAAGTATAACGGTAATCCGTGGGAGACACCAGCGTCTCCTTGATTACGCGCGGTATGACCCAGCGGATGAGGTTGAACTAGCCGCCGGCCTTGTCGTTGGTTCCGCTGGCCCTGGCTCCGCCGAAAGGCTGCATTCCCACAACGGCGCCCGTGGGCTTGTCGTTGATGTAGAAGTTACCCGCGGCATAGCTGAGAGCCTCCGAAATCTTTTCCACTTCAAGGCGGTCGAGGCCGAATACTGAGCCTGTGAGGCCGTAGGGCGAAGTGGTGTCGCAGAGCTTAACGGCTTCCCAGACCTTGTCGTCGTCGTAAGGGTAAACGGTGAGTACCGGGCCGAAGATCTCCTCTTCCATGCTCTTGAAATGCGGGTCCGTGGTTTCGATCACCGTGGGTTCAACAAAGTAGCCTACGCTCTTGTCGCGGCCGCCGCCCAGCACTATCTTCGCGTCCTTGGACTGTTCCGCATAGCGCAGATAGCCGTCGATGTTATCCCAGGACTTCTCGTCGATGACTGCGTTGATGAAGTTGCCGGGATCCATCACGGTTCCCATCTTCACTTCGGATGCAAACTGCTTCATCTGCTTCAGCACTGCCGGCCAGAGGCTCTTGGGGATGTACATGCGCGAGGCAGCGGAACACTTCTGTCCCTGGAACTCGAACGCTCCGCAGAAGGCCGCGGTGGCCACCGCCTGCACGTCCGCCGAAGGATGCACGAAGATGAAGTCCTTGCCGCCGGTTTCGCCGACCAGGCGCGGATAGCTCACGTACGCGTCCAGATTGGCGCAGGCCTGCTTCCAGAGAGTCTTGAAGGTGGCCGTGGAACCGGTGAAATGGATGCCGGAGAACCACTTTGACGACGTGGCAACCTCTCCGATGAGGGCGCCGCTTCCGGGAAGGAAGTTGATGACTCCGTCGGGCAAGCCTGCTTCCTTGTAAAGCTGCATGAGATAGTAGTTGGAGAGGGTTGCCGTGGTGGAGGGCTTCCAGAGGGCGACATTACCCATCAGAACGGGCGTCATGCACAGGTTGGACGCGATGGAGGTGAAGTTGAAGGGAGTCACGGCCAGGATGAAGCCTTCGAGAGGACGGTATTCCGTCTGATCCAGGAATGTGGCTCCGTTCTTGGGCTGCATCGAATAAATCTTGGATGCATAATGCACGTTGTAGCGGAAGAAATCGATGGTTTCGCAGGCGGAGTCGATTTCTGCCTGATAGAAATTTTTCGACTGGCCCAGCATGCAGGCTGCATTCATGATGGGGCGGTACTTGGTAGCCAGGAGTTCAGCGCATTTGAGCACTATGGCGGCACGGGTAGTCCAGGGAGTCCTGCTCCACTCTTCACGAGCCTTCATGGCCGCGTCGATGGCCATTTTCACTTCTTTTTCACCCGCCTTGTGGAAGGTGGCGAGCACGTGACCGTGTTCGTGCGGGCAAACCACCTTTCCGGTGTTGCCGGCACGGATTTCCTTGCCTCCTATAATGAGGGGGATGTCCAGAACGGTATTGTACTGACGCTCGAGCTCGGCCTCCAGGGCCACGCGTTCGGGGGAACCTTTCAGATAGGCCTTAACCGGCTCATTCTGCGGAAGGGGAAATTGAATGACAGCGTTGTTCATTTGTTATGCTAATTCTTCGAATACTTCTTTTATGATGCCTATCGCCTCGCGCAGCTGGGCTTCGGTGATGACCAGAGGCGGTGCGAAACGTATGATGTGCCTGTGCGTGGGCTTTGCCAGAAGGCCTTTTTCGGCCAGACGGAGGCAGATGTCCCAGGCTTCGAGGCCGTTCTGCGGTTCGGTAATAACTGCATTGAGCAGGCCCTTACCGCGCACGGATTTGAAGAACGGACTCTTGATTTTGGCTATCTCTTCACGGAAGATGACTCCAAGGCGGGCTGCGTTCTCGGTGAGATGCTCGTCGCGGACGACCTCAAGCGCCGCAACCGCCACCTTTGCCGCCAGCGGGAAGCCGCCGAAGGTGGAGCCGTGCTCGCCGGGAAGGATGGTGAGCATGATTTCGTCGTCCGCCAGCACTGCCGACACGGGAAGGGTGCCTCCGGAGAGGGCCTTGCCTATGGTGATCATGTCGGGACGCACGCCTTCGTGATCGCATGCGAACATGCGGCCGGTACGGCCTATGCCGGTCTGCACCTCGTCTGCCACGAAAAGCACGTTGTGGGCGTGGCAGAGCTCGTAGCATTTCTTGATGTAACCGTCGTGCGGCACATATACGCCGGCTTCGCCCTGAATGGGCTCCACCAGCATGGCGCATACCTTATCTCCCTTTTCGTCCAGCACCTTCGCAAGGGCGTCGGTGTCGTCGTAGGGGATCTGGATGAAGCCGGGCGTGAAGGGGCCGTACTGCGAATAGCTGTCCGGGTCCGAACTCATTGTGACGATGGTGATGGTACGGCCATGGAAGTTGCCGTTGCACACGACTATGAGTGCCTCGTTTTCAGGAATGCCCTTCACCTTGTAGCCCCAGCGGCGGGCCAGCTTGAGGGCGGTTTCCACCGCCTCCGCGCCGGAATTCATGGGCAGGAGCTTGTCGTAGCCGAAGAACTCGGTGGCGAACTTCTCGTAAGGGCCAAGGCAGTCGTTGTAGAATGCGCGGGAGGTAAGGCACAGTTTCTGCGCCTGGTCGGTAAGGGCCTTTACAATTTTGGGATGGCAGTGACCCTGGTTCACGGCCGAATAGGCGGAAAGGAAATCGAAATAGCGTTTGCCTTCTACATCCCAGACGAACACTCCTTCCCCGCGTTCCAGGACGACGGGAAGTGGATGATAGTTATGAGCTCCGTAGCGTTCTTCTAGCGCTATGTAGTCGGCGGAAGAGAGTTTATTTAGCATTGTTTTAGGTTATGTGGTTAATTGGTTATCAAATTTAACAATAAAAACGCAATCAACAAAATTTTAATATCTTTGTGTGACTTAAACTTGAACTTAAACTTATCTTCAGCATGAAAACTCCCAAAGCAGAGTTGCGGCTGGATAATGCCGCCAATATATACCCCGCTTCCCTTACCAAGCACTATGCGTCCCTCTTCAGGCTGCATATGGTCTTTGTCGAAGATATCGACGTCGAGATCATGAACCACGCCCTGGAGAACGTCTCGTGGCGTATTCCCACCTTCCGCTGCCGCCTCAAGGCCGGTGCTTTCTGGTGGTATCTGAAGCCCGTCGACTTCGTTCCCAAAGTACATAAGCTCTCCGGCCTCAAAGTCTTCGATTTCATCAAATACGGAGGCCTGCTGTATAAGGTAATGGTCGACGGAAAAGGCCTTTACATGGACGTCTTCCACGCCCTCACCGACGGTGGCGGCGGCCTCACCTTCTTCCTCACCATGGCAGCCGAATACTGCCGTCTCAAATACGGTAGCGAGGTGCCGTACGAAGGCTTCATCCTCGACCCCCGCGACGCCCCTCGAAAAGAAGAGCTGGAAGACGGTTTCAAAACCGTGTTCGGCGGGCGTCACGGCAAGCTGGAAAAGAACGACATCGCCTATCACATCGAGGGCGCCGACGTGGGCTGGGACGGCCTCGTGGGCACGCACATCGTCATCGACTCGAAGCGTCTGCGCGAAGTGGCGAAGAGCTACGACAGCACTGTCACGGAGTTCCTCACAGCCGCTCTCCTTCACAGTCTCCAGTATGTTCACGCCAACGACCGCAACCGCCGCAAGAAGAACGTAATCAAGATCTCCGTCCCCATCGACCTCCGTTCCTTCTACAAGGTGCGCACCCTCCGCAACTTCTCTTCCTACATCAATTTGGGAGTGGACCTGCAGAACAAGCAGTACTCACTCGAGGGTCTCATCAAGGAGGTGGAAAAGCAGAAGGCGCAGGGGCTCATCAAGGAGAATATGGAAGAAAAGATTGCCGCCAACGTGGAGCTGGAAGAGAACCTCTTCGTCCGCGCCATTCCCCTGTTCATCAAGAGGATAGCCATCGACATCATATGCCGCAACCACGGCGACAAGTTCGTCACCTACACCCTTTCGAACATAGGTGCAATGAAGTTCCCCGCCGGCATGGCGGAGCACATCGCCGAGATGGACTGCTGGCTCGGCCGCCAGAGAGGCACGAGCGGAGCCGCCACCTGCGCCGCCTGCGGCGACAAGGTATTCCTCAACCTTTCCCGGAAGATACGCAGCGACGTTTTGGAACAGCGCGTCGTCCATCTTCTCCGGGAACTGAGCATCCCCTGCGAAGTGTCCGAGGTCAAGCTCGCGTAAAATGGAAGAATTCGCCATAGACTGCAGCGCCGTCGAAGGCAGCCGCCGCTACTGCTCCCCTGAAGCCGAAAAGCGCCTGAGGGAGATCATAGGCGGCCGCTGCCGGGGCGTGCATCATCTTGGCAGCGGGGACTACCATTATCTTTCCCGTTTCTTCTGCGAGAACGTTCCGGAACCTTTCGACCTGCTGCTTTTCGACCATCATCCCGACATGCAGGCACCGGCTTTCGAGGGCGTAATCAGCTGCGGCGGATGGGTCCGGGACCTGCTGGAGGGCTGTCCCCTGCTTCGCCACGTGACGATAATCGGGATATCGCCGGAGCTGCTGTGCGAGACGGAAGGCTTCCAGGATCGCGTCAGTGTCTTCCCGGAAGGAGCGACGGTTCCGCCCCCTGCTCCGTCGGATCTTCCCCTTTATGTTTCTGTCGACAAAGACGTATTCTGCACCTGCGCCGCCCGCACCAACTGGGATCAGGGCTCGCTCGACCTGCCTCTCTTCGGCCGTCTGCTGGAAGCGTTTACCGCAGGAAGGCGCATCCTCGGGCTCGACATCTGCGGCAGCCTGCCCCCTGAAGAAGGAGGAACGGCGGAAGACGCTGCCGTCAACCGCCGTACCGATTCCTTTATCGTGGAAGCACTAAAGGGCCGTCTTATCTGACCAGACAGCTGTCCAGTCCGGCCTCTATTTCTTCACGGTCCATATTCTGACCGATGAAGACTATCTTCTGCATGCGGTCGCCCCAGGTCGGATCCCAGTCGCGCTGAAGCGCACGGTCGTGAAGCATCATTTCTGCCAGCTGGTCCTTGGGCATGGTTGCGAACCACAGGCCAGCGTCCTTGAGGCTCTTCTGCACTCCCGACTGTTCGAATAGGTAGCAGTTATCGGTCTGGTTTGAGAAATAGCACAGGCCCTTGGAACGGATGACGCTGCGTGGCCAGCACTTCGCCACCCACCAGTCGAACTTGTTCATGTCCATGGGCTCGCGGCGGTACCACACGAAAGTGCCCACGCCGTATTCGTCGGCCTCGCCTTCCTCTTCATTGTGAAGCTCTTCATCCTCCCCTTCAATCGCTGCAATCCATGCAGCGGAAGTGGCTACTTTGTCGAAATTGAACAGGCCGGTATTGATGATCTTTTCCAGAGGAACGTCGCAAAAATCACATTCTATAATTTCAGCACCCGGGTTCAGGTTCTTTATCACCGAATGCACGCGGGCCAGTTCCTCGGGCTTCACCATCGAAGCCTTGTTCAGGAGCACCAGGTTGCAGAATTCAATCTGCTGTACCACAAGGCTTTCCAGGTCTTCTTCGTCATAATTACGGAGAGGCAAGGTGTCGCCGCAGCTGAATTCGCTCTGCATTCGCAGGGCGTCCACCACGGTGGCTATACAGTCGAGCTTCGCGTAATTGTTGCCGTTTGCGTACTGCGGGCCCAGCTGGGGTATGGTGCTGATAGTCTGGGCGATGGGAGCCGGTTCGCAGATGCCGCTGGCCTCGATTACGATGTAGTCGAAGCGGTTCTGACGCGTGATGTCGTTCAGCTGCTCCACCAGGTCCATCTTGAGGGTACAGCAGATGCAGCCGTTCTGGAGGGCCACCAGGGATTCGTCTTTCTTACCGACTATACCCCCCTTCTCAATGAGGGAAGCGTCGATGTTCACTGTGCCGAGATCGTTCACGATAACGGCGAACTTGATACCTTTCTGATTGGCCAGGATGCGGTTCAGAAGGGTTGTCTTTCCGCTGCCGAGATATCCCGTCAGCAGCAGCACGGGGGTATATTTCGTTTCGTTCATCATTTCATAAAACTCTTGTAATCTTCATAAACTTCGCGGACGACATCGTCCCAGCTGAGGTAAAGGTCCCTTCTGGCTGCCTCCGATACTTTGGAATAACCTTCGGGATCGGCCATAATGTCCATGATGATGCGGGCGTAACTCTCCTCGTCGGCCGGGGAGACGTAGCCGTTAACCCCGCTTTTAACCGTGGCGGCAGTGCGGGCGCCCTCTATAAAGACCGTGGGAGTTCCCTGGCAGGCCGCCTCTATCTGCACCAGGGAGTTGGCATCGTAGAGCGACGGGAAGAGGAAAAGCTTGGCACGGGAATAGAGATTCTGGAGCATCTCCCTTTCCGATACCAGGCCGCACATCACCACTTCATCGTTCAGGCCCTCCTTACGTACCACTTCCGCCAGTTTCTCCTCGTCCTGGCCCCTTCCCACAAAGAGCATACGGAAGTTCTTCAAGCCCCTGGCCTTAGCCTTCGCCAGGGCACGGACGGTGAAGTCGATGTTCTTCAGGAAATTGATTCTGCCAACGAAGAGGAATACCGTGGCATCTTCCGGCACGCCATAGGTCCTGTTCACGACTGCAGCGGCTTCTGCCGGGTCTAAAACAGGCTTGTGGTCGGTGGCATTGAGCCGTACCTTGCAGGGGGCGGTGAGCCCGTATTCATTCACATAAAGGTCTTTGATACCACCGTTTACCGCCCAGCACTCGTCGCAGGAGTTGAACACTCCCATGATGGAAGCCATCACGGTGTCAAGCGCCGGTTTGAAATGGAGCGCACCCTCAAAGTCCTGCCTGTACTGGGAATGCAGCGTGGCAACCACCGGGATGCGGTGAATCTTGGCGAAAAGCAGCCCCGCCAAGCCGACTGTGAATGGCGAATGTATGTGCACCATGTCGATCCCACTGGTGATGAGTTTGGCCTCGAACACGGGATCGAGCGCAGGGGTGGGTATGTTGTAATCGTATCTTATCATCGGGAGGGACGAACAGCGCACCACCTTATATGGCAGGCTGGAATCATCCTTGTAGTCCGTTCCCCTTGCTTCCGGGCAGAATACCACCACGTCGCAATAGTTCACCAGGCGGCGGGCATAGTTGTCCACCACTTTGATGACCCCGTCCACCATAGGATACCAGGTGTCGATGAAAAGACCTACTTTCATGCCGTCAACTTATCCATTCAAGGGCTTCCGAACTACCGGTAACCCATATTGTATCGCCCTCCTCGAAAACGTAATCGGGACTGGGATTTGAAATGTAACTGTCTCCCCTGCGGACGCTTATAAGTATCAGGCCATGATCACGCAATCCACTTTCTTTAAGCACCTTACCCAGTATCGGGCTGTCCGCTTTAAGGGTATAGGAATGCAGCTTGAGATCCGGATCTGGAAGGGGGGTTGAACTGCCTTTCGCGGGACGCTTCTCTTCGTCCGCCAGATTGCTCAGGAACCTCTTTTCGAAGAGGTCGCTGTGTCGCAGGGAATACCGTGCGACAAGGAACAGTATCACGCCCGCAATGAGTATTGCCACCACTACCCAGCCCTTCAGGACTATGAACTGGCTGATTGCCGCCAAGATGAAGCCGAGGGCGATGAAAATGCGGGCAAGAGTGAGACCGAATATGGGCCAGACATTTGTCTTTTTTACGCTCAGTAGCCTATGCGCATGTACGTTGATGGATCCGGAGTTCACAGCAAGGCCGTAGATGAAGGGAGACATCAGCAGAAGTGTCAGCGCCATTAGGATGACGTTGCGCCAGGTTTCCGCCACGCCGGGCAGCAGCTTGACCGCCAGCGGGGCCAGCCAGCGGACGCTCACCATCAGAATGGCTATCAGCACTACGCCGTAGATACCCACACGCAGGAAGTACGATTTGAGCAGGGAATGCCATTCGCTCCTTTCGGCCTTCGTGGAGCTGCCCGTCTTGGATGCCGGATGGTCGATTTTTTCCAGGACGCCAAGCGGAAGAGTATTGCGCAGCCATTCGTAGAACGGGTCTGCCAGTTTAATGATGAACGGAGTGGTGAAGATGGTGATTACCGACACCGCTATGATAACGGGGTAGATGAAATCCCTCATCACTCCGAGACTCACGCCAACGCCGGCTATGATGAAGCCGAATTCGCCGAGCTGCGCCAGGCTAAAACCGGTGTTCACCGCATCCTTGAGTCCGCCTCCTGTGAGGATGATACCCATTCCTGCGAAGAGGATGTGGGTTATTATCACTACTACGGCCAATATGAGTATTATCCACCAGTACTCGAAGATGGCCTTCGGGGCAAGCATCATACCCACAGACACGAAGAAGATGGCCCCGAAAAGGTCTTTAATGGGAACGATGAGCGAGTCGATACGTTCGCTCTCCACCGTCTCCGCAAGGATGCTGCCCATCATGAAGGCTCCGAGGGCGCTCGAAAAACCGCTTCCGGTAGCCAGAGTCACCATTCCGAAGCAAAGTCCGAGGGAGATGATAAGAAGCACCTCCTCGTTGAGATACTTTCCTGTGCGCTTGATTATTGTGGGAAGCAGGTAGATGCCCACGACGAACCAAAGAACCAGGAAGAAGGTGAGCTTGCCAAGTTCGAGGAAGAGCTGACCGCCACTGAATTTGCCGGCCACCGCCAGGGTGGAGAGCAACACCATGAGTAGTATGGCGATGAGGTCTTCCACCACCAGAGTACCGAACACTCCGGCTGCGAAGGGCTTTTTGGACAGGCCCATTTCCGAGAAACTCTTGACCACCACCATGGTACTGGACATACTCAGAAGGCCTGCCAGGAAAATGCTTTCCATGGGGCTCCAGCCCATGGCCTGCCCCAGAATGAAACCTATCACGAACACGCCCAGGAACTTGCTTCCGGCCGTTACCAGGGCCGATGTCCCGGCCCCCAGGAGCTTTTTGAAACTGAACTCCAGACCAAGGCCGAACATGAGGAAGATGATACCGATTTCGCTCCAGAGCTCCACGGTATCCATGCTGCTGATACCGAACACTCCCATTTGGGGGCCGATAATGAAGCCGGCTATGATGTAACCGAGGATGGTGGGCTGTTTGAGGGCACGGCAGATGATGGTTATTATGCCCGCGGAAATGAGAATAACCGCAAGATCTCGAACGAAATTAACCTCTTCTGCCATAAAATCGCAAGTAAAAGCCCTCAAATTTACATAAAATTCGTAAATTAGCGGACTGAAACTAGTAACCGAGAATCTTTTTACTTATTATCCAAAATATGAAAAAACTTTTCACCATCCTTGTTGCGGGTCTCGTATTCGCAGCAGGTCTCTCCGCACAGGAAGAAAAAGAGATGAAGACCGGTTGGTCCTTCGGCGTTCTCCCCACTGCTACCTATTCGGTTGACAACGGCTTCCAGGCCGGTGCCTTCGGCGACGTTTACTATTACGGCGACGGCAACACCTATCCGGATCCCCTCCACAAAATCAGCTGGGAAGGCTCGTACTTCACCCACAGCCACCGTATGCGCCTCTATTTGGCATACGACTCCAAGTACCTCATTCCCAATATGCGCGTGAACGCGTCCGTCACTTACATGACAGACCCACTCTACAGCATCTGGGGCTTCAACGGTGCCGCTGCAACGCAGAACTACGACGTTTGGGGCAACAGGGACATGACCATTCCCGCCTCTCTCACCGATCCCACGAAAACCAATGTGAACTACTACGGCATGAGCCGCAACATGCTCCGCATCCTCGCCAATTTCCAGGGCCGCATCACCGAAAATCTCAACTGGGCGGCCGGAATGAACTTCTGGAACTGGAAACTCGGGAATATGCACGACAACGGCGTGAAGGTAGATGACGAAACCCGTTATTACAACACCAACGCCACCCTCTACAATTTCCTCTCCAATTCCGGTGTTCTCACCGACGCGGAAAAGAACGGCGGTCTTGCTCTCGAACTCAACGCAGGTCTCGTGTACGACACCCGCGATATCGAGGCTGCCCCCAACAGGGGTATCTGGGCAGAGGCCTACCTCAACGGCAACGTGCTCAAGAATGGCTATCTGAAGGCCTGTGCTTATTTCCGTCAGTATATCAGCATTCCCATCCCCATCCCCGCAGGCAATCCCGTCTTCGCATACCGTCTCGCTTGGCAGCACACCATTGCCGGCGAAACTCCGCTGTACATGATTCAGAACAATCCCCTGCTTGTCCAGCGCAACATGATTTCCGAAGGCTTCGGTTCCAGCAACACCATCCGCGGTCTGCGCGAGAACCGTATCCTTGCTGAAGGTATGGCCTGGGCAAATACCGAAATCCGCATCAAGCTCGTGAAATTCACTCTTGCCAATCAGTACTTCTATGTGGCAGTGAACCCGTTCTTCGATGCAGGTATCATCACCAAGCCCTACAAGGCCGACGCTCTCGCCAAGCTTGACGCTCTTGACGGATCTACCGACGGTAAAGTCTACGACCCGGAATTCAATGCCCTTTCCGGCACACCTGATCCTATCTACGACGCCTCCAAGGTCAACTACCTTGTGTACAGCGGCGGCGCAGGTCTCAAGATTGCAATGAACCAGAACTTCATCGTTTCAGCCGACTTTGCAAAGTGCTTCACCGAAGGCATGGACGCAGGCCTCTGGATTGGAATCGGTATCAACTACCAGTTCTAAACCGGCATTCAATACTGAAAAGCCCTGGCCAAAACGACCAGGGCTTTTTTCTATTTGATCACTCTCCAGTAAGCTTCTTTGCGGGGTTTGGGAGCCGGAGCCTCATGGGCGGGATAGCCGAGGGCCAGGGCTCCGACGCCCATCAGCCCGGATTGCAGCTCTTCCGGCAAGCCGAGCTCAGCCATAAGCGCCTTTCCATCAGGGGTCTCGAACATCTCGCGTTCACGGTTTATCCAGCACGAGCCCAGACCTATGGAATGCGCGGCAAGCATCATGTTTCCAAGCACCAGGGAGCCGTCTGGTACGCCATTAAGCGTTTTCTCCGGCCGGGAAGCGAAGACCAGGACATAGGTAGGTGCGCCATAGAATGGGTCGAAATCTTCCCTGCCCCAAACGCTGGCATTCAGTTTCGAAATGCGTTCCTTCAGTTCCGGCTTTTGCACGGCGACAATCCAGGGATCCTGAAGGCCATGGGCGGTCGGAGCCCAGGTGCCGGCCTCCAGAACAGCTTGAAGTTCGGCATCACTGATCTGCCCGGGCTTGAAGCGGCGTATGCTGCGCCGGCTGCGCAAAGCTTTTAAAACTGCATTGTCCATTACTAGTCCTCCATGAGTTTACGATATTTGATACGCTTAGGCTCTTCGTAGCCCAGCCTCTGGATCTTGTTTTCCTCGTATTCGGAATAAGAGCCCTCGAAGAAGTATACCTGAGAATCCCCTTCGAAAGCGAGGATATGGGTACAGATGCGGTCCAGGAACCAGCGGTCGTGGCTGATTACCACGGCGCAGCCGGCGAAATCGTCCAGAGCCTCTTCCAGGGCGCGCAGGGTGTTCACGTCGATGTCGTTGGTGGGTTCGTCAAGCAGCAGCACGTTGCCCTCTTCCTTCAGGGCCAGGGCCAGCTGCAGACGATTGCGTTCGCCTCCGGAAAGGGCCGAGCAGAGCTTCTGCTGGTCGGCTCCGGAGAAATTGAAGCGGGCGAGGTAGGCGCGGGCGTTGATGTCGCGGCCTCCCATGCGAATGAACTCGTTGCCCCCGGAAATCACTTCGTAGATGCTCTTTTCCGGGTCTATGCTGGTGTGCTGCTGGTCCACATAGGCAAGCTTTACCGTATCGCCTACCTCGAAGCTGCCGGAATCGGGCTTATCAAGCCCCATGATAAGACGGAACAGCGTGGTTTTACCGGCGCCGTTGGGACCGATGACACCCACAATGCCGTTCGGCGGCAGCACGAAGTTCAGATCCTCGTAGAGGAGTTTGTCGCCATATGCCTTGCGGACGTGTTTGGCCTCGATGACCTTGTTGCCCAGACGTGGGCCGTTGGGGATGAATATCTCGAGTTTCTCTTCCTTCTCTTTCACGTCCTCTTCCAACAGGCGGTTATAACTGTTCAGACGTGCCTTACCTTTGGCCTGACGGGCCTTGGGGGCCATATGTATCCAGTCGAGTTCGCGCTCGAGGGTTTTGCGGCGCTTGCTCGCAGTCTTCTCTTCCATAGCCAGACGCTGAGTCTTCTGCTCCAGCCAGCCGGAGTAGTTGCCCTGCCATGGGATGCCTTCGCCGCGGTCCAGCTCCAGTATCCAACCGGCCACATGGTCGAGGAAATAACGATCGTGGGTAACGGCGATGACCGTGCCCTTGTACTGTTGCAGGTGCTGCTCCAGCCAGTCTATGCTCTCGGCGTCGAGATGATTGGTGGGCTCGTCCAGGAGAAGCACGTCGGGTTCCTGGAGAAGCAGACGGCAGAGGGCCACACGGCGACGTTCGCCCCCGGAGAGGTTCTTCACCAATTCGTCCGACTGCGGGCAGCGCAGGGCGTCCATGGCCCTTTTGAGCTTCGACTCGATTTCCCAGCCGTTTACAGCCTCTATCTTCTCTGTCAATTCGGCCTGTTGCTCGAAGAGAGCGTACATAACCGTGTCGTCTATCATGTCTCCAAGATGCCGACATACTTCGTTATAGCGGGTAAGCAGGTTCATCACATCGGCCACGCCCTCTTCCACGACCTCCAGGACCGTCTTGTCCGGATCCATCTGGGGATCCTGCTCCAAATAGCCCACGGAGTAGCCAGGTGAGAACACCACCTCGCCGCGGGTGGGTTTGTCGATGCCGGCTATTATCTTCATGAGCGTGGATTTGCCGGCGCCGTTAAGGCCTATGATGCCGATTTTCGCACCGTAGAAAAATGAAAGATAAATGTCTTTTAGAAGAGTCTTGTTGTTATTGGGGAGGATTTTGCTCACCCCCACCATCGAGAATATAATCTTCTTGTCGTCTTTTTCCATAACACGGTAAAGATACGAATTATTAGTATCTTTGCAAAGTTATGAGAATAGGTATAATCGTCGCCCTCGATGGCGAGTATCAGCAGATTAAGAACCTTCTTGGCGGCCGCAGCGAAGGCCGTATCGGTGTCAACGAAGTGATAGTTCGCCACAGCGGAATGGGCAAGGTAAATGCCGCCCTTGGCGCTCAGGCTTTCATCAACGAATATCCTCTCGACTGCCTCGTGAGCAGCGGTGTCGCCGGCGGGCTCAGCAGGGATCTCGGCACGCTGGACCTATTTGCCGCAAAGGAAGTAGTATATCACGACGTCTGGTGCGGCGAAGGCAACGCCTACGGCCAGATTCAGGGCCTTCCCGAGCGCTTCACCTGCAATCCTACGCTCTACGCCAAAGCCCTCGAAGCCGGCGCTACAGGCGGTCTTATGGCCAGCGGCGACTTTTTCATCTCAAATGTAGCCGAAGCCAATGCCATACTCTCCCACTTCCCGGAAGCCGCTGCGGTGGATATGGAGTCGGGAGCCCTCGCACAGACCTGCCATATACACGGAGTGCCGTTCATGAGCCTCCGCATCATTTCCGACCGTGCCGGTGAGAATCATCAGGCCGAGTACGACGACTTCTGGAAAACAGTAGCGGACGACTCTTTCGAAGCCGTCCGCCGATTCCTGGAAAGTCTGCCGGAGAAGATCTGATTACTCTTCCTCGCCCGGCTTCATCGTCGTGTAAACGTTGGTAACGTCCTCGTCGTCCTCCAGAAGGCCCACGAGCTTGTCAATCGTGGAGCGCTGCTCCGCAGTGACCTCCTTGAGTTCAGTCGTGGGAATACGCTCGAAGCCGCCGGAAACGAGTTCGTAGCCCTTGTCCTCGATGAACTTCTGGATGGCTCCGTAGGAAGGATAGTCACCATAGATGACCACTTCCTTGCTTTCGTTGCCGTCCTTGTCTTCCACGACCTCGTCGAAAACCTCTTCAGCACCGTAGTCGATGAGCTCAAGCTCGAGTTCTTCGAGATCCATGCCTTCGGTCTCCTTGATGCGGAACACGCACTTGTGGTCGAACATGAAGGACACGCTGCCGCTGGTGCCGAGGGTGCCGCCGCACTTGTTGAAATAGCTGCGGACGTTGGCGACGGTGCGGGTGGTGTTGTCGGTTGCGGTTTCCACCAGGATGGCTATTCCGAACGGGCCGTAGCCTTCGTAAATAACCTCCTTGAAGTCGCCCTGCTTGCTCTCGGTGGCCTTCTTGATGGCACGCTCGATGTTTTCCTTGGGCATCTGCTCGCTGCGGGCCTCAGCCATGAGGGCGCGGAGGCGCGGGTTGCCGGTGACGTCGGGGCCACCCTGCTTAACGGCGATAGTGATTTCCTTACCGAGTTTGGTAAAGGTACGGGCCATGTGACCCCACCTTTTCATTTTGCGTTCCTTGCGGAACTCGAATGCGCGTCCCATATTATTCGCTTACTTCTGCAATGTAACGGTCGATGTCGTAGGCCTCGATGCTCTGAGGATACTTGTCCATGATGGCCTTGTAGCATGCGAGGGCTTCGGCCTTCTTGCCGAGGGCCTTGAGGGCCAGGCCTTCCTTGAAGAGGATGGTGGAGTTGAAGTCGTTCTTCTCGTTCACAGCCAGAGCCTTCTTGTAGAGGGAAACGGCCTTTCCGTATTCCTCGAGGCCGACATAGGCGTCTGCCTGGCAGGAAAGGGCACGGGCCTTGAGGATGGGCTCCTTGCCGTTGTACTTTGCGAGATACTTGATCGCTTCCTCGTTGTTGCCGAGCTGGAGTTCGCAGATACCGGCGTAGAGGTACATGGCCTTGCCGGCCTTAGTACCGTAATCGTCGATAATCTGGGCGAAGCCGAGCACGTTGCCGTCGCCGTTAAGCGCAAGCTCGTACTCCCCTTCCGCGAAACTGGCTTCGGCCGGGAAGGCCTGCTCCTGAGCTTCCGCGCACTTGGGCTGATAGACATAACGGTTATAAGCGAGGGTTGCGAGCCATATCACGAGGATGCCGATAACTACTCCCCAAACCCACTTTTTGTTCTCTTCGTAGAACTGTTCGATACGGGAGAGCTGCTCTACGGTGTTCTCCTGACGTTCTTCGATCTTGGTCTTTTCTTTGGTTGCCATATTGATTTCTTTGTTTGTTCTGAAAAGCCCGCAAAAATAGGCAATTTCGAGCAAATATGCAATTCTAATTTTGATGCGCTTCGCGGAGCAGGTCGAGCACCACCTTCACCGGGTTAAATGTTTCCACGGGCACTTCCACAAAGAGGGTGTTCCAGTCGCTCATGGCACCGTTCCACAGGCCGGGGAGTTCGAGGGCCTTGAGCTCGCGGCCCTGATAACTCTTGAAGGAGATGAAACCGGCGTTGCTGTCCACATGACTCAGCAGGTCGAATTTCTCGCCGCGATAGTTGCGCAGGCAGCATACCAGATCCACCGGGTTGAAGTGGGTAGCGCCGGCAAGCGCTCCAGCGGCATGAGGATCGTCCATATTGATCTGGACGCTCTCGAGAATCTGCAGTGAAGTGCTGCCGTCGGGGCCCTTTACAATGAAAGGACCGCCACCCGGCTCACCCAGGTTACGCACCATTCCGCAGACGCGGATGGGCCTGTCGAGCTTGGAGCGGAGCACTGCGGCCCTCTCTTCCAGAGACTCGGGAAGGGCGTCGAAACGGATGCAGAGGGTTTCATCAAGCCAACGCTCGATTTCGTCCAGCAGTTCCTTCGAAACCCCTTCGTCCATACGGCGAAGGAAAGCGAAGATGGCATCGCGCAACTCTAGGGCACGGCCCATCAGCACCTGCTTGTACAGGGAAGTAACGGGGAGCAGCCTTTCCACAGCCACGTTGTCGATATTCTTGATGCTTACAAGTTCCTGCTCAAGTGCATTCAGGTTGTAGATGAGGGCTCCGTGACCGGCTGGGCGGCGGAGAACCGTACCGTCTTCGCAACGGAAAGGTTCGTTGTCCATATCCACAGCGATGGTGTTGGTTTCCGGATCCTGATAGGTGAAATCTATCTTGTAGCGCACTCCATAGCGCTTTTCATATTCATTCTTGACCGCCTCCAGAGCCGCTTCGAAGAGGGCCTTGTGTTCCGGGGAGATGGTGAACACCAGATTCACACTTCCATCGGCGTTCCGCATATACTCCTGTCCTTCCACAAGATGCTCCGCGAAAGCGGTGCGGCATTCGTTTTCGTAACGATGGAAGAGGAGCACGCCCTTGGGCTTGCTACCGTAGCCCAGGCCCTCGTCGGTGAGAAGCAGACGAGCCGTGCGAGTGCAGTCGGCATCGTCCCCTGCGGCGGGAGAGCCGAAGATGGCGGGATCCCCGAACGCGAAATGGGATATCTCAGCAGTGAGACGCCGGACACTGTCGTTGGGCTTCTCCATTCCCGCGAAGATATCCTTGAACATGCGGGAAGCGGCACCGGATGCCGGGACGAACTTCACCTTGCCGGCTACCTTTGCCTTGGAAGCATAGTCCACACACTCGTTTCGGCTTTCTTCCGTTGTAACTTCAATACCTCTCGCCGGAGTTGCGGGCGCGACGATTTCGAGCCAGGGGAAACCCCTTTTAAAGCATTCGATTTGTTCTTCTATTGTCATGGTTATCAAAGTTTTAGTCTATGTAGAACTCCCTGCGATAGCGATAGTCCCTCCGCAGTTGTTCGAATCCGTCGGGATTCGTGCGGAAGAGGAAATCGTCCGTAAAGATAGGGTAATTGTACTGGAAAAGCGAAGCTATCTGTCCCTGACTGAGGTCGGCCACGTCGAGGTGCACAGCCTCCAGTTCAGCCACATCGGTGACCGGGAAGAAGTCGTAGAGTTCAGGAATCCCGAAGAAACGGGCCACGGCCCTTACCACCGCCGCCGTACCCTGCTGTTTTCCCTGATAGGAATAACCGGCGATATGAGGGGTGGCTATATCCACCATGCTCATAAGCGTCTGGTTGATATTCGGTTCATGGTTCCAGGTGTCGATGATGACAGGCCCAAGACGCGGGATGGCCTCCATGAGGGCGTCTTCCACCACCATTTCGCCGCGCGCGGTGTTCACGAAAAACGCTCCCATTTTCATTTTGGCGAAAAACTCAGCGTTCGCCATATACCTTGTTTCCTCGGTAAGCGGAGCATGAAGGGTTACTACATCGGAATTCTCCAGAAGGTAGTCAAGGGCACAGAACTGCTGCGGGCCCTCCGTCTCCGCCCTCGGAGGATCGTACATAAGCACATGGAATCCCAGGGTTCGAGCTACCAACTCGATTCTGGAGCCTACATGCCCCACTCCGATGATGCCGAGAGTTGCTCCGGCAAGAGGTATGCTTTTGCGAGCCGCAGCTCCATAGAGGGCAGAAAAGAAATAGTTAAGAACTCCTCCTGATTTACAGCCGGGCGCATTCTGAACATAGATTCCATTCTCCCGGCACCAGGGCATATCTATATGGTCTGTGCCGATGGTTGCGGAAGCGATAATCTTCACCTGTGTACCTTCCAGCAGATGCGGAGTGCAACGCGTGCGGCTACGGACTATGAGCGCGTCGGCGTCCATTAAATGCTCCCGCCGCATCTCGGTCCCCTGCATGTAAACCACTTCGCCGTATGGTTCGAAGACTCCCTTCAGAAAGGGTATGGTGGCATCCGCTACTATCTTCATTTTATTCTGAGTTCTTTTACGAATCCGGTGTGGGAGTCTTCCCTGATGAACAGGGGGTCGTCCGACAGAATGGCGTTTATCTTTTCGGTGAGGGCGTCTCTCTGCATGGAAAGCTGAGTGGCCAACACCGACGACTTCATGGTTATGTACAGCACTCCATCGCGGAAAAAACGGCGTATGGTATACGCCCCCGCACCCGAAGCCTCGTCCCAGGCTGCGAAAATGCGGCGGCCATTATGCGTGGCGGCCGCCCCGGAGCTGCGAAACATCTCGCGGAGCACTTCCGATATGGGAAGGGCATTTTTGGGAGAAAGACGGCTCACAGTCGTGTAAAGACCCCTCCTGCAGCCTCAAAATAACTGCGGTCTTCCGTGATGGAATCCACTATGCTGTTGACTCTGAGCTTATTGCTATCCGACAGGAAAATCTGGCCGAAGTCCTCGCCTGCCACCGTCTGGAGCAGGTTCTGAACGCGTCCCATGTCCAATTTGTCAAACAGGTCGTCCAGAAGGAGAATCGGGGCCACCCCGGAGCGTTCCTTCATAATGCCATACTGCGCGAACTTGAGCGCCACGAGGAAACTCTTCTGCTGTCCCTGGCTGCCGCAGTTGCGAATGGCATGGCCGTTCATCTCGAAGGCGAAATCATCTCTCTGAACACCGGCGAAGGTGAATCCAAGAGCGAGGTCACGCTGCCGGTTTTCCGCCATCAGATCTTTGAAGGAGGCTTTCTCAAGCTGAGTACGGTAACGCACGGACACGGTTTCCCTTCCGCCGGAGATTCGCTCGTAGAAGTCTTTTACCAGAGGGGCAATTCCTTTGGCGAAAGCTTCTCTCCCCGCACTTATACGCTCTGCAAGAGGCGAAAGTTTTTCGTCCATAACGTCCAGGAGCCCCTCGTCTGGAGAACCACTGCGGAGCAGACTGTTACGCTGTGACAGCAAACGGTTGTACTGTTGAACGGCATCGAGATACTCCCTGTCCATCTGAGAAATGACGGAATTGGCAAAACGGCGGCGTTCGTCTCCCGATTCACTTACCATCGTAACATCCGACGGTGAGACCATTACCACAGGCAGCAGCCCGATATGCTCGGAACGCCGGGCATATGGTTTGTCGTCGCGGCGAATCTTCTTTTCTGCATCCATCTGAATGGCGATGCGGGTACTGAGTCCGGACGAGAGATCATAGGTACCGGATATGGCGAACGAAGGGGCTCCGTAACGAATGTTCAAACGATCTGGCGTGAAGGCGCTCTTGGTCATGGAGAGGTACCAGATTGCGTCCAGCAGGTTTGTCTTGCCTTCTCCGTTACCGCCTGTAATGCAGTTGAGTTTAGCGGAAAAGTCCAGTTCCTGCAGTTCTATGTTGCGGAAATTCTGGACCACTATTTTTCGGAGTACAGGCATAGGTTTTAACGTCTTACAAATATATGAATTTTTTACTAAATTTGTAGCCAATTATCAAACGCGTATGAGCATTCAGGAAGAACAGATTGCAAAATTGGTCGAACGCAGGGCTGCCGCAAAGGTGGCCGGAGGCCAGGCGCGAATCGACGCTCAGCACGAGAAGGGCAAACTCACGGCACGTGAGAGGCTGGCCCTCCTGCTGGACGAAGGTTCCTTCGAGGAGTTCGACATGTTCGTAACCCATCGCTGCACCAACTTCGGCATGGACAAGAGCCATCCTTATGGCGACGGAGTGGTAACCGGCCGCGGCACCATCGGCGGCCGCACCGTCTTCGTCTACGCCCAGGACTTCACAGTAAGCGGAGGTTCACTCAGCAAAACCATGTCGGAAAAGATATGCAAGGTAATGGATATGGCCATTGCCGCCGGAGCCCCCGTTATTGGACTCAACGACAGCGGTGGCGCCCGTATCCAGGAAGGCATCGACGCTCTTGCAGGCTATGGCGACATTTTCGAGCATAATATCCTTGCCAGCGGCGTAGTTCCCCAGATATCGGGCATTTTCGGCCCTTGCGCCGGCGGAGCCGTTTATTCCCCCGCCCTCACGGACTTCACCCTCATGGTAAAGAACACTTCCTACATGTTCCTCACCGGACCTGCCGTAGTGAAGAGCGTCACAGGAGAAGAGGTCACCCCGGAGGAGTTGGGCGGAGCGTCCGTGCATGCCAGCAAGAGCGGCGTGGCTGACTTTGCGGCAGAGAACGAGCAGGAAGGAATTGAGACTATCAAGAAGCTTCTCAGCTATCTGCCCCAGAATAACATGGAGCTGTCCCCGGTAAGGGAAACGGCCGATCCCGTTGGCAGAGTATCCGACAGCCTCAACTCCATAATACCCGACAATCCCAACAAGGCATACGACATGTACGGAGTCATACGTGAGATCGTGGACGACGGAGACTTCTTTGAGGTTCACCGCGAATTCGCCCGCAACATCATAGTTGGCTTCGCACACATGGGTGGCCGCAGCGTGGGCATAGTGGCCAACCAGCCGCAGATGCTGGCCGGTGTGCTGGATATCAATGCCTCACGCAAGGCCGCCAGATTCGTACGCTTCTGCGACGCCTTCAACATTCCGCTTGTCACCCTCGTGGACGTTCCGGGCTTCCTTCCCGGCACCCAGCAGGAATACGGCGCAGTCATCCAGAATGGCGCCAAGCTCCTCTACGCATACGGCGAAGCCACGGTTCCCAAGGTCACGGTCACCCTTCGTAAAGCCTACGGCGGAGCGCATATCGTCATGAGCTGCAAGCAGCTGCGAGGCGACATCAACTACGCCTGGCCCACGGCCCAGATTGCTGTCATGGGAGCCGACGGCGCGGTGGATGTGCTCTATGCCAAGGATATCAAAGCCGACCCTGCCCATGCTTCCGAAATCCGTGCAGAAAAGAAGGCCGAATACGAAGAGCTCTTCAATAATCCGTATCAGGCCGCTCAGAAGGGCTACATCGAAGATGTGATCGAGCCCCGCAATACCCGCTTCCGTGTCATCCGCGCCCTCTGCGCCCTCGAAGGCAAGAAGCAGACAATCCCGGCCAAAAAACACGACAACCTGCCGCTCTGATGAATCCGCTCTTCATACTGTTGCAGACTTCCACCCTCACCGAGGGCGCAAAGCGCATGCAGGAAACCGACCCTCACGGTTGGACGCTCGCTCTCATCGCTGTCACCGTGGTATTCTCGGCTCTGGTAATCCTGTACGCCGCATTCTCCCTCGTGGGCCGAATCTCCATGTCTGCGGAAGCCAGGAAAGCTGCTCCAAAAGCGCCCCGCAAGCCCCGCCGCAAGGCAGGCAAGGAGCCCGAAGGCGAGATTGCAGCTGCCATCGCCCTGGCTCTTGAAGCAGAAGCCGGAGAAGAAGTTCCGGTAGCCATAGCAACCGCGCTTGCAATGTACCTCGGAGGTGGCGTACACGACTCCGAACCCTATACCATAACCATTCGCAGGGCTCCCTCTGCCTGGGACTCCCCCGCACTCAGATTCCGCAACAATCCGCTCAAATGACAAGTTATAAATTCAAAATCAACGGCAAGCCCTATGAGGTTTCCGTAAATGGCATTAACGCTGGTGTTGCCGACGTAACCGTGAACGGCGCATCCTACAGCGTAGAGATTGAAAACGCTCCGGCATCGGCCCCCGCCACAGCCCCGGTCGCGCAGGCCGCAAACCCGGCACCGGCTGCCGCTCCCACAAGCGCACCCGCTGCTGCCCCCGCTGGCGGCAAAAAGATTGTCTCCCCTCTCCCCGGAGTGGTGATAGACGTCTGCGTTGCAGAAGGCGCTCCCGTGAAGCGCGGCCAGAAGGTGGCTGTGCTGGAAGCAATGAAAATGGAGAACGAAATCCTCTCCGAGGCCGACGGCACCGTCAGCAAAATCTTCGTCAAAAAGGGCGACTCCATTCTCGAAGGCGCCGACATCGCCATCATAGCATAAATGGACAGCATTTTAGAGAGCCTTCAGCAGTTCTGGTCGTTCACGGGTTTCGCGAACGCCACCTGGGGACATATCATCATGATTGTCATAGGGTTGATCTTTATCACCCTGGGCATCGTGAAGCATTGGGAGCCCCTGCTGCTCGTTCCCATAGGCTTCGGAATGATCATAGGCAACATTCCCGTGCTTATGGGGCTCAAAGTGAGTATCTACGAAGAGGGTTCGGTGCTGAACATCCTCTATCACGGCGTGCGCAACGGCTGGTATCCCCCGCTGATTTTCCTGGGAATAGGCGCCATGACAGACTTCAGCGCCCTCATCTCCCAGCCACGGCTAATCCTCATCGGAGCCGCGGCGCAGATGGGTATTTTCGGTGCATACCTGCTGGCGCTTACCCTAGGCTTCACGCCCAACGAAGCCGGTGCAATCGGCATTATCGGCGGAGCTGACGGCCCCACCGCCATCTTCCTCAGCGGTAAGCTGGCCCCTGAACTCATGGGAGCGATTGCAGTCTCGGCATACTCCTACATGGCCCTGGTGCCTGTTATCCAAAAGCCGATAATGCTGTTGCTCACCACCAAGAAAGAGCGTATTATCCGCATGGCTCCGCCCCGCAAGGTATCCCAGCGCGAAAAGATCATATTCCCCATTGTCGGTTTCCTCTGCACGGCGTTCATAGTGCCTTCGGGCCTGCCGCTCCTGGGCATGCTCTTCTTCGGCAACCTGCTTAAGGAAAGCATGGTCACCAGGCGTCTCGCCGAGAACGCCCGCGGGCCCATCATCGACATAGCCACCACTCTTATCGGCCTCACCGTGGGTGCCTCCACCCAGGCGGACGTGTTCCTGAATGCAAGGTCCATCAAGATCTTCCTGCTGGGTCTGATTTCCTTCGTGATTGCCACCACCTGCGGAGTGCTCTTCGTGAAGTTCATGAACCTCTTCTGCAGGGAAGGCCATAAGATCAACCCGCTCATCGGCAACGCAGGCGTATCCGCAGTGCCGGACAGCGCACGCGTCTCCGAAACCGTGGGTCTCGAAGCCGATCCCGGCAACCACCTGCTCATGCACGCCATGGCCCCCAATGTCGCGGGAGTCATAGGCAGCGCCGTAGCGGCGGGTATCCTGCTCGGATTCCTGGGATAGCTTATATCCTCTTCAGGATTTCTTCTGTCTGCGCCTCGTAACCGGGTTTGCGCAGGAGGGCGAACATATTCTTCTTGTAGGCCTCCACGCCGGGCTGGTTGAAGGGATTGATACCCAGCAGATAGGCCGACACGCCGCAGGCGAATTCGAAGAAGTAGAATATGGCGCCGAGATTGTATTCGTCCACGCGATCGATGGAAATCTCGATCTGAGGCACTCCACCATCAATGTGGGCGAGCTTGGTGCCGAGCTGGGCCATGCGGTTGCAGTGCTCGACATGCTCCCCGGCAAGGTAGTTCAACTGGTCCAGATTCTGGGCGTCGGAGCCTATCACCACGCTGCGCTTGGCATTCTCCACCTTGACGGTGGTTTCGAACAGCACACGCTCCCCTTCCTGGATGAACTGTCCCATGGAGTGAAGGTCTGTGGTGAAGATGACGCTGGCCGGGTAGATGCCGCAGCCTTCCTTGCCCTCGGATTCGCCGTAGAGCTGCTTCCACCACTCTCCAAGGTACTGCAGACGGGGTTCAAAACTCACCAGAATTTCCACCTTCTTGCCCTTCTCGGAATAAAGGAGGTTACGGATTGCGGCATACTGGATGGCCGCGTTGTCTTCTGTTTTAGCCAGCAGGGCCTCACGTTCGTCGGCCGCACCCTTGAGCATGGCGCGGATGTCGAAGCCGGCCAGCACTATGGGCAGAAGGCCTACCGGAGTGAGCACGCTGAAACGGCCGCCCACATTGTCGGGAACCACGAAAGTGCGGTAGCCTTCCTGGGTGGCAAGGGTTTTGAGCGCGCCCTTTTTGGCGTCGGTTATGGCGACAATGCGTTCCGAAGCGTCTTTATACTTTTTCTCGAGGTATTCCTTGACGATGCGGAAGGCGACTGCCGGTTCGGTGGTGGTGCCGCTCTTGCTGATTACCACGCAGGCGGCGTTGCTCTGCTCAACGAGGTCCATGAGCTCGGCAAGATAGTCTTCGCTGAGATTATTGCCGGCAAATACCACCCTGGGTGCGCCCTTCTGGGGAAGGAACTGGTGCGAGAGGGCCTCGATGGCGCAGCGCGCTCCGAGATAGGAGCCGCCTATTCCGATTACGACCACAAGGTTCACTCCGCGGGCCGCCCAGTCGTCACGGATTGCCTCACAGTCTTTCACGAGGCTTTCCGGAATGTCTACCGGAAGGGTTTTCCAGCCCAGGAAATCGTTGCCGGCGCCCTTTTCACCCTGAAGTTCATCGAAGGCGGCGAAAGCCTTCTGCACGTATGCGTTGTATTCTTCCTTTTTAACGAAGGGGTTGCATCCCCCGAGAGAAATCTTTACCATATTGTTGAAGCTTTAGACATCCGCAAATTTAACATTTTTCGCCTATATTTGTGCTGATGTACGCCCTCGCCGACTGCAATAATTTCTTCGTGTCCTGCGAAAGGGCCTTCCAGCCGCAGCTGGAGGGCAGGCCGGTGGTGGTCCTGAGCAATAACGACGGTTGCGTCGTGGCGCGCAGCAACGAGGCCAAGGCCATCGACATAGCCATGGGCACTCCCTTCTTCAAGCTGAAGAATCTGGTGGACGCCGGACGTCTGGAGGTGCGTTCCTCAAACTACACCCTTTACGGAGACCTCTCCCACCGCGTGATGAACATCCTGCGCGAAGCCGTCCCCGACATGGAAGTCTATTCGATAGACGAAGCCTTCCTGAATCTGGACGGCTATCCGGAAGACCAGTGGATGCCCCTCTGCCGTGGCCTCGTGAAGCAGGTGAAGCAATGGGTTGGACTTCCCATCAGCATAGGGATTGCTCCCAGCAAGACTCTCGGCAAGGTGGCGAACCATTTTGCAAAGCACTATGGCGGATACCGTGGCGTGTGCGCCGTAGATACTCCTGAGAAGAGGGACAAAGCTCTGAAACTCACCCCGATAGACGATGTCTGGGGAGTTGGATGGCGGGGCGCTCCGAAACTGGAAGCCCTCGGAGTCCACACGGCCTGGGACCTGGTATGCAAGCCGGAAAACTGGGTGCTGAAACACATGAGCATCACCGGGGTTCGCACCTGGAAGGAACTTCAGGGCATATCGTGCATTGAAGAAAACGACGAAGAACGCCGCCAGACCATCTGCACGTCGCGTTCCTTCGCGGATCTCATCACAGACAAGGACGAACTCGCCCTGCGCATTTCAGATTTCGCCGGAATGTGCGCCGCCAAGCTCCGCAAAGACGGTTCAGCCGCGGGCGAAGTCGCCATCTTCCTGCAGACCAACCGTTTCCGGAGCGACCTGCCACAGTATTACCCCTTCCTGCGAATGCGTCTGGAAACGGCAGTAAACAACACCACCGAGATTGTGGGAGCGGCGCTGGCCCTTCTGGACACGGCCTGGAAAGACGGCTACGGCTACAAGCGGGCAGGCGTCATAGTAGCTGAAACGGTTCCGGCCGACGAGGTGCAGGGATCGCTTTTCGACAGTGTTTCACAGGAAGAGCGCGACCGCGAGAACCGCATATCAGCAATAATGGACAAGGTGAACAGCAACGGGCGCACTCTTCTGCGAGTGGCTACTCAGCGGCCTGGGCACTACGCCGACGGCATACGACGCGAGCATTGTTCGCCCCTGTATTCGACCGACTGGTCGCAGCTGCTGGTGGTAAAGTAGCCCCTATTCCACCTTCTTGATAATCCAGGTGACGATCCCCCATACGGAAAAATCGCTGCCCGGCCCGGTTTTGATGGGCTTGTAGGCTGGATTGGCGGCTTCGAGCGTGATTCCCGAAGGCTTGCCTCCGGGGCCCGCTTTCCCAAAACGCAGGTGCCGCACCAGAAACTCATTCTCCAGACAGCATACCGCGGTGGCCCCGTCGTAAGGCTCAAGCGAGCGGTCCACCACGAGCGTGTCTCCATCGGATATGCCGGCGCCTGTCATGGAATCGCCGGAGACCCTCACGTAGAACGTCGCCTCCGGATGGCGCACCAACTGGCGGTTCAGGTCTATTCCGCCTGACATGTAATCCTGAGCCGGACTGGGAAAACCGGCATGCACGGTGGCCTCGGCCATCTGCGGGAGCTTATTTTCTTCCATTCAGAAATCTTGAAATGAATTCCACCCGGCGGGCAAGGATGCCATAGTCGAGCGTTTCCGGCGTATCGGACGCCTTGTTGGTATTCGGAGTGATGCCGGAAGTGAAGAGTATTGCCGGTACGCCGTCCGCCACAAATGCTGCCTGATCCCCCATTTTTCGGTAGAACAGGCTGGTGAAGTTCCGGCTGCGATAGTAATCGTAATAGAGATGAAGGCCGATGCCGGCGTTGCAGCGTTCGAAACTCTGCTTCCAGCGTTCCGCCCCGAGGGCGATGAGAAAGTCGGGCCAGTATTCGTCCACCGGAGCTAGCGAGGAACCCACGATGTCGAGATTCACCAGAAGCGAGATGCGCCTGCCCTTCAGCGAGTTGCGAAGGGCCTCGGCTCCGCGGCTGCCGACGTTGCGGGCGTCGGTGAAGACGAAGACGATGTTAGCCTTGCCTTTCAGCCTTTCCGCCAGCGATAGCAGCGCCGCCACGCCTGAAGCGTTGCTGTCGGCACCCTGGTATAACTGCCCGTCATGCAGGCCGATGCCGTCGTACGCGGCTACAACGACCGTCAGCGGAGGATGGGCTCCCCCCTTCGGGAGTTCGCCCTTCGGGCTCACCCCACCATCCCTTCGGGACGGTCCCCCCGCTATCGAACCGCGGGTGTTACGTCTCTCAGGGGGGACCCATCCATCCGCTTCACCAGCTATAATATTGTGTCCGACACGGGTGCTGTCGATGGCGAAACCCTGCACCGCCACCTCATACCCCATGGCGCGCAGGCGGCGGGCGATGTAGGCCGCAGCCTCCACTCCCCCGCGGCTCCCCGCCGCACGCCCTTCGCAGAGCGGCGAGCAGAGGAACTCCACGTCGGCGCGGAGCGCGTCTTCAAGGGAAGCCTGCGCCATGGCAGCCAAAGGCTGAAGCAGGAAAAGGAAAGCCAAAAATATTTTCGCGAACGGCCTCATCCGGGCACAATTAATGCTATATTTGTAACTGCACACAAAATTAATGAAAAAAATACTCGCGGCAATACTTCTTTTCCTGACGGGCCTCACGGCATCCGCCCAGTACGACCGCGATGTTTTCTTCCTGCGCGGACGCACCGCCCTGCAGGACGGCAAATACGCACTGGCCATCGAGAATTTCAACATTCTCGCCAGGCTGGACACCACCGATTACTGGAACTTCTTCTTCCGCGGCATAGCCAAGTATAATCTAGGGGACATACGAGGTGCCCGCGCCGATTTCGACCGATCCGTGCGCATCAACCCAGTCTTCACCAACGGATACCACTACCGCGGCATAACGGAAAGCCGTCAGGGCGACTACGACGCCGCTCTTTCAGATCTGGAAAAAGCTATTGAGCTGCGTCCAGGCTTCATCGGTCTTTATTACAGCCGCGGGGTCACGAACTTTCTTGCCAGGCGTTTCGAGGGTGCTGTTGCAGACTTCGACCGCTATATCCGCAAGGAACCGGGCGACCCGGGAGCCTACCTCAACAGAGGCGCCTCCTGGCTCTTCCTCGGCGACACGCTCAAGGCTTTCTCAGATTACGACAAGGCCATAGAACTCGACCGTTTCGAGCCGGAAAGCTACATCCGTCGCGGTCATCTTCACTCAGCCAAAGGCAACTACGAAGGCGCATTGGCCGATATGAACAGGGCTATCGCCATAGATTCCACCAACACTCTCGCCTACTTCAACCGCGCCCTTCTTCTTTACGAGACCAAGGATTACAACGCTGCCATGTCGGATCTGAACCGCGTGCTCAGGAGCGAGCCCGGCAATGCCCTTACCCTTTATAACCGCAGCCTCATCAGCGCCCAACTTGGCAATTTCGAGCAGGCCCTTGACGACATGGACCGCGTAATCAATATCAATCCCGGTAACGTGTTGGCCTACTTCAATCGCGCCTCGTACTTCATCGAAATGGGCCGTTGGCAGGACGCTCTTGCCGATTACAACAAGGCCATCGAGCTATATCCCGACTTCGCCAAGGCCTACATGAACAGGGCCTATGTGGAGAATATGCTCGGTCTCACCCGCGCTTCCAAGGCCGACTATCAGACGGCTCAGCGTAAGGTCGCCGAGTACCGTGAAAAGAACGCTTCCGGTGAGGCGTCATTCGCCGATACCACTCGTAAATACAGCTCTCTGCTAGCCCTTGATGCCGATTTCGCAAAAAAAGACTTCGACGACGAACTGCTTCAGCACCGCGATGTGGATATACGCCTGAAGCCCCTCTACAAGTTCCGTATGGCAGGAAAGGAAGAGCAGTCCAACATGGCCCTGAGCCGTCGCTACGACAATCCGTTGATTGAGCATTTCGAAAACAGCGTGCCCGTGAGCGTCGTGGTTTCCAACTCCGACACCCTGAAGAATTTGAAACTGGCACGCAGTCTCACAAGCATACTCGCCGGAGACAGTGCCGCCGGCGCAGGAAAAACAGGGCTAGGACCTTCCGAAACCGCTTTCATCAAAGGCATCTACGACGTTCAGAACAAGCAGTACAGCAGCGCCCTTCAGCATTTCGACGCGGCTGTAAGCTTGTCCGAAAGCTCACCGGGATCCGACCGCTATGCCCGTTTCTACAAGGCCTTCTACCTCATGAACAGGGGCGTGCTCCGTGCAGAGATGATAGATTTCATCGCCAGCATGGAGAGTAATGTTCAGACGCTCACCATGGATGACCAGGGCACTACCCGCGCCCGTCTTTCCGACAGGGTAGACCGCCGTTATGACTATTCCGAAGCCATCTCCGACATGCAGGCAGCCGCCGAGATACTACCTGACATTCCTTATATTTGGTTCAATCTCGGAAACCTGCGCTGCCTGAGCAGTTCCATGGTTGAGGCCATCGAGAGTTACGATCAGGCAATAAGGCTCTACCCGTACATGGGCGATGCATACTACAACCGAGGGCTCGTGCTTATCTATCTGAAAGACAGGGAGAAAGGCTGCATAGACCTGTCACGCGCCGGCGAACTGGGCGTTGCTGACGCATACGGGGTGATCAAGAAATACTGTGAAAGCGATGCAAGATAAAGGAGTGAGGATGCTGAGCCTTTCGAGCGGCAGCAACGGAAACTGTTATTATTTCGAAGGAAGTGGCGGGGCTTTTCTGGTCGACGCCGGAGTGAGCCTCCGCGCCCTCAAGGCTGCTCTCCAGACTTACGGCATCCCGCTCGAACGTATCGGCGCCGTACTTGTAACCCACGACCACTCCGACCACATACGCAACCTCGGTTCCTTCTGCAAGAAACTCCGTATCCCGGTGTGGGTACACCCCCGTATCCGCCACTCCACACCCATGGGCTGGATGACTGGCCAGTGGCTGGACCCGGTAGCCAGACTGCTTCCTGAAAACGGTGCTGCGGACATTCTTCCTGGAATCAGCGCCCGCCCCTTCGACGTCCCTCATGACGCCACTCATACTGTGGGTTATGCATTGGAGATCGATGATAGTAAAATTGTAATAATGACCGATGTAGGAGCGATGACCCAGGAGGCTCTGGCATATGCGAAAGAAGCATCTACGGTAATAGTGGAAGCCAATTACGATGTGGCCATGCTGGCTTCCGGTCCCTATCCTCCTGAACTTCAGGCGCGCATCCGCGGCGGCCACGGGCACCTGTCCAACAATGAGTGTGCAGCGGCCGTGAAGGAATTTGCCCACGAGGGTCTCAGGAACCTCTTCCTCTGCCATCTGAGCGCCCATAACAACACTCCGGAGAAGGCTCTGGAAGCCGTGAGCGAGGCCCTCGGAGAATCGGATGTCAGGCTCATCGCGCTCCCGCGCACGGAGCCTTCGGCTATGTTTGAATTATAATTCGTATCTTTGTAGAATATGAAGGCTTTCTTCAACATGATACGGAGGTATCTTCCTCCCTACAGAAAATACGTGGTCGGCTCGGTACTCATGAACGTGCTGTCCGCCCTGTTCAACATATTCTCCTTCACCCTGGTAATCCCTATTCTGAATATTCTCTTCAGACTCGATGAAAAGGTGTATACCTTCATTCCCTGGGACGCCGACCTGGGCTTCAAGGAAAAGGCAATCAACAACGCCTACTGGTTCGTGGGACAGTACATGGAAAACCACGGGGCTGTCACAACCCTTCTGATCCTGGCGGGCTTCATGATAGTCATGACCCTGCTCAAGACAGGCTGCTACTTCGGTTCCAGTGCAGTGATGGTGCCCCTGCGTACCGGTCTGGTGAGGGATCTGCGCCGCCAGATCTACGACAAGATACTCTGCCTTCCCCTGGGATTCTTCAGCCAGGAACGCAAGGGAGATATCATCGCCCGCATGAGCGGCGACGTTTCCGAAGTGGAGAACTCCATTTCCGGAAGCATAGACATGCTCATCAAAAACCCCATCCTCATCATCTTCTACTTGAGTACCATGGTGTTCATCTCATGGAAGCTCACGCTCTTCGTGCTGGCTTTCGCCCCGTTGATGATATGGCTGATGGGCGTCATAGGACGAAACCTCAAGAAGCGCTCCACTCAGGTTCAGGCCCTCTGGAGCGACACCATGAGCCAGGTGGAGGAAACCCTGGGCGGACTGCGCGTAGTTAAGGCCTTCACCGCGGAGAAGAAGATGAGCGAGCGTTTTGCAAACGTCACCGGCGCAATGCGCAAGAAGGCGTCCCGCGTGAACACCCGCCAGGCCCTTGCCCACCCCGTGAGCGAGTTTCTGGGCACCGTGCTCATATGCGTGGTGCTGGTCTTCGGCGGTACGCTGATCATCCTGGACCACAGTTTTATCGACGCGCCCACCTTCATCTTTTACATGATTATCCTCTACAGCGTCATCAATCCTGTAAAGGACTTTGCCAAAGCCACCTACAACATTCCCAAGGGTCTGGCAAGCATGGAGCGCATCGACCGTATCCTCGGCGCCCCCAGCACCATCACCGAGGCTCCGGACGCAAAGAGTGTCGATTCATTCGAAGGCAGCATAGAATACAGGAATGTAGGCTTCAGCTACGAAGACGGCCGGCCCATTCTGAAGGACATCAATCTCTCCATAAAGAAGGGACAGAAGATAGCTCTGGTCGGAGCTTCCGGAGGCGGCAAGACCACCATGGTGGACCTTCTCCCCCGCTTCTACGATGTTTGCGAAGGCGCCATCACTATTGACGGCCAGGACATACGCAATCTCAAGATCAGTTCTTTGAGGCAGCTCATGGGTAATGTGAACCAGGACCCCATCCTCTTCAACGACACCATCTTCAACAATATCGCCTTCGGAGTTGAGGGCGCCACCATGGAGCAGGTAATAGAGGCGGCCAAGATAGCCAACGCCCACGAGTTCATCATGGAGAAGGAAGAGGGCTACCAGACCAATATCGGCGACCGCGGAGTCAAACTCTCCGGCGGGCAGCGCCAGAGGCTCAGCATCGCCCGCGCCGTGCTCCGCAATCCCCCCATCCTCATCCTCGACGAAGCCACCGCAGCGCTCGACACCCATAGCGAAAAAGTGGTTCAGGAGGCTCTGGAAAGGGTTATGAGCAATCGCACCACCATAGCCATCGCCCACCGTCTCAGCACCGTTAAAGACGCCGATGAAATCATTGTAATCGACGGCGGACGGATAGTGGAACGCGGAACTCACGACTCCCTCATCGCAAAGGACGGCTACTACAAGAAACTGAACGATATGCAGGCCCTGTAATGAGCACCAAGACCATTCTTGCCCGAATACTTTTCATCGTCTATCTGGCAGCCCTGGCTTTCCTGTGCTTCATGCACGCCGACAAGCTGCCCGACATGCAGAAGACCCTTCTGGGTATCCCCACGGACAAGGTGGCCCATTTCCTCATGTTCCTGCCCTTCCCCATCCTGGCCTTCCTGGCCTACGACCATGTGACGAACAAGTTCTGGAGCGCCCTGCTGTTCTCAGTTCTCACCTTCGCCGTAGGCGCCGCGATAGCCTGGGGCACCGAATACATCCAGGGTATGCTGCCCTACCGCAGCCGCGATATGGCCGACCTTCGCGCCGACCTGCTGGCACTGGGCATAAGCACTCTCGGAGTGTTCATCACCGACGTGGTCAACCTGCCAAAAAGGAATTAAGCGATGCGGCGCTGCCTTCTCCTTCTCTTCAGTTTCATGCTGTCCCTCCAGCTCGGAGCCCAAAGCCCCGCAGCGAAGGATTTTTCTGAAGCCTGCGACACCCTGACCTCCATCACGAGCGATTATTTCGGGGTAAAGTCCACGCTTAGCGTATGGAGAGTGATGAAGCGCGGAACCGAGCTGGATCTCTATTTCCAGCGGGAACTTTCCGATTATCCCTGGAGGCCTGGCGACGATATATGGTTCCGGCAGCGCATCCGGGAGTTCTGGCCCGATAATCTGAAGGCCTACCATCTTGGAAGGATTTTCTGCAGAAACCTTAAGTTCGACGATCTCATCACCCCCGGGCCCGGCAACGGGAACGGCAAGGCCCAGGATTATCAGTTCGCGTACCGCGACCATCGCACGGGAAACGCATTTGTGGAGGACCTGAATCTGCCCCATCCACGCAAAGGTCTCTACCGCAGGAATATAGCCCTTTGGCAAAGCCACGGATTGTACTTTGACGGCAGCTTCTGGAGCTGGCAGCGCACTCCCCTTTTCCGCACCGTGGAAGACCTCTATACCCAGAGCTACGTACTGCCCTTCCTCATCCCCATGCTGGAGAATGCCGGAGCATACGTGATCACTCCTCGCGAACGGGATATCCAGCCGCGGGAAGTCATCTGCGACAACGACCCGTTTTATTCTGAAGAATGCGTTGTTCCGGTATGTGACTGGGCAGCAGTATTCGACGAGCCGCTTCCCTCCCGCAATCACGGCAGCTATAAGGAAAAAGGCAGCTGGAGCTCCCTTGAGGGCGGATTTGCCGATTTCAAGCACATCCTTTCGGGCGACGACAACCCCTTCTCCGCCGGCTCCGCCAGGCAGACCGCCTGCACCAGAGGAAAAGCCAGTGCGGAGGCAGTCTGGACACCCGACATTCCGCAGCGCGGCCGCTACGCCGTGTACGTCTCCTACAAGACCGTCGAAGGCAGCACCAAGGCCGCCCATTACAGCGTGAAGCACCTCGGAGGTACCTCCGAATTCGCCGTGAACCAGAGTTGCGGCGGCGGAACATGGATCTATCTGGGAACTTTTGAATTCGCAGCCGGAACCGAAGGCTGTGTGATCCTGGACAATGCCATTCCCAAAGGGCATGAGGGCGGAAAGATTGTTACGGCGGACGCAGTGCGTTTCGGCGGCGGAATAGGCAAGGTGCAGCGCGGGGCCGGCGAGCAGCCGGATTCCACCTGGACAGTTTCCGGAATGCCCTCCTACTCCGAAGGAGCCCTGTACTGGATGCAATGGGCGGGAGCTCCTCAGGAACTCTGGACCAAGTGGGACGGCGACTATACCCGAGACTACGCAGGTCGGGGCGCCTGGGTGAAATGGATGAAGGACACGCTGGGTATTGCGGTGGACCTCTCGCTCGCCCTTCACAGCGACGCAGGTCTCACGCCCAACGACAGCACCGTTGGCACGCTTGCCATCTACACCCTTCAGGAAAAGAACTCCCGCAAGTTCGCCAATGGCCAGGACCGTATGGCCTCGAGGTTCCTTGGCGACTGCATCCAGACCGAGGTCACGGATATGATACGCGCAGGCTGGGATTCCACATGGCGGCGCCGGCAGCTCTGGGACCGTTCCTATTCGGAATGCCGCACCACCGACGTGCCAGGCATAATCCTCGAGGTGCTGAGCCATCAGAATTTCGCGGATATGAAATACGGGCTCGACCCGCAGTTCCGTTTCGACGTGAGCCGTAGCGTGTACAAGGGCATGCTCAAGTTCCTCAGCTCCTATTACGGCAGCCCCTACGTGGTTCAGCCCCTGCCGGTGAAGAACTTCCGCGCGCGGCTTCTGGAAGATACCTCAGTGAATCTTTCCTGGAGCCCTGTCGCCGATCCGCTTGAACCCACTGCAGTTCCGAATTCGTACATCGTTTACACCCGCATTGGAGACGGCGGCTGGGATGACGGACGGGCGATACGCGATACGGTCACCACCACTTCCATCCCCGCCGGCGAGGTGGTTTCCTTCAAGGTGGTCGCCTGCAACGACGGCGGCATCTCCTTCCCCTCAGAAGTGCTGGCAGTCGGCAAGGCAGATGGAGGCAAAGTGATGATTGTCAATAATTTCTCCCGTGTAAGCGGCCCCGCCTTCTTCGACACTCCGAGCTACGCCGGATTTGATGGAAACCTGGATTCCGGAGTTCCATGGGGAACTGAAGTCAACTTCATCGGCGACGATTACGAGCACCGCCGCGACGTGGCCTATTCCGGCAACAACGCTCCCGGCTTCGGAGGCTCGGATTACTGGTTCGCCGGCCGCACGTTCGAGGGTAATTCCTTCGATTACCCGGCCCTTCACGGCCGCGCCCTCCTGGACCTCGGCTGGAGCTTTGAATCCTGCAGTGCCGAAGCGTTCGCCGCAAATCCATATACCGACGCTGCCGTGGTGGACCTTATCTGCGGCAAGCAGGTATCTACCCTTACCGGCACAGGCGAACATGGAGCGCGCTTTCCCGTATTCCCGGAAGAACTGCAGAAGGCCGTCCGCGAGGCCGCCCGGAGCGGACTTTCGCTGATTGTTTCCGGAGCTAACATCGCCACAGAAGGTTGGGACAGCGTGTATTCCCTCCCCGACAGCCTTTACACGGATTATCGCCGCAGCGTGCGCGATTTCGACCGCGAAGTACTGGGAATCAAATGGATCAGCAGCAGGGCCAGCCGCGACGGAGTGGTCCTGTCCATACCTTCCGGCGCCCAACTGGAGTTCTGGAACGAGCGCAACACTCAGAGTTATTTCGTTGAGAATCCCGACGGAATACGTCCCTGCGACAATCACGGAAAGCTGATTTACAAGTACCGCAGCAGCAATGTGGGTGCGGCTGTTCAGTATCAGGGTTCGGGTTATCGCGCCGTCACCTTCGGCTTCCCGCTGGAGACAATCAAAAAACCCGAAGACCTCCGCTCCGTACTGGATGGCGTCCTCGGGTTCATTTCCGGCAAATAAAGCTATTTTGCGGCCTTCTTGGCGGCCTGATAGGCGTCCTGCGCGTCTTTAATCTCCTGCGGGATAGTTTTTCCTGTAATGGCCTCTATCGCGGCGAAGCTGCCAAGATCGCTCCAGGCCCAGGTGGCTCCAATGGTATAGACGTCCGCCGACTTTTCCATTACCGCATAGTCGATGCTGATCTTTTCGCAGGTCGGGAAGAGTCTGGCGAGACTCCCCTCTTCGGCTTTGGTGTAGAAGTCCGGGGCGATGGAATCCATTATGCCGGCTATCTGCGGAGCATGGGCGCGGAGTTCTGCCTCTATGGTTTCTACATTCCATACGAAGATTCCGGCGTTCCAGAGATACCAGCCTTCGGCCAGATAGCGTTGTGCCACTTCGAGCGACGGCTTTTCCTTGAATGCCTGCACTTTATGGATGTTTCCTTCAGCCACCGGGCCTTCCTGGATATATCCGTAGCCGACATTTGGTTCTGTGGGTTTAATGCCCACAGTAACGATAGCCCTGCGCCCTTCGGTGAACGCCATGGCTTCGGCTATTGTAGCTGCGAAAGCCTTATGGTCCGGCACATAGGCGTCGGAGGGTGTGACTACAATATTCGCATCCGGATACCGGGCACGTATCTTCCAGCAAGCCAGGGCGATGCAGGGGGCGGTATTGCGCGGCTCAGGCTCTGCAAGAATCTGCTCCTCAGGGATTTCGGGAAGCTGCTCGCGCACAAGAGGCACGTACGAGGCTGCCGTAACCACCCAGAAACGGGCAGCGGAATCAACTGCCCGGAAACGATCGCAGGTGAGCTGAATCAGGGTGCGTCCGCAGTCTGCCAGATCGAGGAACTGTTTAGGTTTTTCTGCTGTGCTGAGCGGGAAAAGGCGCGTGCCCTGTCCGCCCGCCATAATTACTATATGTGTAGTCATTGCAAGCGCTAATATACGCAATTCCAGCGGGATTTGGGTCGCCCCTGAGTTTTTTCAAAAAAAATCAAAAAAAATTTGGATAATTGATGCAAATGGGATACCTTTGCAGTCCCAATTCGGGGACCCGTTAGCTCAGTAGGTAGAGCACATCCCTTTTAAGGATGGGGTCTCGGGTTCGAGCCCCGAACGGGTCACAGTGAATTTTTGTGGAATTGACATACCGCACCTCTAGCTCAGCTGGTAGAGCAGCTGACTCTTAATCAGCGGGTCTAGGGTTCGAGTCCCTAGAGGTGCACCAAAAGGCCGGGTAACGCAAGTTATCCGGCCTTTTTTGTTTTTCTACTGTCTCCAAAGTTCCGAGGAGGCGTCGCTTGGCATACGCCAGTCGCCGCGGGGCGAGAGAGAAACGCTACCCACCTTGGGGCCGTCGGGCATGCAGGAACGCTTGAACTGCTGGCTGAAGAAACGACGGTAGAAGGTATCCAGCCACTTCTTTATCGTAGCATCGTTGTAAGTGCCTGCAAATGCCTTCTTTGCCAGGAAGAGCACCTTTTCCGGGTCGAAGCCCCAGCGCATCACCTGATAGAGGAAGAAGTCGTGCAGCTCGTAGGGCCCCACGATATCTTCCGTGACCTGTGCAATGGCGCCCTTTTCATCTGTGGGCAGAAGTTCCGGAGAGATGGGAGTGTCCACGATGTCACTGAGAACGTCTGACGCGTCGGCGAAATGCTCCTTCGCTGCCCATGCCACGAGGGTGCGCACCAGCGTCTTGGGCACCGAGGCGTTCACCCCGTACATGCTCATGTGGTCGCCGTTGTAGGTGCACCAGCCGAGGGCCAGTTCCGACAGGTCTCCCGTGCCAACCACAATTCCGCCCTCCTGGCCTGCGACATCCATCAGAATCTGGGTGCGTTCGCGGGCCTGGGCGTTTTCGTAGGTGGTATCGGTCTTGTCCAGAGGATGGTCTATGTCCTTGAGATGCTGGGTTGCGGCCGGCACTATGGAGATTTCCCTGCGGGTTATGCCGAGCTTTTCCATGAGGATGTCGGCGTTGCCCTTGGTGCGGCCGCTGGTGCCGAAGCCGGGCATGGTGATACCTATGATGCGGCTGCGCTCCCAGCCCAGACGGTCGAACGCACGCGCGGTAACCAGCAGGGCGAGGGTGGAATCAAGGCCTCCGGAAATGCCGATGACGGCAGTGCGGCAGCCAATATGCTCGAGCCTCGTGCAGAGGCCAAGGGTCTGAATATCAAGGATCTCACGGCAACGCTTCGAAAGCTCTTCAGCGTCGCCAGATGGCACGAAGGGATGCGGGTCGATGCTCTTGAGCAGCTTCTTTTCGAAATCTGTTGGAGCCGGATCGCCGGCCGGAATCTTCATGAAGGTCGGCACGGAGGCCAGAATCTCCCGGAAATTCACGTTACGCGCACGGACGTTCTCCAGGCGCTCCACGTCCACATCGGCCGTAATCACCGAAGACTCGCGGCCGAAGCGTTCGTTCTCCGCGAGCACCACTCCGTTTTCGCAGATGAGCGAAGAGCCACCCCACACCAGGTCCTGGGTGCTTTCGCCGTAGCCGCAACTGCTGTAGACATATGCGGCGTTGAGCCTTGCGGAGGTGCTGCGGACAAGCATGCTGCGGTAGTCCTGCTTGCAGAGGGCTTCGTTGGATGCGGAGAGATTCAGGATGACCTGCGCTCCGGCAAGGGCGGCCCAGGTGCAGGGAGGCAGTGGAACCCAGAGGTCCTGGCAGATCTCAACTCCTACGGTTGCGTGACCGAGCTTGAAGAGCTGCCTGATGCCGATGAGGGCCTTCTGCCCAGCAAATCCGGCTGCCACCGGTTCGGCAAGCTTGTCCCCGCTCTGGAACCAGCGCATCTCGTAGAACTCAGCTGCGTTGGGAAGATATGTTTTGGGGACAATTCCGAGCAGTTTCCCTTCTTTGAGCAGCAGGGCGCAGTTGTAGAGCCTGCCTTCGAAGCGCACCGGGGCGCCTATGGCCAGCATGGTCGGGAGCTTTTTCGTGGCGTCGAGTATCTCCGCCACAGCGTTCTCGGCGGCCGAAAGGAGCCTCTCCTGGGCGAAGAGGTCGGCGCAGCTGTAGCCGGTAACGCAAAGTTCCGGAAACACCAGAACCGAAGTGCCGTCATTGGCAGCATCTCCTGCCATGCGTATGATTTCTTCCGCATTATTTACGGGATTGGCCAGCCACACCCTTGGCGAGGCTGCCGCTACCCTGAGGAAACCGTAGGTTTTGCTTGTCATATCACGCAAATATAACTATTTTTGCATTATGGAAAACAAGGTAAGCCAGACTTTCACCGTACAGAGCTACGAGGTCGACCTGGCAAAACGAATCAAACCATTTTTTATACAGAATCACGTTCAGGAGGCCGGTTATGCCGGTTCGGAGTACTGCGGCGCAGGCTACGACACCCTCCGGAAATTGAACATATCCTGGGTGCTCAACCGCATGCATCTGTCCTTCAACTCCTTGCCCCTGTGGGGAGACGAAGTGCGCATGGAGACCTGGTCCCGCGGGCAGACGGGGCCCCTCTGGCACCGTAACTTCCGCCTTTTCCGGGGCGATGAGCTTCTTATGCTGGGCACTTCTGCCTGGACGGTCCTGGATTTGGAAAGCCGGAGCCTCTTCAGCGGTCAGACTCCGTTCAGGGAAGACTCCCATCTGGCGGAAGACACCCTGCCCTTCTGCACAAAGATTCTGCTGCCGCGCGATCTGGAACTTCAGCCCGTCGGCAGCCATACTCCCCTCTTCAGCGAGGTGGATACCAACCTGCATGTGAATAACTGCTACTACACCGAGTGGGCCATGGACGCGCTCCCCTTCGATTACCTGAGGGAACATGAGCTCAAGGACCTGGAAATCAACTATCTGAGCGAAGTGCACCCGAGCCAGGAAGTGAGTTTCGAACTGGGCCGGCAGGGGGACGTATGGTATTTCCGCGGCCTTTCAGGGGGCACGGCTTGCTTCGTGGTAAGGCTGGAATTCCGTTGATTATTCGACGGCTGCGGCCAGAACGCTTATGGGATTGAGTACCGGGATTCCGGTGCTCATTTCTATTTGCCATTTGCAGGTCTCGCATTCGGTCACCACTGCCTGCGGATTGGAGGTACGGATATCCTCGAAAAGCACCGAACCCACTTTCTGCGAATAGGGATAGTATTCCTTCTTGAAGCCGAAGGTTCCCGAAATGCCGCAGCAGTTCTGGTCCAGCACCGTAAGCTGCACTCCCGGAATCATGCGGAGCAGTTCGATGGTATAGTTCTGCCAGCCGAGGCGCTGCATGTGGCAGGCCGTATGGTAGGAGAGCTTCATGCGGAAGTCCTTGCGGAACTTCAGCTTCACTTCCCCACTCTCTATCTTTTCGTAAAGCCATTTGCAGGCCAGCGAAAGGCTGTCTCGATAACCTTCGGTAGGAAGACCCAGAACCTCACCGTATTCGCGGCCCATCATGAGAGTACAGCTGCTGGACGTGGTGAGAACGGGTTCGCCTTTGGAGACCGCTTTTCCCATGGAGGCGATGTTCACCTTAGCCTGCCGCCTGGCCTGTTTCTCAAAACCATTGGCCACCAGGGCAACTCCGCAGCAGCGCTCCTTTTCTAGCAGATGCACGCCGTAACCGGCCGCGTTCATCACCTTCACGAAATCCTTGGCTAGCTGGGGGTAGTTGTAATTGGCATAGCAGCCGTGGAAGTAGGAGACATGACTGTCGAAGCCTTCCTGGGCTTTCTTTGCGTGCCTGGCAAACCAGGTGGTGAACTTTTCGGCGCTGTATTTCGGGAAAGTGCGGTGCGCGTCGATGCCGAAGGCGCCGTCCAGCACCGCCTTGACCGGCTTAAGCGGCAGCACTTCGTTCACGATGGGAGCAAAGGGAGACGCCAGGGTGCCTACGAAATCGGTATTCGCCAGCATCGCGTCGCGCAGAGGGTGTTTCGACGCCGGAGCATACTCCAGACGGGCCTTCTGTATGAGGTCGGCCACCTGCACACCTGACGGGCAGGCCACCTCGCAGCGTTTGCAGCCGAGGCAGTATTTGAGCGCGTAGTCGTAGAACTCGGGGTCTTTCAGACGATAGCGTTCCTGGTCCGGGCCGGCCTTTTTGGGACCGGGATAGAGCGGATTGGCCGCCATCATAGGGCAGACCTCATTGCAGAGCGAGCACTTCTGGCAGGCCTCGAAATTCAGTTTTGAAATATTAGCGTCCTGCATCGTGCTTTCCTCCAAGTATTTTACCCACGGCAAAAACGTTCTCCACGGGCTTGCCACCCTTGAGTATCCTGCCGGCTTTGTCTGTCTTTACTCCGAAGCTTTCGAACGGCTGCGGGGCGAAGAAATCCGGATCGAACCATTTGGAACGGTCTTCCGGGAAATCCACGTCCGCACCGAATACAGGTTCACGCACCCCTTCCATATCCGCCACCAGTCCGCGGCTAAAGAAGCGTCCGGTCGCGAGTACGTATTCCGCCGCCTCGAGGGTGATGCCGTTGGCGGTTTTGACAGCCCGAACCGGATCGGAGGCAGTGGCCCCCCAGAGGACTTCTTCAACGATATCACCGCGAAGAACCGCGATTCCGGCTTTAGTCAGGTTGTGGAGCTCCGAATACGGCTTCCCCTTAAGTTCGGGCTCCAGGCTGTGGAGTGTGAGGCCGGCGGCGACGAGGCAGACTTTCTGCCCGTCGGAGGCCCTGCGAAGGGCCTCGGCGCAGCCACTGCGCCCGCCGCCGATTACTACTGCATCATATCTCATAGTCCTTCCTCCCGTAACGGTTACGCATGAACTCGGCTTCGCGGAGAGTGTCGCCCCAGAGCACCGGGGTCATACCCTTCCAGCGCTCCTGCAAGTAATCATCGACGAATTGCCGCGCCAACTCAGGGCAGCCAAGTTCCTCGGCAAGGATCTCCGCGGCCCTGCGCACGCAATGATTCCCCTGGCACGTGCCCATTCCTATGCGGCAATGACGCCTGAGGTCCTGCAGGTTGCGGACTCCGAATTCCTTTATGCAGTATACTATCTCGGCCCTCGTAACCTGCTCACATTCGCATACGAGCTCGGCTCCGGTGCCGGTGAAATCCATTTTGCGGCCTTCACTGCCGTGACGGCCTTTGGCCGCCAGGGAATAATACTCCCCGGTCGCCTTCCGGACAGGTTTTTCCGAACCGGGAAGTGCAACATCGGCCGTACGGCAGCGGGCTTTGATGCCGAGTTTGGAGCACAGCAGGTCGGTAGTCATTTCCGCCATCAGGCGCGCCGTGGTGAGTTTACCGCCGGTTATCGTGATAAGGCCCGGCACGCCGTCGCGCTGCTCGTGGTCGAGCAGCACGATGCCGCGGCTGACGCTGCGGCCGTCTCCGCCCTCGGAGACGAGCGGCCGCACTCCCGCATAGGCTCGGAGTATACGCGTCTGTGCCAGGCATGGCACCAGCTGCACCCCTTCCTTAAGAAGCAGTTCCACCTCGGCCGGAGTGACGCGCATGTCGTCGCACTGATCGAATGGAACCTTGTCGGAAGTAGTGCCAAGCACGCTCACGGCGTCGTCCGGCACTATGATATCTGCGTTGGCAGGCTTGCGGCAGCGGTTTATCACCACATCGGCCACGCGATGTCCGAAAACCAGAAGGGCTCCGCGACTTGGAAGCATGGAGATATGCACGCCGGCCTTCTCGGCCAGTCCGGCAGCCCAAATACCTGCGGAAAGCACAGTCTGGCTGCCGCGGTATTCGGCCAGACCGTCTTTGCTTCTGACTTTTACGCCCACAACCCGGCCTCCGTCTTTCACGAAATCCTCCACTTCTGCGAACTTGAGCACGTCCGCTCCATGACGAATCGCATCCAGCGCATTCGCATCAGTGAGACGGAAAGGATCAACGCTGGCGTCGGGTACACTGACGGCGCCTATTATAGCCTGGTTCACCACGGGAATCTCGCGCTTCACCTTTTCCGGATCCAGAATCTTTGCAGGTATTCCGGCTTCGTGACATTTCTGCACAAAGTTCGCCTGCCACTCCAGACCGTCCTCGGGGAGACTGATGAACAGGCCTCCCGTACGTTCCACGCAATTGGATGCTATCTTTTTGAGGATGAGATTTTCCTTTATGCATTCGCGGGCGCCCTCGGGATCGCTCACCGCATAACGGGCGCCGCTGTGAAGCAGACCATGGTTGCGCCCTGAAGCGCCGTCGCACAGGTCTTCCCTTTCGATGAGCAGCGTCCTGAGTCCGCGAAGCGCACAGTCACGTGCCGTACAGGCTCCCGTTATGCCGCCGCCCACTATTATTACGTCGTATTCTCTGTTCTTAGTCGGTTTGCTTGACTCCCCAGCCATCTTCAATTGGTTTTAGCCAGTTTATGTGATTTATGCAAATATAACATTTTTTTCGCCTTTGTGTCAAAGTAATACCTGGTATTGAAGTTTGATTTCAACGGTTTCCTGAGCAGATTTGTAGTTTCGGCTCAGAAATGATGATTTGAGAGATATTTTATGCCTGCCATATTTGTAATTGGCCATAGCCGACAGTGTCCAGCCCTGGCCGTAATAGGCCGGAACGGAGAAGGCGCCGGGAAGATCCCGTTCGTAACAGTATATTCGGTCGTCCCAGGCGTCGGCACGAAAGACTGAAGCCCTGACAAAGGCAGAGAACGCCAGCACCGTACCGGAATAAGCAGACGGAGGGACCCGGGACTGCTGGTACCCCAATTCGGCATATCCCAGAGCCCCAAAGACTTTGCAAAGTACAAGATCTCCCCGGCAGGCAGCCGAAAACGGGCCCCGGACAAACTTCAGATCGAGTCTGGCTTCATGGCGCCAAGGGTTCCTGTCCTTCGGACGAAAGCGTTCTGTGCAGCGTAGCGAGGTGGTGACAGCGCTTCCCCCAAAGGAGAATTCAGGCGCCACCGAGAAAATGCCTTTGTATTGCGCCGTCGCCTTTTGGGGATGAACGGCCGCGTCGAAGGTCATTTCCGCCTTGCGCCACTGGGCGCCGAGCGCGAACCCAGTCTCGTCGGATACTTTTGAAGAGCTCCTGACCGGCCCGGAATACGGAGAATGAAATCCGGATGGATAATACCTTGCGAGAGCCGTAAAACGCACCCTGTAGACCGGTGCCCACGAGGCTCCACCAACGGCTGCAACCCTCGAACTACGAATCTGAAAGCCATCCTCACTCGTCAGTACCGAACTCAGGGCGGTTTCCCCGAAAAGCGTCCAGTGACCCAGTCCCAGCGTTCCGTCGACCGAAACGACCGTACCGTCTTTATGCAGCACCTGAACCCCTAACTGTCCACGCCTGCCAAAATAGCTCGCGAAAGCTATCGGAACTACTGAAGCCATCGGACTCGGACCGCCGTCCAACGCAATGCCGCCACCAGCCGTCCAACGCCCGAACGGAAGATCGAAAGCAGCTCCCCTCAGAGCCGGGCTGAACGAAGATGTAGGCGCAAAGCCGGAGGCGTTTCGGCGGAATGCCGCCACGCTGCCGAAACCGGTCATCGAGAAACTGCTCCAGAGGGCCAGTCCCTGGCCGAAGCGGGCTGCGTAATCTCCGAGTATCAACCGGGGTCCCCTTCGGGAATAAAGAGCCAGGCTGAAGGTCCCCGGAGTCAGTTCTGCAGAGGAATATGTGGTGCGGGACGACCAGAAGAACTCCGCCCTTTCCCCCAACTCCAGATGATACTTCACTCCTACGGAGAATGCGGTATCCCCCTCCGACCAGCCGTTGTGCCCCGGGATCCCCCTGAACCTGGCCGCCCCGCGCAGCAGCAGCGACTGTCGCACCCTCCTTCGCTCCCTTGCCCCAGGCGGCTTCGAACTTCCGAACGAAACGAAAAAACCAAGGGCTTCCGCGAAGGATGGGCCTATCCCGTCTACCAGAGCCAGTTCGGTCAGGCTCAGAATGTCTCCGCTTCGCTGTCGGTACTCCTCCAAAGCCGCCACCTGATATGCCGAAAAGAGCCCGCTGGAAAGCAGTCTTGAGCGGGAAGCCAGATTGAGTTCCAGAGGATGCTCGGCAAAGCGGGCGAAACGCTCTGCTTCATACTCGGAGAGTTCCTCCGGAGAGCCGGCTCCGGAAAGCGCCAGCATGGCTCCCAACAGGTCGATTAACAGTCCTTTCATGGGCACAAATTAGGGCCGCAGACATGCTATTTATACACCTAAAGAAAGATTTTTATGTTTTCGTATACGATTTTTTCTTAACTTTCGAAAGAATTATTTCAACAAACCATGAGCAACGTCATTCTGCACGGTAAAAGTTTTAAACCATTCATCCCCAACGCCAAGATAGAGAGCGTGATAGACTCTGTCGCCGCACGCCTCAACGAAGACTACAAAAACGCGCAGCAGCCTCCTATGCTGCTTTGCGTACTCAACGGAGCCATCATGTTCACCGCAGGCCTCCTCAAGAGGTTGAACTTCCCTCTTGAAGTTGTTTCAATGAAACTCTCTTCTTACACGGGTACCCAGTCTACCGGCAACGTGCTGGAAGTCATGGGCCTCACCGGCGACGTCACCGGCCGCGATGTAATAGTTTGTGAGGATATAGTCGACACCGGCAACACAGTGATGGCCCTCCGTGAGATGCTCATCGCCAAAGGTGCCAGAAGCGCCAAGATATGCACGATGCTCCTTAAACCCGATGTCTTCAAGTCCAGGACCAATCTGGACTATGTAGGCATTGAAATTCCCAACGATTTCATAGTGGGATATGGCCTTGACTTCGATGAACTCGGCCGCAATCTTCCCGACATCTACGTGCTGGACAAATGAAATACTACATAATTTTCGGCCCTCCGGGTGCCGGTAAGGGCACCCAGGCCGCTCCTCTTGCGGAGCATTACAATCTCAAGCACATCTCCACCGGAGAGCTTCTCCGCGCAGAAATCGCCGAAGGCAGTCCCCTTGGACTCCAGGCCAAAGCCCTTATCGAGAACGGTCAGCTCGTGCCCGATGAAGTAGTAGAGGGTATGATAGCCCGCGCGTTCGGCAAATACAGAGATGTGGACGGTTTCCTGCTGGACGGCTTCCCCCGCACATATACCCAGGCTATCGATCTGGACGAAATGCTGGAAGCCCGGGACGAAGCGATAACCGCAGTTATCTCGCTCATGATTCCGGATGAGACGGTGAAGCAGCGCATCGCCCACAGGGCTATACTTGAAAACCGTCAGGACGACGCCCGCGAGGAGGTTGTGCAGAACCGAATCGACACTTACCACCGCCAGACAGAACCGCTCATAGAGTTCTACAAGCAGCAGGGCAAATACCACGAAGTGGAATCGCTGGGCACTATAGAAGAGGTTGGAGCGAAGATCCGTGCCCTGGTCGATAGCCTATAGGGCAGTCAGCACGTTCTCCATTTTGGTTCCGCGGGAACCCTTGACCAGCACAATGCTGTCATCCACCGGCCTGGCGCTAAGTTCGAGCGCCAGGGAGCCGGACGTGGCAAACCATCCACGGAAAGCGCTCTTTTTCGGCAGGGCGCTGTTAAGCGGGACGACGGCTCCGTCGACCGAAGAGGCAAGCTGCATTCCCGGAACGTCGCAGGCCAGCAATGCCTTCCGGAATTCCTCTCCAACAAGGTAAAACTTTATTCCCGAACCCAGCAATCGCTTTACCACGGCAATGTGCTCTGCGAGCGAATCGTCGCCCAGTTCACGCATATCTCCCAGAAGGGCCAGTTTAGATTTTCCTTTCATTGAATCAAGGTTGTCCAGAGCCACCCTCATTGAAGAAGGATTTGCGTTATAGGCGTCGATTATAAGCGTATTACTGCCGGAGCGTTTGAGCTGCGAACGGCTGTTGGAGGGTTCGTAAGCTTCCACCGCTATCACGGCGCTTGCCAGTGACACACCGAAGTATTCCCCTATCGCCAGGGCAGCCATTACATTGGGAGCATTGTACGAGCCCACCAGACGGGTGTGCACGATTTTACCATCTGCAAGGCGTATTCTCAAGAAAGGTTCTGAAGGAGTTGCCGGCATGATTTCCGCTCCCTGATAATGGAGGCCGTAACCATAGACATGGCAAGCCTCCGGACGGGCCATCTCCACAAGGTCGGGATCGTCCTGATTCAGGAAAATGAGGCTCCCCTCGTGGCTGCCCAGCCAATGGTACAGTTCTCCTTTGGCAGCCTTAACCCCCTCATAAGAACCAAAACCCTGAAGATGGGCCTTTCCCACGTTCGTAATAAGTCCGTAGTTGGGCTGGCTCACCTTTACCAGCTTCGCAATGTCATCGGGATGCGACGCTCCCATTTCGATAACTGCGATTTTGGTCCAGGGTCTCATCTTCAGCAGACTCAGGGGCACTCCGATATCGTTGTTCAAATTTCCCTCGGTGGCGCAGACGTCGAAACGGGCTTCCAGTACCGCGGCAATAAGTTCTTTGGTCGTGGTTTTGCCATTGGTTCCGGTGAGTCCGATTACCGGTATCCCGAGGGTCTCTCGATGGAGAATCGCCAGCTCCTGAAGATAGCGGAAGGGGTCGTCCACTCTTATGAAACGTTTGTTATCCCCGGGACAGTCGAAGTTCACCACCGCCCATTCAGCCCCTTTGGAAATGGCCTGAGTGGCATATGCGTTACCATCAAAATTCTCTCCGCGAAGGGCGAAGAAAAGCTCACCACCTGAGATGGTGCGGCTATCCGTAGACACCCTGTATGAGCAGTCCACGTAAAGGGAGTACAAATCTTTTATGGATATCATCGTCTGGCCCTGTCGTAAAGCACGGCAGCAATTATTGTATAGAGCATATTGGGTATCCACAGCGCAAGCCACGCAGGCAATGCACCAGTGAAAACGAACATCTGGGAGAATCTCTGGAAGAGGATGTACGAGAATGCGAGACCTATGCCTATTGCCAGATTCCAGCCCGTGCCGCCGCGCCGCTTGCGCGAAGAGAGCGACACTCCCATGATGGTGAGGATGATGCAGGAGAACGGCATGGAAGTGCGGGTATGCTTCTCGATTTCAGCGTACATCACGTTCGCGTCCCCACGCATCTTCTGCTTGTCGATAAGCTGGTTGAGCTGTCGTCCGGAAAGCTTTTCAACGGTACGGTTGTTCTCGTAGAAATCTGTGACCGTAAGGGCTATGACCGTATCTTTCTTTTCTCCGGAAATGATCCGGTCTTCCAGGCCTTCACTGTATTCGCGGATGAACCAGTTGCGCAGGTGCCAGCCTCCGAAGGTACTGTCCCACACGGCTGAATCGGCGGTGAGCTTGCGTTTGAGGCGACCGCCGTCGATGTCTTCCAGGGTGAAACGGTAGGCCGTGTTGTTCCAGGTGCTGAAGTTATCCACGTACACATACTGCCCGGGGGCTATCTGGTAGTGGATTTCCCGTCGTTTGTCCTTGACGTGGCTGTGCCGTATATACTTGACTTCGAATTCTACTCGTTTTGCATTGGCCTGCGGTATCACATACAGGTTCAAACCCAATGATAGCAATGCTATCAGAATCGAGGTGGCTATATATGGGACCATCATGCGGTGATAGCTCACACCGCCGGACAGGATGGCGATTATCTCGGAATTCGCGGCCATTCGGGACGTGAAGAATATCACGGTAATGAACACGAACAGCGAGCTGAACATGTTTATGAAATACGGGACGAAGTTGATGTAGTAGTCGAAGATGATTTCCTGCAGCGGCACATGCTTGCCCGAGAAATCGTCAATCTTTTCAGAAATGTCGAAGATAATGACTATTCCGATTATGAGCAGCAGGGCCACGAAGAAAGTGACCAGGAAGCGCTTCGATATGTACAAGTCTATCTTTTTCACAGCCTGGTGCTCAATGCGGGGATTACAGAATCTTTCCAGGAAGCGAAGTCGCCAGCCTGTATGTGGGCCCGCGCAGTGCGCACGAGGTCGAGGTAGAAGGCCAGGTTATGCTCGCTGGCAAGCATGGCGGCGAACATTTCCTGGGCAGCGAAAAGATGCCTGAGATACGCCTTGCTGTAGATGTGGTCCACGAAAGAGGCGCCTGCCGGGTCGAGTTCCGAGAAATCATCTTTCCACTTTTCATTCCGGAGATTCATCACACCGTTCCAGGTAAAGAGCATGGCGTTGCGGCCGTTGCGGGTTGGCATCACGCAGTCGAACATGTCCACCCCGCGGGCTATTCCCTCGAGGATGTTTGCCGGAGTGCCTACTCCCATGAGGTAGCGGGGACGGTCTTTCGGAAGGAGGGGGACGGTGAAATCCAGCATCTCGTACATCTTTTCCGTAGGCTCCCCTACTGCCAGGCCTCCGATGGCATAGCCGTCGGCATCGAACTGAAGGGCGTGCTCTGCAGCCTCCCTGCGGAGATCAGGATAGACGCAACCCTGGACTATCGGGAAAAAGGTCTGTTCATAGCCGTAGAGGGGTTCGGTTTGCCTGAAGCGCTTTGCAAAACGCTCCAGCCAGCCCTTCGTGAGGTCCAACGACTTCTTTGCATAGTCGTGGGTGGCATCGCCGGGGCAGCATTCATCGAGTGCCATGCAGATGTCGGCTCCTATCACACGCTGCGTATCAACGTTGTTCTCAGGAGTAAAAATATGGCGCGAACCGTCGATATGACTGCGGAACTCGCAGCCTTCTGGAGTGAGTTTGCGGATGGGAGAAAGGGAGAAGACCTGAAAGCCGCCGCTATCTGTGAGGATGGGACGGTCCCAGTTTTCGAAGCGGTGAAGGCCTCCTGCAGCCCTGAGGATATCCAGCCCCGGACGAAGGTAGAGGTGATAGGTGTTTCCGAGGATGATCTGGGCTCCGATGTCGTCTTTGAGATCCCGGTGATAGACACCCTTCACGCTGCCCACCGTGCCGACGGGCATGAAGATTGGGGTTTGGATATCCCCGTGACCTGTATGGAGGACTCCGCAGCGCGCCGCACTGCGGGAATCGGAAGCCTCTACCGTAAATTTCACTTCACAAATATAGTCAAAATAGAAGAAAAAAGGTTATTTTTGTTAGCTGGAACAAATCAAACTCACACATAATGAAAAACACCCAACTCAAAGTCAGGCTCGTCCTCATGCTCATACTCCAGTATGCCGCCTGGGGCGCCTATCTTACATCGCTTGGCCGCTATCTGGGCAATGCCGGTCTCGGTCCCCAGATCAAGTGGTTCTTCGCCATGCAGGGCATAGTGTCAATATTCATGCCCACGCTCATGGGCATCGTGGCCGACCGTTTCCTCCCGGCCCAGAAAACCCTCTCCCTCTGCCACGGCCTTGCCGGTCTGTTCATGCTGGGAGCGGGTCTCTATGGACTCAGCGCCGGCACGGGCGTCCAGTTCGCACCGCTCTTCACGCTCTACAGCGTTAGTGTCGCGTTCTACATGCCCACCATCGCCATCTCCAATTCGGTGGCATACAACGCCATGGGCAAGAACGGAATGGATCCCGTAAAGGAATTTCCGCCGCTTCGGGTATTCGGCACCGTAGGCTTCATCGCCAGCATGCTGGCCACCAACTTTATCAAGATAGGCGGCGTGGCCATGCAGGACAACTACACCCAGTTGTTCTCCTCCGGCATACTTTCGCTGGTCCTCTGCGCCTACGCTCTCACCATGCCGGCCTGCGAAGTTAACCGCGGAGAATCCAAGAGCCTTGCCGAGGCCTTCGGTCTCAAGGCCTTCAGTCTGTTCAAGAACGGCCAGTTCGCGGTGTTCTTCATCTTCTCCATGCTTCTGGGCGCTTCTCTTCAGATCACCAACGGCTATGCCAACACCTTCCTCGGCTCCTTCGCAGCCAATCCGGCTTTTGCCGACGCTTTCGCGGTGAAGAATTCAAACGCCCTCATCGCCATCAGCCAGGCTTCCGAAACGCTGTGCATACTCCTCATTCCTTTCTGCATGAAGAAGCTTGGCATCAAGAAAGTGATGCTGCTCGCCATGTTTGCCTGGGTATTCCGCTTCGGCTTCTTCGGCCTTGGCAATCCGGCATGGCCGGGCGTTCTGCTCTTCGTTCTCAGCTGCATAGTATACGGTGTCGCTTTCGACTTCTTCAACATCAGCGGTTCGCTCTACGTTAACGAAAACACTACCCCCGATATCCGCTCCAGCGCACAGGGCGTATTCATGCTCATGACCAATGGACTCGGGGCCACCGTGGGCACTCTCGCCGCAGGCAAGGTTGTGGAAGTTATCGGCGTCTTCGAGTATCCTGCCAAGTGGGCTACCGCCTGGTATGTATTCGCCGCCTATGCCCTTGTTGTGGGTATTCTTTTCGCCATTCTGTTCAAGGATCCACAGAAGGTAGGGAAGGCTGCCTAGATTTCAAGTATAAGGCCTCCGTTCCCTTCCCAGGGAACAACAGTCACACTGACTTCCAGGGGCGCGAGGGACACACGCACGCGAGCGTCTGAAAGGTCCTCCGCGCCCCAATCGTATCCGGCCTCCAGGAGCGCAGCCCCCAGATCCCATTCCCAGAGGACACTGTTCCCGTCGGAAGACAGACAGCATAGTTCAAGGGAAGCACCACCAATACTTGCCGGGAGGCGTACGGACGCCTCTCCGTCGGAGGCATACAAGAGGCATCGGAAATCCCTCACAGAACGTATCTGCAAGCAGGATTCTTCGGGATCCGGAGCCATCTCAAAACTAAACCATACCGTTGCGAAACGCTTGTGAAGAGTTACGTCCAGCGAAGTCTCCTCCATTTCCATGGATAATCTCGTGTAAAATGCCCAAAGGCTGTCGCACTCAATTCCCCATGCAGAAGGATCAGAGGCTCCGTTATCCAACACTGCTTTCACTTCCACTACTCCCCTGTTTACCGGTATCCATATGGATGGCAAGTCACGAGAAAGCGAAAGCGTGTCACTCCCTCCCTCGTGCGAAACGCTCACTGTTGCAGACCGTCCCTCAACCAGCGTTACGCTTCGTGGGGACAGTTCAAGATGCAACCATCCCGGGCAGCCTCCGCGTTCTTCCTTCACACTGCAAGCCACCATGGATAGGACTGTAAGCGAAAGCGCGAGTATCGATATCTTTCTCATTGAATATCAACTGTTTCATATTTCTTTTTCAATCCAGAAATCTCTGGATCGAGATTACCCCTGTGGACATAAGTCGGGTCCAGTTCACATGCCCGGCAGTATGCTTCAACTGCTTTGCGTTCCTCTCCTCTGCGAGCATGGACCAGTGCCCGAATGTATTCCTCCCTGGCGCTGATTGGAAGATTATCCAGTACATGCATCGCCGAAGCATTCATGTCCGCCGCGCAGAAAGCCACCGCTGAGTTGATGTCCGAATACTGAGCCAGCAAAGCCGCCGCCTTTTTATAGTCACAGTCCCGCAGAGCACGCAGACCTGCCGCATAGACGGTATCAGGAACGGTGGTTACAAGCGTATCCTGTATCATTCCGCGGCGGTGTCTGTAAAAACGGAAGTTCACCACTCTCAGATGTGGATAAAGATATTCCCTGACATAACGGTAGCAGGACATGCCTGCCAGGAGACGTTCCCGTCTGTCGGGATCTCGCACGTCCCGGAGCGACTCCACCCTTTGCTTCTCGAGCTCCGGTATGAGTGTATCCGCAGTCACCTCCGCCCAAAGGCCGTCCCAGTTTTCCGGAACGGCCCGGGGGATGAATTCCAGCGACACGGTGTCACGATTCCTGAGTCCCGAATACCAGTCGCATACCGCCTGACTGCGCCTTCGGGACAGAGCGGAATTGAATCTCCAACTCCCCTCAGGCGAACAGGTGGCTGCCACGACTATGGAATCCATGGCATAATCTGAATCCTCAAGCAACTCTTCAAGTGCTGCAGTTATTCGCTTTATTTCCATGGAATTACGCCCAAGGGATGTGTCCAAAGACGCACTTCCAGCAGAAAACTCCAACCGGCATTCTCCATCTGCCCGTACCAGACGCGACGTTATCTTAAGGAGGTACCTCTCACGCTCTTCGACCAAGCCGTTCAACGATGAGATGTAGAAAACCAGCGGTTCTCCTCCCGGAAGGATGCAAAGCTCACCATCCTCGTCATGAAGGGTTCCCTTCAGAAAGATCTCGGCCTTTCGCTGCCCTGGCTTTGTACGAAGCTCGTGCGAATAGGTGTAGATCATTTCACCTGAGGCTTCCGCAATCACGGTATCCAGTTGCAAACCAACTGGTATGGGAGCCTTTACATATCTGGCAAAGACCTTTTCACGCCTGGCTTCCCTGCGCCTGTTGAGACTTTTGCGGAAATGATCGGTATAGTGCTGCACAGCCTGCTGCTCGGTAACTCCGTAGATGGAAGCAAAACGTTCGTCCGAGACGTAACTGCTGTCGGTTCTGAGGGCCCAGAGTTCGGGCATATTGCGTCTAAGGAAGATTTCCAGCTGTCCCGTACGAATAAAGAGGGTGCTATCGGACACTATGCTCTCCAGGAAACGCTCATATCGTTCGTAGCCTCTCAACTGCGCCCTACGGTACTTCTGACCCGTAATGTAAACGGGAGACAACGACGAGGATTCCTCCCCTACACGAAGGATGGGAAACAATCGAAGTTGCCAACCGCTTTCAACCATTCCGGAGGGTACTCTTACGTCGAAGCGAAGGGTTACCCTTCCGTGTCTTTCCGCCACGTTGCGGAAACGTGCCGCGACTACCACGGGAGATATGACATCGCTCGCCACCATCTCCCCATTTTCGTCTCGTACGGCTCTCATCAGCAGCATACTTCTCCCCTGAGCATCCGTCACCTGAATGGTATCGGAAACGGGATCCGTAGCAAGCAGGTCGGCCGGGGGGAGATCTTCCGCCACGCTGAGGCTTGGCGCAAGCACACCGTCCCGCACCGCTTCAACCTTAGTTGCGGCAGAACAGGCACAAAGAGTCAGAAGTATCGCAGGGAATGCAGTGCGCATAGCTAGTTCATCTCATCTACAAGTGGCTCATCACGTTTGACCGGATGGACTTCAATGGCTTGAATGTCCGAATAATAACGGTCCGGCTGGCCCTCATTCTGGATTTTCGTGTTACGGATGCGGCCGATTACACGAAGTCTGGCACCCTTCTGCATCTGCGATGGCTCTGGTATGTCTTTTCCATCCCACGCGCTCACATTATGCCAGGTGGTCTCAATTTTGGGCTCTCCCATGGCATCTCTGTAGGCTCTGTTGGTCGCAAGTGAAAAATGCGTGACCCTACGGCCACCGGCCATGTTTGTGCTTGAGTTTCCCACTATTCCCACCAATTCCACTCTGTTGATCTGTTCCATAATTCTAACATGTTTTTAATAGTTCCGGAGAGGGTGCAGGCCGCGCGGTCCTGCCCCGCTCACGGTGCAAAGGAAAGCATGAGAATTGAGAAAAAATACCACCTGTGACGAAATCAATGCTGATTTTTATGTTTTTGCGGGTATATTAAAATAAAATGAATACATACGAAAACAGAAAAATTTTGCGATAATCGATTTACTCCATTGCAAATGCAAAAAAAGCGTCCCAACTTGGGGCGCTATGCGTGAATACAAGAAAGAAATGAAGCCTTATAAGTGCCTCAACTGCGGGCGGGAAGGCTTCGGTCGTGCCGACCGGAAATTCTGCAGTGTAGAATGTAAAAATGCCTGGCACAACACCCAGTCCAGGCCTAGCCGCCTATGTAGGAGCCGTATTATCACAGCCCTCGGGCGCAATTACGAAATTCTCCGCGGATGCATGGAACGCGGAGAACTCTCGATAGATCTTATGACTCTGGAAGACAGGGGTTTCCGCCCCTGCTACGTGACTGGATACAATCCCGTGCGCTATGGTCCGGACACGTACCGATGCTTCGACATCAGTTACTGTCGAAGCTCGTCACGTGTGTACAGAATCCGAAAAGAAAACGAGGATTAGTCCTTATCGGCCTTCGCAGCCTTGGCTCCGGGGACCTGGGTCTTCACAACCTCGGAGACGAATTTTTCGTAGTCTGCCTCGGAGATCATGTGGCAGGTGCCGTTAATCTGGGCACCCATTTCCACCTGGAACTTGCGCACATTGATGCTTCCGTTCACGGACGCAGCTCCCTTGAGAGTCATAGTGTCCTTAACGTAGATATCGCCTTCCATCTTGCCCCAGAAATCCACATTGGTGCAGAGCAGGGAGCCGGTAACTACCGAGTTTTCGCCAACCACGATCTTTCCCTTCGAATAGATTTTACCTTCTACGGTTCCGTCGATACGGATGTCATTAAGAGACGATACTTCGCCCTTGACCACCGTTCCCGCACTGATATGGGAAACGTCGTTTACGTCCACAATGGGTTCCATTTCTTTGTTGTTTGTGTTCATATTTCGTTGATTTGATTATCGTTACACAAGCCCTTTTCCGTGGCAGTTCTTGTACTTCTTACCACTTCCGCAGGGGCATGGATCGTTGCGGCCGATCTTCTTGTCGGCCTTTATCGGAGAATTAACCCTCTGCTCGCCATTCGTTACAAGGTCGTCGCGATGGGCATTGAGTTCCGGGGCGGCACGGCGCTGAGCGCGGTTTGGAGCCTGAGCTTCGGATGCGTCACGCAGCGGCACGAAGGCCCTCAGAAGGAAGGTGAGCACATCCTGATTGAGGCTCTCCAGCATGGCAGCGAAGAGGTTATAGCTTTCGAGCTTGTACACCACAATCGGGTCCTTCTGCTCATATGAAGCGTTCTGGACGCTCTGCTTGAGGTCGTCCATCTCGCGGAGATGCTCTTTCCAGTGCTCGTCTATCTGATACAGAATGATGTTGCGGCTGAGCGTCTTGCCGACCTCACGGCCTTCTGAAGTGTAAGCCTTTTCGAGATTTACGGAGAGGGTCATGGTCTTGCGGCCGTCGGAAACCGGGATTGCTATGTTCTTGTACATACTCCCCTGCTTCTCGTATACCTGCTTGATGATGGGAGAAAGCTTCTCCACAAGGAGGTCCATACGCCTCTGGTAAATCTCCTGCATGTGGGCGACCAGGCTCTTCACCAGCTCGTTCGGCTTGGCGTGGGAGTAGAAATCCTCGTTGAAACCGCAGTCGATGGCAAGTTTGGCCATGAGGGTTTCCTGGAAGGCCTCGAAGTCCAGTCCTTCGCACTGATCCACCAGCAGCGAAACAGAATCGAGCATCATGTTACGGAGGTCGATCTCAATCTTGTCGCCGCTGATGGCGTTGCGCCTGCGGGAGTACACAGCTTCACGCTGATAGTTCATCACGTCGTCGTATTCGAGAAGACGTTTACGTATGCCGAAGTTGTTCTCCTCCACCTTCTTCTGCGCGCGCTCAATTGCCTGCGAGAGCATCTTGCTCTCCAGAACCTCATTCTCTTCCATACCGAGCCTGTCCACCACGGAGGCGATGCGTTCGCTTCCGAAGAGGCGCATAAGTTTGTCTTCCAGAGATATGAAGAACACGCTGGACCCCGGGTCACCCTGACGTCCGGCACGACCTCGGAGCTGACGGTCCACACGACGGCTGTCATGACGCTCTGTACCCACAATGGCAAGACCGCCTGCAGCCTTGACCTCCGGTGACAGCTTGATATCGGTACCACGGCCTGCCATATTGGTGGCGATGGTAACGGTACTGCTTTGGCCGGCCTGCCCCACGATTTCTGCTTCGCGAGCGTGCTCTTTTGCATTGAGCACGTTGTGCTTGATGCCGCGCATACGCAGCATACGGCTCAGGAGTTCGGAAGTTTCCACATCTGTGGTGCCCACCAGAACCGGACGGCCGGCGTCGCGCAACTCCACTATCCTTTCGATAACGGCTGCATATTTGGCCTTCTTCGTCTTATAGATAAGGTCGTCCTGGTCGTCGCGGATTACCGGACGATTGGTGGGGATGACCATCACGTCGAGCTTGTAGATGCTCCAGAACTCGCCCGCCTCAGTTTCAGCCGTACCGGTCATACCGGACAGCTTGTGGTACATACGGAAATAGTTCTGAAGGGTGATCGTGGCGAAGGTCTGCGTGGCAGCTTCCACCTTCACGTTCTCCTTGGCTTCGATTGCCTGATGAAGGCCATCGCTCCAACGGCGACCCTCCATAACACGGCCGGTCTGCTCGTCCACGATCTTGATCTGGCCTTCCACGATGATGTAGTCCACATCCTTCTCGAACTGGGTGTAGGCCTTGAGGAGCTGGTTCACCGTGTGGATACGTTCGCTCTTCAGCGAGAAGTCCTCCATGAGGGCATCCTTTGCCTGCTGACGCTCGGCAAGGGACATTTCGCTGTGTTCGATATTGGCTATCTGGCTGCCCACGTCCGGGATGACGAAGAAGTCGTCGTCGCCAACGCTCTGTGCCAGAACAGCGTGACCCTTATCGGTCATGTCCACCGAATTGAGCTGCTCGTTGATAACGAAATAGAGCGGGTCCGTGATGACCGGCATCTCCTTTTCGTTGTCCTGGATATAGTAGTTCTCGGTTTTCTGAAGGATGACCTTCATTCCCGGTTCGCTCAGGAACTTGATAAGCGGCTGATATTTGGGCAGACCTTTGTGAGCACGCAGAAGCAGCCTTCCTCCCTCGGCTTCGTCGCCCTCGGCAATCTTCTTCTTTGCCTCGTTGAGAACCTGGTTTACAAGGCTTCTCTGTGCCTGATACAGCTTTTCCACATAGGGCCTGTACTCCATGAACTGGGCGTCAGATTCCGTTTTGGCGGTGGGACCGCTGATGATGAGAGGGGTACGGGCGTCGTCGATAAGAACGGAGTCAACTTCGTCCACGATTGCGTAGTGATGCTTGCGCTGCACGAGGTCTTCCTCGGTGG
>JAFPWX010000001.1 GCA_017412645.1 Bacteroidales bacterium | reverse complement strand
TTGGAGTAGTCTTCACCCACGGCCTGGCTGCGCTTCTTGAGGTCTTCGACCACAGCGGCAACAGCTTTGTCTATACCGCGCTTGATGTCCATCGGGTTGGCACCAGCTGCGACGTTCTTGAGACCCACGTTGATGATGGCCTGGGCCAGGACGGTGGCGGTAGTGGTGCCGTCGCCTGCCTGCTCGTTGGTCTTGGAGGCGACCTCCTTGACCATCTGGGCACCCATGTTCTCGTATTTGTCTTCAAGCTCCACTTCCTTGGCGACGGTTACGCCGTCCTTGGTTACCTGAGGAGCACCGAACTTCTTGTCGATTACCACATTGCGGCCCTTTGGACCGAGGGTTACCTTTACTGCGTCGGCAAGCTGATCCGCACCAGCCTTCATTGCGCTGCGGACCTCAGTATTGAATTTTATAGTCTTTGCCATGATATCCTTATATTATAAGATTGCCAAAATGTCCTGCTGCTTGACGATGAGGAACTTCTTGTCTTCTACGGTTACCTCTGTGCCGGCATACTTGCCATAGAGAACGACGTCGCCGGCCTTAACCTCCATGGGTTCGTCTTTTTTGCCGGGACCGACCGCTATAACCTTACCCTGCTGGGGCTTTTCCTTTGCCGTATCGGGAATGTAGATTCCGCCTGCTGTCTTCGTCTGGGCCTCCTGGGGCTCAATGAGGACTCTGTCTGCCAATGGTTTGATCATATTGTTTCGTTTTAGTTGTTTCAAAAAAGGCGCCTCCGCTGCCGGAGACGCCTTAAGCTTAATCAACCCGCGTGCCAGTGACAATTTGTCACCAAGAAGCTGTTTGTATTTTGTTAGCGAGAGGATGCAGGAAAATGTTTTGAGGCAGTTTTTCGGCTGGAAGAAGGAGCGTAGCAGTAGCTACGTGACTGATGACAGGCGGGAAACTGGCCAAAACAGACCCTGCAGACCGAAGCTGATAAAATACAAACAGCTTCTAGTAGCGATTGAGTGGTTTGCCTTCGGTGAGGGCGTGGACCTTTGCGGCCACCGCCTCACGCACCTTGGCATGCTCTGCGAGTTCCGCTTCCTGAGCGGGAGTGGGCACGTCCGCCTTCTTGAGGCTCAGCGCCTCCGCATGGGCATTGCACGACTGAAGCACGGTGTCGATGAGATCCACGATCTTCGGCATGTCGGCCTCCACGAAACCGCGGGAGGTTATGGCCGGGGTGCCGATACGCAGACCGCTGGTCTGGAACGGATTACGGGTATCGAAGGGCACCATGTTCTTGTTCACGGTGATGTCGGAGAGCTCCAGCTGCTTTTCGGCTATGCGGCCGGTGACTTCCGGGAAACGGGTACGGAGGTCGATGAGCATAAGGTGATTGTCGGTGCCGCCGGATACCACCTTGTAGCCCAGACGGATGAACTCCTTGCACATTGCAGCCGCATTGGCCTTCACCTGCTTCTGATACTCCACATATTCGGGCTGTGCTGCCTCCCAGAAGGCGACTGCCTTGGCCGCAATGATGTGCTCCAGCGGGCCTCCCTGTTCTCCCGGGAAGACGGCGGAGTCGAGCACGGCGCTCATGGGCTTGATTTCGCCCTTGGGGGTGGTGAGACCCTTGGGATTCGGGAAATCTTCGCCGAGGAGAATGATACCTCCACGCGGACCGCGGAGGGTCTTGTGAGTGGTGCTGGTTACGATATGCGCGTATTTGACCGGGTTCTTGAGCAGACCTGCGGCGATGAGGCCGGCAGTGTGGGCCATGTCTATCCAGAGGATGGCTCCCACCTCGTCCGCTATCTTGCGCATGCGCTCGTAGTCCCATTCGCGGGAATAGGCGGAAGCGCCGCCGATGATGAGCTTCGGCTTGCATTCCTTTGCCGTGCGCTCCATGGCGTCGTAGTCGATGGTACCTGTTTCCGGATTCAGACCGTAGGCCACTGCGTTATAGAGGATACCGGAAGCGTTCACGGGAGAGCCGTGGGTGAGGTGGCCGCCCTGCGAAAGATCCAGACCCATGAAAGTGTCGCCGGGATTCAAGACCGACATTTCCACGGCAAGGTTGGCCTGCGCCCCGGAATGGGGCTGCACATTGGCCCAGCAGGCTCCGTAGAGAGCCTTGAGACGGTCGATTGCGAGCTGCTCGATTTTATCTACCACCTGGCAGCCGCCGTAGTAGCGCTTGCCGGGATAGCCTTCGGCGTATTTGTTGGTGCAGATGCTGCCCATTGCCTGAAGCACTTCGGGCGTAACATAGTTTTCGCTGGCGATGAGCTCGAGGCCGTTTTTCTGGCGGGCTTCCTCCTGCGCGATGAGGTCGAAAATCTGGGTGTCCTTTTTCATGATGATGAGAATAATGGATTACAAATATAGCCAAAACAAACCGAATTTCCTATCTTTGCCACACATGAAAAACCGAAAACTCACAGCCGCCGAAATGGGGCGCATTTCACCGGAAGAATACTGCAGCCGCAACGCCTCCGGAACCGTAGTGGTACTCGACAACGTACGCAGCGCATACAACGTGGGAAGCGCTTTCCGCAGCGCCGATGCGTTCGGCGCCAGCAGGGTTTACCTCTGCGGAATCTGCGCCGTGCCCCCGTCGGCCGAAATCCATAAAACCGCCCTCGGAGCCGAAGAGGCCGTTCCGTGGCGACACTTCGCGGACACCCTCGAAGCTGTAGCTACCCTTAAGGCAGAAGGCTACACGGTAGTCGCAGTCGAACAGACGGAAAATTCGGTAAAGTTGGATGGAGCGGTCCGGGGTGTACCCCCTGAGACCCGTGCCACCCTCGGCCGCGCCAAATACGCCTTTATATTCGGAAACGAAGTCGAAGGCGTACAACAGAGTGTTGTAGACGCCTCCGACTTCTGTCTGGAGATCCCCCAGCACGGCACTAAGCATTCGCTCAACGTTGCCGTGACGGTGGGAATCGTTCTATTTGCTACTTCTCCTGCTCGATAGCAGCCTGCGCAGCCGCAAGACGTGCGATAGGCACGCGGAACGGTGAGCAGGAAACGTAGTCGAGACCGATCTTGTTGAAGAACTTCACGGAATCGGGATCGCCGCCGTGCTCGCCGCAGACGCCGCACTTGAGGTCGGGCCTCTTGCTGCGTCCATTGTGCACGCCGTATTCCACGAGCTTGCCCACGCCCTTCACGTCTATGGTCTGGAACGGATCAGCGTCGAGAATCTTCGCGCCGAGGTAGTCGCCCATGAAGGTTCCTACGTCGTCACGGGAGAAACCGAAGGTCATCTGGGTGAGGTCGTTGGTACCGAAGCTGAAGAACTCAGCGGTACGGGCCATACGGTCGGCGGTGAGAGCTGCACGCGGGATCTCGATCATGGTGCCGAAGTGATAGGTGATGTGCTCGCCGGAGTGAGCCTCAACCTCGGCCTTGATGCGATCGCAGATGGCCTTCTGGAAGGAAAGCTCACGTGCGGACACGGTGACCGGGATCATGATTTCGGGCTGCGGGTGCAGACCTTCCTTAAGAAGTTCTGCGGAAGCCTCGAAGATAGCTCTGTACTGGGTTTCGGCGATGAGAGGATAGGTGACGTGGAGACGTACTCCGCGGTGACCCATCATCGGGTTAACCTCGTGGAGTTCCTCGCCGCGGTGTTCGATTTCGTCGACGCTTACGCCAAGTTCCTTAGCAAGCTCAGCGCGCTTGTCTTCTGCCTTGGGAACGAACTCATGGAGAGGCGGGTCGAGCAGGCGGAACACCACCGGCTTGCCGTCCATAATCTTGAGGGTGCTCTTTACGCTTGCCTTCATGAAGGGCAGGAGCTCTGCGAGGGCATCACGACGCTCTTCTTCAGTCTTGGAGAGGATCATGCGGCGGAGCTTCATCAGGGGCACTTCGCTGTTGCGTCCGTAGAACATGTGCTCGATACGGAACAGGCCGATGCCTTCGGCACCGAACTGGAGAGCCTTCTGGGTATCTTCCGGGGTGTCCGCATTCGTGCGGATGCCCAGACGGCGATACTTGTCCACGATGCTCATGAAGCGGATGAAGAGCGGATTCTCGCTGGCGTCCATGGTTTCGATGGCGGCTGCGTAGATGAGGCCGCGGGTACCGTTGAGGGAGAGGTAGTCGCCCTCCTTGTATTCCTTGTCACTGCCGCGGAACTTCACGGTCTTGGCTTCGAGGTTGATTTCCATGGCCTCGCAACCGACGATGCAGCACTTGCCCCAGCCGCGGGCCACGAGGGCTGCGTGACTGGTCATACCGCCGCGGGTGGTGAGGATACCGGCAGCTGCGCGCATGCCTTCGATGTCTTCCGGGGAAGTCTCCTCACGGACGAGGATGACGTTCTGCTTCTTGGCAGCGGCTGCCATTGCGTCGGCAGGAGTGAAGACGATGGTGCCGACGGCTCCGCCCGGAGATGCGGGCAGGCCCTGTGCGATAACGGAGGCCTTCTTTTCGGAGGCGGGGTTGAGCACGGGGTGAAGGATTTCGTCGAGCTGGGAAGGAGACACCCTCATGACTGCGGTGCGCTCGTCGATCATGCCCTCGTCGAGCATGTCCATCGCCATCTGGAGAGCGGCGATACCGGTGCGCTTGCCGATACGGCACTGGAGCATCCAGAGATGGCCTTCCTGAATGGTGAATTCGATGTCCTGCATATCGTGGAAGTGGGCTTCCAGCTTGGTGCGGATTGCGTCGAGTTCTGCGTAGACCTCCGGCATTGCCTTTTCGAGGCTCTGGAGGTTCTTATTATGCTCGTTCTTGGTAGCTTCGTTGAGGGGGTTCGGGGTGCGGATACCAGCAACCACGTCTTCGCCCTGGGCGTTGATGAGCCATTCTCCGTAGAACTTGTTGTCGCCGGAGGCGGGGTTACGGGAGAATGCCACACCGGTGGCGGAGGTATTACCCATGTTACCGAACACCATGCTCTGTACGTTTACAGCGGTGCCCCAGTCATCGGGAATCTTTTCGATGCGGCGGTAAGCGATTGCGCGCTTGCCGTTCCAGCTCTTGAACACGCCGCCGATGGATCCCCAAAGCTGGGCCTCAGCGGTGTCGGGGAACTCGACTCCGAGGACCTCGACTATCTTCTTCTTGAACTGCTCTGCGAGGTTCTTGAGCTCGTCCGCGGTGATTTCAGTATCGGATGCGTAGCCCTTTTCCTTCTTGAGCTCTTCCATCATGCGGTCCAGCTGCTGGCGGATACCCTGGCCGTCGGCGGGTTCGATGCCCTCTGCCTTCTCCATGACGACGTCGGAGTACATCATGATGAGACGACGGTATGCGTCGTACACGAAACGGGGGTTGCCGGTCTTTTCAATCATTCCGGGGATGGTAGCGGAGCAGAGGCCGATGTTGAGGATGGTATCCATCATACCGGGCATGGAACTGCGGGCGCCGGAACGGCAGCTCACGAGCAGCGGGTCCTTCGGATCGCCGAAGCGCTTGCCCATGATCTTTTCGGTGGCAGCGAGAGCCTCGGCCACATCGCGCTTGAGAGCGTCGGAATAGCCTCCTCCGAGCTGATAATACTCGGTGCAGCATTCAGTTGTGATGGTAAAACCTGCCGGTACCGGCAGGCCGAGCTTGCTCATCTCGGCAAGGTTTGCGCCCTTTCCTCCAAGGAGTTCGCGCATAGAAGCATCGCCTTCAGCGGTCTTGCCGCCAAAGCGATACACGCGTTTCTTTTCGTCTGACATTTAACTTATGTGTTTTATTATAACTTTTCGAACCTGCAAATATACTCAATTTTCCCGACAATTAAAGCAGCTTCGCTGCCAATTCTGACAGTTCGCTCCTTTCACCCTTCCGTAGGAAGACATGCTGGAAAATTTTCTGCCCTGTGAGCTTCTCCCCGAGATGGCTCAGGCCGTTGGACCACTGGTCCAGGTATGGCTGGTCGATCTGGAAGATATCGCCGGTGCACACTATCTTTGTTCCCTCTCCCGCACGGGTGATTATGGTCTTCATTTCCAGCGGGGTAAGGTTCTGGGCTTCGTCGATAATGAAGAAGCAGCGGCCGAGGCTCCTGCCGCGGATGTATGCCAGCGGCTCGATGAGTATCTTCTCTTCCTTGAGCATGCCTTCGATGTGCTGCGCTTCGCGCGACGTAGGCTTGAACTGCCCCTTGATCACGTTCAGGTTGTCCATCAGCGGCTGCAGGAAGGGCCCCATCTTGGTTTTCTGGTCTCCGGGAAGGAAGCCGATATCCTGATTTCCAAGGATCACAGTGGGACGGGAGACGATGATCTGGTCGTACTCCCTCTCCTGTTCGAGCGCGGCCGCAAGCGCCAGCAGCGTCTTCCCGGTTCCGGCACCGCCTGTGAGCGACACCAGGGAGATCTTCGGGTCCAGCAGGGCGTCGAGGGCCATCTTCTGCTCGTCATTACGGGGACGTATGCCGAAGGCCTCGTGCGCCTTCACCAGAACCACCTTGCGGCTGTCAGCGTGATAACGGGCGCATACGGTCTCCCGGCTCTTGTCTCCCTGCCAGCGAAGTTTGTAGAGACGGTTCGGTTCGGGTTCCTTGTCGTCCACGGCGTCCCATGGAATAGCGGTTTCGGGGCCGTAGCACAGGGCCTGCATCGTCTCCTGCGGAAGCGTGCGGAACTGTACTTCGGCATTCGCCCTTTCTATCTTTTCCTCTTCCACGCGATCGGTCAGATAGTCCTGGCACTCCATTCCGGCAGCCTTTGCCTTTAGACGGAGGTTCACGTCTTTGGAGACAAGGGCCACGAAGGTTCCTGGATTGTTGTCCCGCACCCACATGGCTGTGGCCAGGATGCGGTGGTCCTGGATGTCGTCACGGAAAAGCTCCGCGAACTCCGGCGCGAAGGGATGGTTGGGCTCAATCTTTATATGATCGTCCTTGAGGCGGTCCATGTCGCGCATGAAATGGCGCGCGTTGTATGAAAGGGTGTCGTTGCCCTTCTTGAACTTGTCGGCCTCCTCGATGACGGCCACGGGAATGACGAGGTAGTTGTCCTGAAACTTGTGAATCGCGTTGTGGTCGTGCAGGATCACATTGGTATCGAGGACGAAGATTTTGGGTTTACCCATTGGTTATTTGCTTTAGTCCTCCCCTTCCCCGCCCTGATTGCGGATGAGGGATTCGAGAATATTCTGTATGCCCGATCTGGCCGATGAATGCAGCTTCACCTCGCCTCCCTCGGTGGGATGGCCGAGCGGATAGAAGGCGATGTCCTGCAGCAGCAGCTCGGCGTCGAGATAATCGAAGTCGATGTCGCGAATCTGCACCAGGGCACCGGGTACCTCGGCGAAGAGCAGGCGTACCGGATCGTCTTCGCCGGTGGCGCGACGCAGGCCGCTGAGGTCGGCCGAAACACCCGTTTTGCCGGTGGTCATGCCGCTCAGGGCCGCCAGAAGGCCGCCGTCTGCCACGGTGGCGCCGGCAAGCACGATGCCGTCTTCCACAAGTTCGCGAACCACTTCGTAGCAGTCGATGAAGTAGTCGGGATCGTTCACTGCAGGGGCCACGCCGTGCGAGCCCTTCATCACCTGGGCGAAGAGCGAACCGCCGAAACGGTAGGACGACGTGTCGAAGGGGATGTAGACGACCCAGCTCTCGGGGTCCGGCGCAAGGACGGAGGAGATGCTCGCAGGGCCGAGACGGAGAGGCTGCTCTTCGGAAAGGGCTTCCTCGGCCCCGCCGGCAGCTTCGTCGGCCCGAAGATATGGGGTTACGGACAGTTCGCAGTCGCCCTCAGCCTCAGAGCAACTGCGTATGCCTATTCCGAGGGAGTCGGCGAATTCGGCCATGGAGCTCACCGAAGAGTAGAGCGCGGCCATGTTGCCTATTTTGCGGGAGTTCCAGGTCCAGCGGGCATCCACGCAGAGGTCCTCAAGCTTGAAATGCCCGACCCGCCAGATGCAGTCCAGAAGGGCCTGCTCGAGTTTTGTACGGGTGAATTCCGCCGGGAATACCATGGAAGGATGCTTTTTGGCCGCCAGCACCTTTGAGAGATAACGGTCGATCTTTGTGGGATCGGTTCCTGCTACCGAGGGGCCCGGCCAGGAGCTCTCGTCCGCTATGCGTCCGGGTATGCCGGCATTCTCTTCCGAGATTCGGGCCCCGACGCTCTCCAGAATCTCAGCGGGAGTGAGTTCCTGCTGGATACCGTCGATGATATACTTCGAACGCAGAACTGAGAGTTTTTCCTTCATAGTCTGAACGAATTCCGTCAAATTTAACTATTTTTGGAAACAGATGCAAACGAAGTTTGACGAAAATGCATATTCCGCCCTGTTGGAGCGGATTTATTCCATCACCCCGTCGGTGCAGACGGCAGGCTTCAACCAGGATTCCTACAAGCCCGGCCTGGCCGGGATGAAAGCCTTCGGAGAGCGCCTCGGGAAGCCCTGGGAGCATTACCGCTGCATACATGTCGCCGGCACCAACGGCAAGGGCAGCGTGGCCAGCATGATAGCCGCGGCGCTGGCTGCGGGAACCCGCGTGGGATTGTACACCTCGCCCCATCTGGTGGACTTCCGCGAGAGGATGAAGGTCGTCACCGCCGACGGCTGGACCATGCCTTCTAAAGAAGAGGTTTGGGAGTTCTTCCAGACCTTCGACACCAGCGGGCTGTCTTTCTTCGAGATGACTACCGGCCTGGCATTCTGGTGGTTCGCCCGCCAGGGAGTGGACTGGGCCGTGATCGAGGCCGGCCTTGGCGGCAGGCTGGACAGCACTAATATCATCACCCCTGAGATTTCCATCATCACCTCAATAGGTCTGGACCACTGCGCCCTGCTGGGATCCACCCGCGCCGCAATCGCCGGTGAAAAGGCCGGAATCTTTAAGCCCGGCGTCCCCGCATTGGTTGCCTCCGAAGATCCCGAAACCGCTTCGGTTTTCCGCAAGGCCGCCGCCCGTGTGGACGCGCCCCTGTATTTCGCGGATTCCATTATCCCGGTTATTCAAGCAGAGGGCATCTCGGCTGCCCATCGTTATCCTACTTCTGAACTGCCAATTGCCACCGAAGCTGAAATCCTTTCCGGTATGGACCTCCGCGGCCCCTGTCAGGAGCAGAACCTTCATACCGTTCTCGTGGCCCTGGACATTTTGGCGAAAACGTGGAAAGTAGGGGTAGATTTAAAGGGACCTTCCACGCTTGAAGCCATTGAACGGACGGCCGAACTTACCGGGCTGCGAGGTCGCTGGGAAAGGCTCTGTGACAAACCGGAGGTGGTATGCGACATCGCCCACAATCCCCCGGCGCTGGAGGTGAACTTCGCGCGGCTCCGGGAATTGCAGCAGGGGCGCGGCGCAGACGGCCCGGCCCGCCCACTCATCATCGTTTACGGGATCATGGCCGACAAGGACCTGGCGGGAATCGCCCCGCTCATGCCAGAAGGCGCCCGATACATCCTGGCTGCGCCGGCGATTCCGAGGGCTCTCCCGGCAGAAGACCTCAAGGCCCAGCTCTCGGAACTCCGGCCCGACCTCGCCATGGAAACCGCCCCCAGTGTAGCCTCCGCAGTGGAAAGGGCCCTGGAGATAGCGGAATCTTCAATCAACCCCTTCATTTATATCGGTGGCTCGACGTTTGTAGTTACCGAAGCCATCGAATACTTTAACGCCCGGAAGAAATGAAACGTATCCTTTCCCTTCTCCTGACGATTGTACTTATCCCGAACCTCCTCCCCGCCGAGACCCCCAATGCCGGGGATCCCGCCGCAGCACCGGCCGCCTGCGCGAAGAAGGTCGCGAAAACCGACGACGACGGCCACGTCCTGATAAAACTCTGGCAGGATTATTCCAAGGCGGAAGCTGCCGACAAACCGGCCACCGCGGCCGCTGCCCTGCAGATAATCAAGGCCGAAGCAAAGCGTCAGCATCTCTGCTGGGACTATTATGACGCGGCCGAAAAGTACGTTAGCGTAGGCACCCGCAGCAACTGGAAGCTCCGCGACTCGCTATACAAGGCGTTCCGCGCGGAGATCGAAGCCTTCGGTGAACCGGTGGCAGTTTACTATATGCGCAGGGGCGAATCTCCCGAGGATCTTCTCAAATATCTGGAAACCAATAAGAAAGCTCTCAAGGCGGCCAGCCACGAAGAATTCTGGACCAGGGACTGGAGACTGGGGCATTACAAGTTCTCCCCTGCCCTCAGGGCCCAGTTCAAGAGCGACTGGGACTACTGTCTCTGGAGCCTCTTCCCGGAAAAGCTCATGGAACAGGAATACAAGTCCTACCCCATGAACGCCTTCGTGGAGTATCAGCTGGCCTGCTCGGAAAAAAACAGCTCTGAAGAAAAGGCCCTCAAGGCATACGCACAAAAATGGAACAGCAAGGCCGCGGCATTAATGGCCGAAGAAGACCTGCTCCAGCGGCGCTTCAACGCCCTTCAGGAAAAGGGCCGCTCGGAAGATTTCAAGGCCCTCCGCGCCGACTGCCAGGCCTTTCGCACCAAGGCCAAAGCATTCAAGGGCGACGAAAAGAAGATTGCCGACTGCTGCGTCGAGGCGGATTTTCTCATCGCCGAAATGGACGCCGCCTCCGTCTCCATGGACATCAAGCGAAGCAAGCTCTCCCTCAGCCTTCGCAACCTCGAATACGTGAGCGTACGCATATATAAAGGAGACGTGCAGTTCGACGAGAAGGCCGAAAAGAAGGCCGAAAAAGTCTGGGAATACCTGCAGCGCAACCCGATTTGCAGCTACTACGTCCCCGATGATCTTCTGCTCGACCTTCCAAAACTTCCCGACGGAACCTACACGGTAAAATGCGTAAACGGCGACACCTCCGAGAGTTGCCTCTGGGAAAAATACACCATTTCGACTGCCAGCCGCTGGAACGGCGACGGCCTCGGAATCTGGGCGGTCGACTACATCAGCGGCGAACCGATAGGGAAGGTCGACGTGGACGTGCTACGCGACGGTAAAGTCTACCGGAGCTTCAACGGCCTCACGCTCAGCGGCATTACCACCCTTCCGAAGGAGGCCTCGAACCTCTTCAACGACAGCGACTACAAGCACCGTTGGAGCCTTCAGGTCCGCAGCGGCGAACGCGCGTCCAGGGAGGTATACCCCGTCAGCTACCGCAGCCCCGATATCTCCGACCGGCCCGACGAAATGCACTGCACCATTCTCACCGACCGCAGCGCCTTCCAGCCGGAGGAAACCGTTCATTTCAAGGCCATCGTCTGGCAGGGACGCTACTCCGTGAAGGCGTCTTCCGGACTGAAAATCAAGGCGATACTGAAAGACGTGCAGGGCCGCACCATCGAAGAACTCGCCCTCACAACCAGTGCGAACGGCAGCGTCTCCGGAGAGTTCCTCCTCCCCCGTCGCGAACGTCTGGGAAACTACTGCCTTGAAATCCGCAGCAGCGATAAACTGCTCAGCAGCAAACATATACTGGTCGACGACTTCGTGCTGCCCACCTTCGACCTCGTGTTCGACCGCACGCCAGAACTCCGTTTCCCTCTGGCTGCCGTAGATGTGAAAGGCTCCGTGAAGGCCTACTCCGGGCATTCGCTCGCGGGCGCCGACATCGTCTGGAAGGTCGAGCATAACGGAGAGCCCTGGGCGGAAGGAAAACTCGAACCGAAAAAGGACCGCTTCGCCCTATCCTTCCCCACCGACAGCACCGATGCAGGCAGCTGGGGCTCGTCTTACGCCCTCACAATCAAGGTGATAGACGCAACCGGCGAAACCATGGAGTTCCAGAAATGGATACACGTGGCCGGCCGTCAGGAACCGGTTCGTCCGCCCAAGGAGTTCTTCTTTGAGGATTTGGAAGACGCCTTCGGCACGCGGATAGTGGCCGGCAGCGTCCGCACATGGGCGGTCGCCGAGCTGTACGGTACCGGCAACGTGCTGCTGGACCGCCGGTTGCTGCAGTTCGCCCCCGCGCCAGGCTCGGCAGCCGCATCAGGCTCCACCGCCGGCGTCGCCCCCGCTGAGACCACCCTTCGCTACGATTGGCCCGACAGCTGGCCGGAAGGGCTCTCGCTCCTTATTCTGTATTTCCAGGACGGTAAGGCCCATCAGCATACGCTTACCCGTAGCCGCGAGAACCATACCCTCGACCTGCCGCTCAGCTTCGAGCGTTTCCTCGACACCACCTCGCCAGGTGCGCAGTATACATTTAATCTTAAGACGCTGGCCGGCGCGGAAGTAGCAGTGGCCGTGTTCGACAAGAGCACCGAACGCTTCATGGGCAATTCCTGGAGCTCCTTCGCCGGGCAGAACAGGCCTAGGCCGAGCGTGTATTTCAACGCAATCTGCGGACAGGATTCCGGTTCCTCGCGTTACATACCCTTCTACAGCCTAGGCGGGAATGTGCGTCTTATGACCAAGTCCGCCTCGGTGAACATGATCGCCTTGGATTCCGCTGCGCCTGAAGCCATGGTGGAAGAGGCCGCACTTAGTGACGTGGCCGCCGGAGCCTCAACTGCCGAAGAGATCGCTTCCGACATCGTGATCCGCGAAGACTTCGCCACCACGCTCGCATGGGAACCGTTCCTGAAGAGCGACAAGGCCGGAAACGTGAGCTTCAGCTTCACCAATTCCGACAAGCTATCCACCTATTACGTACAGGTGTTCGCGCACGATGCGAGCATGCGTAACGCCGTCCTGCGTCGCGAGATGGTGGTCACAATACCGGTCAAAATCAGCCTCGTGGAGCCGCAGTTCCTCTATGAAGGCGATGTCTGGAACGTCCGCATCGGCCTTTCCAGCAGCCTCGTGGGCGACGTCGACGGCACACTGAAGATCGGCATTCTCGACGGAGCCGACCGTCATAGCGCCGCCGTGCTGAGCTCTTCCGTTCAGCGCATCACCGTTCCCGGCGGCGCATCCACCAACTTCGACTTCGAGGTAGCCGTTCCCGTCGGCCAGAAAGACCTCGGAGTGCTGGTGAGCTTCACACCCAACCGCATCGCCACCGCCGCCGACGGAGTGTTCGTGAGCGCGCCGGTGCATCCGGCGGTTCAGACTCTTACCGAAGCCCATTCGGCGGTGCTGCTGCCCGGGGCCGACAAGGCCGCTCTGGAAGCGCAACTGCGTGCGCTCTTCGTGAACGTCGACGGTTCGCTGCCTGCCATGGAAGTGCGCGACATCCGCCAAATGCTGCTCGAGGCCATTCCTTCCGAGCTGGAGGTTCCGCGCCCCAACGCCATCTCCCTCGCCCGCGCGCTGTACGCCTATTCGCTGATGGCCAGAATTCCCGGAGCCGCTGAGCCTTCGTTCGACCGGGAGAGCGCGATTTCCAAGCTCCTTGCCTGCCGGGACGACGAAGGCGGCTTCGCATGGTTCGCCGGCATGCCGTCTTCGCCAATAGTTACCGCGATTGTGCTGCGTCTGATGCACGGACTCGGCATTATCGACGAGGCGGCAGCAGTGCATTATATCGACAAGGAGTACTTCAGCGGAAAGTACAGCTGGTGGCGCTGCCTCTCGATGGAGCAGTATCTGCACACCCGCAGCTTCTTCCCGGAGGTTTCGTTCACAGAAAAGACTTCCGCAGACTTCCGCAAGGCGGCCCGCGCATATCTGGTTCCGAAGAAGGCACGCGGACTGAACGGCTATATCGCTGCTAAGGCCCGCAGGGTGCAGACGCTCGATAACTTCCTGTCGCTCGAAGGCGGCGTTCAGCTGGCCTCGAAGATGGGCGTGCGGCTGGGCACCGTTTCAAGGCTCCGCAAATCCCTGGTGGCCGACGTGGCCTCGCTCGTGGAATACGCTCAGCCTCACAGGCACGGAGGGGTTTACTACCCCGATGCCGTGATGCCTTGGCGCGGTCTGCTTGAAACCGAACTCGATGCCCACTGCGCCCTGATGGCCATCATGGATAAGTTCGGACATCCGGAGATTTCCAACGGAATCCGTCTGTGGATCATGCTCCAGAAGGAGACCCAGGACTGGAAGTCCGGATCCGGCTATCTGGAAGCCCTGGCCGCAGTGATGAACGGTCCGGCCGAGGTGCTTGATACCAAGGTTCTGGCGCTGAAGGCCGAGTACACTGTGCCGTTCGAAGATGTGAAGGCCGCTGGGAATGAGATGAGTATTGCGGTACGGGTGCAGGGCGGCGGGCAGAAAGCCGGGGTGGCCGGGGAGGTCGAGGCCGGCGAGAGCCCCTCGGTGATTGCAATCGGCGACCGGGTTCAGGTTCGCGCCACCCTTACCAGCGTGGAGAACCGCAGCTTCGTGAAGGTAACTATCCCCTTTGGAGCTGGTCTGGTTCCCGTGAACCAGATTTCCGGATATCGCTGGGGATACTACCGCAACGTGCTTTCCGACCGCATCGAGCTTTGGTACGAGGTGTTCCCGGAAGAGAAGACCGAGATCGTGGAAGAGTTCTACGCCACACGCGCCGGTTCGTTCCAGGCTCCAGTGGCAACCATAGTTTGTGAATACGCACCCCATTACCGGGCGAACGATGCCTGGAAGGGGCGCCTCGATATCCAGCCCGAAGCCGCCATGACTGCCGGCTATAACTGATTTTCACCGTATGAGCTATCTGGTATTAAAACCCGGCATGGTCCTGAGCCATTCCATTGATGATTATCCCGAGGGCATAGTCGTCCCAGTGGACAAGCCCTACCGCTGGACCTCGGCTGATGTTATCCGGAAGGTAAAGTGGATGGCGGTGAAGCACTTCGGCAAGAAGAACCTGAAAGTTGGCCACGCCGGAACCCTTGATCCGCTGGCCACCGGAGTGCTGTTGGTGTGTATAGGCAAGGCGACCAAACTGGCAGAAGAGTTCCAGAAAGCCCCTAAGCAATATCTTGCCGGGGTTACCTTCGGCGCCACCACGGCCTCGTACGACCTGGAAAAGGACGTGGATACACGCTATCCCCTGGACGGCGTATCGGAAGAGGCGCTGCGCCGTGTGTTGCCGGGATTCATCGGCGAACAGGAGCAGGTGGCGCCGCTCTTCAGCGCCAAAAGCGTCGACGGCGTTCGCGTGTACGAACTTGCCCGCAAGCGTTACAAGGCCGGGCTGCCCGTGGAAGAGCCCGGGCTATTGCAGGCGTCGCATATCACTATCTATGATTTAATGTTGGAGGCGTTCGGAAAGAGTGTTTCCTCCGATGAATTAGAAGGCAAAATTCATGTTGCCGCCATGCCGGCCGGACTCCCCCAAGCTGATATTCTCGTGGACTGCTCCAAGGGTACCTACATCCGGGCCCTGGCTCGCGACCTTGGCGAAGCGCTTGGGAGCGGCGCCTTCCTTCATAGCCTGCGCCGCACAAAGAATGGTGGTTTTGCAGTGGAGGATGCCCTCAGTATCGAAGACGTTAATTACTGCCTGAAGCGCGATTAATGCAGGATCTCCCCGAAACGAATCCAGGGGGCATCGGCAAGGCCGTCCAGTGAGGCGGAGGCTACGGCCACCACGGTGGAGTCGTTCCACACGGCGATGGAGTTCCAGAGCGCGTGGGAATTGCCGAACGGCTTTGAGCGCAAGGTGAAGGACCTGGCTTCCGAGTCCCCAATCGCAACCTCCATTATGGCTGATCCGAGATCTCCATTATCTGCAATCTGATAGCTCAGCAGGGATTCCCCGTTCGGGAGCTTGATCAGATACGGCGCTCCGACGTAGTAGGATGCCGGGACAGGAGTGGCAAGGGCATAATCCCGGCCAGGAGAATCAGCGAGCACAGGCTCCGCCCATGGATTACTCAAAGATGTGCGCACGGTGTATGGTTTGAAAGCACCGTCGCCATTGTCTTCAATCGCCACTACTATCTCATCACCAAAGATGGCCGCAACGGGCATTCCGTCGCGGCGCCCCTTACGGAAAGAGACCATAGCCGGCTCCGACCAGTTGACGCCTTTGTCCGAAGAGGAGATGAAAGATATCTGCTGCTCCGAAGAGGAAGTGTAAGGGCCTTCATCGGCGAAATAGATATGCACTGTTCCATCAGGAAGTTCGAGAAATGAGGGTTCCCAGCAACCGTCCCGGAAATAGCTTCCTGCGGAATAAAGAATCTGCGGAGTGCTCCAGCTGTCGCCGCCGTCCAGACTACGCGACAGTGCAATGGAAAACGGCACTTTTCCCTCCGTTTCCGGACGGTAATTTGCCGCGCACAGAAGAGTTCCATCCTTGAGCATGCATATCTCGGCATTTGCCGCATTAACTTTCACGCCTTCCCTGATAACCCCGGGAATCACTGTGCGCCTTGCTTTCCAGGAAGAACCATCACTGGTTCTGGAGACAGACACATCGCCCAGACCATCTTCATAGGCCGCCAGCCACTTTCCTTCGCCGGCCCGGATAATTCGGGCATAACAGCCTCTGGGGGCGAGCTTCACCGGATCCCCTTTCCATACGATACCCTTTTTCGGATAATCGAAATGTATCTCTTCCTCTTTTTTATTGTCCGTTCCCTTGCAGTGAAGCAATGACAGCATCAGCAGCGCACTGGCCAGCAGTATCAGATATTTGCGCATATCAATTTATTTTCCAGGGTTACAGGCGGTTACGGCAAAGACCACTATCTCCTTATCGTCGGGCAGCTTGAAACCAGTTCCGGTGACAGGCACTTCCAGCAGATACATGTAGGAGCACTCATAGATGAGGTTGCGACGCGACGAACCATGGCTGTGAGTGCCCATGTAGGCCAGCATTCCACTGCGGCAGAAGCTGTCGTAAACACCCTGCCAGCCATATGCTCCGAACTTCCCGGTCCAGTTTTCCACAAGAAGGGATTCATTCCCGAACTGCACCTCCTTGTCTTCTCCGGACGATGCCGCCAGCAGATACAGTTTCGTCGTTCCTTCCGGGACGGCAAGTTCCTGCCCTGCGCAGCGCACTGCATTGTCCAGATCGGCCTTGGCTAAACGGAACGGGATGCCGGCGAAAACGAAGTCGTTCGGGAGGATTTCAGCGGCGTAGGAGCGCCATTCGCCCGGGATTCCGTCCATATGGCCAAAGGCCGAGAACGCATCCGATGATATAGCTACCGTATTGTATGGCAGTTCCACCGTGTCGTACTGAGGAGCCGGTATGGTCTTTTTGGGGGCTGCCAGTTTTACTTTGAAGGTGCGGAGCTGGAAAGGCTTGGAGTCCACCACCAGGGCGTTGCCGCTGAAGGACGCAGCTCCCTTGGGCTCTTCTACACCATCCACCTCCTGGGCAGAGAGTATGGGAACGGGGAACTCTATCCTGCCGGTAGCTCCTTTGCCCGAGAGTTCGTATACGCGCACCACATATTCGTCGCCCCGTTCAGCCTTTTTGAGGGCGCCTATTTTGAGGGAAGGATTGGTGCTGCGGGCTATTGAGAGTTGCTTGCCGGCCACTCCTGAATGGGCCTCCACCGCCAAAGCCCTCTTGGGCTTATTCAGGCAGTCTGATGCAAGCGTTGCGGCGGCTGCATCGAGCTGACCACCGTGAGGCATGAGCGAATATGTAAAACTGTGTTTCCCAAGATCCATGGAGGTCTGGAAAGTATCCCATGCGCGGTCTGTCTTAGGGGTATGCAGAAGAGTGAGGCGAAGCGTACCGGCATCGGGATGGTCCCAGCCGTACTTGCCATCGTTCATGATCGTTAGGCCGGCGGATCCGTCGGGAGCGCTCACATCGGCCCAGCCATGGGCATACACCTCATAGGCGATCTCGGTGTTCACTCCGCGCTCGATATGGGCCATTCCAAGGTCGTAAGAGGCGGTTTCCGGCTCGAACGGAGTGGGGAAAGACGCTTTGAGCAGGGATTCGCGGCTCTGCCAGTCGAACTCGCAAAGTATGTCTATCCTCTCGTCCATGGCGCCGTCGGTAAGACGGATGTGCTGCACGAAGACGGAGGGGCCGAGGCGGCGTTCCACCCGCAACGAAGCACGGAGGGGGCCGTTCTCCTCGACCGAAATGCGTACGTCTTCATTCACCTTGCCGGGCTCGCGGTCCATGACGAACTTGAAGATTTCCCAGGCGGGCCAGTTTCCGGACCAGTTGTCGTCCCAGCAAAGCAGCGAGAAGGCCTCTCCCGGACGCACCATTTCCTTTCCAATACGTTTGTCGATGAGTGAGCAGATGTCGCCGTCGTCATTCAGCGTAATGGAGTAAAGACGGTTCTGGATTGTCTTTCTGGAGGCTTTGAGGGCCGATTTCGCTGAAGCCTTGCGCATCGGACGCACATCGTATACCGCCATTCCGAGCGACGGTACCGTGCCGGCGAAAAGCACTTCGCCGTCGTCTCCCATCTGAGAAGCGACCTTCTTGCCGTCGGGGCCGTAAACCTCAACCCCCTTGTAACCCTTTGGAAGGGCGATGCGGGTGCGCACATAGTCTTTGTTAGCTCCGGATACGGGATTCCACACTACTACCGGGATGCCGCGAACCTTTGTATCCAGTCCGCGCGAGACGGCCTCCATCTCCTTGTCCAGAATGGTTTCCATCTGGCTGCGGACCGCAAATTCGTCGCTATAGGAGAACTGGTAGACTTCGGGAATGCTCGTTCCGGTGAGGTCATCGTGGAACTGATGCGAAAGCACCCGCTTCCAACTCTCTGAAATGGTGTAAGAAGGATACTGCATGGCGCCCGTCCACTCGGCGAGCACGCCGGCGCTCTCGGCTCCGGTAAGCAGGCCTTCGTTTACACGGTTTACACGCTTCATCTCCGAATGAGAGGTGTAGCAGCCGGTAGCATGGATATCCATGAGAAGCTCTCCCTTGTATACCGGCAGTCCTTTCTTCATATAGTAGTCCTTCATCATCTCGTCGGAACCCGCGAAATGCATCGCGTAGTCCTTGGGATTGCGAACGGCATCTTCCACGAGCGATACCGCCAGAGGAGTGGGAGAACCGCCCTGGTCGCCCTGGAGCCTGGAGGAACGGGTGCCGAAATAACGGAAGGCGGCATTTACGCCGTACTGTGCGTTGTCGGCCACGAGGCCCTTGATTTCCGCGAGGTCCGACACGTCGGAGTCGGGACACCAGAAGTAGTCTTCACCGTCCATCACAGCCATGATACGGCTGCCGTCGATGCCCTCCCAGATACCGAAACGGAAAGGTATCTTGCGGCCGTTTTCATAGAAAGGCCTGGCTCTCCAATGGAGCTTCTGGGTCGCGAAGCCGATGAGTCCGCAATGGGATGCGATAGAAGGAAGTGTGGCTCCGAATCCGAAGCAGTCCGGCAGCATCACGTCAACGCTGCGGATGCCGAACTCCTCTTTATAGAAAAGATGTCCCTGCAGATAGTTGCGGATGCAGGATTCGACCGAAGGCATGTTGTGGTCGTTGGCGTCCCAGGACCCACCGCTGATGTGCCACTGACCCTTAGCCACATAGCCTTTGAGTTTTTCAAACTGCTCCGGATAGTACTCCTTGGCCCAAGCGTATTTGTCGGCCCCCTCGAAATTGAACACATAGTCGGGATACTGCTCCATGAGGGCGAAGTTCTGCAGCAGCGTATTGGGGATATACTCCCCTATCGTGCGCTGAATGGTCCACCGCCACTGGGTGTCCATGTGCGCGTTCGCCACCATATAAACCTTGGGCTGCTCCTGGGCAGCGAGAGTCGCAGCAGCCAGAAGCGCTACGACTAGCAAATGGAATCTTTTCATAGATGCAAATATAATCATCAGGTGCTGATTTGGAGTACCTGTTCGGTCTCCATGGCCTGCGCCTAGCAGATCGGAGTGACGTAGGTCTCTTATAATACATCGATATTTATTGTAGCAGATTTAAGACCGGGACTTGTCGCCTTCACCCTGATTTGTCCGCCCTCTCCAGTCGCCTTCAGCACCAGCAGGGTCTTGCCCATGAAGGTCTTGCTTGAAAGGGACTGCTGAGGGTTCCAGTCCAGGATATCGCCGTTTTCCACGCCAACCAATGTGTAAGGACCAGAGACTTCGAAGTTTATACCACAGGCGGCAGATGGGCAGAAGTGCGATGATTTATCCAGAATGTCCACGGTGAGGAACACTATGTCTTTACGATTCGCTTTCATAACCTTGCGGTCCACCGTCAGGCGTATGGCAGCAGGCTTGGAAGCGGTATAATGCACGTCCTGCGCCACCTTTACACCATTTCTATAGCCTACGGCCTTAAGGGTACCGGGAGTATAGCGCACCTGCCACAGGATCTGCAATGCTTCTTCATCCATAGACTTTCGGCCAAGCGATTTCCCGTTCAGGAACAATTCCACCTCGTCACAGTTTGTCCATGCGACCACCGGAATTTCTTTCCCTTCCTTACCCGGCCAGGTCCAGTGCGGCAGGATATGAACCATAGGCGCATGCGTCCACAGGCTTTGATATAGATAATACGGATCCTTCGGAAAACAAGCCAGGTCAATGACACCGTAGTTATTCGTACGGGAGCCGTTCCCCCAGGATTCACCCAGATAATCGAATGCCGTCCATCGGAACTCCCCGATGAAATACGGATAACGTAATACTTGCTTCCACTCTTCGCGGCAGGTCGCCTTGCGGGGTTGATTGTCATAGCCTGAGGCGTAGCGTGCATCGAATTCAGGAAAGACTTCCTCTTCGGAGTAGCTGTCTATGGGGTAGTAACCAGGCTGGTCTTTTTCCTTTATGGTCTCCGGGGCTATCCAGGGGCGGACAGCCCCGATGGTCTTATAGACGCCCCTGGTGGCACGTGTATGCGGAATCTCGGTACCGATAGACACCTTTGACGGTTGGCTCTGGTGGAACTTTTCGATATCTCCCCTGCCCTCACCGTTCATATTGAATCCGGCGACATCCAGATATTCGCCCAAGGCCCACGCCTGGGTAGTCGGCCGCGTCGGATCAAGTTTATGGAATATATCATTGATTTTCCACTGCAGATACTGGTGGTTCTCCCACTTCCATACCTCATTCCCCATGCTCCACATGAAGATGCATGGATGATTGCGGTCCCGCTTGATAAATTCAGTCAGGTCCTGTTCCCACCAATCCAGAAAATAGTATCCATAATCGTAAGCGGCCTTGCCATTTCCCTTCCACTGGAACCATCCGTCGAAAAGCTCGTCCATCACCAGGAAGCCCATTTCGTCGCACAGGTCATAAAACTCCGGAGAGAAGGCGTGATGAGTCGTCCGGATAGCATTGCAGCCCATTTCCTTCAAGATCTTCAGACGCCTGCGGAGCATATCCGGATATACGGCTATCCCGGCAGGCTCATCGTCCTGGTGCATACAGATTCCCTTGATGAGCATTTTCTCGCCATTCAGTTTGAACCCATCTTCGGCGGAGAACTCCAAAGTCCTGAAACCAAGCGGGGTGTGATAATCATCCACCAGGACGCCATCCCGGTATACCTCCGTCACAAGCGAGTACATAGCGGGCGAGTCGGGAGACCAGAGTGATGGGGTCTTCACCGTCTGAGTTGTTTCCACACAACAGCTGCCCGGTGCAGCCAACGTCTCCATACTTGTCTTAGACAATGTCTCACCGGCGGGATCCCTGACAATATTCTTTACGACAATACTCGCAGGAGAACCTGTCTCGTTGCACAGCATGACTTCAACCTTAACCTCCGCTGAAGCAGCCGAGACATCGACAGTCCAGACATGTGTGCCATCGTGCGCCACATGCACAGGGTCGGTAATTATCAGATTCACGGGACGGTAAATACCGGATCCTGTATACCAACGCGCCGCAGGCTGTAGGCTGTTGTCCACTTTCACCTTTATCTCATTGTCTCCTGTTTTCAAGAACGACGTGATGTCATAGCGGATGGTAAGGTACCCGTTCGGGCGGAAACCAACCTGCTGTCCGTTAACCCACAGCGTGCTGTTCATAAACACTCCGTCGAAGACAATACTGACTCTCTTGCCCTCCCAGGCAGGGTCCCACGCTATCGTACGGGTGTACCATCCGATACCTCCGGGAAGATAACCCATCTGAAGGGTCGCCGGATTACTTTCAGAATACGGACCCTCAATGCTGAAATCGTGAGGCACATCGATCCGGCGCCACTGAATCTCACCATCCTTCCTGAAGTTCCAGTCAAAGTCAATATTGACCTTCTGTCTCTGAGCCGCTGCGGGGATTGTCAAGCCTAGGACAAATGCGGCAATTATCACAAGCCTTCTCATTGCTTGGGCTTGAAGATGGCAAAGCAACTCCTAAGAGTCTCCTGCTCAGCATCGGTCAAAGGAGGATTACCCGCCTTGGCCAGATTGAAGGCACGGTAATTCCAACTCCCCCACCAGCTGTCGTTCACCACAACAATCGAAGTCGTCACGTTGCCCGGACGGGCGCCGGAAGCATTCATGGTCGTCAAATCAGTCCAGCCTTCGGGGCGGTACTGATATCCGCTCTTGAGCACGATTACAGAACCGTTAGGAATCTCGCTCTTGGTGAAGATCTGCGTGGCAGCGAACTGCACCAGGTTGCCTGCCGTGCTTCCGTAGGCAGCACAGATCAAAGCCGAGTTACTGGTCGAAGCGTAGTACGCCTTGTTCTCGATAATCAGCGGCACAGCCTCATAGGCATCCAGCGAATAGCCGGCGCCGGTAAACAGAGACTTCAACTCATCTGTAGGATATACATACTCCGGAGGAGCGGGAGGGATAACGGATTCCGTAACCTCGTAAGGTTTGGTGTAGGCTTTCTCCACTGCATCCTTTATGACGGTGATCTGATCTTCAGTGTAAGTATAGGAAGACGGCTTGTAGGTGATGCCTTCGATGCTCTTTCCCGTAATCTGGCGGGCCCACATCAGGCCGGTGAGGAGGCGTCCGTTATTGTAGGACATGTGAAAGCCGTCACGGGTGATGTTATCTCCCAGATAGCTGGTGCGCAGATTCTGCACGGCGGTACCGCAGGGGATGACGATATTGAAATCTCCGCGAGCCACGACCTTGGTCTTCACGCAGTTCACGATGGCTCCGTACATGGCCATCTGGTTCTTGCCATATTTAGAGAACTCGCTGTGTGTGGAGTTGCCCTGATATGCCCAGGTCATGTGCCACATACGCTTCGCGTTGGGGCAGTTCTTCTTGACGGCCTCGACGATCGTGGACAGATAGGGCTCGTAGGTGTCCGCCATGCCGGAAGAACCGCTGGCCTGCTGCATGCTCACATAGTCCCAGTCACGTTCTTTCATGGCGGTATTAGCTCTGAAGCCGTTGGTGGAGCTCCAGGTCCCGGTGGAATTGGTGCGGTATTCATATGCTCCGGAATCATTGGTGATATTGTTGGCATGGGTCGCCAGGGTACATCCGCCGATATAAAGGTTGCCGAGGAATATATCCTTGTAGCCGAGTTCCTGCAGAATCTGATAGAGATACTCCATGGCATCCCACGAGAAACTGTTGCCTATCGCGAGGATATACAGGGACTTGGGAGATTTCTGGCTGACTTTGAAACTGGCACTCTTGCTGAATTCGGTGTTGGAGATGACGACGCTACCTGTTCGGAGGGCATCTCCCGTATTCGCGGAAACGGTGAAGGTGAAGCCCTCGGCCGTGCGGGTGGAGGTAATCCAGGAAGGTGTGCTGGCAGTCACCTCCAGGTTGGTGGTAACGGGCACCGAGAAGGATGTTCCGGCGGCAGGGCTCTGCACATCCTTTGCGGTGACGGATAATACAGGATCCTGGCCGTTCTGGGAGATGCCGATCTCTGCCGACAGGCCGGACGACACGAATTCTATTTTGGCCTCCCGGGAATGCACATCATCGTTCTTTGCAACCGTAATCATCAGTGTCCTGTCGCCACGGGAGTCCGCCTGGCCCAGGTCGGCACGGATCCATTCCGATGCCGAGGACGGATTCAGCTGCATTTTTATATCTACGTTCGCGCTGACTTTGGAAGGATAAACTCCTCCGGCGTTACCTACAGAAAAGAAACCGGGTTCTACACTAACGAAGTTCTTTGCCGATTGAGACACGCTGACGGTATCCTTCGCTGTGCCGCACTGAATGATCGCATAACCCTTTCTGGCCGAAGAACCGGTATTCTCGGATACGGAAAGCACGGGCATTGCAGCGCCCTCCTTGCCGGATGCGGGCGACAAGGTGATCCAGCCGGCAGAGGTGCTCGAAGTCCACTCGCCGGAAGCGGTGAAGGAGATGGTCTTGTCCCCTCCCTTATTGTCGAAAGAGAAAGCCTTTGTCGACTTGAACTCGATGGAATCTATCGGTTTGGAGTTCTTTTCTTCTTCGCACGCTATTGCAAGCAAGGCCAGAAGGATAAGTGACAACTTTTTCATATCGTGTCGGTTTATTTGGTTATAAATCGGTGAATTCTAATGGATCTCACGGCTCACTGTACCTGTACTGACCCCGATTACTTCTCCGATCTCCCTCAAGCTTATCGGATCTTTGCAGCGAAGCCGCCGCCGGAGGCGAGGTTGATTGTAAGGGTTTTACCTGCGATGAGGGTTTCTTCAATCAAATGGTTGGGATTGTCGAAGGAGTCGGAGGCGTCACGGCAAAGGTCTATGGTCCAGGAACCTGGACCGAGGAAGTCCAACGGTATTTCGAGAGTCCGTGCCTCCGAATTGTTGATGGCCCCCAGGAACCATTCGTTTCCGTGACGGCGAGCCACCACAGCGAACCGGTTCACCTCCGCCAGAGGCACGACGGTCTCGTCCCAGTTGGTAGGGATGCCGCAGAGGAACTTGAATCCCGGCTGGTTGCGGTAGGCCTCGGGGTCGTCACAAACCATCTGAAGGTAGCTTTCCAGAACTATGTACATTCCGAGCATGTGGGCTCGGGTGTTGGTTACCAGCGGACGATGGAAACGCGGCTTATAATCCTTCAGCGGCACTGCCCGAAATCCGCCGAGATGGTAGTCAGCCGCACCGGCGACGAGGCGGGTAAACGGCATGCTGATGTCGTGGTCGGCACCGAGCTGCCAGCCGTCCCATTTATAAACCTCGTAGTTCAAGGTGCCCTCGCGAGTGAACTCGTTCGGATAGGTACGCACCAGGCCAGAGGGCTTGCTTGCTCCGTGGAACTGAATGAAGAGTTTATGCTCCAGAGCCTTGCGGAGTATGTCTTCCTGAATGAGTATCATTTCCTGATCGTCGCGATCCATGAAATCCACCATCATTCCCTTCACGCCCCACTCATTGAACTTGTCGAACACCCGGTCGATGTCCTTATAGAGAGCTGCCCAGTTCAGCCAAACGTGGATGTCGACTCCGCGGCTGCGAGCATAACGGCAGACCGCCGGGAAGTCCAGCTGCCCCACGGGACGGGTAAGGTCGGCATTGGGGCCGGCCCAGCCGAAGGAAGGGCCGTCGTCGAAGTACCAGGGCATGTCGCCGTAGCCATACACCGAATGATAGTCGAGGCCAGCGTCTGCTGCAAAATCTATATAGTACTTTGCTGTGAGGAAGTTGTTCCCCGCCTGGAAAGTGGTATCTGGAACCGGAGTATCGCACCACCATGGGAAGGTGGTCTTGCCGGGTTTGAGCCACGACAGATCAGTAGCGGAGCAGGGTTCGCAGAGAGTGGTTAGAACGTTGGAGGCTATGATGTCGCCCGCCTTCTTGCTCACAAAGAAAACTCTCCACGGGGTTTTGTGCGGAAGGTCGGCAAGGACGCTGAACTCGGGATAGTCCAGACGCGGGGAGAGGCGCGATGTGAGCCTGCCACCGTTGCGTACCAGATACATTCCCGCATAATCCACAAGATTCGCCTCGGTTACTGTAAGGATAATGTGCCCGGGGAACTCCATCGTAAGAGGCATATCCATTATCTTCCCCCCTTCAAGACCTGCAAGAGGACCTATCTTGTAGCGTCCTTCGTGAGTGTTGTGGAAGCCGGGAAGCGGGAGAGCCGTAATAACCGGGTCCCCCAGCGGATTGATATCAAGGATCTCATTCTTAATCGCCAGTGCACCTTCGCCAGGGAACTCATAGCGGAAAGCCACCGCCTCGTTGAAGGCCCGCACAACCACGTCGACCCGTCTTTTCAGCCCGCTCTTCTCAATTAGCGGGACACGCATTTCGTTACTCTGAATCCTGACATGGGAGCTTTTTCCAACCGGCAGGTCATATTCGTCCACGACAGCCCTTCTGGTAGTCCTTCCCAGCTTGATATCCTCGCCAAAGTAGCCATCCGCCAGGTCGAATCCTATGGCAGAAGGTGTCACTACTGTTTTTCCGGAATAGCTGATGCTGTAGACGGGTTTCCCCTTTTGCAGGGAAAGGTCTATGGCCAGCTTTCCGTCGGGAGATTTGAGAGCGGCAGCAGTGGCAGGAAGACAGACAATCAGGACCTGCAGGAGAAAAGACAGAAACTTCTTCATATACTATCGTGGTTCTTATTTACCATTTATTAATCTCTTGGTCAAGCCATTTAAGGCGCTTGTTATAAAAGTCCTTAAGATAGTTGATTTCTCCGGCATAGGAGCCCGGAATAACCACCTGGGACCATACATTCGTGCCCAGGATGTTCCACCTCTTGAAATTATTAGAGGCTACTCTATTCAGATACTCGGCCCTTTCATCAATGAAGGCTGGAATTGTTTCCAATTGGGGTTTGAGTTCGTTCCAACGATTCTTCACTTTAGTACGGAAGGCAGGGTCCTGGAAAAGGCGATAGTACCAGCCCCATCCGTATCCCTGGAATCCATAGTCTTTTACATAGAAACCCTCCGGGCCGTTTCCGCCGCCAATATCTCCAAAGAAACTGCAATTACCCAACGAAAGATCGAAATCCCAGACATGACAGAATTCCAGTTTTCCTTCCTTCTTTTTTGAAAAGAATGTACTCTTATGGAGATTTCCGTCGTAGTTCTTTGTGAGTTCCTGAATTATATAGTTGTCCACGAAAGATTTGATGTCGATGTAGGCCGCATATCCCCGGTAAGGATCTGTAAAGTAATCCGATTGAAGAGCAGTTTCAAAGTCCTGGAAGAATCCCTCAACCTCGCGACGAAACTCTTTGCTCGGGGCTTCTGGATCCTTGTATGTAAGAGGTATGGACATTGATGTCCAGAAATTGTAAGGCTCGTCAGGATAGCACTCAAGCTCGAGATATACATCTCCGGCATCAGGATTAATATTCACTTTGTTTTTGCTCACTTCCTTGTGTTCGCCGAACTCATAGACCCCCATATAGGCGTTATTGAAGTAGAGCTCGACAGGATAGAAAGTCGGGGTCCAGGAAAAGCCGCAAATGCGGGAAAGCTCGAAGGCAATAGCATTGCGCATCAGTGCTTTATCATCGTAATTGGCGAGTAAAATCCAATCCTTGTCGGACTTGATTCCAAGCACCTCTGACTTCTCGTCCAGCTTGATGCGATAAGGCTTTTTTGGGAAAAACGACCAGGTGGAATTGCCTCGTCCCCTAATCTTCATTCTTGATTGAAAAGAGCTTGTAGCGCTGTGTTCATTGAACGGGTCATCCACTCTGATTGTCCCGGGAACGTAATTCACTTTATCTAGGACGGGTCTGCCTCCATCTGTGGTGATATAAACCGAAGGAAAATCTCCATAACACTTCAGCGTAACGGTATAAGAGACCGAAGAGCCGTCGTAAAGCTCCACGTCGTAAACTACCGGCACTGAAAAATCCTGAACGGATTCTCCGCTTGTCTGGGGTTCACCGCCAACTGAGACTTTTACTGCACGGCTCTCGAAACGAGGCCGCAGACGAAGGTTCGCATAGAATTGCGGGCGCGTGCCGCTAATCTCCAAATCACTGATGGAACAATGGATATCAGCAGAAAGAGATTTGTTATCCGAAACAAGAAACGAGAACGTCTTGAAAACACTTCTCGGATTGCAGGCGCGTGTTATTACGGAACCGTTGCAAAGGTATATTTTTATAAGATTTACATCATACCACAGGCATAGCGGATATGATTTATCATCTTTGACCTTCTCGAAAGAAAGGCCCGTATCAACAAGGTTAATGAGCCACTTTTCGCTCCCCCTATCACGGGAAACCACAGGCTCATCTAAAATGTTGCCGTTTATTATCTTTAATTCGTCGTGTGGAACGTTCACAACAGTTCCGTCGTCGAAAAAAACGGCGAGATAATCTCCGCAGTCCTCGGCTTTATCATACCAGAGTCCAGCTTGGACCGCATCTATCAGTTTTGTGAAAAAGTATGGTTTTTCGGAAGGATTACCATTATAGTCAAATTCATCCTTCCGGACGCAGGAAAACGCCGGAAGGATGAATAATATAATTGCAAGTATTTTGCGAATCTTATGAATAACGCAAAAACTTTTAAATCTTAGAGCCTACGAAGATCACAGAGCCGTCTTCTTCGACCTTGAGCACGGAGACGTGACCAAGAACACCGGTATCTTCATCCTTGGTGAGGAGTTTGGCACCGGACCAGTACCACCTGCCGTCTGCATCAGGACCCTTGGAGTCGCGATACACGATGCCCTGTGCTGCATCTGCACGGTAGAACAGCTGGTAAACTTCAAACTTCGGATTCCAAATCAGATCATAGGTTCCTCGGTCTCCCATAAGGATGTGCTTATTGAATGCTATTGACCATTCTCCTTGTTCTGCGCCGTCAACCCATCCGGGATTCGTCCAGTACTGATATGCATTAGGATCGGTAATGTCCTTTCCATCGGCAACGCGTGCGGCATAAGACTTACCCCACAGCCAGTTGTCACGGCCGGCATGCGAACCGATCATATAGGTGTAACCGTCGTGATTCACGAACGAAGCACCTGCGAATTTGCCATCGTTGTTGGCTGCCCATGCACTTGGTGCCCAAGTCTTGGGGGCTGCAGTCCAGGTCTTGCCATTGTCTTCGGAAACAGCGAAGCCGGATTTGTCTGTACGCCAGTTGAGAGTGAATTCAGGATTGAAGAAAGTCATACCATAATAGTGCAGGTAGGTCTTGCCGTCCTGGATGAATACGTCATCCGGCACAACGGCAATTTCACCTTCGTCCAGGGGGAGAATCTCCGTAAAGGTGCCCTCGCTCTTGTAGAACTTTTTAATCTCGATAGATGAAGGATCGGCGGATTCGGTCTCTGCCACTGCCGTCGCAACATTGGTTCCGTTTATGACAACATCAGAGAAAGCGAGTTTAACCTTTCCTTCCGTATCCATCCAAGCGACAACACGTCCAAGTCCGTCGACCTGGTCGTAAGTGGCATTGGTAATGGCTCCGAGGACAGTTGCAGATTTGGGAGCTGTTGAAATGCCATTGATATCCATCCCCTTGGGATAAACAACTATGTTGTCGTACTCAGACCAGTGAGAATCAGCTTCGGGATTTGCACCCCACATGCCAACGTGAACGAATCCCCATGCCTGGGTTGGATAGTTGGTATCATCAAGCACATAGTGATGCCACTGTCCGTCATTGAAGAATTTTCTTCCATTCTCTTCAACGGGATTAGGATTATCCGCCCTTCCGTTGACTTCCTTGAACCAGACGCCTAAGTCGTCATAGAATCCAAATCCGGAATAGAAGTCAACATTGGTGTTTTCTGACACGCGTGCATCGAATTCCATAATCCACCTTACGTCACCTTCCGCCACCAAGTTCGTATATACGACACCCTGGCAAAGGTTGGTCATGCCGTCATCTATGGTTCTTACCATACGGAGAGCCTTCTCGGAGTTACGTCCCTGAATCAGCGTAAACTCCACATTCTTGGGATTATCCCATTTCCATCCGTCCCTCGGGAAATCTTCGAATCCGCCGTCACCGATAAGGTTGAAATCTGCAGCTTCGAAAGAAGCCTTCACGATTACAGCACCTACCACATCAGTGGGGTTGGGGTTTACGGGTTCCACCCAATTAAGTTCGCTGAAAGTTCCGAGGTCTGCGACAACGCCGCTCTTAAGCTCGGCACCGTCAACCTTCACTTCCGCATGATAGTCATCTGCAGCGGTGAATGCAACGGTGAAACCGGATACGTTTCCAGGAATAACAGCCGCATAATAGGCACCAGAGATATTGGCATTGGCAATCGTAACCTTGCTTGCGCCTTCTCCGAGTTTCTCGCATTTGGGTGTGGCGGAAAGCTCAAGGTTGCAGGTGCCGGTAAGTGCCTCATTGCCGTCGGCCGTAATGGTTACGGAAACAATGGTCTTTTCCGTCGCGACATTCAACTTAAGCAGAGCCGGCATAAAGGCGAAGTCCAGTGCGTCCTTTGCAGATGTGACATAGGCAACCTGATAGTTGGCATTAGCGGCAACTTTTCCTGCTTCAGGGTTCTGAGCTGAAGGGATAGTCACAGATACTTTACCTGACGCGCGTTTATACTCCGCGTTGTAGGGATAGAGGGCGGCAAAAGCCTCAGCCTTTGCATTAGCAGTTCCCGTGATCGAGGTGGCCGTGGTCGCAGTAAACTTCTGATTGGCCTTACCATCGAAGATGGAGACTTTGTCACCGACGCTGAAGCTCAGATTCAAGCCTTCAACGCTAGCAGCATTCGCAGTAAAGGTGAGCTCCTGGTAGTCGGGGCCGGTCGGAGTGTCTTCAGCCGGCTTCTTACAAGAGGCCATCGGGATTGCGATTGCCGCAATGATTAACAAAACTTTTGCTTTCATTGTTGTTAGTGTTGATTAATAAAAAAGTAGTAATTGTTTAGATATTTAGTGATTGTTTCTTTTCCTGTTTACGACAGAAAATTGCCGCATAGTAAAGTATTACTGCAAAAGCAATTGCAGGAACGATGTATGCGATTGCTATGTTGCCGGACTGGTCGGATACGATGCCCTCGATCTGGGTGAGCACGCTCGCACCGGCTATAGCCATAACCATACCGGAACCGCCCAGCTTGGTGTCTTCGCCAAGTCCGTTGACTCCCAATCCATAAATAGTGGGGAACATGAGTGAGAGACATCCGCTGATGCACATCAGGCAGTACACTCCGAAGAAACCCTTTCCGAACACTGTTCCAAGGCAGAAGAGCACGCCCAGGCCAGCCATGGTTGCAAGGAGCTTGCGGGGATTAATCCATTTCATGAGCCAGGTGCACACGAATCTCATGATTACAAAGAGTACCAGCGACATGATATAATAGGTGGCACCGGCCTGTTCAGCGGTTCGAGGCAGAAGCACGTCGAGGCCTACGGCATCACACACGTTATAGAATCCTGCCGCAAGCGGCTCCATTCCGCGAAGAGCGGAGATAATGGTATCGGAAGATGCGTCCGGACCGAGAGAAGCGATGACGCTGTCGAAACGGAGATTGTGCATCGCATAACGTATAGTATAGGACCATACCGCTATCTGAGCGCCGATATCGAAGAACTGTGCTACCACACCCCAAACATAATTCTTGTTATGGGTGAGGCGTTTGAATGATCCCTTGAGATCCATCGGGCCGCCTTCTTCCTTAAGATTCGGCATCTTGGTGAGGAAGATGGCGAGGAGTATCACAAGCATCACCGCTCCCAGAATCATATAAGTTGTGGTAACGGCATTCAGTTCACCCATCTGGATGGCCTGAAGGTCGGCATCTGTGAGGTTAGCCCTCTGCGAGGCCGTCATGGTATTCAGCTGGGAAAGGATGAAAATCTGGGAAATCACAACTCCAGTGATTGCACCGAAGGGATTGAAGGACTGGGCGAAATTAAGCCTGCGGGTTGCCGTGTCAGATGGACCGAGCGCGAGCACATAGGAGTTCGTGGAGGTTTCCAGGATTGAAAGACCAGCGAACAGCACCAGTATCGCAAAGAGGAACATGATATACCCGAAGGAATTGTTCACTACAGCTACCTTCGATGCCGGATAGAACAGGAAGGTGCCGAGAGAATAAAGCCCGAGGCCAAGCAGAACTCCGCTTTTATAGCTGTACCTCTTGATAAAGATTGCTCCAGGGATTGCGAAGCAGCCGTATCCGAGAAGATAGCAAACCACCTGAATCCACGCAGTCTTGGAGTCGGACAGGCTCATGATGCGCTTAAACGCGGCCAGCATGGTGTCGGTGAGGTTGTTCGGCACAGCCCATGCGAAGAAGAGCAGCGTGAGCAATATGAACGGCCACACGATGCCTTTGGGGACAAGTCTTGATTTTTCTGCCATAGTCCTTACTATTTAGCGAACATGCCTGCAATCTTGTCGAGCTTTACTCCGAATACGGCCTCTGCTATAGCAGAAAGCTGTTCGGGATTGCCCTGGATGTGGATTGTGTACTGAACATGGGTAAGGCTCTCTCCTGGAGCAAGAGCTGCTCCTGGGGAAGAAGTCTCAATCTCATAGAACGGACCCTGGACGAAACCTGTCTCGGTGGGACCGTCATTGTAGGAGTTGATTACATCTCCTCCGAAGGGATTTTCCTGCGGGCCCCACTGGCCGTTCACATAATCTACGTCTCCCTCTGGAACAGTGTACTTGAGGATATTGAGCACACCGGCGGCGCTATCGTAGCTGCCGCAGATGTCCTTTGCACTGCCGGCGGGAAGGCCAATCTTCGAGCGGTATTCGCCGTCAATCTTGAAATAGAACATTCCATCGTCATAGATCAGACGGTCGGCCGGAACCTTTCCAAAGTACTCGTCGTTGATTCTCTTACCGGCAAAGTCCTTATTGCAGGGGATAAAAACCGTGGTTGTGGGGGTGGGGTTGAAGGATCCGAGAAGCCAAACCGAAGGAAGTCCGGTAGTCTTGGTCCAGGCAGCCTCGCCCTTGTTTATGAGAGTATTCTCTGTTTTGTAGGCAAGGGCCTTGAGGTTCGACGGGATTTCCACACCAAGAAGGGCCTTGAGCTCTTCGCCACCAACCAGGGCAACAGTTCTGCGAACTCCGATGCGGAACTGGTTACCAGAGGCATTCTCGGCATCGAATTCCTTGGCAAGAACAACTTTTGAGGAGTTCTTTTCCACTACGTCGTAGGCATCGGTATCGATATATGAAGGAACTTTCCAATTAGCATATACCTGCTCTTCTCCCTTTTTGAAATACCAGGAGAACGGACCGCCTTCCGGGCCGATCCAGAATCGTTCCTCTCCTCCGAAGGGATTGAACTGGGGACTTACCTCACCCGCGTCGATAAAACGGTAGTTTGTCCATCCATAGCTCGTTCCTTCGTTTCCGTCTGTGGTTGAGGTTTGTACCCTTCCCTGCCACGCAGGGATTACCATCACTTTCGAACGGCCGTCCACAAGTTCAACAGTCTTGATTCCGTGCTTTGCGAAATAGGCCGCATCATAACCGTAAGTTCCCATAATGTAAGTCCTGTTACAGCCCTGAAGGCCGCCGAGCAAGGCGGCCCCAAGGGCAATGCATAATATTGTTTGTTTCATTTTATTCTCCATCTCCGGCTGTTGCCGTTATCCATCCGAGATTCTGGACCAGATAGTGCTTGACGTTCTTGTCCACTTCACTCTGTGGGATTGGGTAAAAATAGTGTTTGGGCGTTTCAAAAACGCGCTTCTCGACCTCGATTCTCTTGTAGAAGGCGGGATCAGTCTGGTTGGTACCCTCCCAGATATTCATCGAGTGAATAGGCTTGTTCTGGCTTTCACCTTCCATCCAGCGGCGAACATCGAACCAGCGATGGGTTTCAAAGGCCAGTTCGATACGACGCTCGTGGTGTATCCTTTCCCTCATCTGATCCTTCGTCAGACCAGCGGCAAGACCGGGAAGAGCGGCACGTGTACGTATGGCATCCACATAAGTATAGACGTCTGCCACGGGGCCGGAATACTCATTCAGAGCCTCTGCATAGTTCAGATAAATCTCTCCCAGTCGGAAGTAAATCCATACCTGGAGCGGGGTTGACTGCCATGGAACACGTGTGGGATAATGAAGCTTCTTCATCAGGTATCCCGTCTTGCAGTAGTCGGAACCGGCATTATTCTTACCGTCTATACCGTAGTACCAGAATTCATTCACGTGAGGAACTGTCCAGTTACTGGCACGTGTAGTCTTCCAGATACCTCCTGCGAAATTGATGGAAGCATAGAAACGGGGCTCGCGATGTGCGTACATATTGGAGACATTAGCCGTCCAGCGGCCTTCCACGCCGCTAGTGGTGAATCCTGTCTCAGTGTATCCCGAAGCCGGATTGATTATGGGAGTAATACCGTCGGCCGCATAGCCCGTAATCGGGGTGCTTCCGTCTTCCATCTCATACGCATCCACCATTTCCTGAGTAGGATCGAAGATGGCGTAGCATCCGAAGGAGGTGGGATCGGAGCAGTTGAGCCAGTGGTCCCCGGCTCCGTTGTTACGGCCCCAGAGCACTTCCTTGTTCCAATTAACATTGAAGATGTTCTGATAGTTCTTCACAGGATCTGTTGCAAGTTCTGCAGTGTAAAGACCGTGGCCGATTGCTTCTGCAGCGTCGATACATGCCTTTGCCGCATCGGCAGCTTTCTTCCATTTCTCAGGATCGTATGTCTGGGAAATAAGGTTCTTGCCGCTGATCGGGTCTTTGAGATCCGCGAAGACCGGATTGCCGTTGTAAAGAGGCGAAGCCACGTACAGGAGCACTCTGCTCTTGAGTGCAAGCGCTGCTACCGGAGTGGCACGGGCATAGTCGAGCGAAGGCCATTCGTCTTTGTCCACGAGATATTCAGCTGCACGATCGCAGTCGGCAGCTATGAATGCCGCCACCTCGTCAGCGGTAGCACGCACTATAGAGGCGATGTCTTCGTTAATGTCCACCACGTGGTCCACTATAGGAATGGGACCATAAGCGCGGAATATCAGGAAATGATAGAAGGCACGCAGGAAATAGGCTTCTCCCTTCCACCAGCGGATTTCATCAGCCGTAGCGTCGGAGCAGCGATCCGCATTCTCTATCACAAGGTTGACTTTACGTATGCCTTCGTACATGGATGTCCAGATAGGAGACACACTACCGTCGGTCGGAGCCCATGCACCACTAGACATGGCGTGAGTGTAGTGGGCGCCATATGCAATCTCCTCTTCATCGCAGGAACCGGTAAAGTTGTTGTCCCAGTTCTGATCTGCGTGGTATGGCATATAGGAGTATGCGTTTGCCAGGAACGCCCTGGTATTGAGGCGGTTCTTGAACACGTCGTCCAGAGTAAGGTTTTCGTCCGGAGCCATATTCAGGAACTTTTCACAGGAAACTGCCGATGCAAGCACCAGTGCTGCGAATACTATGTATAATATTTTTTTCATACTTGTTTCCTCCTGTTCTTTAGAATCCCACATCTACACCAAGCGTAATTGCCATCTGGGTCGGATAGGTACTGGCTCCAAGGTGGTTGGATTCCGGATCTACCATTCCGTTAAGGTTGTCGAGGCAAAGCAGATTGTTGCCGTTCACGAAGAAACGCAACCTTTCGAGACCAATTTTCGCGGATGCGCGCTTTGGAATCGTGTAACCAAGTTCAGCTGTTTTGAGTTTGATGTAGGACGCATCGTGAAGGTAGAGACTGCTGATCTGGTAGTTGTTGCTGGAAGTACCGTTATGAACTACCGGATACTTGGCATTGGTGTTGTCCGCTCCGGGAATAAAGCGGTGGTCGTAGTATTCCCGATAAACGTTGTAGCCAGGATAGTCCAACTGGAACGGCCACATACCGGCGGCATCGAGGAGTATGGTGGTATTAGCGGCACCGGTGAAGTTCACCGAGAAGTCCACTCCCCTCCATGCAGTGGTGAAACCAAAACCAAACATGATTTCAGGCTCACGGGCGTAGCCGAGATACACGCGGTCATAGGCGTTGATCACATTGTCATGATTGATATCCTTGTACTTGATGTCACCTACGGTGTAGGTTCCAAGTTCCTGCTTGGGACTGGAATCTATCTCTTCCTGAGACTGGAACAGTCCAAGAGCTACATAACCGAGCGGAATTCCATACGACTTGCCGCGAGTGTTCTGATAACTCCAAAGAGCTGGAGCCGAATCGTCTTCGATAACGGTATTGTGAGCGTATGTCATGTTTCCGCGAATTTGATAATAGAATCCGCTGGATGTGGTATTGGTGAATTCGATGTTAGCGTCGAATCCGGTATTGTCCATAATACCGATGTTGGACAGCGCAAGCTGACCCGCTGCCAGACCAATTGTACTGGGCACCGAATGTCTCTCGAGGAGGATATTTGTACGGTGTTCATAGAACCAGTCGGCACCAATGCGAAGTTTACGGTCGAACATTTCCATATCGATACCGATATCCGTTTTATGAGATATTTCCCACGATGCATTGGGCGAACCCATACGGAGCTCCGACATTCCTCCGACATTTCCGCCGCCCGACTGGTCGAAAGCGAAATTATAACCGCCGGCAGTCTTATTCACCGTGGACATGTAGAAGAAACGCTGAGCGTTAAGTGCATCGTTACCCACAGTACCGTAGGAGCCTCTCAACTTCAGGTGGTTGATGAATCCTATTCCCCACCATGGTTCTTCGGAAGGAACCCAACCCGCGGACACCGCAGGGAAGAAACCGTAACGATGGCCGGGAGCGAAGTTTTCGGAACCGTTGTAACCGGCGTTGAGTTCAATCAGATAACGCTGCTTGTAGTTATAAGAAACACGACCGGCAAAGCCCTGACGGCGATACGGCAGCTGGGCAGTAGTGTTACCGGCAGTGAGGTCAGAATAGTCGCGCAGATTCGCCATTAAGAGGGCGGAAACGTTGTGACTCTCGAAGGAACGGTTGTAATTGATACGGACATCTCCGTAGTACGCACGATTGGACACGTTATACGCGATGAAGTATCCCATAGTTCCTTCATCCTGAATCGTGGTATAACGGTCCTCACCGGTAACGGGATCGGGGCCGAGATATTTCTTGAGTTCAGGCTGTTTACGGCGGGTAGCCTCCATGCTGTAGTAGTGATCGTATGCGAAATTACCCTCAATCATCAGCCCCGGGGTGATCACTGTACCGAGATCCCACTTGGCGCCGAAGGTGCCCTGAGTGGTGGAACGGAACTGCTTTGAGAAACCGTTGTTAGTGGCCAGCACATAGGGGCTGTTCTTTTCGTAGGAGGTGTTGGACGAACCGAAAGAGCCATCGGGGTTCCTCACCGGATAGGTGATAGGATTCACAACCTTGAGGGACCAGAAGATATCGGCTGCGGGAGTGCCGGGATATGTGCGATTCTCTACAATTTCCGCCAAACCGAGATTAAGAGTGAAGTTCTTGGTGACATTCACGTCTACATTAGAGCGAAAATTATACCTCTGGGACAGGGAATTTGTACGATAATCGTAGGTTGGGTCCTCCTTGAACAGACCGCTCTGGGAAGAGAATCCGGCGCTTACGTAGTAACGGACAATTTCATTACCGCCGCTCACGGATATAGTGTTGATGGTCTGGAAGGCGTTCTTTTTAAGCACAAGATCAGTCCAGTTCACACTGGGATAATTGTACGGATCGGAACCGTCCCTGAAGGTTTCAATTTCTTCGTCGGACCATGGCAAAACCACGCCTCCGGTTTCGCAGGCCTCGTTCATAAGCGTTGCGAATTCCCAGCCCTCGATGTAGTTGGGGAAACGGAGACCGTGAAGCAGTGAAGTTTCCGAACGGAACGTTACCTTGGGCTTGCCAAGGCTACCCTTCTTCGTGTTAATGAGGATAACGCCGTTAGCGCCTCGCATACCATAAACTGCGGTGGCGGAAGCATCCTTGAGGATGGAGAAGGACTCGATTTCGTCGTTATTGATAAGGTTGATGTCGCGTTCGATACCATCTACCAACACGAGGGGATTGGAGTTGAGCCAGGTTCCCGCTCCGCGGATGAGCAGAGTTGCTCCATCGTAACCCGGTTCACCGGAACGCTGACGAGAGATGATACCGGGAACAGTACCGCCCAATGCATTGGCAAGAGTGGGTGTTACAGCCTTGCCCACGAGTTCCGTGTTGACGACAGTGAGAGCTCCGGTAACCGTAGCTTTCTTCTGAGTACCGTAACCAATCACCACTGCATCTTCAAGAGATTCGGAATCGGATTCCAGCACAAAGTCGATAGTGGAACGACCGTTAATGGGAACCTCTATGCTTTTGTATCCGATGGCGGACACCACGAGGACTCCGTTTGCGTCGTTCACCTTGATGAGGTAGGAACCGTCTAAATCGGTGATTGCACCGATATTGGTTGCCTTCTGCATGACGCCTGCCGCGACGATGGGTTCACCGGTACCCGCTTCCTTCACGACGCCGGAAACGGTGAGGGACTTACGGCTCTGCGCCGAAAGCCCTACTGGGAGAACCAGTATCAATACTAGCAGGAACAATCTGGTTCTGAATGACATATGATTAGAATTTAGAATTGATTAATAAATTCAACGCTGAATCGTTTTAGCTAATGGCAAAGATAAGATTTATTTTGTAAAATAGCTAAAACAATTTAACTACTTCAATTTTCCGTGAATAAGATAGGTATTGTACGCATTCCAGGCGGACATTACGAAGTAGATGTCATCTCCGCCTTTAAGGGATAGCGGGTGGATGAAACTGCCGTATGGACGCCAGAATGAGGTCCCATCGGTGAGCACCTGCGGGGCACTCCACGGGCCAATGATGTTGTCGGCGTAACGCATGGTGATTTGGTCGTTACGCTGTTCGTTAAGATATAGCAGCACCCATTTGCGGTGCTGTGGGAACCATGCGAACGAGAGTTCGCCGCTAAAATCGTCGAAAAGTGGAGCGGCACCCTCTTCTGCATCCTTGACCCAGCCGTAGCCGTTCCAGAACTCATATTCGGTCTGTACTTCCATGTTTTCTTCTGCGACCCTTGCCAGACGCGGCTGGGATGAACGACCGGTCACAGTTCCGACAATGTACACGTAACCGTCTTTATTAAACATCCCAACTTGACCGAAATTGCTGCGGGACGCGAAGGAGATGCTCCTGACCCGGTTCCATGTTTCTCCCCCATCCGCCGAAGTGAAGTAACTGGAGAAATTAGACACCCAGCCGTACCAAGTTTTGATGTTCATATAGTGAACGTATTCCTTTCCGGCTGCGTGAACTGCTCCTGTGGGGATGGAAGTATAGTCATTATTTCCGTCGGTGATATGAGCGCTATAGCATATCTCCCTGGCCCTGCCATAATAGTCCATTGCAGCACCAGTTATTGAAAGGCCGTTAGAGAGATCGGTATCTTCGCTGAACAGCAACACGTTGCCGCGCCAGTTGGACCCCCCAGGGGAAGGATTTGTAAGATTGGGTGTGAAATCCTTGCCGAAGGTATCGCCAAAAAACATCCCGTACTTGCCGGGCGCAATTTCCCAGGTGATTCCCAGGTCGGTTCCGCCCACATCGAAACGCGTATCAGTGTTGTTGTACAGGAGATATTTCACTTTGGGAAGACCGTCATGACCATTGTCTTCCTTACCTGTGATCCGATTCATCACTTCGAAACCGCTGAAGGTTAACGGTGACGATTTAAACCCTGCGGAATTATCCACGATCAGTTTCTCTACATTAGAACGGGAGCCGTCGGATGCCTGCAAGTAGAATTCGAATTCAATTCTGGCAGGATCCGTGGAAGCGACCGCATACTGGAAAGCGAATTTTTCCTTGAGGATTGCTTTTCCGTATTTTTTCAAAGTCTCTCCTTCATTAGTTTTCTTCACGATATTGAAAGATGTTGCTCTGAGCAGCCCTTCTAAAGTGATGTCTGCACTCACCAGACCCTGTTCGTCCGGCAGCGCGTTTGTCTGTGAAACGGAAACTTTAAGAAATGGATTTTCGTTCTGCTCTTCCTGGGTAGGAGTAGCAGAACAGGCAATCGCCATCATGGATATCAGTACAGGTAAGAAAAGTTTCATTATCTGTATCCTTTAACATCTACACACATAAGATATGTGTTGTAGGGCAACCACATTGACATTATAAAGTACAGTTTACCTCCCTCCTGCTTGGAAAGTGGATGAATGAAGGAACCGTATAACTGAGGATAATTCCTTCCTGAAGCGACTGTAATTGGGTCGCTCCACGGGCCGGTTACCTTGTCGGCATAGCGCATAGTGATTTCGTAACGGGGGCCGTTGAAGTAGAGAATTACCCATTTTTTGAATTCGGGCAGATACTCGAAAGACAGTTCGCCAGCTTTATCATCAAAGAGAATCACCGCCTCGTACTCACTGCCTTCCACCCAGGAAACTCCGTTCCAGAATTCATATTTGGATTGCTTCTCTATGTTCGCTTCGGCAACTCTCGCCAATTTCGGTTTTGAATCTCGTCCGGACTGAGTGCCTATCACATACACCCATCCGTCGCCTATGTTACAGAAGCCAACCTGACCAAAGTAACTCTCCCCTCCCCATCTGATTCCGGAAACCTTTTCCCAGTTGCCGCCCATATCCGAAGAACGGTACATCCCGGAATAGTTGGTAACCCAACCGTCCCAGGTTCTGATATTGAAGTAATGCACGTATTCTTTCCCGTTGGCATGAACCGCAGCTGTGGGAATGGAGGTATAGTCTCCATTGCCATTGGTGACATGAGCACTGTACACTATCTGCCGGGCATTGCCCCCAGCATCTAGAGCAGCACCGGTAATCTTCATTCCGTCTTCCAGCTCTGTATCTTCTGAAAACAGCAGTACATTACTCCTCCACGAGCCACCATTAGGCCCCGGAGCGCTAAAGTTGGGATTGAAATCGGAACCGAATGTATCGCCGAAGAAAAGGCCATAGTAACCCGGGGAAATCTCCCAGACGATACCCAAATCGGTTCCACCCACATTGTACTTGGTGTGCGTGTTGTTATTTACCGTGTACTTTACCGCCGGAAGACCGTCGTGACCGTTGTCTTCCTTGCCGGTAACCCTGGACATAACCCTCAGATTAGAGATTGCAAGGGTTCTGTATTTGGCTTCCCCATCAGCCCTGGAATTGTCCACAGTGGCTGTTGCCGTATTGCTCACGGACCCATCGTTGCCCACAAGGGTAAAAGAGAATGTGAATTCCTCATCGTCGGTCGGGAGCATGGTATAGTTGTACGTGTAATCCTTCTGAAGCACCCGCGGATAATAATTCACGCTCTGGGTTCCCGCGGAGTTGATCTTTTCGATGGTCATATACTTGGTCTGCTCCAGGCCATAGAGGGTCATACTGATTGTGAGTTTACCGTCGGCAGGCTTCACAGTCTGCGACACCGGCTCTATCAGAAGATCCTCGGGCGGGGTTTCAGGCCCATCCGGTTCCTTTGAGCAGGCCCATGCTACAAGTACGGCAAAGGCAAGAGGGAATAATAGCTTTAATAGCTTCATTTGATCTTATTTATCCGTTTAATAATGTCTTTCGGTTTTGCAGGGTCGATGCCGAAGTAGTACACGGCACCCTGGCGGAACGGCTCGAAAAGCTCGAAATTCTCGTAGGCTATGCCGCCTGGAATCTTCTTGAAGATAGCCCAGTATGTATAGCGTCCGTTCACATGTACAACCATTTCGGGGTGCGGGAGGGGTGAATACCAATACTGGGTGGCCGGGATACCGTTGTACTTCCACCCCTTGGAGGTACCCTCTTCGAACTCCACGTTGGAGTAGTCTGTTTCGTTAGGATGAGCAAGCACCCAGGCTCCACCCTTGCGGTCGCGTATCATTTCCTTCAGAGGAGTGATGTCATACGGGCTGAACCACTTTTCCTTGTAATCCGGCCAGATGTCGGTAGACAGCTTCTTTACTCCGTTGGCGGCATAGAGCTCCCTGAGACGCATCTTGTTGCCCATTGTGGCCGACAAAACGAACTGATCCAGCGGAGCCGATTCCTCGGTGGCGAAAGACTGAAGCTCGAACTCATAGGGTTTTCCCTCTATGAAACGAAGGCGAACGTACACGTCTGCCCCATTTTCGAACTTCTCGCAGAACACCCACACCGTAAGGGTTTTCTTTCCGTCCTCAACGGCCACTACGCCGCGGGCCGGATGAAGATTGTCGTAGACAGACGGCTTCTGGGGAGTATCGCTGCTCACAAAACGCTTTCCCGGCACTCCATCTAGAGCGCTATGCTCCAGTTCCGAAAGCCCCCGACGATGCGTGATGGCATCTACCGGCTCCATCGCCACATAGTTCACAATGTCGAACCAGCGGTCGGCGGATTCCTTAAGGTATGGGCAAAGCATGTACAGTAGGCCTCTCGGGCGGCCGGGAGGGTTAATCCCGACCCGGATACCGTCCTTAAAGCCCCAGACTGCCATTGAAGGCACATCGGCGGCAGGACGCACCCAGATGTCGTCCTCGACGGGCGGCTGAAGACGCTGCCCATCAATGACGAACTGGGCGGATGCCACAGTGCCAAACAAAGTGAGGCACAGGAGTGCCAGTAAAAGCCTTTTCATGACTAGTTGACTTCGAGTTCACGCCAGGTGGGGAACTTGGGGAATTTGGCATGAGGCTCGGCCTGATACCAGAACACAGTGGCGGCAATATCCGAATGCTGCTCAAGATAACGCCCATCGTGCCTCCATCCAAGATCCTGAAGGGTGACCTTGAGGTTCTTCTCGAAGCGGATGGGATCCATTATATGCCAGCGGTACATACCAAAACGTTCCTGGGAACGATAGGTTCCGTCGGGCCTGATCACCTGGCAGAGACCGGCGTATGGAGTGCAGTACTCGGTGAAGCGACCGCCACGGTCGAAATTGTAGGAACCACAGAAATAATCTTCGGTGCCGGTGCCGCAAATGGTGGGATAGTCCTTGTCGCCGTCGATGAAGAACTTGATTTCGCCTTCACCCCACCAGCCATTGTTGTGAACTCCAAGGGCGATATATACTCCCACATAGTGGCCCTTGCCCTTGATACCGTCGATCAGGGTGAAATCGGAACTCTCGTTATAGGGAGTACGGCGGAACTGGGCGTGGAAATATGCCGCGTCTTCCGGGACCTCGGTGAGGGTGTAATCGATCTGGTAGTACAGATTCATGGCGTCTCTGTCGTTCACGTTCTCCATCGTGATCTTGCATTTCTTGCGGAAAGGCATCTGCCAGTAGCAGTTGAATGCGCTTCCGGGGTTAACGCAGACGGGAAGCGATACGAGCGGGGCATATTCGTTCCAGCCCATGCAGAAAAAGTCTGCGATAGGACATTCGACTGACGGGGTGGATTCATCGTCCCAGTAGATGCGGATTATGGTCCAACGCCACACTCCTGTGGGAGTCATCCAGATATGCTGGATAGCGCCGGGGCCTTCCATCTCCGCTATGGTGATGGTTTCACCGGGATTGATGGTGATAAAGGGATTCACCTTCCAGGTTTTTCCAAGATCCCTGGCAGCCCACGAGGCGTTGTTTACATTCCTCGTATTGGGAAGATTCGGCTCGGCCATTCCGCCCTTGCCCTTTTCGCCGGTGAAGTTTTCCGGGGAGATGGAACGGGTTTTGGCATCTGAAAGCCTGGAGAGATTACCCAGATTCATGTCTAATCCATTGAAATTCTGGGCATAGCTAACGGTAAGCGCCATAAGCATGGCTGCTGCGGAAAGGAGGAGTCTTTTTTTCATATGCGGATAATTTTATTCTCTTGGGAACAAAGGTGCTAAATTAATTTAGCATTTGCAAATAATTGATTTGAAAAATATTATCGACCGTCTTCTAACAGGACTTAATCGATGATTCTGTGATAACGAGAGACCCCTGGACTTCTACCTGATGGGTCATTTTCTCCCCCATCAGAATTTCGTCCATGATGATTTCCACTGCCTTTTGGGCAAGCAGAGAGATGGGCTGACGGATATAAGAGACAGGGACATGGAACAGTTCGAAAGCATTGCCTCCGTCGAATCCTATGATTCCCAGATCTTCGGGAATCCGTATGCCTTTGCCCTTAATTACCTTGAGCGCCTCGGTGGCGATGTTATTGGTTGCAAAAAGGAGAGAATCCACACCTTCGGCGAGCATTCTGGAGATGGATCCGCTTATAGCGTTGTGAAGATTGGCTTCCTTGACGCGGCTTTCGCTTATAAGACCGGCTTTTCCAGCTTCTGTCATGGCCTGCTTATAACCGTTGACCCTGTCCTGCATATGCTGCAGGGTGGTATCGTATGCGATGACGCCGGGATGGCTGAAACCATGAGTCAGGAGATGCTCTGTGGCAAGACGACTTACTTCCCTGTTGTTCAGGCAGACATAGTTGGTGCGGATGGTCGGGAAATAACGGTCTATCAGGATAAGGGGCTTCCCGGTTTCCAGAACCGCCTCCACAGTTTTTTCGGACTTTTCACAAGGCACTAAAATGATGCCGTCGGCTCCCCTGCTTACGAGATGCGCTATCTGTTTTTCCGCGCGGTCACGGTTTTCGTCGGAACTCGCGAACAGAATTGAATACCCATACTTCTCCGCCTCATCTTCCAGATAGCGTGCAATCATGGAGAAGAACGGGTTGGAGATATCGGACAGGACAACTCCAATCACGCGGCTCTTTCCTTCCCTGAGACTCTTCGCGAAAGAATTGGGCTGGTAGTTGAGTTTTTCGGCCGCTTTCTTGATCTTGGCGATTGTTTCCTCACTTACGCGATGAAGCCTTCCCTTGCCATTGAGCACAAAGGAGACCAGCGATGTGGAAACCCCTACGTAGGAGGCGACATCCTTCAGCGAAGCTTTTTTCTTATTCTTGTCCATCAACCGTTATTGTAACTAGGCCAAACCTCTTTCTCCAAGCTTACCTCCCGGATGGCACCTGACGTATTTCTCGGGATTCCAGTCTTTCTCTACCTGTAGCATCACACTGAGGGCCTGGAGGATAAGCATTTCGGCATTTACCGAGTTGCGGGGAGCCCGGTTCAGCGGACCTCCCTCTTCACTCACGCCGGCAAGAAGGGTGCATTCGGAGTTCCTGGAAAGCCAGCTTTCCGGATTACCGGTTACGGCAATCACCTTGCAGCCGTTCATGTGAATCGCATTCACTGTTGCCTTCAGTTCCGCAGTTTCTCCGGAATTGGATATGGCGATTACAACGTCTCCGGCTACCAACTGGCCGCAGGACCCGTGAACCGCCTCCGTTCCGTGAAGGAAAGTCGCCGGATTTCCTGTAGACGACAGGAGCGATGCCGCATAGGTGGCTACATGCCCCGGCTTGCCTATGCCCGTAACATGAAGCCTTCCACCAGCAGCCTGCGAGGCAAGGATCAGCTCCGCCGCCTTGCTGCAGGATGCGATATCAATACTATTTATATAAGAGGTGAAACTCTTCTTTGCCGAATCAAGGAAATACTCGACGGCCTTTATACTCTTTTCCTGTATCATATTGCAGCCCTCCTTTCAACCATGAGTTTCTCAACTTTATCCTTTGTGGGGAGCGAGGGAATGGCGCCGTAGCCGCATACCGTTATGGCGGAAGCATGAACGGCCAGATTCAGCGAATCTTCGATTGAAAGGCCCGAAGCGTAGCCTGCGCAGAAAGCACCTACAAAGGAATCGCCTGCCGCAGTGGGATCCACGACATTTGTCATCTTAACGCATGGCACGTGTTTAACCCCTTCAGCGGTGCAAATTGCCGCACCCTTGTCACCAAGGGTAATAATTACATTGGGAACGCCCTTACTCATGAGAACCTTGCTGGCGGCTTTGAGAGCCTCTTCTGAAAGGCGACCTTCGGAATCTGTTTTGACTCCGGAAAGCATTGCAGCCTCGGTTTCGTTGGGAGACAGGAAGGTGACGCAGGACAGGAGTTCGTCGGACAGAGGGGCGGCAGGAGCAGGATTGAGCATAACCGGCACTCCGGCGTCGTGCGCCACTCGTGCTACATACTCAATGGTTTCCATCTTGAGCTCGAGCTGCATTATTACGATATTGTATGCCTTGATGCCTTCTTTGAGCCATACGAGATCCGCGGGTGCAAGATCGTAGTTTGCTCCAGGGACCACGATTATTCTGTTCTGGACACCGGAAGCGCCGGACTGGATTTCAATGTGCCCGACCCCGGATGGATGCTCCCCGCTGATCTTGACATGGGATGTGTCCACCCCCGAATCTTTGAGAGCTTTGACCATTTCCCGGCCGAAAGAGTCGTCTCCGACGCAGCCTGCCATATGGGTTTCGACTCCAAGACGGGCAGCCTGGACGGCCTGGTTGGCACCCTTTCCGCCGGGTGCGGTTCTGAAACCGGATCCAACAACAGTTTCTCCCAGTTCGGGAGCTCTTTCTGCGAGAGCCACAAGATCCATCATGAAGCTCCCTACAACAAGTATTCTTGGTTGATTATTCATGTTTTGCGCACTTTACCCTTTCGCAAATTTAGCTAAAACGATTTAATTATCCAAATAAATTATCCAAATATTTGTTTTGCAATGCTTTTTTGGGGAGACTTTAACAAAAAAAAGCCCTGACCGTTGTGGCCAGGGCTTTTTCAATCGCCTACTCCTAGAAGAGTTCGTCGACGGGCTCCTTGAAGTCGTCGGCAGCGGGGGCGGGAGCGTCCTCGTGGCGCACTCCGAAGCGGCGGCGTTCGCCATCACGGCGCTCACGACGGTCACCATCGCGGCGTTCGCGACGATCTCCGTCACGACGCTCACCACGGCGCTCGCCACGGTCGGAACCACGGTCGCGGCGATCGCGGTCACCACCTTCGCGGCGTGGTCCACGGCTGCGCTCGGGCTCTACATAGCCTTCGGGCTTCTCGGTGAGAGCGCGCATGGAAAGGCGCATCTTGCCGGACTTGTCATCGTACTCGAGGAGTTTAACATCCACCTCGTCGCCAACCTTCAGCACGTCCTCGACCTTTTCGGTCTTGCCCCAGGCAATCTCGCTCACGTGGAGCAGGCCTTCCTTACCGGGGAGGATTTCGATGAAAGCACCGAAGTCCAGGATGCTCACGACCTTGCCGTGATATACGGTACCGGCCTCGGGCTTGGCGCAGATACCCTTGATCCACTCGAGGGCCTTCTGCATTGCCTCGGCATCGTTGGTGGCGATGTCCACCACGCCTTCGGTGAGGTTGGTTCCCTCGATGGGCACCTCGTCGATGTTGATGACGGCGCCGGTTTCCTTCTGGATCTTCTGGATGGTCTCGCCTCCCTTGCCGATAACGGCGCCGATGAACTCGGCCGGGATGCGGATTTCCTCGATACGGGGAACGAAGGGCTTGTAGTCCTCACGCGGGGCGGGCTGCACCTTAAGCATTTCGCCCATGATGTGCATGCGGCCCTGACGAGCCTGCTCGAGAGCCTTCTCGAGGACCTCATAGCTGAGGCCGTCGACCTTGATATCCATCTGGGTGGCGGTGATACCGTCGGCGGTACCGGTGACCTTGAAGTCCATGTCGCCGAGGTGATCCTCGTCGCCGAGGATATCGGTGAGGATGGCATAACGGTCGTTCGGGCGCTCTGCGTCGGTGATGAGACCCATAGCCACACCGGCCACGGGCTTCTTGATCTTCACACCTGCGTCCATGAGGGCGAGGCAGCCACCGCAGACGGAGGCCATGGAAGAAGAACCGTTGCTTTCGAGGATATCGGAAACCACGCGAACTGCGTAGGGATTCTCGGGTGCCAGAGGAACCACGGGCTTGAGAGCACGCATGGCCAGGTTGCCGTGACCGATTTCGCGGCGGCCGGTGGCGCGGATAGGCTTGGCTTCGCCGGTGGCGAAGGGCGGGAAGTTGTAGTGCAGCACGAACTGCTGGTCTTCCTGGATGAGAACCTCGTCCATCTCCTTCATGTCCATCTTGGTTCCGAGGGTGACGGTGGCAAGGCTCTGGGTTTCGCCGCGGGTGAAGATGGCGCTGCCGTGCACGCAGGGCAGAACATCGGTCTCGCACCAGATCGGGCGGACCTCGTCGGTGGCACGACCGTCGAGACGGCGGCCTTCGTCGAGGATGAGGTTACGCATGGCTTCCTTCTCGACGGCGGCGTAGTAACGCTCGACCATCGGGGTCTTGAGTTCGAGTTCTTCCTCCGGAATGGTGGCGAGGAACTCTTCCTTGATGGCCTTGAAGCCGGCCTCGCGCTCCTTCTTGGGCTTTGCAGCCTTTGCCAGTTCGTAGCACTTGCCGTAGCAGGCTTCGTGAACGGCCTTGCGGAGGTCTTCGTCTTCCTCGTCGTGAGGATAGTCACGCTTGGTGCCGTCGGTTCCGAGCTCGTGCATGAGCTCCTTCTGGATGCGGCAGTGCTTCTTTATCTCTTCGTGGGCGAACTTGATGGCCTCGAGCATGTCGTGCTCAGAGACTTCATTCATTTCGCCCTCCACCATCATGATGTTCTCCTCAGTTGCTGCGACCATGAGTTCGAGGTCGGAGTTCTTCATTTCGGAGAAGTTGGGGTTGATGCGCCACTGCCCGTTGATACGGGAGACGCGGACCTCGGAGATGGGGCCGCCGAACGGAAGGTCGCTGGATGCGAGGGCTGCGGAGGCGGCGAGGCCTGCGAGTGCATCGGGCTGGATATCCTTCTCGGCGGAGATGAGGTTGATGTAAACAAAGATTTCATTGTGGAAGTCTTCCGGCCAGAGAGGACGGATGGGCCTGTCCACGAGACGGGCGATGAGAACCTCATAGTCGGAGGGCTTGCTCTCGCGCTTCATGAATCCTCCGGGGAAACGCCCTGCGGAGTAATACTTTTCCCTGTAGTCTACAGAGAGGGGAAGGAAATCCGTTCCTTCCTTGACTTCGTCAGCTGCCGTCACGGTGGCGAGCAGCACTGTGCCGCCCATACGTACGACGGCAGAACCGGCGGCCTGCTTGGCCAACTTACCGGTCTCGATTTCGATTACCCGACCGTCGGGCAATTCGATTTTCTTGGTGATTACGTTCATTATTGTGTTGCGTTACGTCTTGAGTGCGTACGAAAAAAGGGACGGTGCTTTGTTCCAGCCCCATCCCTTTTGAATTTCCGGCTTAGCGGCGCAGGCCAAGCTCCTTGATGATCTTACGGTAGCGCTCGATATCGATTTCCTTGAGATAGTCGAGGATCTGACGGCGCTTGCCAACGAGACGGAGGAGGGCGCGACGGGTAACCACGTCTTTCTTGTTCTGCTTAACGTGCTCGGTGAGGTGAGCGATACGGTAGGTGAACAGTGCCACCTGGCTTTCAGGAGAACCGGTGTCGGCCGCGGTCTTGCCATACTTTTCGAAAAGCTCCTGCTTCTTTTCAGGCTGTAAATACTCTGCCATTTTTTCTTAAATGTTTAATTGCTAGGAACTTCCGGGGCTTTCCCGGAAGTCTTCCCGTCAAGGGTGGAATCGCAATGGGTCCCGCCTTCGGCGAAAAGCGGGGCAAAGGTAAGAATTATTTTCGAATATTCAAGCCCAGTCCCGGAAGATTTCGCAGGACAATTTTTCCTTCGGAAACCCCCACTCCTTCGAACGGGTCGTTGGAGATGAGCAGATTGCCGTCCAGATCGGCAAAATCCACCCCCGGAGAAATCTGCGCTGCGGCCGATACGGCGCAGGAAGTTTCGGTCATGCAGCCGAGCATCACCTTCATGCCTTCGGCGCGGGCGTAGCTCTGCATTCGACGGGCCTCGAGCAGGCCGCCGCATTTCATTAGCTTGATGTTCACGCCGTTATAGGCGCCCTTGATGCGACGAAGGTCCGCCATCCCCTGCACCGCCTCGTCGGCGAAGATCGGAAGGGGGCTGCGCTCGGAGAGCCAGGCGATGTCGTCGATTCGCTCGCGCGGCATGGGCTGCTCGACCATCTTCACACCGCGATCGGCAAGCGCGTAGATCTCATTGAGCGCGGCGATGCGGTCGGTCCAACCCTGGTTGGCGTCTACCACAATGGGAAGGCTGGAGGCGCTGCGAACAGCGTCTATCATTTCGAGGTCGTTCGGCTGGCCGACTTTGACCTTGAGCACCTTGAAGCGGCCTGCTACCTCGCGCGTCTTTTCCGCCATCACTTCGGGCGTGTCCATGCCGATGGTGAAACTGGTAGCCGGAGCCTTGGCCGGATTGAGCCCGAACACCCTCCATAGCGGCTGGCCGAGGAGCTTGCCGAAGAGGTCGTGAAGGGCGATGTCCACAGCGGCGCGGGCCGGACCGTCGGAGAGGTTGCCGTCGGAGAGCCTTACAGCGCAGGAGTCTACGTAGGCCATGATTTCCTCTAGCTGGAACGGGTCGCCGAAACGGCCGAGACGCAGCTTTGAAAGGAATGCCTGCACGCTGGCAACCGTATGGCCGAGATAGGGAGGCATGCTGGCTTCGCCATAGCCGACGAAGCCGTCGTACCCGATGCGAACCTGCACTCCCGGAGTGGAGTTGCGGGAGCTGCCGGACACGGAGAAGGTATGGCGGAGCTGGAGCTCGTACGGCTCCCAGCTGAGGGAGAGACGGCTGCCCGGAAGAGACTGATAGGCGCGAGGCTTACGGGCTTCCGCAGCCGCGATACTGTCGGCCCTCGCCAGCGAGTCGGCCTCGGCCTTTGCCGCCTCCTCGCTCTTGAAGCCCTTGAAGCCGCATGCCGTAACAGCTGCGCCCGCAGCTACCGCCGCTGCACCTTTTAAGAATTCGCGCCTCTTCATGCCTTTGCATTCCTGCCGTGACGGGCGTGATGCCACAAACCGTATACTTCGCTCACGTTGCCAGCGGTAATGAAGTGCTCTATCTTTTCCACCCTGATGAACTCGAGCAGGGCCGCGAATTCGTCTTTCGTAAGCAGGGACTGAATTTCCACATGTTCTGCTTTCGAGAAGCCACCTTCCACCTTGTAAAGGCTGCAGCCTCGGTTGAGCTTGTTCACTATGAAGTCGCGCAGACGCTCATGCTCTTCGGAAATCACGCACACGCGCTTGCGCTGGTTGATGCTGGCCATGAAATAGTCCACCACGATTCCGTTCACCCAGGTACCCACAAGGCCGATTATGACCAGATGCACCGGGTTGATGAGGAAGGCGGTGCAGCAGATTATGGCACCTCCCACCGTGACGCTAAAACCAATATCCAGATGGGTGTACTTGTTGATGATCTTGGCAATTATATCCAGTCCGCCTGTAGAGGCGTTGATGTTGAACAGGATGGCCTGCGAGATGCTGAGCATGAGCACGAAGCAGATGAGGTCCAGCAGCGGGTCACCCATTACCGAACTGAGATTCGCGGTGTTGATGGGCATATCGCTCGCAAGACGCATTTCCGCCAGCTTCGCGGACGGCATTATGGCCTCCCAGACATCCATGAGTGGACCGAGAATGAGAGCGGTGTACACCGTTTTTGCCCCGAACTCCTTGCCTATGAGCAACCATGCCATTAGCAGCAGGATGGCGTTGATTATGAATATCATGACCGACACCTTGATGGGCAGCAGCTGGGAAAGCACTATGGAAAGACCGGAGATGGAACCGATTACCAGGTGGCTCGGAACCAGGAAGTAGTTTACCGCGGCGGCTCCGATGAACATACCGACCGTCATAATAATAAGCTCCTTCCAGAACTTCCACGTACCAAGCAGGGCAAAAACCTTGTTCATAGTTTTTAGTTATTAATTTCACGCGAAATTACTAAAGTTTAGGCGATTATTGTTTGCATTTCAAAAATATTTTATACCTTTGCCGTCCCAAAAGAAAAAGGAGGTGATTTAAAGCATGATTATCGTACCAGTAAAAGACGGCGACAACATTGAACGCGCACTGAAGCGCTTCAAGCGTAAATTCGAGAAGACGGGTGCAGTCCGCGAGCTTCGCGCACGCAAGAACTTCGAGAAGCCTTCCGTCAAGAAGAGAATGGCCAAGGAAAAGGCTATCTACGTACAGCACCTCCGCGTCCTCGAGGGTGAATAATCCAAAAGGCAGTATGCTACGAACCGCAGCCCGCAAGGGTTGCGATTTTTTTTGTAATTTTGTGAGTTATGAAACGAATCATTCTCGCAATCGCAATCCTGGTCCTCGCTCTTCCGGTCTACGGTCAGGACAGGCAGTGGACGGAAGCATCGTCCCTCACCCTCATCGGCAAACTCTTCCCCGACACCCCCAACCCGTACCACCGTATCGACACGGTGCGTTTCAAAGGCTTCACCCCCAAGGAGAACGCCCAGGTGAGAATGTCTTCGGGTTTAGCCGTTTGCTTTGTCACTGATTCCCCGTACATCTATGTCAAGACGGACTACGCCAATCCAGCGAATGGCGTGAACATAACCGGCAACTCCTCCAGAGGCTACGACCTTTATATAAAGAAGGACGGGGAGTGGCTCTGGGCAGGATGTTCCGGACCGGCCTGGAACGGGCTCGACCGCGAAGTGCGCATTGTGACGAACATGGAAAAGAAGGACCACGAGTGCCTCATGTACCTTCCCACTTTCAGTGAAGAGAACTCCATACTCATAGGCACCGCTCCCGGGAGCATCATCCGCGCCGCCGAGCCTCCCTTCCGTCACAGGGTAGGTCTGTTCGGATCGTCCTACATGCACGGAGCCTCAACCTCCCGCAGCGGCATGGCCGTGCCCGCCCAGTTCACCCGCATGACCGGCATACAGATACTCAGCATCGCGTGCAGCGGCAACAGCAGACTTCAGCCCTACTATGCCGATGCTCTTCGCGAGGCCGACGTGGACGCCTACATCTTCGACAGTTTCTCCAATCCCGAGGCCGACATGATCAAGGAGCGCCTCTTCCCCTACATCGAAAAGATTCGCGAAAAGAAACCCGACACTCCGATTATCTTCATCAGCAGCATCTGGCGCGAGCGCAACAACTTCGACACCAAGTCCTACGAAAGCGAGATGGCCAAGATGCACGTGGCAGACAGCCTCATGAAGATCGCCTGCAAGAAGTATAACGACGTGTACTGGGTCAAGTCCGACGCCTCCACTCCCGGCCACAACCATCAGGTGGACGGCGTACATCCAGACGACTACGGCTACGAGGTATGGGCCAAGTCCATACGCAAGCCCATCTTGAAGATTCTCAAAAAATACGGAATCAAATGACAGCGCGCGACATCCCCTTCCGCCGCGAAATGCTCCGGCGTTTCGAAAAAGGCCTCCACAAATGGGAAAAGCCCCTTTGCGATGCCCTTTGGACAGACCTCCACAAGAGTTACGAAGAGGCATATATGACCGAGATCGGCCTCATCTACGGAGAGATACGGGATGCCCTCAGGCATCTCCGGCGCTGGACCCGCACCCGCCGGGTACGCACTCCCCTTACAGGAATACCCTCGAGCAGTTACATAGTGCGCGAACCCCTGGGACACGTGCTCATCGTATCGCCATGGAACTATCCGGTCCAGCTGCTGCTGAACCCGCTTGTGGGCGCCATCGCCGCAGGCTGCACTGCCGTGCTAAAGCCATCGCCCTACGTTCCCACCGTCTCCCAAACTCTGGCGGACTTCATTGCGGACACCTTCCCCGCAGACTACATCACCGTGGTCCAGGGCAACCGCGATGTGAACGCCGAGCTCTTCGCCCGCCGCTGGGACATGGTGTTCTTCACCGGCAGTCCGGCCCTGGCAAAGATTCTCGCCGCTGCCCAGGCGAAGTATCTCACCCCCATGGTTCTGGAGCTCGGTGGCAAGAGTCCATGCATCGTGGACAAGGACGCCGACCTCACCATCGCCGCCCGCCGCATAGTCTGGGGCAAATGCCTCAACAGCGGCCAGACATGCATCGCCCCGGATTATCTCTTCCTTCACGAAGACATCAAGGACGCCTTCATCGAAGAGTTCAAGAAGCAACTCGCCGGCCTCTACCCCGAGGGAACCGAGAATAGCGGCTACTATGTCCATATGGTTCGGGACGCAGCGTTCGAAAGGGTTACAGGCTATCTGAAAGACGGCACCGTAGTAGCCGGAGGCCGCAGCAATCCCGCCACCCGCTGGATCGAGCCGACGCTGCTGGACGGAGTGTCGCCCGACTCCCCCGTAATGACCGAAGAGATCTTCGGCCCCGTCTTCCCGATACTCACTTTCAAAGACCGGAAAGAAGTGGAAGACTTCGTGAACGGCCGCGAAAAGCCGCTGGCGTTCTACTATTTCGGAAAGAAGGCGGACGGCTGGGACATCATTTCCCGCACCACTTCAGGCGGTGCCTGCATCAACGACGTGATAATGCACGTGGCCAATCCACACCTCCCCTTCGGCGGCGTGGGCAATTCCGGCATGGGCAGCTACCACGGAGTGCGCAGCTTCCTAGCCTTCACGCACGAGAGGGCCGTCATAGCGACCCCCCTGCATCCGGACCTCAAGTTCCGGTATATGCCATACAAGCTTTTCGGACTTGTGAAGAGAATGCTTGGATAGAGGGCCTACATTCCTCCCGAAACCTGACTCGATATTCCACCGCCGCCGCTGCCGCCTCCCACGAGGTCGTCGTTGGTGATGGAACGGACGGTGTGCTTACGCTGGATGTTCTGAGCCTTGCCGAAGGTGTAGCTTATGCTGAACGAAGCGCTGCGGATGGGAATGAGCTGGGAGTTCTCCTGAACGAAGCTGCCGCTCTCGCTACGGTTGCGGAACTCAAGCCTTCCCAGGCCGAGATTGCTCTGGCCGCGGAGCGAAAGGTTCAAGCGGTCCTGAAGGAAAGTCTTGGTGATACCAAGAGAGACAAAGCCGAAGCCCGAGCGGGAACCCTGCAGGCTGTATCCTCCTGAATTCATGAACAGGTTGCCGCTGAGGCGCAGGTCCCATGGCAGGGTATGCTGTGCTCCCATGCCTCCGCGGGCGGTCCAGCCTCCGTTGGAGAGGTTGTCGAGGGTATTCAGGTAGTATTCGTAACCGCCGTCGCCAAAGGCGTAGATACGGGTTTTGTTGCTGGCATTCCAGTTCACGTACACGTTGAGAGAAGTGCGGCTGCTGTTCTGGATATTGCCGTAAGTGGTGTTCAGCAGACCAGTGTACGGGCCTGAATCAGGGTAGAACGAATAACTGCCGATGCCACCTTCACCGAAGTTCTCAATGAGCCTGAGGCTGAGCACCCACTTGGGACTGGCCATGTTGTAGGCCAGCTGGAAGCGGTGGCTCTTTTCCGCCTCTATGGCAGTGTTACCGTAATAGACGGAGATATCGCTCAACTGCTCCACGTAAGGATTAAGGTAAGTGATACCAGGCCTGCTGATTCGCATGTTGTAGCTGAAGCTCACATTGCTCGCCATGCCCAGGTTGTATTGCAGGCTTATGTTGGGCACCACTACCGGATAGTTGGTGCTGAAATTCATAGAAGGATTGGTGGCATAGTCCACATCCACCCAGGTGTGCTCGTAGCGCAGACCTGCCTTGCCTATGACCTTACCGAAAGTGCCGGTGTACTCCGCATAGGCCGCGCCGATATCGTTGCGGTAGTCGTACACAGAAGCCTGCATGGTGGGCAGGTCCACGTCCTGAATATCATTCGCCACGTTCTTTCGGAGGATGTACTTGAAACCGGTGCTAAGGTTGTGCTTATCGCTCCAGAGGGGCGTGGTATAGTCGGCCTGGAAGGTATGTTCCTGGCTGTCGTCGTCCGTAAGGGAGCGGCGCACCTTGGAGCCGTAGGTCATTTCGGCATCGCTTCCGTGAGGATTGCCGGTATACTGATACGACAGGGTCACATACTTGTTCTGCTGGCCCGCGAAACGATGCTGATAGTCGATACTGCCGTTGATTCCGTTCCATGAGCCCTCATGCACACCTCCCTGCGCTATCTCGGACAAGAGGTTTCCGGCGTTGTCGTACATAGTCATGGTACCGTCCACGATATAGCTGGCGTTGTAGAAACGGTTGCCGCCGAAATATGCCGTGAAGAGGTTAAGGCTGTCCAGTTCGTAGCTGGCGTTGATATCGGCCCAGACATAGCGCTGGTCTGCATTGCCTGTGTAGCTGGAGACAGTCTTGGCTACATCACCGGGAGCGGCGTTTTTGTTAATCTGGATACTCTCCTGAAGCACTCCGTTGAAGGGGTCAGTTCCCAAATTGATATCGGCGCCGAAGGTCCATTTGCCTTTCTGCGCATTCAGATTCAGGCCACCGTCCACGCCCAGACGGGTGTTCACTTCTGCCGTGACGGTTCCGTACACGCCGTCAGAGACGACCTTGCTGCCGGCTCCGGACTTGGTCTTGAGTTCCAGGATGCCGCCGGTTCCCTCCGCATCGTACTTGGCGCCCGGGTTGGTGACGACCTCTATGCTCTTGATGTTGCTGGCCGGCATGAGCTTGAAGATCTGCGACGGGTTGGTGCTGAGCATCTGGTTGGGACGGCCGTCCACGTATACCTTAAAGGAAGAACTGCCGTTCACGGTAATATTGTCCTGGGCGTCTACGGTTACCATAGGCACCTTGCGGAGCATATCCAGAACGGTCATGGTCTTGGAGTCGGTATCGGCCTCGATGTCATAGGTGAGACGGTCGGCGTCGATACGTACGAGAGTTTTGAGGGCGGTGACAGTGGAGCCCTGCAGGGTTTCCACTTCATCGGACATGAGAACCTCGCCCAGATTCACTTCCGGGGCGGGTTTGATGATGAATTCCAGAGTCTTGCGTCCAAGATTCATGATTTGCACCGTGCCTTCCGAAACGATGCGGCCGTCGGGCACTCGCACCGAGAATGCTCCGAGCGAATCGCTCATCGCATAGCCCACGGCGCGACCGTCCGCTGCGGGACCGTCGAACACCTGCACCACCGCACCCACTTCTGGCTCACGGCTTGCTGAATCAAGAATCTTACCTTTGACTACTGTCTGAGAGAAGGCCTGTGCGCTAACCAACGCCATGGCCAAAAAAACCACGAACTTTTTCATACACTAATAGGACCGACTCGCCTTGCAAATGTTACACCAAAAGTGTTAAAACTTGCAATTAATCCTTTTGAGGAGTTTCGATTCCGACATGGCGGCCGGATTCGTGCCGGGTTCGCCCTGCGGGACGTCCATTCCAAGGATGGCGAAAAGCTGTGTCCAGTACATCGGCATCTCGCCCTCCGCGTTCAGGAAATTCATGGGCGCATCATCGAATAGATACTCCCCTTCCGGGCCCAGATAGCTCTCCCGCACCAGCTCGGAACAGTAGAGCGCTCCGTTATCGGGAAGGAAGGCCACGTCGTACGGCTGGCCGCAGAAGGTCTTGGCCTTCGCAATCCACTCTTCCGCGCGGGCGTTGTCCTTCATTCGCATCACGATGAATTCCGGCAGCGACCCATCCTTCAGGGTGAAATCCGCCTTCATCGTGTCCATAGGATGACGGTCCACTCCGTGGGCGAGGGTGGCGTCGATGATATAGGTTTCCCCTTCATCAACCTCCAGTATGGCCACATGGATGATGTTCAAATCGCCTGTTCCGGTAGACGCGGAGATGGCTCCAGCCATGTCGTCTTCGGCAATGGAATAGTCGGCCGGGATACCTATGAAAAGAAGGTCACCGGTCTGAACCTTGGGCGTGCAGCCTGCAAAGAGAAGCAGCAGAACTGCGAAAAACGTTTCGAGTTGTTTCATAACCACTTGCAAAGATACCAAATATATCATTACCTTTGGAATATGAAAAAAATCTGGTTTTTCATGATGCTTATCCTGGCCTGCGCATGCTCAGTCAAGCCAGCTCCAGATGACAAATCCGACCAGCAGGAAGAAGCTGCTCCGGACCTCAGCGGTTTCACCAGAGTACCCCTGAAGAGCAGCGTGAGCAAGGTGCAACCCATGACCGGCATCGTCACATGGCGGGATTCAAAATACGATACCGACAACGTGCAGCTGGAATTCGCATACATGCTATACAACGAAGTCTGCAAAAAAAAGACGTCTATGACTGGACTCCGATGGAAAGACTTCTGGACGAGGTGGCAAAGTTCCACATGACCTACATCATCGGTGCCGACCAACCGGAATACCAGAGCTGGAGCCGCATCCGCCAGGCCTCACTATCAATGGGATACAAGTTCCGTATCGACGACTTCCAGATCTGCGACGACACTGCGGCAGTGAAGATTTCCAATGTCGGCGTGGCCCCCATCTACCGCGACGCCTGGGTGGCCGTGGACGGAGTGCGTTCCGACTGGAGCCTTGCCGGCCTCATGCCTGGCGAGAGCAAATGGCTGCAAATCACCGTTCCGAAGCTCTCTGTCTCCAGCGTTCTCAGTATCGAATGCGACCATCTTGTGAAGGGCCAGAAAATCTGCTTCGAAGCGGATATCTAGAGTTTCAATTATTCTGTGCGGGTGGAGGGACTCGAACCCTCACGCCTTGCAGCACCAGATCCTAAGTCTGGCTTGTCTACCATTCCAACACACCCGCGATGGGAGGCCCGAAGCCGGGCGTAACCCGCAGAAGGACTGCAAAGATACTCTATTTTTTCGATTTGCGCCCGCTCTTTCCGGAGCTTGCGGCAAGCGACTCGTTCAAGGCGGCATCCAGGGCGGCGTCCACCTCGGCATCCACCGCGGCGTTATAACCCTTCATGTCTTCCTCATATGACACGGCCTCCAGCTGCTGGTACTCGAAATTGGAAAGGAAGCCGTCCGGGAGCCGGTTGTTATACCCAAGCTCTTTCTTGCGCTTCTCCAGAGCCGCATAGCCGTCTCCCGTAGCCTTAACCGCCTTGTCCACACCTGTTTCGAAGATACGGCGTATGGCATCACCGATATTGATCTGGATATCGTCCAGTTCCTCGGTGAAGACCGGCACCTTCCCGTTGCGGTACTTGGAGCGCCCTATCGAGAAATGCATGTCGTCGGTCTTTCCGAATACGTTCACGCCGAACTTGATCGGCAGCAGCGGCGCCTTGATGATCGAAGCGTTGTAGCGCATTTTGCCGTCAAGCCCCTGAACTCCCATGAGAGCCAGCTGATAGCGGTCCACTCCCAGAAGGAAAGGATAGATTTCCAACTGATTGTTCTCCACGATGGCATCCACCGCAAGATCGTCGATGTGGCCTATGTTCGGGTCTTTGAAAAGGAAGCGGGTAACCTTGCGCAGCTCGCCCACATCCGTGATTTCCAAATCGTTGCCGGTGATGCGGATAAGTCCGTCCAAAGAAGGCATGATGACGTTCATCATGGTGTCCAGCTGGCCAGTCACCGAAACCCGGCAGCCCAGCTTTCCCTGGAAACTCTTGAGGGCGGGCATGAGATCGTCCACCATGGGCAGCATATGGATGATGCCCTCCGCCGACATGTCTATGAGCTGCAGATCCGCTCCCAGCTGTATGTCTTCCTTGGTTCGGGTGGCATAGAAAGCGTCCAGCTTCACCACTCCCAGATTGGTCTGGAGCTTGGTTCCAAGGAGCTGAGCGCAGCGTTTGCCCACATTCAAAGTGGCGTCCAGGGGCAGGATCCAGAGGTCGCTGTAGTTCACCCTCTTGGCATGCAGACGCACGGTGGCGTCGATATTGGCGGGAATCACGAAAACCGACATCTCCGGTTTCACGTCGGCAACCGCCAGACTGTCGATCACAAAGCTGGACCCTTCCTCATCGCCGTCATCCACCAGAGTACTGTCCTTGCCCACCTGCATGGCAGTGAGCATCTCATTGAGATTCAGACGTGTGGACTTGATATCAAAGTCTCCTTTGAGGAAGCCGCGTCCCAGAAGGGTACGGCGTATTCCCTTCAGGCTTCCGCTTACCGCGAGGTCGGAACGTCCGGATTTGACTTTCAGGGAATTGATATTGAAGGCGTCGTCATCGTACTTGATGTCCACTTCGCTGGCTGTATTGCGCAGCGGAAGACGTGGCGTTGCGATGAATGCGCGCGACGCAGTGATGCCGGCCGAAGGCGCCCATTCGCGCAGGAAATCCACCACCTCCGGTCCCAGATCCACCCGGATATCCTTCTTCGCGAAGTCGCGGTCGGAAAGGTAAGACGGCAGAGGCCTCGGATTCATACGGCGATCGTGCCTGAATAGCGAATCGCGCGGGATGCCCGGATAGATACGCTGGAGAGAATCCAGGAAATGCTTGCGGCGGGCTCCGGAGCCTTTGACCCTCTGCTGGAGAGCGGCGGAAATCTGAAGTTCCCGCACACCCATACGGTTGTCCCCGGTGCGGAAATACACCCTCGCGTTGTCTGATTTGAACGACACTCGCGGCACCCTGCGCCCGTGGGAGCTCACCTGCGAGATTTCAGCCCTGTTCGTCATTCCGGCAATGCGGGCCCTCATCGCGTCGCCCTTCCGGAAGGCGACGGTATCAAATAAGATGTTCGCCTGCAGGCCGCCTCTGGCCGAGGAGAGCAGCACCTTAGTCTGCTCCAGCCTGGCCGACAGAGTATCGTAAGGCATGGAGGCAGTGAGCTTCGGGGAAGTGATTTTTCCGGACAGCTTGCCGCTTCGGAACTGCATGGCCTTGATTTCGGAGAGATGCACGTCGGCATCGACCAGAACATCCAGAAGGCCTCCGAGCGCGAGGCTGTCCGAAAGGAAGCGGCTGAGCGACGTGAGGTCGGCGTTTCCCGCCAGATGGGCCGCCACTCCGGGATCCGCACCGAGCAGGTCGCTGCCGCGGCCCGAGAGCGAAAGGTCGAGTCCGTCGGTAGACGCTTCGAAACGGTTCACCGCTGCCGAAAGCATCTTAGAGGGAGTCATGGAACCGTCTACGTCGAGCGCCAGCCTGGCACGCAGATCCATCGGCCGGTACTGCAGCCCGCTGCGGGGCAGTTTAAGCGAAAAGTCCACCGCGGGCACGGAAGTCTCCGAGAGCCAGCCGTCTGCATTGGCGGCAAGGGAGAGCCGGGCGTCGGTAGTAAGGTCGGAAGCGGCTGGGACGATACCGTCGGCGTAGGCCCGCAGCACCTTCCCCAGGTCGCAGTCCTTGATATTCAGGGCCGCGCGCACATAATTGCTGTCCGGCAGCATACGGAGCAGACCCTCCGCATGAACGGGGATATAGGCAAGGTCGAGGTCCAGATGCGGTACGTCGACCACTGTCTCCTCCGGCTTCTGGTCGTAGGACACGCGAGTGTCGAGCCCGAAAGGTACATGCAGATAGCCGAGCTTACCGCTCACCATCAGCGTCTTCACGGCGGCGTTCAGGTCCACTGTGTTCTTCTTGGGAGACTTCACGTGGAGATGCTCCAGCAGCACGCCCACCGTATCGGCGGGGAGACGGCCGGAGACGCCGAGGGAGTCGATGTCGAAGCGCAACTTGCTGAATTCCAGACCGCGCCTGGTTCCGGGCAGACGAAGCTTTCCCTGCAGCGCCATGGCCTTCATGCCAGCATGGGCGTAGAGGGTATCCGGAAGCGAAGTGTACACTACCACCGGGCCGCCCATGCGAACGGGGCCGATGCTGATAGGGGGCAGCGGGAAAGATTTCGAAGTGGTATCCTTTTCCTTGTCGGAAGGCTTGAAGACGTTCCAGTTGGCCGACGAATCCGGATAAGCATGCGCGGCCACGCGAAGGCCGTGCAGAGACGCATCGGAAAGACGGAGCTGCCAGCGGAAAATGCGCCAGATGTTCACGGCCGCCGTGAAGCGGTCGAAGGCTGCGAGCGTATCCGCATCGGCGCCGCGGCCAGCAGCGAGAAGCGGGCTCTCCGGGCCAAGACCGTCGTAGGCGGCGAAACGATCGTGGGGATAGGTAAGCGAAAGGCTGTCAAGCGTTACCCGCAGGCGCGGGAAACTCCTGAAGACGTCGAAGTGCAGGCGCGAATAGGCCAGAGTGCCGTCGATAGCCTCGGCGGCCGCGTCGTCCACTATCTGCCGTACTTTGCGGGAGTTGAGCACAATCTGCAGGGCGGTCATTATAATCAGGACCACTCCGGCCACTATGGCCAGCACCCTGATGAGCCTTTTCGCAGCTTTTGACATCGTTATTTGAACTGTTTGAAGAAGTCGTTACCCTTGTCGTCAACAAGAATGAAAGCCGGGAAATCCTCGACGGTAATCTTCCACACGGCCTCCATGCCGAGTTCGGGGAATTCCACGCACTCGATGCTGCGTATGCTGCTCTGCGAGAGCACTGCAGCCACGCCGCCTATGGTTCCCAGATAGAAGCCGCCGTGAGCCTTGCAGGCGTCGGTCACAACCTGTCCACGGTTGCCCTTGGCTATCATCACCAGCGAAGCGCCCAGGCTTTGGAACTCGTCCACATAGGGATCCATACGGTTTGCCGTGGTGGGGCCCATGCTGCCGCAGGGATAACCCTCCGGAGTCTTTGCCGGACCGGCGTAGAGCACCGGGTGATCCTTGAAATACGCCGGCATGGGTTCGCCGGAATCGATGCGCGCCTTGAGCTTTGCATGGGCGATGTCACGGGCTACGATGATAGTGCCCTTGAGGTTCACGCGAGTGCCTACAGGATACTTCGTGAGCTCGCCCCGCACCGCGTCGATGCCGCGGTCGAGGTCTATCTCGATGCCCTTCGGGCCTTCACCCGGGCGGCGGTACTCTTCGGGTATGAGTTCGGAAGGATTGGTGTCCAGTTTTTCTATCCAAACACCGTCCGCGTTGATTTTGCTCTTCACGTTGCGGTCGGCCGAGCAGCTCACGCCCATGCCTATGGGGCAGCTGGCGCCGTGGCGCGGCAGACGCACCACGCGGATGTCGTGGGCCAGGTACTTGCCGCCGAACTGGGCGCCGAGTCCTATCTTCTGAGCTTCTTTCAGGAGCTTGGCTTCGAGGTCGATATCTCTGAACGCACGGCCGGTTTCGTCGCCCGTAGTGGGCAGACCGTCGTAATACTTGATGCTTGCCAGCTTAACCGTGAGCAGGTTCTTCTCCGCGCTGGTGCCGCCAATCACGAAAGCGATGTGGTAGGGCGGGCAGGCCGCGGTGCCGAGGCTCTTCATCTTCTCCACCAGGAAGGGCAGCAGGGTGCCTTCGTTCTGGATGGTGGCCTTGGTCATGGGGTAGAAGTAGGTCTTGTTGGCACTGCCGCCGCCCTTCGCCACCATGATGAAGCGGTACTCCCCTCCCTCCGTGGCCTCAATGTCGATCTGGGCTGGAAGATTGCAACGGGTGTTCACCTCGTCGTACATGTTCAGCGGAGCGTTCTGGCTGTAGCGGAGATTCTCCTGCGTGTAGGTGTCGAATACGCCTTTGGACAGGGCCTCCTCGTCGTCGAAACCGGTCCACACCGCCTGGCCCTTTTCGCCATGGATGATGGCGGTACCGGTGTCCTGACAGAACGGGAGCACGCCCTTGGCGGCAGTTTCGGCATTGCGGAGGAACTGCAGGGCCACGTAGCGGTCGTTGTCAGAGGCTTCCGGATCCTTCAGGATAGCCGCCACCTGCTCGTTATGCGCCCGGCGCAGCATGAACTGGCAATCGTGGAAGCTCTGCCTTGCCACAAGTGTAAGGGCTTCAGGGGCCACCTTGAGGATCTTGTGCCCTTCGAATTCCGAAGTGCTCACCAATTTCTCGGAACCGGGAATCTTATAGTATTCCGTAGTGTCTTCCCCAAGCTGGAACATGGGGGCGTATTTGAATTCTGCCATATCAATTATTTGTCATCAGGAACGACTTCATGAAGGCGTCGAGGTCGCCGTCGAGCACACCCTGGGTGTCGGCGGTTTCCACGCCGGTGCGGACATCTTTCACCATCTTGTAGGGGTGAAGCACGTAGGAGCGGATCTGGCTGCCCCACTCTATCTTTTTCTTCTGGCCCTCAAGCTCGGCCTGCTTGGCCTGGCGTTTCTTGAGTTCGATGTCGTACAGGCGGCTCTTGAGGATGAGGAGGGCCCTTTGGCGGTTGTCCTGCTGGCTTCGGGTCTCGGTGTTCTCCACCATGATGCCGGTGGGCAGATGCCGCACACGCACCCCCGTTTCCACCTTGTTCACGTTCTGGCCGCCGTGGCCGCCGCTGCGGAAGGTGTCCCACTCGAGGTCGGACGGATTGATTTCGATGTTTATGGAGTCGTCTACAAGCGGGTAGACGAAGACGCTGCTGAAGGTTGTCTGACGCTTGCCCTGGGCATTGAACGGAGAGATGCGCACCAGACGGTGCACGCCGCTCTCGGCCTTGAGCCAGCCGTAGGCATAGTCGCCCTCGTACTGGATGGTGCAGCTCTTGATGCCGGCTTCGTCGCCCTCGATTAACTCCGTGACGGTGGTCTTGTAGCCACGGCGCTCGCCCCAGCGCAGATACATGCGCATGAGCATGGCGCTCCAGTCGTTGGCCTCGGTGCCGCCGGCGCCGGAGTTGATGGTGAGCACAGCGCCCAGATTGTCGCCTTCGGCCCCGAGCATGTTGCGGAATTCGAGGTCTTCCACCTTGGCGAGCGCATCGCCGAACGCCTTGTCGATGTCTTCCCCTTCCGGTTCGAGTTCCTGCAGCACGTCCACATCGGCCGCAGCACCGCAGGCAGCTTCATAATCTGCCACCCAGGCCTTTACACCGCTGGCTTTCTTTAGGAAGGCCTCGGCCGCCTTGGGATCGTCCCAGAAACCGGGGGCCTGGCTCTGCGCGGCCATGTCCGCCACCTGTTCACGACGCTCCGCTATACGAAGCACCTTTTCCAGAGTATCCAGCCGGGCCTTGAGGTCTTTTATCTGATCTGCTGTAACCATCTATCCCACAAAAATAACGAATTCCCGGGATTATTACTAATTAAAAATATTTTTATATCTTTGCAGTCCCAAATCGCAAGGGACCTTAGCTCAGCTGGTTTAGAGCGCATGCTTCACACGCATGAGGTCGGCAGTTCGAATCTGCCAGGTCCCACAAAAAAGCAGGCCGCGAAGCCTGCTTTTTTCGTTTGGGACCATCATCCTCCCTACTTCACTTCGAACTCCAGTTCTACCCGGACTACCTTGCCGCTTGCAGTTACGCGGGCCTCGGCCAGATGCTGACCGGCTGTGAGCTTGAAGGAGGACCCGACCATCTTCACGTCGTCCAGATACCACTCGATCTTGGAACCGGCGGGAGCGTTCTCGAGCTCGGGGGTCCAGGTGGAGCCTATCGACGGCATGGAGGGAGCCACTATGTAGCAGATGTCGAATCCCACTGCGAAACTCACGGAACCGGAAGTATAGCTGATGTTCTTCAGCGTGTAATCCATAACCGCCTTGTTCCAGTCCATGGGTGAATACTCGGAATACTTGGAACTGGTTCCGAAGGTGAAATCGCTGCCGGAATAGTGCAATCCGGTGGTTTCAGTAGGATTGCCGTTGTATCCGCCGGTCTTTGCGTTGTCGGCATTGTAGTTCTGGCAGCCTGCCGGAATGATGTAATAACAGGGATGGTTACCCACTGCGTTGATGGCATTGGTTTCGCCCCATTCATCCCAAAGCGTCTTTGCCGTATTGTTCGAAAGCACCTTACGGGTGGACTTATCCACATGATACACCAGCAGACCTGGGCCGGCCGGGATGTATTTGTCCCACGAAGAAGAGCCGCGGCACTCGAACACGAAGTATTCGTCGCTTGTGGAAGACTTGCCCTTATAGGCCACCTTGTCGGTCTTGGAAAGGGCGGGGATGGTAACGTTGCCTACAACCGGAAGGTCCGTGAGCGAATCCAGCCACCCAAGCATGATAAGCTCTTCGGCTCCGAAGAAGGGCGGGGTGTTGCCGTTGTTGTTGTACGGGCCGCTGCACATGGTATCGTATTCGTAAGTGCCGCCTGCGGAACCGTTGTCTTCGTAGTTGGTATCGTAGAAGTCCGGAAGACCAAGCGAGTGTGCGAACTCATGACAGGTGGTGCCTATTCCGCAGAGCACGCCCTTCGATGCATAATAACCCGAGTACTCATCTACGCCATAACTGGTGGTGGAGAGTTCCGAAGTACAGAAATAGTTACGGAGGCGCACTCCGTCGAACAGAGCATCGCGGATGTCGGTGGAGCCGTCCCGCAGCGATGAATACTCCACGCTATACTGATGCGGCCAGATAGTGTCCTCGTCGCCGTACTCAGCTTCGTTCAGGCCGGCGTAATACATGAGTATCATGTCGATGTTACCGTCGTGGTCGTTGTCGTACTGGCTGAAGTCCACGGTGGAATTGAGAGCCTTCACTGCCTGATACACAGCCAGTTCCGGAGCCGTATCGTTATCGGACGAGTCATTGGCGCCGTAGGTTGCCATGTTGGAAGCAAGCGTCACGACGGGCAGGACGTCGAACACCGGAGTGTATTGTCCATTGGAGTTGTCGGTATAGAAATCCAGCACGCAGCCTGTAGCCCCGTTATAGGAATAGCCGCTCTGGTGAAGCAGATTGGCGAATGCCTGCTGGGGAGTACCGTCATATGTCTTGTCCAGAATCTTGGAATCCTTGAACGCCTGATCCTTGAATTCTACCAGAAGAACAGGAATCTTCGGAGACCCGGAAATCTTCTGACCGGCGCGTGCAGCACGCGTACGCACCGCATTCGCCTGAGCGCGCTTTGCCGCCGCCCTGTGCATCACGTCAGAAGCCTTCTCGGAGCATGGCTGAAGGTAACCTTTGGAATCCCTGCGGAGCACCTGGCCCGAACGGTCCACTATCGCATGGCCGAATTCGTCGCCCACCATACGCACCTCGATCACGCTGCCATCCGGCTGAGTATATTTCACCCAACCCGGCTTAGCCGGAATAGCGAAAGCCGTGAAGGATGCGAGCATGAATGCTGCTGTAAGTATTATCTTCTTCATAAGCACTTACTTTTTAACGATGAACCTGTCTCCTGCGGAACCCAGAAGCCAGAGCATGGCGCCGTCTTCCTTGACTACCGTGACGTTGAAAGATTTCGACGCCACCCCCAGTTCTGAAACGGTGGTGTAGGTGATGTCGAAACTGCTGCCCATCGCCGCATCGGAAGGTATTCCGGAGAAGGAAACCATTGCCGAAGAGGCCGGGGAGACGATGAAGAACGTCACCTTTTTGTCGACATATTCCCTGCAGAGCTGGTTCACGCCGGGCTCGTAGACAACCGCAGTGCCGCTGGCAGGATAATACCCTGGAACGGTATTGTCCATGAAGGCCGCGTTGGACTCCGATACCGCGACCGGAGTAGCCGAAGTCATGTCGATGGAAACGGTAGACACCATTCCGGAGGCATAGCGCCTGTCGGAGGGGAAGGTGACGCTGTGGCGCACGCTTCCTGTGGCGCAGTTAACGGTAACGGTAAACTCCTGGAAAGACATGTCCACGGGAGCGCAGGCAATCCAGATATCCTCGACGGAAGATGTGACCACATGCACGGAGCGGGACGCGTCGCGCGGCGAGAAAGAGCCGTCGTCCAGACTGTAATACCAGTCTCCTGCGAATTTCTGCCCGCACACGATATCAATGGACGACACCGCCCCGTAGGCGTCGGTGAGTCCGGTGAGAGTGAGGCGCATGTAGGCCGTGAGATGTCCGAAGAGGAAGGTGACCGGATTGGGCAGTGACGCCGTCTCAATGGTGTTTGCGCCGATGATGATGGCCTTCGGGTCTGCGGAACCGGGCACAGGAGTCTGGGTCCACGGGATATTAAGGAGCCACGCACGCTTGGCGTCGTTCATGTCCTTTACCGCGGATGCGGGGCTTACCGCATAGAAACGGTAGCTCTCCGCTGCTACAAATTCACCGCTGAATGTGGCGGTAGCCCTGCTGCCCGACGGCACTGCGGCAAGAGTCTGCCAGCCGTCGACATTCAGCGAAACCGCCACGTTGTCGGAATCGCTCCAGCGGACCGGATAATAGCCGGACTGGGTCTGGTCGATAAAGCTGGTCTTCGTGGCGTCGGTGCCCGCACGGAAATTCACAGTAACGGCGTCGCCAGGCTTGATCCTAACTTCTTTAGTAACGCTCAGGCAGGAGCTCAGGGCCAGGACTGCCAGGGCGAAGGTGATATATCTGGTAATTCTCATATTCTCTTGTATCTGCGTCTTGCGATCAGATGATCGTCGTAACCGGGAGTGCCGTCGTCGATGTCTCCTTCGGAGGCAGGTCCCTGGGTGATGGTGATGGTCCAGCTGGCAGTTTCTACCGACTCGTTCGCAGTTGAGACGGTGATCCTGGCCGAGCGAGGCTCCGTGCTTGAGTTGGCCTCGAAGTTGACCTTTATATCGGCCGATCCGGCGCCCGATGTCTTGCTGAGGGTAAAGTCTGAACTGGAAGACGATGCCGTCCATTCAACTTCGTCGGAGGCTTCGATACGGAAGCCGGCTTCGGTAGCCTTGGGACCGGCAGTGAGTACCGTCGTGCTTACACTGAAGGCCGGCACCATGGAAACATCCGGCATCTTGTAGAGCTGAACTGCTTCCTGATTCGTGTAGGAAGAACTTTTGAAGAAACGGAAGCGCTTCTGGCCCGAATCCGAATTGTATCGGAGATAACTGTTCGAGGAGGTCTTGATATCCGCGTTGCCTCCCGATATCGTCACCGTTAGCGAAGCCGCACTGTCGGAAGTACTGAGCCCGTTTTTGCTCGAGGAAGTCCAGTTGATATAATAGCCGCCCTGAGCGCGGATGCTTCCGTCGGCGGAGTCGTACCAGAAGGCGTATTTCTCGAGCCCGTCGGCATGCGGGATGTAATTGCCCTTGACCGAAACGCTCTGGCCGTTATTGCTGGAGTCGATTGAGTCGGAGGAAAGACTGGCGTCGAAAGCGACGGATTCGCTCTCACAGACTATGAGATAATAGCCGGACGTGAGGTCTGCGGACCTGGTAACCTTAGCCCACGCATCTTCAGGGATTTCGGTTCCCGGATCATCCGGACCCGGGGCGCCGGCCGCCTGACGGATCTCTATCACGTCCCATTCATAATCCGCATCGGGATTCTCGAAAAGGTCTTCCCAGGATGCCATGATGAAGAAATAACCGGTCCTGGCCTCCCCTGTGTTGGGAGAAACCAGTATGCGTACGGAATTCTCGTCGCAGCCTTCTTCGTCGAAGTCTATCCAGGCGGCCTCCGTCTCCATGTCCTCTTCGGTCCAGTCCACATACCAGTTGGGCGCATTGGTGGTGCAGCTTACTTTAGCGGCGCCGCCTTCAGCCGTGAACTCGAGTTCATAAGTGCTCAACTCGATGGTGATTTCACCGCCGGGAGTCGGGGGATCATCCGGGTCGTCCGGCTTATCCGGATCGTCGGGGCCATAATCCTTCCCCGACTGGACGATGGGGACGCAGGCCATCGCAGAGCCGGCATCGCTGGTGGCAAGAGCACGGAGCACCGCGCGGCGCTCTTTCCCCTCGTTGGGGAGGGCAGTGATCCTGACTTTGGGGAGATTGCGCTGGAGCTTGATCCAGCTGCACTGCTCGGTGAATGTGAGGTCGGTCCAGGCGATGATTTCCAGATCCTTTTCGTTCCTGGCACTCACGTTAACCACTGTCTCTCCGCCCTCGGCGAAGAAAACAATATCGGAAACCGGAATCGTAACCTCGGGCTTGAGTTCGAACTTCATGACGCACGAAGCGAACATAAGCGCGATGGCCGGCAATAATAAAAGGCGAAGTTTCATAGGGCCGCAAAGGTAAGGAAAAATCAGAATAAATACCCTGTATTTATGTAGAATGCCCCGGGACCATCCTGTCCCTTCAGAGCGCCTCCAAAGGCGGTTATGGGCGCACCGTACTCGAACGCGATGATGAAGTTCTCGTTCATGATGAAACGGAGTCCGGCGCCTGCGGTGATGTGCGGGATGTCCTTTTCCTCACCGCTTGCCATGTAGAGTTCATAGGCAGAACGGTATCCTTCATCGCCTGAGAAATCCATACTGCGGCCACGGGTGACCATGGCGCCGTCGGTGAAAGCTGTGAGGCCGAAGCCTATGTTCTGCTTCCATAGCACGAACTTCACGAACCTCCAGCGGAGCTCCGCAGTCCATGTGGCCATGTCGAGACCCATAACGCGGTCGCGGAGCATACCGCGCACGGTGTCGTATCCGCCCATACCGTCGCGGTCGAAACTCAGGCCCATACGGGTCATGTAGGGCAACACGTAATAGGGATCATTATTGCCGAAAGAGCCTTCGTAATTGACTCTGTAGCAGGCCGTGAGCACATCGTTGTCGATGAGAGGGAAATACTGCCTCATGGTGAGGGAGTAGCGGTAATAGGGATTCTTCGTGCCCAGCCATTTCGGAGCGAGCGAAAGGTGGCCTTCGGCCCAGATGCCCCTGGTGGGCGCGCCTTCCTTGTCGCGGGTGTCGTACTGAAGGCCCAGACGCACGGTGCTGGAGAAGCCGCCGGCAGCCTCGGACGCGCCGATGAGACCCCATTTCACGTAATCTTCGTAAAGGGTGGACGGCTCCTGATACACGTCGTTGCCCTCCTTTCCCTTATTGATATTGGCCACATCCACAGCGCCCTCACGGAAATACGAAGGATGATAACCGGCCTCCCACTGAAGATGGTCGGTGATATTGCCGGTAAAGTCCAGATTTCCAAGGAGCTGGACCCTGTCCACCCGGTAGAACGGATTGTAGTAAGGCAGGGTCTTGTCGTTCACGCGCTCCACGTCGTAGAAGCTCCGGTAGCCGTTGAAGCCATAGAAGTCCATGGCCTTGTCCAGGGCCGCAGTGACGCATGCAGAGACGCGCACCCCGGGGATGAGCACCATGTTGTCGTAGTACACGGTGAAGAGCTTGGACCCCTTGCTGAAGAACGACGCCTCCAGATAGGTCATCGACTTGTAATTGGGATAGGAGCTTCCGTCGCCGAAATTGTAGATATTCACGAGCGCTCCGAGCTGGAATCCCTTGTCTGCGTCGAACGCCACGGCAGGAACCGGACCGAAGTTATAGCCGGTCTTGATTTCCTCCTGCGCTGCAGCCGAAAAACCGAGGCAGAGCAAGAGCCCTGCCGCGAGAAGAAGTTTTTTCATGTTATGCGTTTGCTTTTTTAGCTGCCCTGCGGTCTTTCAGATTGAAGAATCCCGCCACGGAAAGGCCTGCTATGATGTGCCAGATGCCCCACCATGCGGTGATCACCAGCATGCCGCCGGGGACTCCGTGCGGATAATCGGGCATGAAGTTGGCGAAGATATGGTTGGCGCCGAGCATGAGGGCGAGACCCAGTCCACTGTTCTGAATACCGGTCTCGATGGTCATGGTACGACGGTCGCGCTCCCCTACCTTGAAGAGGCTGCCGGTGCCATAGCCTATGCTGAGAGCCAGGGCGTTATGGATGAAAACCACAAGGAAGATGTACTTCACGCACTGCAGGAAGGCAGTGATATTACCCACGAACGAGAGCACTACCATAGCCAGGAAGAAAATGATGCTGAACCACTGGAAGGGTTTCTTCATCTTTTCCGCGGCCTTAGGGAAGAAATGCGCGGTGAGCATGCCCAGGGTGAGCGGAATTCCGAGCAGGATGACAATGGTCTTGAACACATCCCAGAAGGGAATGTGCAGATTGGGAACGGAACCCACGAGGGTGGAGAGGTCCGCCACCTTTATATACAGATTGCCGTAGAGCCAGAAGTTGAACGGGGTCATGAGCATGGCCAGGGCCGTGGAGATGGCGGTGAGGCTCACGCTGAGCTCGATGTTGGCCTTGCTCAGGCTGGAAATGAAGTTGCTTATGTTGCCGCCGGGGCAGGATGCCACCAGTATCATACCCATGGCCATGGAGAACGACACTGCCGGGCCCAGCACCCATGCCAGAAGGAAGGTGAACAGGGGCAGCAGCACCAGCTGGCAAAGCATACCGAGCAGCACCAACTTCGGTTTCTTGAATACATCGACGAAGATACGGGGCTGAATGCCAAGGGCCACTCCGTACATTACGAATGCAAGAATGATGTTGATGGTGTTCATGCCGCCCGCATTGAGCGTAACGACGATGGAATCGATTTGCTGAACGATTTCAGGTGCCATAGTTTAGCGTTTTAAAACCTCGCAAGTTACTAAAAAATGCTTATATTTGAAAATTGTATGGACACAAAGGCCCCTATTTCCGCAAACAGCCGCAGGATAGCCCGCAATACCGCCCTGCTTTATGTCCGCATGACGGTCATGCTGCTGGTGGGCCTGTACACGTCCAGAGTAGTGCTGAACGCCCTCGGTCAGGACGACTTCGGCATCTACGGAGCCGTGGGCGGAGTGGTCGCACTTTTCGGCATACTAACGGGATCCGTCTCAGGGGCAATCAGCCGCTTCATGGCCTTCGAACTCGGAAAAGCCGAGAAGCGCATGGAGGAAGTCTTCTCCACCACCGTCTTCATCCAGGTGGTTCTGGCACTCGCAGTGCTGCTTCTGGCCGAAGGCTTCGGAGTGTGGTTCCTCAATTCCAAAATGGTCATCCCCGAAGGCCGCATGGGCGCCGCTAACCTGGTGCTGCAGTGCTCCATCCTCATCTTCCTGCTCAACATGCTGGCAGTCCCCTACAACGCCGCCATCATCGCCCATGAAAAGATGGAGGCCTTCGCCTACATCAGCATAGCAGAGGCGCTGCTCGCACTCGGTGCCGCCCTCGCAACAAGGTTCGCCGGAGCCGACAAGCTCAAGCTCTACGCCCTTCTTATGGTGGCCGTAGCGGTGCTGGTCCGTCTGCTCTATGCCATCTACGCAAAACGTCATTTCGAAGAATGCCGTTTCCGTCGTTCCAAAGTCACGAGGCCAATGGTGCGGGAGATGGGTTCCTTCGCCGGCTGGACCTTCCTCGGGAACGGAGCCTATGTGCTGAACGCCCAGGGCATCAACCTTCTCTTCAACATCTTCTTCGGCGTGAGGGTGAACGCCGCCCGCGACGTAACGGCGAAGCTCGACGGCAACATGACCCGCTTCATCGGCAACATCACCACCGCCATCAACCCGCAGATTAACAAGAGCTACGCCTCGGGCAACCTGCCCTACATGCACGAACTCATCTGCAAGGGCGCAAGATACTCCTACCTCCTCTATTTCTTCTTCGCCTTCCCTATCATCCTCGAGGCGCCCGAACTCCTGAGACTCTGGCTCGGAACTGTCCCAGCGCACGCTGCGGCCTTCGTTCGCATCGCCATGCTGGCCTCGCTCTTCACCGCCATGGGCGCCCCCTTCGCCCACGCAATCTTCGCAACCGGCAAGGTCAAGATCTATGAGATCGTGGCTTCTGCGACGAATGTTCTGGCGCTCCCGCTATCCTGGATAGCATTCAAACTGGGAGGCAACCCTGAAGTGGCCTATTGGATACTTGTGGGCGCGACTCTGGCAGTTTTCGCAGAAAGGATAGCCTTCACCTGCATACAGACGAGGCTCCCGTTCCGCAAAGTAATCGGCGATATGGTCGTCAAGTCCCTTTACGCCACCATTGCTGCCGCTATAGTGCCTTTGCTGCTGTATCTATTGCAGGAACCTTCCACCGTTCGCACGCTGGAGGTAGTGTTCTCTTCTTTCGCCGCCACTGCTCTGGCAGCTTTCTTCCTGGGCTCGACACAGGGAGAAAGGCAAGCCATTCTGAATTCGATTAAAAACAAACTCCATAAAAATGAAAAAGCCTAAGATAGGTTATACCACAGGTGTCTTCGATCTCTTCCACGTAGGTCACCTGAATCTGCTCAAGAATGCCAAAGGCCTCTGCGACAAGCTCATAGTGGGAGTCACCACGGACGAGCTGGTTCAGTATAAAGGCAAGCACGCCTTCATCCCGTTTGAAGACCGGATTGAGATAGTGCGCAGTATAAAGTATGTCGATGCAGCCGTACCCCAGTACGACATGGACAAACTGGCCGCATGCAAGAAATTGGGCGCCAGCGTTCTCTTTGTTGGAGACGACTGGTACGGCACCGACAAATGGGAAAAATACGAGGAAGAACTAAATGCAGAGGGCATACAGGTAGTGTATTTCCCCTACACAAAGGGTATTTCCTCCACCAAGATCAACGAAGCGCTTAACAGTCTGCGCGAACCAAGCAAAAGCTAATCCTTCCACCAGGCGTGGAAGCCATGATGCGGCACCCGCTCACTTTCCGGAGGGAGCGTCATGTAGTCGCCGTAGATAGCCCGCTGATACACGTCATAGTCGCGCGGGGCCTTGAATTTATGCCCTTCGAATTCGACATCGATATAATGCTCGAACACCTCCCGTTTCATACGGGTATTTCCCGGATTGGGGAAAGAGAGCTTGTCGGACATTTCTGAAGCGTTGAAATCGTGGGAAGTCGCAAGCTCGCGAATCCGCCGCTGAATACCTCTGATGCTGGTAAAAGCCAGACTCATCTTGATCCCGGCAGCCTTAAGTCCTGTCACGAAGCCTTTGCGGAACTTGGGAGCCAGTCTGACATTCTTAAAGTAAAGGTCGTGGTTGAGTTTCTCCAACTTTATGCGCAGTTCTTTCCATTCCAGCTCGTCGGACGGAGCACCGTCAATGGGAAAGACGTCCACTTTGACACCTATTTCGAATGGACCATGCGAACAATTCTCTTCTTCGAGGAGCGTGGACTGGTCACAGACATTGGCATATGGAGCGTAGTAGCGGGAATCCAATTCCGGGGCGAAAACCACCAGACCTGAACGCCAGCCGTTGAAATGATGAACGAAAAACTCGTAATCCGGCCGCGGCATACCAAGATCGATATCTTCGTCCCACGGGATGAAGCCCTTGTGGCGCAATGCACCTATCAGGCTGCCATATCCCAAAAAATACCTTAATCCATGCTCGGCGCAGAAGGCGTCTATCGCACAGGCGATATCAACCTGCACGGTCTTCAGTTCGTCGATGGTCATCTCTCTCATTTCCCAAGCGAATCAAGGAACAACTGAGCGCACCAGAGCTGCCATTTCTGGTTACCGGTGAGCGTCTCCATGGGAATATCATCCCGGAACTCCGGACGAACGGGACCATTCCATCCTTTGAACACCATGTCTACAGGGCGCGGCATGGGAACCTTTGTCGGTATGGGAAGCTCCGGGTAATTCATAGCGTAAAGACCCCTGACCAGATACTTCGGCTCGCCGGCACGGACTCTTTCCATATCGAGAGGTTCCGCCATCACAAGGCGGGCATAAGGGTCATAATATGGCATCCCTGCCGCCCCGAAGGCATTCAGATAAGAGCCGCTGCTTTCGATTGCGAACACCTCATCCATGAAACGCATAACGTCTATGCCGTCTTCACCGACACGATATTTTTCAAAGAGTTCGGTCTGACTTACCGGCGTCTTTAGCACAAGCTCCGGATCCAGGAAGGTATAACGCCTTACGAAAGCATCGAAGGTCCATTTAGGAGAGATGAGCTTGTCCATACCGCCGAAGATGAGGTCGGCGCTTTCCCCCACCAGGACCAATTGCACACCGTCCCTCCGGGCCTGAAGTGCCGCCTTGTAAATCTGCGGTTCTATGGAATGGACCGGAGCGCATTTGCGACGCATCACCACGGGGGTGAAAGCCTCGTAGTCATCCATGGAAATATCCACCAGATGGTGAACCAGCGAGAACTTTTCCGCGTATTTGGCGGCCCTTGCGATATCCGCGTCGAACACGTCGGAGCCCTGGGCACAGAATGTATAGGCATGGCTTCCCGGCTTCAGATATGCCGCCAGGTTGGCACTGTCCATACCGCCGGAGAGCAGGATGCCGATGTTGTCGTACCTGGAATAAAGGGCATCCATCTGAGCCCTGATTTCCCTGTCAATATCCGCGGAAGAACGCACCGGAATCAAGTCTTCCGGAGCTATGGGCTGGTAATTCTCATGCCTGAACCCGTCGGCGAACTCCATACCGTCTTTCCATATATAGCGGAAAGCAATGTAACTGCTGAGGCAAAAATCCAGGTCTGTCATATTATTTCCAGGGTTTGGGGAAGATTTTCAGTTTCTGGCGGCGGAGCCACTGGTAGAAGGGTTCGCCGAAGAGGCGGATTATGAACTTGCGCGACACGCCCACCGGGGTCTTTTCCGTCCAGCTGCCCATGAAATGGTGGATGGTGACGGTGCGGGAAGTCTTTTCCAGTTTGCCTGTCTTGGGGCTGAGCGGGCAGAAAACGTCCTTCGGGTAGATGGTTATAAGCCCGGGGAACTCCTGGAAAGTGTTGTCGCACCTCAACCCTTTGGCGACCATGTAGTCGGTAATCGTGGTCACATTCGTGGTCATGTCGGGAGTGCCGTCCGGCAGGATGAAATGACGCCCTTCGTAGAGGGCGAGGTTCTCCTTCGCCCAAAGGCTCCCCTTCTCCGCCGCCATAATGCCCGTAGGCACCTGGGTCTCGTTTTCGAAGCCGGAGAATGCCGGGTGCACCAGGAAGGCGTCGAGGGGCTTCAGCACCTCCACGTCCGTGTCCATATACACGCCGCCTTCCGTGTAGAGGGCATAGAGCCTGACCACGTCGGTGACGAACGCGAACTTGCGGGCCTGGTATGCTTCCTGGGCGTAGGGATACAGCGAAAGGTCGAAATTGTCTTCGTTCCACTCCTTTATCTCATAGTACGGAAGATGCTTCTTCCAGGACGCGATGCACCTGGCAGCGAGCTCCGGCATGGGGCCTCTTCCAAACCAGCAGTAGTGGATTACCTTCGGTATCATATTGAGAATTTAGGCAAAAATACTAAATTTGTAGGAAATGCGCATATCCGTCATAATTCCCGTATATAACACCAGAGAGTGGCTGTCCCGCTGCCTGGAATCGGTCGCTTCCCAGAGTGTGCCGAAAGAGGATTATGAGATTGTGATAGTGAACGACGGCTCCACCGACGGTTCCGAATCCATCGCCTCCGAATTCGCGGCAGGCCGGCCGAACTGCCGGGTGCTGAGCCAGCCGAACGCCGGCCTGAGCGCCGCCCGCAACGCGGGTCTTGCCGCCGCCGGCGGAGACTACATCTGGTTCGTCGACTCGGACGACCGCATCGCACCGGACAGCCTTTCCGCGATACTGGACATCTGCAATTCTTCCGCTCCCGATGTCATTGCGCTCGGCAGCGCAAGGGAATCCTCCGCCGGAATTCGGCCGGACGGGTACTACCCGGCGGAACTGGCAGGCTGCGTCCTGTCCGGCCGGGAGATGCTGCGCCGGCGTCTTCTCAAATCCGTCTGCTCCCCCTTCTACGTCTTCCGGAAGCAGTTCCTGGAAGACGGGCACTTCAGCTTCATGCCTGGCATCTTCCATGAAGACGAAGAGTTCACTCCCCGCGTGCTCTACGCCGCCGCTTCGGTAGCATTCCTGCCCCGGGTCTGCTACTTTGCCTGCGCCCGCGAAGGCTCCATCACCCGCAAGGCCAACCCAAAGCGATCCTATGATCTTCTCGCGGTAGCCGGCCGCCTGGACGAGCATTCAGCCGCACTTTCCAAAGAAGACAGATACCTTTTCTCCAGGCAGGTTACAGACGTGCTAAACGCAGCCATGAAGCTCTCCAGGGACTACACTCCGGAAGAGAGCTCCCGGCTGCAGGCCAATCTTTATGAAAATCGACGCCTGCTGGTTCACTTCACCCGCTGCCGCATCCCGAAATTCGTGATGGAAGGCTGTCTTATGCGCCTTTTCCCCCGCCGCTGTTTAGGTATTTACAGGATTTTGCAGGGCGGAGCGGCGCGTGCCGGGCTCTCCACGGAAAGGAAAAAGTAGTATCTTTGCGTTATGGCAGTCATCGGCATAATGGATTCCGGAAGCGGCGGGCTCAGCGTCCTCCGCGAGATCCGCAAAACGCTCCCTAAGCAGCGCTATATCTATTACGCCGACAATGCCTGGTGCCCCTACGGCGAAAAAACGCCCGAGTTCATAATCGAAAGGCTCCATGCTATAACGGATCTTTTCCTGGAGCGTGACGCCGCAGCGGTCGTGCTCGCCTGCAACACTGCCACCTCCGCCGCTATAGCGGATCTTCGCGCCTCCTACGGCATCCCCTTTGTGGGCATGGAGCCCGCTATAAAACCGGCAGCCCTCGGCACTCAGACCGGAGTAGTAGGCGTGCTGGCCACCGCAGGCACCCTGGGAGGCAGCAAATATCTCCAGAACAAAGAGCGCTTCTCCGACGGAGTGCGCATCGAAGAGCGCGTGGGAGCCGGCTTCGTGGAGCTGGTGGAAGCGGGCGAGCTCAGCGGACCTCACGCCGAGGCGGTGGTGCGCGCCAGCCTTCAGCCCCTCTTGGACGAGGGAGCCGACCGCATCGTGCTCGGCTGCACGCACTATCCCTTCCTGCTGGAAACCCTTCGCAAAGTGGCGACGGAACTCGGCCACGGGGACGTTCAGTTCATCGACCCGGCTCCGGCCGTGGCCCGCAGGCTCGCCGACGTACTGCAGCAGGCAGGCATCGCCCCTGAAGACGAAAATCCCGGGACCGAGCTGTTGAGCTCCGGGCCCCGGGAAAATCTGCTGGAGATTTATTCCTCTATTTAACTACCAGAGTCTCGCTCTGGACCTGTCCGAGGACCTCGAAGTAAGGCACTCCGTCGGTTACTGTCATGCGGTAGATGGTGTCGTCTACCCTGTAGTATTCATTGCCGTCGGCAAGAACAACTGTATCGTAATCGTCGGGCAGAGCCTTGATGAGGGCGCCTGCGGGAGGAATGATGGTCTTGTACTGACCGTCTGCTCCGAGGATGAAGAACACTCCGTCGTCGTAGTAGTATTCCGAGTTAGCCGAAGCGTAGCTCTGAACCAGACCGAGCTTTGTTGCCAGGTTATACGAGGCGAGGCTCTTGAGGGTGTTCATGTCGACTGCCTGCTGCTGTGCCGCCGCTGCCGCCTGCTGGGCGCTGATCGCCGCGTTCTGGGCGTCTATTGCCGCATTCTGCTGTGCGATGGTGGCGTTCTGCTGCGCGATGAGTGCGTTGTTCTCCGCTATGGTGCGGTTCTGCTCCAGAATGGTGGAGTAGTTGCTGTTTATCGTGTTATAGGTACGATAGACATTGTTGTAGTACGCGAAGCGGATCACATCGAGCTCAAGAGCGTAGAGGCTGCGGGCGAATCCATATCCGTAAGGCGGACGGCAGACGATGTAGTAACCGTTGTACCAGCGGTACCAGATATCGTTGTAGAAGTAGTAGTCGATTCCCCAGTAGTGATACCTGCGATAGTGGGGCAGATAGTGCACTCTGTATCCGAAGTAGTGGGGATGATGTCCGTAGAAGTGACCCGGACGGTTCCATTCCATAAACGGACGCTCCCTGGGAGGTACTCTCTTGCCGCCCTTGTCGAAGCGGACGTCGTTCGGACCCTGAGTCTGACGGTCGTAGCTGCTAGTGGGGTTCACCTGCTTGCTGGCGACAGTGGGCCTGGTGCCAGCTGCGCTGGACGACCTCACCGCGGAGCTGGTTCCGGAAGAACGCGTTGCGGTGCTGGCGGAAGAGCGGGTTGCAGTGCTGCCTGCGCTGGCGCTCGAACGGACAGTGCTGCTGCCTGCGGAACGGGTGGCACTGGAGCTGGCCGCGCTGCTTGAGCGGGTGGTACCGGAACTGACCGAGCTGCTGCGGGTTGCACTGCTGCCGGAGCTCGAACGGGTGCCGGAGCTCACAGAGCTGCTGCGGGTGGCACTGCTGCCGGAGCTCGAACGGGTGCCGGAGCTAACCGAGCTGCTGCGGGTGGCGCTGCTGCTGGAGCGGGATGCACTGCTGCTCACCGTACCGCCTACCGACCTGGAGGTGGTTGCGGAAGAGCGCGACACTCCGGAACTGGAACGCGAAGCGCCTGAGCTGTAGCTGGAGCGCGAAGAGCTGGAGCTGCTGCTGGAGCGGGAGACGCCGGAGCTGCTTGAGCGGGAGACTCCGGAACTGCTGGAGCGGGAACCGGAACTGCTGGAGCGCGAGACGCTGCTGCTCGAACGGGAACCGGAACTGCTACCGCCTCCGCGTGACTGAGCGCCCAAATCTACCGATGTAAGTGCAAGAGCCATAGCTGCTAGGGCTGCGAGCGATATTTTCATAAACTTCTTCATGGCGCTGTACTTTTTAGTGTTTCTTTATTGGTTAGATGCAAATTTAGCGAAAAAGTTAACAATAAACTATCATTTGTTGCCTTCTTTTATCTTCGGGGCGGTTTTCGGGGCGGCATCTTCTATCTTCGGAGCCAGAATTGCGGTTACCGCGACAGTGGCCGCGCAACACGCCATCACCAGCACGAAGAAGCCCGTATACCCAAGGCTCTGCTGCAGCCATCCCGCGAAAAATCCCGGAATCATCATGCTCAGGGCCATGAACGCCGTGCATATCGCATAGTGGCTGGTCTTGTACTCTCCCTCGCTGAAATACATGAGGTAGAGCATGTAAGCCGTGAAGCCGAACCCGTAGCCGAACTGGTCGAACGCCACGCAGAGGTAAACCACCCAGAGCTGCGCCGGCTGGGCTATAGCCATATATAGATATACCGCGCACGGGAGCGCGAGACTCAGGGCCATGGGCCACATGGCTTTCCTGAGGCCCACCCTTGCCGCGAAGATTCCTCCGAGTATGCCGCCGATCGTAAGGGCTATCACCCCCACCGTGCCATACACCAGACCGCTCTGCGTAGTGGAGAGCCCCAGTCCCCCAGCGGATGTCGGATCCAGCAGGAACGGGGTGAGCATCTTCACGGAGAACGCCTCAGGCAGACGGAAGAGCAGCATGAACGCCAGCGCCAGTCCTATGCCGGGTTTGGCGAAGAAGGTGGCGAAGGCCTGGCCGAAGGAGCGGGGCGCGGCGGGGGCTCCGGGGGCGGCGGCTGCTTCGGCGGGGGCTGCGGCGGCGGGGACTCCGGGGGCGGCTTCGACGGTTGCGGCAGGGGCGGTGTCAAAATCGCCCGAATTTGACGCACCCCCCATGGTTTTTGCGGGGGGGGTGTCGCATTTTTGGCGCTTTTTGCGACCGCACCCCTCAATCTCCACCTGCGGGACCGCCCACTGGTGCCAAAGCGCCAGCAGTCCCAGCAACACCGAGCTGCCGAGCAGAGTCAGCGACCATGCCCGCGGGATAACCCCCAGACGGGTTTCGAGCAGACCGGCCACCACCACTATCACTCCCTGGCCGAACACGCTGGATATGCGGTAGAAGGTGCTGCGTATGCCCACGAACAGGCTCTGGTCGTGCTTATCCAGCGCTATCATGTAGAATCCGTCGGCGGCGATATCATGGGTGGCTGAGAGCATGGCGCCGATATAGAACAGCACCAGCGCCGGGATGAAGGCCCAGACAGACGGCACACCCGCAGCGGAAGCCCCAGCCCCCACGCCCGAGCCAGCTACCCCGGCCCCGTCAGCCGGCGTCGCTCCGGCACTAGCCGACGCTTCAGCCGCAGCCCTCCCCAAGCCCGGCAGCGAGAACGCCAGGGCGGCGAAGCAGACCACCAGTGCCGCCTGCATGGCGAGTATCCACCAGCGCTTGCTGCGGACCACGTCAACCAGCGGACTCCAGAGGGGCTTGATCACCCACGGGAGATACAGCAATGAAGTGAGAGCGGCCAGCGAGGCGTTGTCCATGCCGAGGCGCTTGAACATGGTGACCGACACCACGTTCACGAGGAAATACGGGATTCCCTCGAAGAAGTAAAGGGTCGGCACCCACGCCCAGGGGGATCGGCCGGCTACCCCGGCGGAAACGGCGCTGCGCTTATTCATCTGCAGAAACTATTTCCGAACCTGTATAGTAGTGCTTCAGGATCTCCTCGCAGGAGAAACCTTCAGCCGCCATTTCGGCCGCGCCTATCTGGCACAGTCCCACTCCGTGTCCCCAGCCGCGGCCATGCAGGATGCAGTTGTCGCCCTGCCAGGTAACGGTGAAGTTGGAACTCTTGAGGTGGGACTCGCTCAGCGCACGGCGCACCGCCAGCTCGGGGCCTATGGTCTCGCTGCACTTCGAACCCACGATACGGAGGGTCTTGATGCGGCCCGACGCCCCCGTCTCCACGGGCAGGAGCGAACGCACCACCCCGAAGTCCTTCCCGGTGCGACGCGCCAGCAGTTCCGAAAGCTCGGCCCGGCTGTAACGCACCTCCCATTCCAGATAATCGGTAGTGGGCAGGTCGTAGTCGTTAAGGCTGCGCCGCAGAAGCTCTTCCGAAGCCTTGGCGCAGTAGGGGTCTTCCACGCTTGCGAGGTAGGGTTTGTCGCCCCCTTCCCAGCAGGTGCTGAAAACTTCAGTAAGGCCGCCGCAGCACTTCGAATAGCGGGCGTCGCAGATCTCGCCCTTATAGCTGAGGACGCGTCCCCAAGTCTGATCGATGGCGTCGCGCACCGCCGCTCCCGTGGCCCCGTCGAGGCCCTGATAACGCTGGCAGTGGTCGTCCGCGCACACGTCGAAACTCCCGTGCGAACCCAGATTCCTGCGGAGCCAGCTCCGGGCGATGATGGCGTGCGCCTTCAGGAGCTCCACCGGAGCCGTGCTGCGCATCTCGCTGCTGATCACGCTCAGCAGGTAGTCCTCCTCGCCTATGCGGTTCACCGCCCTGATCTTGTCGCCCTCCACTATGAAGCTCAGGCGGCCGGCGAAACGGCGCGTCAGCTTCTGCTCCCAGTGGAATCCTATGCCGATGGGAACGTCGTACAGTATGAATGTGGGCTCGGCGAAAAGGGTCGAACGGGTCACGGCGTCGAAGGTGAGGGAGTCGTAGAGGGCGCCGTTATAGTTGATGCGGCCGTCGCAGAAAGAGACCCTCTGCGGACCTGCGCCGTCGGAGATGATCTCGAAACGAATCTCCTCCGCCGCCATGATGCCCACGTCGATGAGGGGCTGCTGACGGCTGAGTCTCCAGCCCACCATGCGCTCCTCTTCCGGGGAGACGGACACCTCGTCTATCATCTCGGCGAGCAGTTTCCCGTTAATCTTGGCGAAGTCTTCTGGAACCGGGGCGACGAAGAAGCCTGCCATCTCGGCGGCGCCGGGACTCATGGTGAGCTGGTCCGCTCCGGTGCTGGCGTAGTGATGACTGCGGAATCGGCTGCGAAGGGCCACCATGGTTCGGAACTCCCCTCCCTTGTACCAGCAGTACAGGTTGAAGCGAGGCTCGTTCTCCCCTTCCACGCGGGGCGAGCATTCGAGCAGACGGTAGGCCAGCTTGGCCATCGATTTCTGGGTGGTCGCCTTGAGGGCGTAGATCCCTCGGGCATAGCCTTCGAACTTGTAGAGGCTCGCGTCCTGCACGCTGGCGAGGGGCTCGCCGGGGGCGTCGAGGAAGGCGTCGACCGACTTCTCCACCGGCAGCACTCCCCTCGGGCAGGCCTGGAAATGCAGATGGTCGGGGGCCGAAGCACCGCTCACCGGACCGTTGTAGTAGACCGTGAACTCCGGATACATGCGGCTGAAGAGGAGCATGTCCGGGAAGTGATGCCATATGGTCTGGGGTATGTGCTGATCGCGGGCTATCACCAGATGGTTCCTGAAGATGGGGAACGGGTTCACCTGGATATTGTAGCTGCGCCCTTTCTTGCCTTCGTATTTCAGATGGAACTGTTCCTTGGGCCGGTTCTCCGGGCAGAGGAAGCATTTGCGGGCTGATATGGTTTCCGGGTCGATCTCGGCTGTGGACGAGGCGATGCGGCAGGGGTTCATCTGCACCACCACCTTCTGGCTACCCACCGTGAATTCCTTGTACTGTGCGTTCTTGATGAGGCGGAAGTTCCCCGCCGCGAGCGGCCAGACCGAAAGCTGGTCCCGTATGAATTTATCGATATCGCTCATTTTCGGTGTTAAAGGAGTGCGAGGAGCTGCCCCGAGATGCGGCCGAACTCTTCCAGGAAAGCCGGGGTGAACTCGGATTTGGGTGCCTTGGCGATTTCGTCGTAGGTCCACCAGCGGAGCTCTTCCACCTCGCTTCCGTAGTGCTCCGGGAGTTCCTGGACGATGGCGGCGTAAAGGGCCACCAGCTCGCGTTCCCGCTGATTCTCATACACATGGGTTCCCAGGAAGATGGGATTGAAGTCGTGCAGACCCAGTTCTTCGTCAGCCTCACGCACCAGGGCTTCGTCGGGCTGTTCGCCATAGCCGATATGGCCTCCCACAGCGGTGTCCCAGCAGTGCGGCCAGGTGTGTTTGGAAGCGCTTCGTTTCTGCAGGAGTATGCGTTCGCGACGGTCGATGAGATGGAGGTTCACCACCGGATGCAGCAGCATTCCACCGCCATGGCAAAGACTTCTGGGTGCGATTCCGGTAACCAGGCCGCTGGGCTCCACTATGGGAAGGAGCTCGTCGCGACCGCTCATGCGACGGCCTGTTATGGATGACGGAGTTGGCGGATAAACCAGAGAGAACATGCCGCTACCAGTTTAATGCTACCAGTTTATAATGCGGAGTTCCTCCGGGGTATAGAGAAGCGTGTCGAGGAAATCGGGCGCGGCGTACACCAGGATGAAGAAGATGGCAGCAGCGAGCGCGGCCAGCGCCAGAATTACCAGCGGAGTGACCCAGAGCCACTTCGGCGCCGGCTTGCGCGCAGCGCGGCGCGCAGCGCGAGCCTCGCGGCGTGCGGCCTTCGCGGCAGCGCGGGCTTCGAGGCGTGCGGTCTTCGCGGCGGTGCGGGCTTCGCGGCGAGCGGCACGGGCTGCGGCCTTAGCAGCCCTGGCTTCGGCCCTTGCCTGAGCCTTGGCTTGGCGGGCTTCGATGCGGTCGGCCTTGCGGTCGGCCTTGGCCTGGGCCTTCGACGCCTTCGCATCGGCCTTAGCTTGAGCCTTTGCGGCCTTGGCGGCAGCATTTTTGGCCTTTTTTGACACACCCCCCTCGTTTTTTCCCGGGGGGTGTAGCATTTTAGCCCCATTTTGATTCCGCCCTTCCTCGCATTCCGGCTCCGACCCTTCGCTCTCAACCGGTTCGTCGGCAAATTCCAGCCTTTCGTCAGCCGGAATTATCGGCTCATACTCCGTGTTCGCGGCTTCTGGCACTGGCGCGCTGGTACCTGCCGCTGTGAATCCTGTAGCTGCGGCAATTCCGCCCGCCACAGCTGCGCCTCCTGCGGCCACTTCGCCTGCCGGGTCGCTCGCAGCTCCGGCCAGGTCGTTCACAGCTCCAGCTGGCTCGTTCGAAGCGCCTGCCGGCTCCACGAACTCTTCCGCAGGCGCGACCATGATTCCGGCGAGCGACTCCACCACATGATGGACCTCGGCCGGGGTCTCCTCATGATTCTTGAGGCTGACCGGCTCCAGACCAAAGCCCTCGGGATAGATATCCAGGGCTTCGTCCGTAATAAAGAAAATATTGTTCTGCCGCGTAGCACGCAGGCGCCCCAGACCGGGGAACACCACGGTTTTGCGGTCCAGAAGGACCTTCTTGGTCTCTTCGAGAAAAGACTTCAGTGCGGCGCGGGCCTGATCTTCCAGGATGCCGTTGCTGCGGGCGTAGAGTTCCACCAGGGAATTGTCCGTAGCATCACCTGGAACAAAGGTGACCCTCTTGTAGGGAGGAGTGATGGTATAGCCGCGATCCGTGAAGGATGCCGGAACGAACTCCGACACAAAAGTCCCCAGTCCCGGAAGCCCCACTTCGTTGTGGTCCGGAACCAGTTCCGCAATCATCTTGGACAGCAACTCTATATCCATGGTCTGGCTTTGTACGGTCTTTCGCGCCCGCAATCGACAAATATAAGAAAAAACGTAGAAAAATTTTGGATAATTACATTTTTTCTCTACCTTTGCAGTCCCAAAATCTGCCTCTTTAGCTCAGTTGGTTAGAGCATCTGACTGTTAATCAGGGGGTCCTAGGTTCAAGTCCTAGAAGGGGCGCAGGGGGAAAGGCCTGACAGTGCAAACTGCCGGGCCTTATTTTTTACTCCTGGTCTCCCACGCCAGGTACCCAACCGCCATTTTTAGCCCTTTTTGTCGGTATCCCCCTGATTTTTCGGGGGGATACCGTCATTTTCGGCCGATTTTGACGGTTGCCCTGACGATTTCGGCCATTTTCGCAAGACCCCCCTCTGTTTTTGGGAGGGGGGTCTGACGTTTTCGGCCTTTTTTGCAAGGGCTCATGCGCTCTGGGGGCTCCAGCTCGCAAGGGCCCTATTCCAAAGCCTCCTGAATCAGGGGTAGAAGGGATAGATCCGCGGGTAGCCAGCGAACGGAAGTCAGGGAGTCAGCGGCTTCGGCGGCACCGGGATTGGCGACACCCGAAGCAGCGGCACCCGAAGCCGCGGCACCCGGATTGCCGACCAAGAGCCACCGGGCGGCCTCGTGTTCATTAAGATGCAGCCCGCTACCGCCTTCAGAACCGGCCAGCGAACACAGGAAGCAGTGCATCTTCAGATGGAACTCGGGATAATCCCACTCCACGGTGGTCAGGAACCTGTCCACAACAATTTCCGCAGAAAGTTCCTCGCGGATTTCCCGGACAAGGGCGGCCTCAGGGCTCTCCCCCGGCTCAATCTTCCCACCCGGAAATTCCCACCAGTCCTTCCAGGCGCCGTACCCGCGCTGGGTAGCGAACACGCGCCCGTCCCGGACAATAATTGCTGCAACAACTTCGACTGTTTTCATAGCTCCACCGGCACAACCGACGTACATAGTCGGCACAATCGCCGCACATCACAAAATTACTGGAAAAATCGCAGCGAAACAAGAAATCCTTATATTTGTGCATGATCACCACCGAAACCTACACCCTCGCCAATGGCATAACTATCCCCAAGCTTGGATACGGCACCTGGCTCACCCCAGACGAAGAGGCTTCAGCCGCAGTGAAAACCGCCATCGAAGCCGGCTACCGTCATATCGACACGGCCCAGGCCTACGAAAACGAGCGCGGCGTGGGAGAAGGCATCCGCAGCAGCAAGGTCCCCCGCGAGCAGATTTTCATCACCACCAAGGTCGCGGCTGAAATCAAGACCTACGAAGAGGCAGCCGCATCCATCGACGAGTCCCTGAAAAAGCTCGACTGCGGCCCGGCCGACCTCATCATCATTCACTGCCCGCAACCTTGGGCCGAGTTCCGTGGCCCGAAGCGCTATTTCGCTGAAAACAAAGAGGTTTGGCGCGCACTAGAAGATGCGTACGAAGCCGGGAAAACGCGCGCAATCGGAGTGTCGAACTTCCTCATCGACGACCTGCAGAACATTCTGGACGGATGCCGTATCCGCCCGATGGTGAACCAGTTCCTTCTGCATATCGGGGAGACGCCGGCCGCCCTGCTGGAATTCTGCCGGCAGCAGCAGATCGTGCCGGAGGCCTACTGCCCCATCGCCCACGGAGACGCCTTGAAAGACGAAGGCCTGGCCAGAACGGCCGCCCGTCTGGGCGTAACGGTACCGCAACTCTGCATCCGCTACACCCTCCAGCTCGGAGCCGTGTCGCTGCCTAAATCCCTGAACCCCGACCACATCCGCTCCAACGCCCGGCTGGACTTCGTCATCCCACCGGAAGACATGGCCGCGCTGCAGGCAATCGGCAAGGACTACAGCAAGCTCTAGTCGATACTTACTATCTTATACTTCCTGCTGCCGAGGCCGATATGCTCGGCCCAGTCGATCGTGTGCGTGCCGTGCTGCTGGTCGATGCGGTCCAGAAGGTCGGTGGGGTCATTGGTGGCGGTTACCTTCTGCTGGTTGATGATATCCACACAGGCCTGGTCGAGGGCCACCGGGTCGAGCGAGGCAAGGATGCCGTAGTCTTCCAGCTTCACCGGCTCCGGATGGTCGACGCAGTCGCAGTCGATGCTCATATTGTTCATCACATTGATGTAGATGATGCCCTTCCTGGCCTGGAAGAAGTCCACCACCGCCTGGGCGGAAGCGGCCATGCTCTCCAGGAAGCCGTCCTGATCGCCCACGAACTCGTCGGTCCAGAGGAGCTCCATGTCGAGCTTCTCCATCTTGCCGGACGAATGGATGTAGGCCTTGCCGTTCTGGCTCGCGCAGCCGATGGAAAGGTTCTTCAGAGCTCCGCCGTAGCCGCCCATCGGATGCCCTTTGAAATGGCTGAGCGTGACCAGAAAATCGTAATTGGCCATATGGTCGCCCACGATATCATATTTCAGATGGGAACTGTCGCGGACCGGAATGCGCATCTCGCCTTCCTCGTCCATGATATCCACGGGGAAGCGGGGCGTAAAGCCGTGACGGACAATCACTTTCCAATGGTTGGCCGAGGTGTTGCGATCGTCATCCAGATCGTCGGGACCGCTGCTGTAGGCGGTATTGCACTCCACGATGGTGCCGTTCACACCGTCGATCAGCGCGCCGATGAGTTCCGGCTTGAGGTAGTTGGGATTGCTGCCCTCTCCGGTCGACATCTTCACCGCCACGCGGCCGGTGGCCGGCACGCCCAGCGCCTCATAGATCCGCACCAGCGATTCGGGGGATATTTCCCTTGTCAGGTAGACGGTTGCGCCGTCCTTTTTACCGCAGCCGCTGAGAAGGGCCGCACTTGCCAATAAAGCCATAACTATCTTTTTCATTGCTGCAAGATAGCATTTTTTGAGGGAAAAGGCAAAAATCAGATACCCGTTTTCTGTTCGATCTCGTCCTTTCGAAAATAATCCTTATCTTGTAACGTCAATCGCAAAACTCAAGCGTATGAAGAAGCTTCTTTCCCTTCTGGCGGCGGCCTCATTGATCGCCCCTTTATTTATCGCATGCAAGCCAGATGCGACAGCCGACAGCAACGACGACAAGTCCGAAGAAGAAGTATACATACCCATCAAATCCATAACCCTGAGCGAGGAATCCCTAGAGCTCACGGAAGGCGATACTTTCACGCTCACAGCCACCGTCGCTCCCGAAAACGCTACAAACAAGACCGTCAGATGGTCCTCAAGCAATAAATATGTGGCCTCCGTCGACAACAACGGTCTCGTTACCGCAGTCTCCACCGGCGAGGCCGTGATAACCGCCGCGGCGGGTTTGAAAAAGACGACCTGTCCCGTGATCGTTACGAGCTCGAACTCCTACGCAAAAACGCTCCCGTATGAAGAGGATTTTGAAGATGCCGGCACGCTCGAAGAATGGACGTTCATAGATGCAGACGGCGACGGATTCGGATGGCTCCACAACACGTATTCCGAGGAGGCTTATGAACCAGGATTCGGAAAATTGGAGGCCCATTCCGGATTGGGATCAATGTACAGCGCTTCATATAACAATATCTCCCAAACGGCGCTCTCCCCTGATAACTGGATGTTTACGCCCCCCATCAAGCTTTTGTCCAATTACAACAACCTGAGCTTCTGGGTCGCCCCGCAGGACCTCACCTGGTCGCATGACAAATACGCAGTTTACATAGCCACCGACACATCGGCGAATGCAGAAAACTACACGTTGATACTTGAGGAAACGCTCACTACAATCGGGGAGGACTCTCAGTATCGGAAGCACATTATTCGTATTCCGGCTCAGTTCAACGGAAGCGTCGTCTATATAGCATTCCGCCACTTCGACTGCAGCGATCAGTTCATCATGAAGATCGACGACTTCTCCGTTATCGGGGAATAACAGTAAACAAATACTCACGGCATGAAACGACATCTGGCGATAGCGGCGCTCGCGCTCCTTCTGGCTCTCCCGGCATTTGGCCAGGAGACGGAAACGCGCAAGGCCTTGAGGCCGGAGTTCACCTTACGCATGAATGGCGGCATCCCGTATGGCTACGCGATTACCGGAGGCGTAAGGTTGAACGACGACCTAACGTTAGGCCTGATGGCATGGAAGGGCTACGCCTATATCGACGCTGTCCCCGCACACATTCACAGCACCACTGCCTGCGCGTACATGCGATACTACATTCATCTGGGCCCAAAAGACATAGTAGCCATCTACAACGACCTGAATGCCGGGGCTCGGTTTATCAACAAGGTCGACGGCTATTACCACCCGGAGGACAAGCATCCGAATCCTGGAGACATCGAATTCGCCTTCTCCTGGCAGCCAGGCATCCGGATTCGCTTCTATCGCAACCTCCACCTTTTCCTCGGCCCCACTATGGGCGACTCAATCGGCCTGCACCTGGGGTTGGGATTCTAAATCACTTCACCACCTTTTCCGCAAGGCGCATCGACAGTATGGCAATCGGGAAGGTGAGAATCAGAGCCACGACAAGGGCAGGAATGTTCTCGATAACCGGCTTCATGAGTTGGTCGTAGCCAGCGGGCATTTCAGCCACAGCGGCGGCAAGGGATGCTTCGGTGTCGAACCACCAGTGGGCGGTATAAGCGAAAAACGAATATGCCAGCGGCACAAAGCTCCAGCGGATTCCTTTCTTCGCATCCTTGCACAGCGCCCGGATAAGTTCCGCCAGAGCGGCCAGAGCCACGAAGCCGACAATGCATGCAGTGTCCGCTTCACCAGCCAGCAGAAGCGCCACCAGCACGAAGCCGTTCAGCACCGCCGCTGCTCCGAATCCAGGAATAATCCTACATACAAATAGGTATACGAAAGCGAACAGAAGAGGAAGCAGTGCCCCCACATAAGCATAACATGCGGGATGAATAAGACCGGTAGTAGAACCTAAAACGAAGATTACAAGCCAGGCGACAGCCGCCAGAAGAACTTTAAGTACATTTTTCATAATTACAATTGTTGATTTACACAAAAGTAAGCCATCCCGCGCGCACCGGCAATCCCAATTATTAGCGATTACGGCAGATGCCGACGGCGCACCGGCAAATGCATGCCTTTTCGAAAATAATCCTTATCTTGTAAGGTCAATCGCAAAACTCAAGCGTATGAAAAAGCTTCTTCTCCTCGTAGCGGCCGCCGCATTACTGTTCGTAACATGCACACCGGAAGCCAAGGTCGATAAGGGCGACAAACCCGGAGACGATACCGAAGCCCCACAGGATATTGCCATACGATCAATAACCCTCAGCCAGGAGACGCTTGAGCTCGTGGAGGGCGAAACCGCCACACTCACGGCTACGGTGTATCCGGAGAACGCTACGAACAAAACCGTCAGATGGATTTCAGACAATACCGATGTCGCCTCGGTCGACAAGAATGGACTTGTAACCGCGAACCATGCCGGCCAAGCAACGATAGTCGCCGCTGCGGGCTTGCAAAAAGCTTTTTGTTACGTAAGCGTCATCGCGTCCGAAACACCGGTAGTACCAGTAGAGTCAGTTTCCATCGACCAGAAGACACTTGATCTTGTGGCAGGCGACACTTTCCAACTCACCGCCACGGTATCCCCGGACGACGCAACCAACAAGACCATAGTCTGGAGCTCCGACGATACGGGCGTCGCCTGTGTGGGCAAAGAAGGCCTCGTGACCGCTATGGGCGCGGGCCACACAACTATCAACGCATACGCCGGTAGTTTTTCAGCGACTTGCGAAGTAACCGTTTATTCGGAGAGGCCGGAACTCACCGGCATTTCGCTGAATTACTCCTACCTGACGGTGCCGCAAGACACAGTTCTCACCCTTGAACTAACTCCAATCCCCTCAATCGCGCAGCTGCCGGAAGACCCATCATGGTCCAACAGCAACATTGACGTGGTTTGGATGGACGAATTCGATGCGAAGACCGTCATTTTAGCCGTCATCGGCACTGGCAAAGCTACGATCGAGGCAACGGTAGGGACCTTCACGGCCCGGTGTACAGTCACGGTTGTCACCACCAAATCCCTCCCCTTCATGGAAGATTTTGAAGACGAAAGCGCGCTTGGAGAATGGACCTTCATCGATGCCGATGGCGACGGATACGGATGGTGGTACAATAAATATTCCAATTACTCGGCCCCTACCCATTCCGGAGAAGGAATAATATGCAGTTCTTCCTACTACAATGATCCGGGCATAGCACTCACCCCGGACAACTGGTTGTTCACGCCGCCTGTCAAACTTTCGTCGGAATCCAATTACCTGAGCTTCTGGGTGGCACCCCAGGACCCATCCTATCCTGCGGAAAAGTACGCCGTCTATATCTCCACCGAAGCTTCCGCCAATGAGGAAAGCTGCACGGAGTTACACACGGAAGTGCTCAAGGCCCTCGAGAGCAGGGATGATTACCTGAACCACGTGATTCAGCTTCCTGAAGAATTCAACGGCAAGGTCGCGTATATAGCATTCCGTCATTTCGATTGCACGGACAACTTCCAGATAAAGCTCGACGACGTTTCCATTACCGAAGACAAACCTGCCGCCTCCACTCCACGCAGGGCCAGAAACTCCGGCAGCTCAACGGCGGCTAGAAAGAAATAGCTGGACTTATTCCCCGGTCTGTGCAAATTTTGCACACTCCAAGAATCTGAATTCCGGTTGTTTTTCAAAACTATTTGTATCTTTGTCGCGAGAAATAAAACGCGATACGGATGAGGTAATTCGCTAAGTGCAAAGTCCCCGCCTCGAGCCTCACCTTAGGGTAAAGATCCGGCGCGTATTCTTGGGGCAAATTAAAAGTCGCAACATTGCGACTTTTTTTGTCCTCCACTGATATAGTATAATACATGGGAGAGCCTGAAAGGTGGTCACATTTTGTTACCACCTCCTCTGTTTCTCCATTGATTAACTGAAAACGACAGTACGCAGGAAATCTTTCCATATTTCTTTTGACAGCCTGCCAGAAGATGCCAGCGCGGGCGGGGTGTCAGCGCCTAGCGGTTCATTAAAGCTATAGCAATCTTCTCCTTTTCCTGCGATCCGGCAGTGCTCAGCCGCAAAAGAGGCAAGCCAATAGAAGCAAGTACAGAATCCTTGATTGTGTCACGACCGTGTTGATCGGACTCAACTTTATGATACTGCGTTCCATCCACTTCTACGGCCAAAACTGCTTTATGGGTTACATCATTATATACGAGTAAATCCACATGAGTCCAGGAACGTGAGGCATAGGCCCACTGCTCACGAGTCAAATCTAACGGGGACTCTATTAGATGGCGAAGAGGATAGTGCAAAAGGACCCCGAGATGGAGCAAGCCCTTTTCTTCGATAACATCACGGATAGCCCAATAAGTCAAGTTCTCTGAATCGTATTCGGATACCCTTTTGTGAGTGCTGTAGAATTTGAGAAGCTCTTGCGTATAATCCTGGTATAGTAAATCATAAATAGACGCAATCTTACTCTCTTCACTCTTGCCCTGGTAGTATTCGATATAATCTATCAAGTCTTTGATATTGGAATCCGGCTGTTCATCAGCAGATACGACAAGAGTAAACTGCTTTTTGGCCCTGGAGACAGCGACATTCAGAAGGTGCGGGTCATCCGTGAATTCCTTGATCTGGTTGTCTACTGTAGAGAGTATTATAGCATCATCCTCTCGCCCCTGGAACTTATGAACCGTCGCGGCGACATAATGCTTACCCGAGGATTTCAATGCCTTTTGCAAAGCATCGACCTGGCCATTGTACGGAGCTATGATACCAATGTCGGTAAACTGTTCTTCAAGGGCCGGCAATATCTCTTGGGTTATAGTTTCCACCTGTCGATAATTGACAGTCCCTCTCGCGTGATTACCCTTGACCGTGCGGACTACCCGGATTGGAGCGAATTCAGTTTCACTATTCTTCATGGGTATAAGTTCCCCATTATAGAATTGCTTGCTGCAGAAGCCTATTATCAAAGGATCACAACGATAATGCTCACGCAACAAAGTTTGCGGGATGTCCGGATATAGGCAACATATGGAAGACAGGAAACTGTTTGTGGAGTACTTATATGCTTCCGATATCCCGTATTTAGCGAAAATGGCGCTTACAACCTCTTCCGTGTGGCTATCTACAACGTTGGGCAGCTGTTTCAAATCCCCAACTACAACGGCATTCCTTGCGCAACTGAGCGCCAAAGCCCCGGCGGCGATATCAACCTGAGAGGCCTCATCCATTATCAGGTAATCAAACTTGTATGCCTGATTGATGTTAGATGTCGCAGAAAACGTTGTACTGAGTACCACGGGATACTCTTCCAGGAAAGCCGGAGACCTTAAGTATATTTCATCGGCAGAAAAAACTCTCCTTTCCTTCTGAGAACCATACTTTCCGAACAAGAAGTGCTTCAAAAGGAGCATTGAGATCTCTACCAGTCGTTCATGTCTTGATTCGGATCCTTTAACTATCTCTCTATAGTTTGAACAGCGCTTTTCTAGTTCATTGGCCTTTGTGACTGACAAAAGATACTGCAACTGGTCATGAGCATCCCCAGTGGCGGGGAGTCGGTGATAGCGAAGTCTGAACCTTGTCCACCAGGATAGATGGTGCTTGCGCTCCATTTCCTGGCAACAGATACGGGAATACTTTTCGAGCAATTTTACAGGCCATTGTCTGGCAAGCTTCACATTTTGTGGGAACCTCTCGATCTGACGTTTGTATTCCTCCAATTGTTCAGAACAAGAGGCCAATTGCTCTTGGGCTTTATATACATCTTGAAGCTCCTTTGAGAGAGCATTTGCCTCCAAACGGATCTTCCTCGCACTATCCAGCTTCCAGGAAGACATGTCCGGGAGCTTTCCGCTCTGATGCTCCACGAACTCATTTTTGTTGCTTGCCCGCCCCAATTGAGCACACAGGAAATCCAGACCAGCTGCTTCAAGCTTCTCCCTCACATTCTCAACTGCAGAGTTGTTGTTTGAAACAATCTCCATAGTCTTGCCATCCATCAGAAGATTTGCCAGAATGTTCAAAATGGTTTGGGTTTTCCCTGTGCCGGGAGGCCCCTGAATAACACTTAGATTATTCTCGAGGGCGTTCTTAACAGCCTTGTATTGACTTCTGTTGCACCCAAACGGAAAAATGGGGGTACTTTGCCCACTGGGAGACGGCTTGTAGCTATCTACATTCAGGTATGCTTCCAAAAGAGAACCCTTCGGGACAAACTCCATCCTGGCATACTTATCCGCAAGACTAACCGTCTTATCGTCATCTACCGGAATGACATTATACTTGGCAACCTCATTCAGGTACTCCCATACGTTGATTGAACGATGATCGTCAATCTTCTCTTCAATTATCAGGTAGTCCGCCGGATAGTCCTTTGTTTCTCCGTTCTCGAAGACCACCCGATATGCCACGTTATGCCGTCCTTCATAGACTCTTACGCCCAAGACCTTGTATAGGACTTCATGGTTGGTCGTTCGAGTTATGCGGAAGGGAGGATCCAGTTGCCTTTTGAACTCAGCGACGTCAACATTGATGGGGTTATAATGCAGCGCTTCGTCCCCTTTGTTGAACCTAACGAAATAATGCCCTTGCCTTTCATCGTAGCCGAAAGACTTGATATCGGTGCGCAACTTAAACTTGCCCGACTTGTCTCGAAGGAATACGATTATGTTAGAATGTGGCATTGATTAACTTATTCGTCCCCCCTTTCTCCCCAAAAAACAGCGAATCGATCACAACAGCACCATAACCAGAATAAAAACAAGCGCTATAGTTCCACCAACACTAGTAAAGCGAACCGGATTTGTATTTGCTGCAACAACATTATAACAGACACCCTGAGAGTTCATAAAGAACTGTGCTCTGGGAAGAGTGGAGGAATGAGACGCATACTCCGATGAATAGAGAAATAGCTGTTTGTTCCCTTCAAAAACCAGAATATAACCATCTGCACCGTCAGAGAACTCCGATGTTGGAGCACCTAATCGCTGAACAAGTTGCTGGTGAGTCAATCCAATATATGAATCCAACGTTTCTTGAGAATAAGTTACCTGTCTTGTCGTTGAACAGGAGACCATGACAGCAAGGAGCAATAATAGCGCGAAACGTTTCATGAATTGACGGGAATTAAATACTAGATATGATTCCTTCTTTTAGTCCTGCAATATAATGATTTTCTGCGTATAATAGCATATAACTAGTATTATGCAGCCCCCATCCAGTTTATTAGCGATAGGAAAGTTAATCTGAGCTAATAGCAAAAAGCAGAAGAGCCAGGGCGATGCCGGCCAACACCAGAAGCACCTGCAGCCATGACTTGCGGGCCTCCTTCCGGCGTTCGGCCTTTCTGGCGGCCATGCGGGCGGCAGCCTTAGGCGTCGGGGAGACGGATACGGACCCTGCCGGCGCCGCCGGTTCAGCGGCATCCCGTCCGGGAGACGGCTCCGACTGTGCGGGCGCTGGCGCCTCCTCCGGCGGGAAGTAAATCGCCTCAACCTCCGCAAGCAGTTCCAGGGCACGGTCCACCAGGGCGTCACACTCCACAATCTCGTCCTCCAGTTCCTCGCTGTCATCGAACATGTCGGGATGCTGATACTCCCGCTCGTCATCATCGTCAATGGCCTCGTAGGGCAGGTTCGCTACCAGTTCCCGAACATCCGCCTCAATCTCCTCGAGCCTCTCCCGGAGGTCGTCCGGATCGAACGACGAATCCTCTCGGAAGTCATTTTCGAGAAGCTGCTCCAGGAACTCAATCCCTTCGCGGACGGCTGAGGATTCGTGGTCGAACATGAACTGTCGCCTATTATTGGTAGTTTTTAATCAGTGTAAACGACGTAATTTGTTGGCTGTGGATTAAGTACGCCAACATCGCCGGAGATGATACGAATCTTGGCCGATGTCAGGAAGTCATAGACACGATAAAGACGATACTTTTCTGGGTTCTCATGGCTGAAAGCCAATTCGGAAGCAGAAATGTAGAACGGCGTATTGATGCCATAATTGGTGGTCTTCACCTCGATGTAGAACTCCGTTCCATCTTCGTCAAATGAGAGGATATCATATCCTTTTGAGTCATCCTCATTGGCCACCCAATCTACTTTCTTCGCAAGGTCATTGCGACCAGCTGCTTTTAAGCGTTTCTTTTCGCATTCCAAGACCCATCGTTCTCCGGCTTTTCCCAGGCGACTATTCTCCTTCTGACGTGCGACATAATCCATCTTGGAAGGAGTTCTGCCGGAAGGAGCTGAGATTGTATGGTGCCCATATGCAGTCAAGTCCTCAACTGAAACTCGTTCAATTTCAGGATTGAGGTTTTTAGATTTCATCTGCTCATCATATCGGCCAGTCATATCCATGTCTCGATATGATATAACGGAGAAGATGAAATCCTGAGTCAAGATGCGGTATTCTGGGTCGGGATAGTATTTGGGGTCGGAATGAAGCGCATGTTCCACGGCTAAACGAAATCCTTCATCCAGCTCCATCTCTCTTCGAAGGATTACATTCAACTGATCGCACATATCCATATAAGCCAAATAGTTTTCATCGGAGCCCCATCTGTATGGAAATTCATTACCTACCAGCTTATTGAACTGGGTAAACTCCCACGTTCGATACATATAGAACGTTTCCGGATACCTGTGGTTAAGGTACACGGATACCGCATGCAGATCCTGATAATCATTCTTCTTCTCCGGCAGATATGTCCGAACGTAGTTCCTAATCTGCTGGCGGAAAGATGTTATCTTCTCCAATAAAGTGGCCTTGCTATCTTTTGGATTGATTCCTTCAAACAGATTGAAAAATAAATCCATGCCAGAAAGGCTTAATTCCGGATGCGCTTGACTGAATCTAGTGATGTCTAGCATCATGCCCAGAGAAAAAACACTTCTGCTGTTGAGTAGGTTTTCACTCTTGCGGAAGCACTCCTTCAGAATGGGAGGATAGTTTTCCTTATCAGGAAAGTATGATGACTGGAAAGTTTGAATGGAGACCCATTTGTAGCTTTCATGCTTTGCGAAGATGCTCGCAAAATTAGCTTTGTACCAGTCTATTTGTTCCCTTAGAGTTTCTGCATCCATAGCAATTAATAATACATCTCAATGTAGGAATAAGCCTTGTCAAAGACCTCCTGGTCCTTGATCTTGTATTTCAGCCAAAGGATAGAACGCAGCTGGCGCTGGACCTCCTTCTTCCCGGAAACAGTCTGGAACACATCATTGAAATTGCGTACAATGCTCACAACCTTCTGGTCGATGTCGTTGACAACGTTTTCTACGATGATAGGAGTTTCCGGATTCTTAATGCTCTGGAATAGCTCTGTCAGTGCAGCTTTTGCACGCTCACGATTATCCACAGGCTTGACATCCTTTTCGGCCTCCAGCACCTCCTTAGCCATTTCCAGGATATCTTTAAGGAATTCAATGCTGGTCTTTAGGTTCTGAGCCATCTTCTCACGAAGTTCATCCATCTTCTGAGCAAGGCGCTTGAACTTAGGATTATTCATGTGCTGCTTGATGCGAGGGATCAGAAGCTGCTCTACTTCCTTGATCTTCTTCTTTGCATCTGCTTCAGAAATAACGGCATCGAGGACTCCGGCATCAAGGACGAGTTTCTCAAGACTCTCATTCCCTTTGCCAATATCAATGGTGGTAACATGCCGATGAACAAGCTCGATGGTTTTGGGGCCGAGCATCTTCCATACAAGGGATCCTGTCCCGCTGACGGGTTTGATACTCTCGTAAACCTGGCAAAGCCAAACGTAATCGTTCTTAAACGGAGTCAAGCACTCATCCGGTGACAGGATATCCCAGGTCCTGGAGAGCACAACAAAGTCGGCCGCAAACTTGTCTTTCAGTTCATTAGTAGGGAGACACTGCTGTGCCTGGGTCAGACCTTCGAAACCACTGACCTTGCGGTCCACATTCGGGAAATAGTCCACACAGGTCTTCATGAGTTCCGGAATGTGAGACTTCAGCTCATTCTTGTTGGAGATAACCTTGCGCATAGAAGCGTCATCGAACATGAGAGCCTTGGCCACATTATCAAAGATGCCCACATAGTCCACAACAAGGCCGTGCGTCTTCTGGTCATTATACACTCGGTTTGTGCGGCAGATAGCCTGCAGAAGAGTGTGGTCTTTCATGGGCTTATCCAGGTACATGCACTGCAAAATAGGAGCATCAAATCCGGTGAGCAGTTTGCTTGTCACAATGACAATCTTGAGCGGATCCATCGGGTCGCGGAAGCGATCCAGAATCTTGCTCTCTTCATCCTTGGAACGGCGCCATTCCTTGTACTCATCGGCCTTGTCGCCCTCAGTATGCATCACGATGGTAGTGGCATCCTCCCGGCCAAGGAGAAGATCGATTTCTTTCTTGTATGCAACACAGCATGCACGATTGTAAACCACAACCTGCGCCTTAAGGC
>JAFPWX010000017.1 GCA_017412645.1 Bacteroidales bacterium | reverse complement strand
CCTGAAAAACGCCCTCAACTCGGCCAAACTTCTTCTTGAGAATCGAAAAAATCGAAGGATACCGAACATCTCGATATCCTTCGATTGACGTAATTGTCAGAGGCCTTTCGTTTGGGCACCTTTTTCAGTGCCCTCGCAAAAACGCGGGGTGTTTGCGGTTGAATCGGCCTCTCAAAGCGTAGATAGAGGTTTTTACCGCAAAGTCAGCGGAAAAAAACCACCCTTTGCGGGTAAGCCAAGTTTTTACTAACTTTGTAAGTTATGAAAGTAGTCATTTCAGGATACGGCCGCATGGGTCATATGGTTGAGGATCGCCTCCGCGCAAGGGGCATCGAACCGGCGCTTTGCAGCGAAGACATCTGCTCGGTAGACCCGGCCCTCGCCCGCGAAGCGGTGTGCATAGATTTTACCTTCCCGGAAGCGTTCCGGGCCAACTACCGTTTTATCGCGGAGCATTTCAAGGCCGCCGTGGTGGGCACTACCGGCTGGTACGACATCAAGGACGAAGTGCTCGCTGAGTTCGCCCGCCAGGGCTGCACCCTCATCTGGTCGGCCAATTTCTCAATCGGCGTGATCGCCCTTTTCGCCGCGGTGGAAAAGGTGTCGGCGGTGCTGAAAGACAAGGGCTACAAGGCCCATATCAGCGAGACGCATCATATCCATAAGCTCGATAAACCGAGCGGCACGGCAAAGATTCTGGGAGACATAGTGGAGAAGGGGCTCGGCGTGGTGCCCGACATCGAATCTTTCCGCGAAGGGGAGGTCCCCGGCATCCACACCGTGGAACTCACCGGCAGCTGCGACCGTCTGTCCCTCACCCACGAGGCCTTCTCCCGCGAAGGCCTGGCCGAAGGCGCCGTGGTGGCCGCCCTCATGACCGAAGGCCTGACCGGAGTTCACGAATTCAAAGATCTCATCATATGAACAGAGTTCGTTCATTATCCGTCCTCCTATTAACCGTTTGCCTTTTTTGCGGCTGTAAATCATCAGAAGGTGATTGGGAGCCTATGAAGATTGAAAATAGGGAGATTTTTTTCGCCGCAAAAGGCGGTTGTGCTGTTGCGAGTGTAACGAATTATGGAGGTTGGTGGATTTGCGATGCGCACGAGTATTCCTATGTTGATAACGTCTGGACGGAAGTGGCACGCGTGGAATATGGTAAAGACGACATTACATTATCTAAGGACTTTGATATGCTGTCCGGCAGTTGGTTCCGCGCCTATGTTCCTCGAAGCAATAAGAATTTGCTTACTAAGTATTTAGTAGTTATTGTTGATGAGAACAATACCGGCACTTCCAGAAGAATTAGTATTGGCATGGAGTGTATGGATGTCTTTGGTTCTGTTTCAGTAACACAAAGAGCGGAATAAAGGATTATTACAGTATGAAAACGATAATCCACCTATTTGGTATATTATTGATTCTTCTGACGGCCTCCTGCAATCAGGACCGCTTGCCGCCAAAAGTAACGCCGAACAAGGGGTTGACGATTGATAATAGAGACTTTTCTTTCACCGCGAATGGAGGTTCTGCAATTGCGCACTTCAAGGGTTTGAAGGACAGGTGGTTTATTACTGGCTGTACTGAATATCTATTTATTGACAATAACTGGAAGGATATCGGGAGTACGCATGATGAATGGTTGGGTATTACGCTGACCAATTATGATTTGTTGACAGGAAGTTGGTATGCCGCGTATAAACCTAAAGATGAAGACGGTCAGTATTCAGTCAATGAACTGCATATTACGGTAAATCAAAACGATACCGGAGAACGCAGACGAGTTAGAATATACTTAGGCGGTGGACCTAACACCGATTCTATATACGTCACACAAGAAGCCGATTAGTAATAGCTAATATCATATGAAAAAACTTACCCTGAAAGGCTGCGGAACAGCTTTGCTTACGCCGTTCAAGGCAGACGGCAGCGTCGATTATGAGGCGTTTGCCGCCAGCGTAGACCGTCAGGTGGAGGCGGGCATCCATTTCCTGGTGCCGCTTGGAACCACCGGCGAAACGCCCTGTCTGTCCGTAGAGGAACGAATCGAGATCCTCAAGATCGCCAAGGCCCACAGCGCCGGAAGACCGGTGGTCGTGGGCGGAGGCACCAACTCCCTGGAGTCAACCATCGAAAGCATGCGCCAGCTGGAGCCCTACGGGCCCGATGCCTTCCTCATCGTCGTTCCTTATTACAACAAGCCCACGCAGGAGGGACAGTACCAGTATTTCAAAGCCGTGGCTGCCGCAACCGACAAGCCGATAATCATCTACAATGTCCCGGGACGCACCGGAGCGAACATCGAAGCGGCGACAGTGCTGCGCCTGGCGCGCGACGTGGAGAACATCGTTGCGGTGAAGGAAGCTTCGGGCAAGTATGCCCAGATTTCGGAAATCATCGCCGGCGCGCCGGAAGGGTTCTCGGTGCTGAGCGGCAATGACGACGAAACCCTGTCGCTCATGGCGACGGGAGCGAAAGGCGTGATTTCGGTAGCCTCGAACGTCGCCCCGGCGGAGATGGTAGGGCTGGTGGAAGCGTTGCTGAAAGACCGTCTCCCGGAGGCACGAAAGCTCCATCACCGTCTGTTCCCGCTCATGAAGAACCTCTTCGTGGAGAGCAATCCCGGTCCGGCGAAATACGCCTGCGCAAAACTCGGCCTCATGCAGAACGTCCTGCGCCTGCCGCTCGTTCCCGTGGGCCCCGCCACCGAAAATATTATCGACAACACGCTTGCTGAATTATGGAAATAACGCTTGAAAAGTTTAACGCCGTGATGGACCAGCTCGAAAGGGGCGAGGTCCGCGTTGCCGAGAAGGTGAACGGTGAATGGAAGGTCAACAGTTGGGTTAAGGAGGTGATTCTGGCCGGATTCCGTCTGGGCAAGCTCGTGCAGATGGGGCCGTTCGTGGACAAGGACACCTTCCCCGCCAGGCAGTTCGGCCTGGAAGACGGAGTGCGCGTGGTGCCCGGCGGTTCGGCCGTGCGCCGTGGGGCCTACATGGCGCCCGGATCCATCATCATGCCTCCGGCCTACGTAAACGTGGGCGCCTATGTGGACAGCGGAACCATGGTGGACAGCCACGTCACCATCGGCTCCTGCGCCCAGGTGGGAAAGAACGTGCACGTGAGTGCGTCGTCCCAGATCGGGGGCGTTCTGGAGCCTGCCGGAGCGCTTCCGACCATCATCGAAGACGGCGCGTTCGTAGGCGGCAACTGCGGCATCTACGAAGGCACGATAGTGCAGGAAGGTGCCGTAATCGCGAGCGGGGTGATCATCACTTCGTCCACCGCGCTCTTCGATTCCACCACCGGCGAATTCATCAAACGCAACGCCGACGGCCGCATCGTGGTGCCGAAGGGAGCCGTGGTGGTGAGCGGCAGCAAGCCGGTCTCCAAGGGCCCAGGGGCAGAGGCCGGAGTGCATCTCTACTGCCCCGTTATCGTGAAGTACCGCGACGCCAAGACAGAGGGGTCCATTCATCTGGAAGATTTGCTTAGATAATCATGGATATTTCTTTGAAAGTTCCTTTTGGGCAGCCGGGAGAATGGCACCGGCTGGATTTCCTCAACTGGGAGGCCGGGTGGCCTTATAAGCCTTTGGTAGAGTTCCGTCTTTGGCACTCTGGAGATGTGCTGCACCTGGAGTACCGGGTAGATGAACAAACGGTGCGCGCCGTGGAGACACGCGACGGACACGACGTTTACAAAGATTCCTGCGTGGAATTTTTCTTCCAGCCCGTTCAAGACGATCCGCACTACTACAATTTCGAGTTCAACGCCGCCGGCACCATGGTCTGTTCCTGGCGCACGGGCAGGTTCGACCCTGAAGACGCTCCGGCAGAGGTGCTGGCAAGCGTCCGGAGAGAGGTTTCTCTTGACGGCCCTTCGACAGGCTCAGGGACCGTTTTCATGCCTTCCGTGGAGGGTTCCAGGGTCGGCTTTGAGGAGAGGCCTGCCGCCGGCCCATGGGCCCTTCGGGCAGACATCCCCGTAGAGGCCCTGTGGCGCAGCGGCCTGCGGAGTTTCGCCGGCCTGCACGCCCGCGGCAATTTCTACAAGTGCGGCGATGCCCTGAAGGTTCCCCACTTCGTCACCTTCGCCCCCATCGACACGGCGAAGCCGGACTATCATCGTCCCGAATTCTTCACCGAGCTGGAGTTTTTACTATCTTTGTAGATATGTCGACATTCATCATCGAAGGCGGGCACCGGCTGAGCGGAAGCATTACTCCGCAGGGTGCAAAGAACGAAGCGCTGCAGATCCTGAGCGCAGTGCTCCTCACGGACAAGGCTGTCCGCATCTCCAACGTTCCGGAAATCCTGGACGTGAAGAACCTCATCGGACTACTGGAGAAGATGGGGGTGGCTGTAACCCGTCACGAAAAGGGCGAGTACACTTTCCAGGCCGCCACGCTCAACAGCGAGTATGTCGGCAGCCCGGAATTCGTGAAGCTCTGCGCCTCGCTCCGCGGATCGGTGATGATTTCCGGCCCGCTCCTGGCCCGCTTCGGCGAGACATGGTTCCCCAAACCGGGTGGAGACAAGATCGGCCGCCGCAGGGTGGACACCCACATCGAGGGCTTCGTGAACCTCGGGGCCACGTACGAATACGACAGCAAGGTGCGCGCCTATCATCTCACCGCACCCAAGGGTCTGCGCGGAACCTATATGCTTCTGGACGAAGCCTCCGTTACCGGTACCGCCAACATCGTCATGGCGGCCAGTCTGGCCGACGGCGACACCACCATCTACAATGCCGCCTGCGAACCGTACGTGCAGCAGCTCTGCCGTCTTCTCAACGCCATGGGCGCGAACATCGAAGGCATAGGCAGCAATCTGCTTACCATTCACGGAGTAAAGAAACTCCACGGCGCGAACCACCGCATCCTGCCGGATATGATCGAGGTGGGCTCTTTCATCGGCATGGCCGCAATCACCAAGAGCTCGCTCACCATCAAGGACGTGTCGTATGAGAACCTCGGCATCATTCCGGAGGCATTCAAGCGTATCGGCGTCAAGCTCGAACAGCGGGGCGACGACATCTTCGTGCCGGAACAGGAGAGCTACGAGATCGAGTCTTTCATCGACGGCTCCATCATGACCATCGCCGACGCCCCCTGGCCCGGCCTCACACCGGACCTCCTGAGCGTGCTTCTGGTGGTCGCCACCCAGTGCAAGGGTAGCGTCCTCATTCACCAGAAGATGTTCGAGAGCCGCCTGTTCTTCACCGATAAATTGATCGACATGGGTGCCCAGATCATCCTCTGCGACCCGCACCGCGCTGTAGTGATTGGCCACGATCACAAGTTCCAGCTGCGCGCCAACCGCATGACCAGCCCCGATATCCGTGCAGGTATCGCAATGGTGCTTGCTGCAATGAGCGCCAAGGGAACCAGTGAGATCGACAACATCGAACAGATTGACCGTGGTTACGAGGATATCGACGGCCGCCTGCGCGCACTCGGAGCCGTGATAACCAGAAAATAGTTTTTCGTTATGAAGAAGTATTTTCTAATGCTCGCGTCGGCCGCAATGGTGGCAGCCCTCGCGCTCTCCTGCCATAAAGCCGACCAGGAGGAAGATGAAGATGTTGAGATTGAGCCGCTTAAATGCGAACTGACGGCTACCACCGACAATTGGATATTTGAGAGCAAGCCGGAATTCACTCTCATGATAGAGAACCCGAACAAAAAAGCGGTTGAGGCCAACGTCCATATCTGGATCGCCACCGATAAGAAAGAGGCGGTGAAGGATAAGGAAAACACGATTGAGATTTCGGGGAATTCAAGAAAAAAGGTCAATATAAAGACGAACGAGGACTTCGAGCCCGGCTTTTATACTATAACGCTGAAGGTTGACAAAGAGTATGTCCTGAAAAGCGGCGGATTTGGAATCTCCCCGTTCAAGATTTCTTCTCCTCCGGACATGCAGCCAGACTTCGACAGTTACTGGGCCGGAGTCAAGGCGCAGCTTCCTGACATCACCAACCCCGCCAATGTGGAACTTACCGAGATTCCTTCGAAGAGCAGCTCCGCCCAGAAGGCTTATCTCGTGGAGATGAAGTCCGTGCCCGACGGCCCCACCGGAGAGCCGGTCACGGTACGCGGATACTATTTTGAGCCTCAGGGCTCCGGTAAGTATCCGGTGATAATGCACTTCTACGGCTACGACTCCAATCCTCCGGGGGCGATGTATTTCCCTTCCGCCAATCCCAAGTACGCCGAGTTCTATCTCTCCAACCGCGGCCAGATGATTAACGCGCGCAGCGCGGACAAGCGAGGCGACGGCATCCAGAAGGATTTCACCAATACCTACGGAGACTGGTTCGCTTTCCAGTTCGGTCAGGGGAAAGACGGATGGTTCTATCGCGGAGCGTTTATGGACTGCGTGCAGGCGGTCAACTTTATGGCTACCCGTCCGACCAGCGACATGAAGAACCTCTTTGCCGAGGGTTCCAGTCAGGGCGGAGCGTACTCCTATGCCGCCGCGGCGCTAAGCGACTATCCGTTCACCGCCATCGCTCCGTGCGTGGCTTTCCTCGGGGACTTCCCCGACTACTTCCAGATTGTTTCCTGGCCCGGCAACACCGCCAGGGAGAATCAGGGGTCGATGAGCGACGAGGAGATGTACCGTTTCCTGTCCTACTTCGACACCAAGAACCTTGCAACTCGCATCAACGCTGCTGTCATAGCCTGCAGCGGCCTTCAGGACGGCACATGTCCGCCCCACACCAACACCGCTCCGTTCAACAACTTGCCTACCGCTGATAAGAAGATGTATTACTACCCCCAGATGGGACATTCAATCCCGAGCGACTGGACGGGCAAATACACCACTTTCTTTAATGAAAGAATAAAATAGAGAATCTTTGCGTTTAATGGCAGACAGAACTGTAATAGCACGCTGCAGGCGGTGCGGGGCGGAGGAAGAGATTCCCGCCTGGAACATAATCAACGCACAGGAGAATCCGGAACTCCGGGCCGAGTTGTTGGAAGGCAAACTCTTCCTTTGGACCTGCCCCCGCTGCGGTGCGGACAACCTTATAAAGTATCCGTTGCTCTACCATGATCCCGCGCAGAAGCTGCTGCTCTGGCTTACCGACGGCGTGCCGGAAGTGGAGGCTCGGATGGCTGAGACCATCGCCTCCGAAGAGGGGCTGCAGGACTACTCGGCCCGAATCGTGGACACCCCCGGGGAGATGATGGAGAAGATAAAGATTGCCGAAGCCGGACTGGACGATGTGGCCATGGAGATCTGCAAGTACGTGACTGCCCAGGAGATGGGCAAGACCGACGCCGACTTCAAGTTCTTCCGGCTCGAAGGGGCCGACCGCCGCATTCTGCTCACCTACCCCGAGAGCGGAGAGATGCAGGTCGTGGGCACCGGCTTCAGCGTTTATGAAGACGCCGCCGGCATTGTCGGCCGGAATCCGGAACTCGCCGTACACGGTCTGGTTCGAGTGAACGCCGCCTGGCTGGCGGGGCATATACGCTAAATCTAACACGAGAATGGAGGTTAATCTCAGCCGGGAAGGACTCATTGCGGTGCTGGAATCTAAAGATCCGGCGTTCACTAAGGAATTGCTTCAGGAGGCGTATCGGGTGAAGGTCGCTTCCGTGGGCGCAACCGTCTATCTCCGCGGTCTCATTGAAATCTCCAATATCTGCGCGAAGGATTGTCTTTACTGCGGCATCCGCCGCGACATGGACTGTCCGCGTTATGAACTCAGCGACGAGCAGGTGCTTGAGGCCGCCACCATCGCCGCGAAGAGACGCTACGGCTCCGTGGTCATTCAGGGCGGAGAACGGAAAGATCCGGCATTCATCCGCAAAATCACCCGTCTGGTGCGCGCCATCAAAGCCATCGATACCGGGGGGGATCCTCCCCTCGGCATCACGCTCTCGCTTGGCGAACAGTCCAGGGAGGTATACGAAGAATGGTTTGAGGCCGGTGCCCACCGCTATCTATTGAGGATAGAATCCAGCAATCCGGATCTCTACCGGAAGATCCATCCGGACGATTCGCAACACTCTTTCGACACGCGTCTGGAGTGCCTGCAGGACCTCAAGGCCATAGGCTATCGGGCCGGAACCGGAGCGATGATAGGAATGCCGTTCCAGACGAGTGCGGACCTCGCAGACGACCTCCTGTTCTATAAGAGTTTCGGTGCGCCAATGATAGGGATGGGGCCCTATAATCCGCATCCCGGCACTCCGCTCACCCTGTCCGGGGTCTCGTATCCGCCTGATGCGGAGCGTTTTACCCTGGGGCTGAAGATGATTGCCCTGCTTCGCCTGCTGATGCCGGATATCAATATCGCGGCGGCCACGGCGCTGGAAGTGCTGGATCCTCGCGGACGCGAGATGGGCATACTCGCAGGAGCGAACGTGTTTATGCCCAACGTCACCCCCGCGGAAGAAATGGTGAAGTATAATCTTTACGACCGGAAAACCCTGATAAAGGACTGCCCTTCTGCCGGAAAAGGCGAAAACCATATCTGCCGCGATTGCGTGTTCCCCTTCTGCTCGATGGGAGAAAGCCTCAGCAAGGGCAAGATCGTTATCGGCTATGGGCAGTTGGGAGATTTTTCCCCGAAAAAATCGCTATCTTTGAAGGATAACGCAAAACAATAACACTACATACTATGTCAATGCAACAGAAAATCCATTCCAAGTTTGTCGAACTCTACGGAGAGGGCGGCAGAATCTTCGCATCCGCAGGTCGTATCAACCTTATCGGCGAGCACACCGACTACAATGGCGGTTATGTGTTCCCCGGAGCTATCGACAAAGGTATAATCGCGGAAATCAAGCCCAACGGCAAGAACACCGTACGCGTGTACAGCCTGGACTACAATGAAGAGGCTTTCTTCGGCCTGGGCGAGGAAGATAAGCCCGAAAAGCAGTGGGCCCGTTACGTGTTCGGCGTATGCCGCGAAACCATCAAACGCGGCGGCACCGTGAAGGGCTTCGACGCCGTATTTGCCGGAGATGTTCCGCTGGGTGCCGGCCTTTCTTCTTCAGCCGCCCTGGAGAGCTGCTTCGCTTTCGCTCTCAACGAACTCTTCCAGAACGGTATCGACAAGTTCGAGCTGGCCAAGATCGGACAGAGTACCGAGCACAACTACTGCGGTGTAAAGTGCGGCATAATGGACCAGTTCGCCTCCTGCTTCGGCAAGGAGGGCAGCCTCATTCGCCTCAACTGCAAAACTCTGGAATACAAATACTTCCCGTTCAATCCCAAGGGATACAAGCTGGTTCTTATCGACTCCTGCGTGAAGCATGAGCTGGCTTCCAGCGCTTACAACAAGCGCCGCGCTTCCTGCGAGAACGCCGCCGCCGCAATACGCAAGAACCACCCTGAAGTGGAGTTCCTTTCGGATGCCAAGCGCGTGTGGCTCGACGAGGTGCGTGAGCAGATTCCCGAGGAGGATTTCCTCCGCGCCGAATATGTTATCGGCGAAGTACAGCGCGTGCTCGATGTGTGTGACGCTCTTGAGCGCGACGACTACGAGACCGTGGGCGAAATGATGTACCAGACCCACTTCGGGCTTTCAAGGCTGTATGAGGTTTCCTGCGAAGAGCTCGACTTCCTGAATAAGCTTGCCCGCAAGATGGACGTCACCGGCTCGCGCGTAATGGGCGGCGGCTTCGGCGGCTGCACCATCAACCTGGTGAAGGACGAACTCTACGACGCCTTCATCGCTGAGGCCAAAAAGCAGTTCGCAGCCAAGTTCGGTCACGAACCCAAGATCTACGACGTGGTGGTCTCCGACGGAGCGAGGGAAATCAAGTAAATAACCGGCAGATGATCGCTGATCCCGCCTAGGTAGCGGGGGCCGGAGAAGGTACGGCGGGGTTTTTCCCCGCCGTAACTGTCTCTTTCGAGGAGACAGCGCGGGGCGAAGATTCTTTCTTCGGCCCGCAGGCCTTCGAGGAGTGGGCAGCCGTCGATCTTTTCCCATTTGCCCTGGAATTTGATTGTCCCTTCCCGGCCGCCTATCGCCACTCCAGCGGCCGGAACCACCTCGTCGTTGAAGTCTCCTACGGCTATTATCCGGGAGATGCCGGCTGCCTGCAGGGAATCGGCGAGGAAGTGCAGGCGCGACATGGCGATGTTGCGGCGTTCGTCACTCGCGGAGCCCACCTTCGAAGGATGGTGGTTCACCAGCACGGCCAGCGTGTCGGGGCGCCCGCCGGAGCGTTCGTCGAAGCCCGCCCCGCTAACGCTGTCGAGGCGGGCTCCTCCTTTTGTTTCCAGCACCGCCAGAAGGATATCCCGCGTGCGCATAACAGCTCCGATGCTGTCATACAGATGGCAGGGTTTTGAGTTTAACAGCCTGAACCGGCTGCGACGGTAGAGCAGAGCGCAATCGATGCCGCGCCTGTCGGGAGAATCGTAGTGAACGAAGGAATAATCGAGTTTGTGGAGAGGGGTAGCACCGAGCAGAGCCTTCAGCACCGATGCGTCGCCCACTTCGGCAAAGCCGACAATGTCCGGCAGACTGCCGAGTTCGTCGGCCGAAAGCAAGAGCGTCTTGGCCACGGCATTGCACTTGGTGTAGAATCTGGTCTTGCTCCACGAGTGTCCGGGGAACTCTCCCGGAGCAAAGAAGTTCTCGACGTTCCAGAAATAAATGATTATTGCCAGTATTTTTAACATACCGGCAATAATCGTGAATCAAATATTTATTCCTTTAAGAAACAGACAATTCTTTTTTAATTTCTTTTTCAAACGGAAGAACTTATAAGTCAATTGAGAATATTCCGTCTAAGCCAGACAATTCCGGGTGAATAGGATTATACAGGTATTTAAGTCCTATACGTATACCATAAGGACTCCAGGCGAAATTAGCCAGATGCGCGCATATACCAGCTCCGACATAGGCATCGTTCACGCCATCTGTCCTGCCATTAAGCATATTGGTCGTTCCCATATATTCCCAGGACCCATAAAGGTGCAGTTCGAAATTACGCACATAAGTCACAGGGCACATGAAACTCCAGTCCACGGGAGCGAAAGGCAGGGCATATTCCGCAGAGGCGGACATTGTCGTGCTCTCCTGCCACTTGCTCCCGAACTCCTGCGACGCCACGCCCGACAGGCGAAGTCCATGAGTTCTAGCAAGACCCGGGAGATATCCATATACAGAAGCATAATACTTCCCCGGCTGCCAAACCCTGCGCAAAGGATAATCAATATATCCTACTTCCGCGCCTATCCCCAGTTTCGGGAAGATGCCGGAAGGAGGAGTGGGCAGCATGGTATACCCCCTGAGCGCCAGCTGAAGGGCGAGAGGACTCGAAGTGGTTTTAAAGAGACGAGTTCCGGAATAATCCACCGCTGTCACGATATCATTCGAGGCTGAAATAGTGAAGCTGGGGATGAAGCCGCTGGTCCATGCGCCTTTGGAGAGATTCAACGGAACATATATCCTTGCCATTCCAGAGATGCACGGAGCCGCTAGAGTATCCAACACTCCGGTAAATGAGATGGTTGAATCCGTAGTCTCAATATCAATATCCTGGAACAGCGACTTCCTTCCGCCAACCGTAGCCCTCAACTCAATCTTCGGCAGCCAACCGGCATAAACCCATTGCATATGCAAGGCTGGCATTGTGCCACCCAGCGCCTGCACCCCGATCTGGCCGTAGGAAGTCTCGAGGTCGTTCTGGAAGAATATGGTAGCACCCAGCGTGGCGTCGGTATAGATATCTTCGAAACTCATCGACGACACCACGTCTTCGTCGACATAGACTGGCAGCCAGGAGTGGAACTTGAAAAGGTGTGCCGGCTTGCTGTAGGGCTTCGTTTCGGAAAAGTCCAGCCGAAGCGAATCTTTCGGGCCCAACACGAGCTTCGCCGCGAGAGTGTCTTCCTGGAAGGAGAGCTTTTTCGGAATCGGGCGCGGCAGGGGTTCGGACGATACCGGCCTTCCCAGCAGGGCCGAGGCCGGCAGCGACTTCACACCCCTGTCGTTCACGGAAAGGGCGGCGAAAAGGAGGCTGTCGCCCGCAAAACACCAGTCATTTCCGCCAAAGCGGAGGGAGGTCTCCTGACGGAGCGAGCCTTCGGTGCCGAGAGAATAGAGTTCTGCGGTCCCGTCGCGGTCGGAAGTGAACCAGAGGCGGCCTTCGCGACCGAAGAGGCGGTTTATCTTGACTATCCGCTGAGGCAGCAGCTCCTTCCAGCCGTCGACCGCATAGATTCCGAAGCCCTTCAGGCCGATGGCGGAGGTGTAGAGTCTGTCTTCGATCCAAGCCGGCTCTACCAGCTGCAGCGAGTCGGGAGCCGGAATCGTCTGCCGGATTTCGCCGGAGCGGCCGCTCACCAGCAGCAGCTCGGTTCGGCCGTCGAGGCGGTTGGAGACCACGGCTACGAGGCTGTCGACCGGCGAAGCGGCAGGATTGTACCAGCGGTCGTCGTGGCCGGAAAGAGCAGCCGGTTTGCCATGACGGGGGTCGTAACAGTAGAGACGCGACGAAGACTTTTTCTCCCAGCGGATGTCTTCGGTATGCTCGGTCCAATAGAGGGATCCCGTCTTTTCGCTGGCCGTGAGGCGCGAGGTCTGGGAGGCCATGTAATGAAGATGCCTTACCCGACCGCCGTCGAGGCGCACCAGTTCAGGCACCAGATCGAGGCCCGAGCGGATGGCGTAAAGGGAGTCGCCCAAAACAGCCAGGCCGCGATATGCCCGGAAATATTTTGTCGCCTTTGTGATGTCGGTCCCCTGCTGGAACTCTCCGTAAAGCTCAAGGCGGAGCGAATCGTTGGCTGCGAAGTCGGCCGCGAAGTCTTCCTCTATGCGCCTGAACGCGTCCTTGAACTTGAGGCCGGAGACCTCTTTTACGCTTTTCTGGAGATTCATTATCGGGAAGAGGGGCTTGCGGACTATCCTTTGATAGTAATACTTGGTGAAGTCGGGCTTGTCGAAAGTATTGCGCATTCCGGCGTGGAGCACGTAGCCGGCGCGGTAGTAGTCGGGAGTGTACCAGCGCTGCGAACCGTAGACCCATTTCCAGTAGTCCCTCCAGAGGCTGTCGGCAAAGCAGACGCGGTAGTATTGCAGAAAGTCGGCCGTACGGCCGCGGCCGGCGTCGGTAAGGGCCGTTTCGGCTGCGACTGCATCGCCCTCGAGGAAAGCGGGACCGGAATAGACTCCCGCCATTGCCCCGGCGAAGAGTTCTCCGCTGAGTATGTTGAAGATTTCGAACTTGCGGGCGGAGGCGCCGAACTGCATCTGGGTCACGTGACGCCCTTCATGCACCGCGAGCTGGTCTATCCAGTTCTGCGGATCGGGGCTGTAGCTCTCGGGGTTGGTGTAGAGCGACATGTTTCGCGGCGCCCAGGATACCGATCCGTTGGAATAGCCGGTGAAGCTGTGAAGCACCGCCGGCATGGGGGTTTTGTAGAACTCGTTGGCCTTGAATCCCGAGGAAACGCTATTCGGTATGCGGTACCGCTCCAGCGACGCAGCGTACAGACGTGCCAGGGAATCCAGCCCTTCGGGAAAGATGAGCTGGTAGTGGGCGCTGTTGAAGGTCTGCCACTGCACTTTTGCCGGTTCGGTGCCAGATGCGGTGATCTGCGCAGAAGCCGGAACGGCTGTGGAAAGCGCCAGTACAAACAGGATTATCTTATGGGAAATGCTCTTCATGAAAGGCGGATCGTAAATTTTTCGTAAATTTAGCAAGATTTTTCCGCAGATGAAAAAAGCGAGTATCATAGTTCTGTCTGTCTCCCTGCTGGCTGTGTGCTGCGGGGGGCCTAAGGGCAAGCGCGCGACCGTGCAGGACAGGATGTTCCCGGTGGTAAGCGTGCCGGCGGCCTATACGGAAGAGGCGGATCAAATCGCCTATGCCGCCGCCCATTACTGGGACGGCTTTCTCGCCGAAGGCGGGCCTACCGACAGTTCGCATCTGCTTGGAGTGCCAAAGGCGGAGGTAGAGCAGGCGCTTTCAGACTACATCTCGCTTCTCTGGCTGCAGCCGCTTCCGGTGGCACAGCAGAACGTCGCGGGCCTGTTCAAGGCAGTTTCTGCCGTGCAGGAGAAGGATCCGTCAGGACAGTTCTATACACAGTTCGCGCAGACGGCGGCCTACTACTTCTACGACCCGAACTCCCCGATGCGCGACGAGGACCTCTGGCTGCCGTTCGTGGCCGGCCTGGCGGAGAGCCGCCTTACCCGGGACGATATGCGCACGGCCTACCGTTACGAGGCGTCGATGTGCGCCCTCTGCCCGCGCGGCAGTGTGGCTCCGGATATCTCCGCGCAGCGGCCGGACGGTTCGCGTTTCACGCTCCACAGCATCAAAGCTCCTTTGACCCTTCTCTTCTTCACAAACCCCGGCTGCAATGCCTGCAAGGAGATCATCGACCAGATAAACATGAACCTGGCCGAGCTCGTAAATGAAGGCGTGCTGGCCGTCGCGAACATCTATATCGACGAAGACTATGCCGCGTGGAGGGCCTACGTTGGCAACTATCCGCGCGAATGGTATACCGGCTTCGACTATGCCGGCAGGGTGCGTGGCGAACATATCTACGACGTACGCGCCATCCCTTCGGTTTATCTGCTGGATGCTGAGAAGCGTATAATTTTAAAGGACGCACCTTTCGAGCGCGTCCTTCAAACCTTGTCTTTACAGGGGCTTATTTAATCCCGAATTGCCAGATGATGGCCTGCTCGTAGGTTTCGCCGGGGCGAAGGACCGTAGAGGGATAGTCGGGCTTGTTGGGGCTGTCGGGGAAGTGCTGGCACTCGAGGGCCACGGCGTCGTAGTCGTGGTAGACGTGTCCGTCCATGCCCTCCGGGCAGCCTTCGAGATAGTTGCCGGTGTAGATCTGGATTCCTGGCTGCGTGGTGTAGATCTTGACGCAACGGCCGCTCTTTTCCGACCAGAGTTCCGCGGCCTCGCCCAACTGGCCTTCCATCCAGCCGTCAAGCACGAAGCAGTGATCGTAGCCCTTGGCTATGCGCAGCGGCTCGAAGTCCTCCTTGATGTCGCGACCGATAGGTTTGGGGTTCACAAAATCCATGGGGGTACCGGCCACCGGGACGGATTCGCCCAAAGGGATGAGGCTTTCGCTGGTGGGCAGGAACTCCGATGCGTTAAGGCGCAGCATGTGGTTCAGCACAGTACCGGAACCTTCGCCGTCGAGATTAAAGTATGCGTGGTTGGTGAGGTTAATCACCGTGGCCTTGTCGGTCTGGGCGGTGAAGGTGAGCTGGAGACGGTTGTCGTCGTCCCATTCATAACGCGCCACCACCTTGAGGTTGCCGGGATAGCCGGCCTCGCCGTCGGCACTGAAGTACATGAACTCCACGGCATTCCCTTCCTGACGGCTTTCCCAGACCTTGTTCTGGAAGCCTTCGGGTCCGCCGTGCAGATGGTTGGGGCCGTTGTTGACAGGAAGAGTGTACTCCACTCCGTCCAAAGTGAACTTTCCTAGGGCGATGCGGTTGGCGTAGCGTCCGGGGCATTTGCCGGAACACGGACCGTCACCAAAGTAGCTCTCAGGCTTGGGATAGCCGATCACCACGTCGGCAAGCTTTCCGTCCCTGTCAGGCACATTAATGGCGACGATTGCGGCACCGATATCGCTCAAGACCACGCTTGCGCCGCTCTTGTTGGTTAAGGTGTAGGTTTTCATTATTATGCGGTTTTATGTTACAGCAGATTCGTTACCGCGATGGCCGCAATGGCTATCGGGCATATCCATTTTAGGAGGAACCAGAACACCGGGAAGAGACGGGCCCCTGAAGGAGAAGACGAGAACTCCTTGAAGGGTTCCGACTTGGGCACCACCCAGCCTATCACTATCACGAAGACCAGAGCACCCAGAGTCATGAAGATGTTGCTGGTTGCGAAGTCGCAGGCGCTGAAGACCTTCGGCGCGAGAGCGCACACGGCTCCGAGCGCGAGGGCGGCCAGGAAGACCAGCAGCACGGCGCGGCCGCGACGCATGCCTTTTTCGTCGATGAGCCAGGCGACCACCACTTCGAACATGGATATGGACGACGTGAGCGCGGCCACCAGCACCGCCAGGAAGAACACGACGGGAACGATTCCTCCCATCTTGGTGAACACCACCGGCAGCGTCTCGAATACCAGCGACGGCCCCGCTCCCGGCTCCAGGCCAGAAACGGAGAAGACCGCCGGCATCACGGCGAAGCCGGCCAGAAGGGCAAAGATGGTGTCGAATAGAGCCGTCCACATGCCAGTGGCGAAGAGGTTCTCATCTTCCGGCATATAGGAACAATAGGTGAGCACACAGCCCACGCCGAGCGAGAGCGAGAAGAAACTCTGCCCCAGGGCCGAGGCAATGGCGGGCCCGTCGATCTTGGAGAAGTCGGGCTTGAGCAGGTAGTTCAGGCCTTCGCCGGCACCGGGGAGGGAGAGCGACCGCACCACGATGAGCAGCATCATCACGAAGAGCAGCGGCATCATCACCTTGGAGAAGCCGCCTATGCCCTTCTCTACCCCTGCCAGCACGATGAGGGCGGTGAGGCCAAGGAAGCCCACGAACACCGCCAGCACCTCCCAGGAGGTGGCAGTGATGCTATGGAACACCGCGGCGGATTCTTCCATCGTCATCCCGTGGAATCCGCGGGAAATCGAGCGGATGAAATAATCCAAACTCCAGCCGCCGACCACACTGTAGTAGGAGGTGATCACAAAGGCCGCGAGGATTCCCATATAACCAGCCCAGCTCCACTTGGGCGCCTTTGCACGGAGAGCGCCCAGGGGGTTCAGACGGGAGGTCTTTCCCAGAATGCCTTCGGCAAAGAAGACAGGAAGCGAAAGGAAGACGCAGAAGAAGACGTATAGCAGGATAAACGCGGCCCCGCCGTGCTGCCCCACCATGTAGGGAAAGCGCCAGATATTGCCGAGCCCGATGGCGCTACCCGCGAGGGCCATTATGGCCGCGAAGCGCGAACTGAACGATCCTCTCCCAACTGCCATTATTTCCTGCGGTAGATTACGAACTGGAAGTCGTAGCCCGTGGCGTCGTCGTGATGCATGCGGCTCTTCCAACTGGGATGCCAGATCTTCGGGTCTATTTCAGGGAAGAAGGCGTCGGCCCCTTCAATGACGGTATGGACGTGGGTGATGTAGAGGGTGTCCATATCCGGCAAGGCGGCCTTGTATACCGAGGCTCCGCCCATGATGAAGCACTTGCGTGCCGGACGCACGGCCTTGTAGGCCTCTTCGAAGGAATACACACAAGTCGCTTCCGGAATCGGGTCTCCTCCAAGGTTAAGCACGATATTCTTGCGCTGCGGAAGCGGGTGCTTTGGAAGCGAGAAATATGTGGTGCGGCCCATGATCACCGGATGGCCTTTGGTTTTACGCTTGAAATACTTCAGATCTTCGCCGAGATGCCAGGGCAGATCCCCTTTCACCCCTATCGCGTTATTGTCGGCTATCGCCACTATCAGACATTTTTGCATACTCTCCAAAGGTACGGATAATTTTGCTAAATTTGCAATATGAAGCAGTATCTGGACATGCTTCGCGAGATTCGCGAGCACGGAGTCATAAAGCAAGACCGTACCGGCACCGGTACACAAAGCATATTCGGCACGCAGAGCCGCTACAATCTGCAGGAGGGCTTCCCCCTTCTCACCACCAAAAAGGTGTTCCTGAGGGGCATCATTCACGAACTCCTCTGGTTCATCGCCGGCGATACCAATATCAAGTACCTCCTGGACAACAACGTGCATATCTGGGACGAGTGGGCCGACGAGAACGGCGACCTCGGCCCGGTGTACGGTCACCAGTGGCGCAGCTGGCCCGCTCCGGACGGCCGCAAGATCGACCAGCTCAAGAACGTGATTGACACCATCAAACGCAATCCTGATTCGAGGCGCCTGCTCGTGACGGCCTGGAACCCCGGAGAGGTAGACCGGATGGCCCTGCCTCCCTGCCACTGCCTCTTCCAGTTCTATGTGGCAGACGGCCGCCTCAGCTGCCAGCTCTACCAGCGCAGCGCCGACACCTTCCTCGGAGTGCCGTTCAACATCGCCTCGTATTCGCTTCTCACCATGATGATAGCGCAGGAATGCGGCCTGGAGCCCGGCGATTTCATCCACACCACGGGCGACACGCACATCTACCTCAACCACATAGAGCAGGTGGACCTCCAGCTCTCCCGCAACCCGAGGCCGCTTCCCACGATGAAGCTCAACCCCGACGTGAAGAGCGTGTTCGACTTCCGTATCGACGATTTCCAACTGGAAGGTTACGACCCCTGGCCGGCAATCAAGGCTCCCGTAGCGGTTTAAGCATCTCTCAGAATGAAAGTTCTCCATGCCCTTGCATGCGCGGTCCTGCTACTTATGGCGGGACTGGGAGCCTTTGCGCAGAGGGCAACCGTGAGCGGTTATATCACCGACGCGCAGACGGGCGAGACCCTCATCGGCGCGGGGGTGATAGAAGCGGGCAAAGGGGCAGTTACCAACGCGTACGGATTCTACACGCTGACGCTTGCGAAGGGGCGGCACAGCCTTACCTTCTCCTATGTGGGCTACGCCGAGCAGACACTGGAACTGAATCTTCAAAAAGACACCACCATCAACATCCACCTGGCCCCCGGCACAGCGCTTAAGGAAGCAACAGTGGTGGCCAGCAAGGACGCCGGCATACAGAGCACCAAGATGAGCGCCATCGAACTGCCGATGCAGCTGATCAAGCACACTCCGGTGCTTTTCGGCGAGCACGACGTGCTGAAGACCATCCAGCTCATGCCGGGAGTACAGAGCGGCGCAGAAGGATTCAGCGGCATCTATGTGCGCGGCGGAGGCCCCGAAGAGAACCTCCTGCTGCTCGACGGCATCCCCCTCTACAACGCCGAGCATTTGATGGGAATCCTCTCCGTCTTCCAGCCGGAGGCGGTGAAGAAGGTCACCCTCTACAAGGGCAGCTTCCCCGCCCGCTACGGCGGCCGTATCTCTTCGATTATAGACGTTCGCACGAACGACGGCAACCTCAAGGAGCTCCACGGCAGCGTGGGGGTGAGCGCGCTAACGGACAAGATTCACTTCGAGGGACCCATCATCAAGGACAAGCTCGCCTTCAGCCTGAGCGGACGCGCGCTTCACACCTTCCTCTATACGCCCCTCATCCACAAGTTCGCCGGCACGCCTGTCAACTATTATTTCTACGACCTCAACGGTAAGCTTGCCTGGCGAATCTCCGACCGCGACCGTCTCTTCGCCAATTTCTACAACGGACGCGACATCTTCTACTATAAGGACAAGGGGGACGGTTCGGATTACTCCGATTCGGAATACGACACCAGGAGCACCAGCGCGGCCAAGATGAACATCAACTGGGGCAACACCCTGGGCGGCCTGCGCTGGAACCATGTGTTCAACAGCAAGCTTTTCTCCAACGTCACGCTCGCGTACACGCGCTACCGCATGCACGTGGGAATGGACATAATGTCGGAGATGCGGCAGAAAGACCGCGACACCGGCGTGGAAACCCGTATGAGCAATACCTTCCGCTTCGGGTACGAATCCGGCATGCGCGACCTCACCGCCAAGATGGACTTCGACTACACGCCCTCGCCGGAGCACCTGGTGAAGTTCGGGGCGGAATACGTGCATCACACCTTCATCCCTGAGACCGTAGGTGGATACCTCTCGGAATACAACAGCGGCGACATCTCCGCCAGTCTGGATACCACCTTCAACGCTTCGGTGAACGATATCATGCGGGGTCACGAGATAAGCCTGTACGCGGAAGACGACTTCACCATCTGGGACCGCCTCACCCTGAACCCCGGTCTGCACGCCGCCTTCTTCCATACCCAGGGCACACCCTATTGGAGCATAGAACCGCGCATGAGCGCCAAGGTGGACATCTCCTCCACTGTCTCGGCCAAAGCGGCCTATTCGCGCATGGCGCAGTACGTGCATCTGCTGTCGCCGTCGTCCATAACCCTTCCCACCGACCTCTGGGTGCCGATCACCGACAAGATCAAGCCCGTGACCTCCGATCAGACCTCGCTGGGCATCTACTGGACCGGCCTGAAGGGCTGGGAGTTCTCTCTGGAGGGTTACTACAAGTGGATGCATAATATTCTCGAGTACCGCGACGGCACCTCGTTCTTCGGCAACAGCGCTAACTGGCAGAACAACGTGGAGATGGGTGAGGGCCTGGCGCGCGGCGTTGAACTGTTCGTGGAGAAGAAGACTGGCCGCGCTACCGGCTGGCTGGGCTACACCCTGGCCTGGAGCGACCGCCGCTTCCCTAACGGCAGCATAAACGGAGGCGAGTGGTTCCCCTACCGCTACGACCGCCGGCACAACGTGTCGCTGGTGTTCAACTACGACTTCGGCCACGGGCTCAACGCCTCCGCCACCTGGACCTTCGCCTCCGGCAACACCATGACCCTTCCGGAAAGGCAGACCGTGGTGGTGACCCCGGACGGCCGTATCCTCCAGCAGGACTATGTGTCCGGGCGTAACAACTACCGTCTGCCGCCGTCGCACAGGCTCAATCTGGGGCTCTCATGGACACGCGTCAAACGCCGCGGCCAGGCGGTGTGGGACCTGTCGATATACAATGTTTACAACCAGATGAACCCGAACTTCGTGTTCTCGGATACATATGCGATTTACAATTCAGAAGGACAGCTCGTGGACAGCGGGGTCAAGCTCCAGAAACTCACTATCCTTCCCTTTATACCTTCGATAGGATGGACAAGAAGCTTCTGATATTGCTACTGCTGATGGCTTTTGCAGGGTGTGTGAACGATATGTCCTACACTCCGCGCAACACGGAACCCCTGCTGATTATGAACTCGCTCATTACGGTAGACAGCGACGAGCACGAAGTGTGGGTGGGGGTCAGCAAGCCCGGATGCGTGGACACACTCACCGGGGACGCGGCTGTACATTGCCACATAAACGACCATATGGGGGTGGTGGCAACGGAGAAGCCGGGACGGCAGGGACTTCGCCGCTTCGTGTTCAGCGCTCCCCTGGAACCGGGAGACAAGCTTGAGCTGGAGCTCCTTGTCGAGAAAAAGAGGTCGGGCGAAACCGTTTCCAAAAAGGCCTCGGCGAGCGTTACCGTTCCGTCGGCACCGGAACTCGGCAGTATCGACACTCTGAGCGTCGGCGACTCCGCCTCCCGTCAGCTGGCCTTCCGCATCAAGATGACCGACAGCACGCCGGGGGCCGACTACTACTCGCTCGGAATCAGCTGCTCCTCACAGATCGAGCTTTACCGGGAAGGGGTGCTGATCGGCACGGAGAAGTTCGTCCGTATCTGCCCGCTCGACACGGGCGACGACCTCATCCTTTCGGAAGACGGCATCGCGGCAGCCAATATGGATTCGATGTTCGACTTCGGCACGCCCAACTACTACGGAGCCTTCTTCGACAGCCAGTTCGACTGCGCTTCGGTGACCCTGCGGCCGAAGGTGGACTGGTGGGAGCTGAAGAGCTGGTATCTTACCGGATTCGTCCCTTACGACAGCTGCTATGTGCGGCCTACCCTCAAGGTGGAACTATCCCACATAGGCGGACGCCACTATCATTATCTCAAGGCCCTCAATTCTCTGGAGAGCGGCTCGGGAGACCTTGCTCTGGAGGATATTGCCGTCCCGAGCAACGTCGTGGGCGGAATAGGATTCGTGGGTATCTCCAACACCGTCTCGCAGGAGTTTTCCCTCCCACCATACTCCAACACCGTTAGCTACGACGACGATCCTTATGAAGGGCTCCCCTGACAAGCTTCTTCCTTTCATGCACCCCGGAGCCGTTGAGGCCGGGTGCGACGAGGCCGGACGCGGTCCCCTTGCCGGGCCTGTGTTCGCTGCCGCGGTGGTGCTGCCGGAAGGCTTTTTCGACCCGCGTCTGAACGATTCCAAGCAGATGTCGGAGGAGGACAGGAGCGCGCTTCGGGAGATTATCGAACGAGACGCGCTTGCCTGGGCGGTGGAGGAAGTGTCCGTTGAGGAGATCGACCGTCTGAATATCCTATGGGCGTCGGTTACCGGGATGCAGAGGGCGGTTTTACGGCTGTCCGTAAAGCCGGAATGGATTCTGGTAGACGGCAACCGCTGGCGTCCGCTGCCGGGCTACCAGGCCGCGACGGTAGTGCATGGCGACGCCACTTATGCCTCCATCGCCGCCGCTTCGGTTCTGGCCAAGACGCATAGGGACGAGTACATGCGGCGGCTCTCGGAAGAGTTCCCCCAGTACGGCTGGGATCGCAACTTCGGCTACCCCACCCCCGAGCACATAGAGGCCATACGGCGCTACGGCCTCACGCCCCATCATCGCAAGTCCTTCCACCCGAAGGCGCTGGAGCCGAGTCTGTTTTGAAAATTATCGGTATCTTTGTCCCGAATTCTTTAAGATATGAGCCTTAAATGCGGAATCGTGGGCCTGCCCAATGTGGGCAAATCCACTCTTTTCAACTGTATAAGTTCCGGAAGGGCGCAGGCCGCCAACTTCCCGTTCTGTACCATTGAACCCAACCTCGGCAGCACGAACGTGCCGGACCGCAGGCTGGATGTCCTGAGTGAAATCTGTAAGCCTGAGCGTACCATCCCCGCCACGGTGGACATCGTGGACATAGCGGGTCTGGTGCGCGGTGCCAGCCGCGGAGAGGGCCTGGGCAACCAGTTCCTGGCCAACATTCGCGAGTGCGATGCCATCCTTCACGTGCTCCGCTGCTTCGACGACGGCAACGTGGTGCATGTGGACGGCAACGTCGACCCGGTGCGCGACAAAGAGGTGGTGGACCTGGAACTCCAGATAAAGGATCTCGAAACGGTTGAAGCCCGTCTGGCCAAGGCCGACAAGGCTGGGAAAGCAGGAGACAAGGAGGCGAAGAAAATGGCGGAGCTGCTCGCTCGCTACAAGGCCGCCCTCGAGGCGGGAAAGAGCTGCCGCAGCGTGGCCCTTCTGAACGACGAAGAAGCCGCCATCGCCAAGAACCTCTTCCTTCTCACCAACAAGCCCGTGATGTACGTCTGCAACGTGGACGAAAGCTCCGCCGCAAGCGGAAACGCCTACGTGGAGGCTGTGCGCGAGGCGGTGAAGGACGAGAACGCGGAGATCCTGGTGATAGCGGCCAAGACCGAGGCTGAGATTGCCGAAATCGAAGACTTCGACGAGCGCCAGATGTTCCTGGAAGACCTGGGCCTCGAAGAATCCGGCGTGGTGCGCCTCATCCAGGGCGCCTACCGCCTGCTGGGTCTGCAGACCTTCTTCACCGCCGGCTCGGACGAGTGCCGCGCCTGGACTATCCACGTCGGAGACAAGGCCCCCAAGGCCGCAGGCGTGATTCACACCGATTTCGAAAAGGGCTTCATCCGCGCGGAAGTCATCAAGTACGATGACTTCGTAGCCCTTAAAACAGAAGCTGCCTGCCGGGCGGCAGGCAAGCTTGCTACTGAAGGTAAGGATTATGTCGTCAAGGACGGCGACATAATGCACTTCCTGTTCAACGTCTAGAAGAACCTCTCTCTATTGTCCTTCACTTCGCCGATGCGGCTCATGACGGGCAGCACCATCTGGGTGGTGTACTGCGCCTTCTGGGCTGCCTGCATGGTGGCGTCTTCCTCGGTGAAGAAGCTGCCGGCCTCGCGGGAGTTGACCCTTACGATGTAGGAGGCCATACCACCTGCTATCGGACCGTAAACTTCGCCATCGACTGCGGCGCCAGCAGCTCCGGCAAGAGCCGGATCATTGGCACGGCCTGTGGTGGACAGGGACAGAGCGGGCTCGTTGGTGATGGACACACCAAGGGCTTCCGCCATCTGCTCGAGGGTCTCGAGACCCTGCACCTTCTCGGCCACCTGAGCGGTCTTAACGTCGCGGAGCTTCTCGAAGTAGAGCCTCTGGCGGATGCCGGCGGCCACCTCGTCAAGAGGCTTCACGCCTTCTTTGTGGATTTCCTTGACGGCAACCACGAAGAAGTAGTTGTTGTTCACGGTGATGATGTTGGAGGCCTTACCCTTCTTGGCATCGAATACCCAGCGAGTGACTTCCTTGGCCTGGTCGATGGAACCGTAGGTGGAGGTTCCTTCGTTCACGTTCATCGGATGCGAATAGATGCTCATGGAGTCCACGGCGGCCTTGTAGCCTTCGTAGCTCTGGCCGGCGATAGAAGCGAAACGGTTGGCCTGTGCGTAGTACTTACCGAAGGTTTCCTTGCTGGCGATAGCGGCCTTTTCGAGGATAGCGACCTGCTTCTTCACAATGGGCTTCGTGCGCTTGGTGACCACGATAACGTGAGTGCCGTACTGGGTGTTAACGATGTAGGGGTCGTTCAGCTTTGCAGTGATCACGCCTTCGAATCCGGGAATCATGTAGGTCTGGGTCATCCAGCCGATGTTTCCGAGTTCGCCGTCGGCCATGGAGCCCTTATCAGTGGAGTACTCGGCTGCGAGAGCGGAGAACTTCTCTCCCTTGCGGAGCTTGGCAAGAACCTCTTCAGCGGTGGCCTTGGCCTCGCTGCCCTGAAGCAGGATGTGCTTCACGTACACGGAGTCGGGAAGATTGGCGGTATCGAGCACGCGGACGCTGTAGAAGGTGTTGTCTGCATCGGTGTAGATGGGCGACGGAGCGCTGCTGCGGGTGTTGAACACATAGTTGTTCACCTCGCTGTTGATGCTGTTAAGCTCGCCGGCCTTGTACCAGTAGTTGCTGAGCTGGCGGTCGGAGTTACGGAGCAGGAACGCCTTCATATTGCTGGTGGCTCCGAACTCGTCGTAGACGGCGGAGACCTTCTCATTGGCGGCGGCGATGTCCTCTGCGGACGGGGTGACCTCGAACACTACGTATTCGATGTCGCGGTTGGCCTTCTGCTCGTAAAAGTCCTTGTGATCCTTGTAGAATTTCTTGATCTCGCTCTTCTTGACCACTACGGTGCTGTCGTCCTGATAAGGATAGGAGACGGCGATGTAGTCCACGTTCGCGGTGGCGTTGTTCTTTGCCACGAGGTCGGCCTTCTCAAGGGCGTTCAGGTATGCGGACGCTGTGAAGAGGGCGCCGTACTTTGCGTAGTACTGCTGGGTACTGACAGAGTTCTGGATGTAGTTCCAGAAGGTCTGCAGACGGCCGGATTCGTCTCCGGGAACCTGGTTCTGCACGAAGTCCACGAGCACCTGCGGGTCGTATCCGTCGGGACCGCCGAACATCTGGGCGATCATCGGGGAAGGATTGCTGCCGGTGGTGAGGTCCACGAGTTCCGCGCTGCCGACGGTGATGCCGGCGTCTTTCGCGTTCTTGACGAAGAGGAACTTGTCGATGAAGCTCTGCCATGCGGCATCGCGGATCTGCTTCTGCTGCTGCTCGCTGTGGGCGCTGCTGCCAGTGGTAACCTCGTTTATTGTGGTGAAACGCTCGACCTCTTCCTGGTAGTCGGTGTAGCGCACTGCGCGGCCGGCTATCTTACCCACGTCGTACTTGCTGGACATTCCCTGCATAGCGCTCTGGAGCGTGCCAGGGTCGATTATAAAGGACAAAAGAGCCAGGGCGATGATGATGGAAATCGCCAGGCCGAATCTTACACGGATTTTTTCAAGAACCGCCATAGTATTGGTTAGATTTTTAATTAATAATCAAAAGGGACCGCGAATTTAGTAATTTTCTTTTATTTACGAAGTAAAGGCCCTATAAAATTCACCGAGTCTATTACCACGGCCGTGCTGTCACGCCCTGTTATGCCGTAGCTGTTGAAGGGGTTGTGGAGGATGGCGTTGCGGGCATGATCGTCGCTGCGCATGCCGGTTCCCTGCATGTAACCGTCGGGAGAATAGAGCTGGACGTAGCAATCGGTGTAGATTTCCGCGGCTTCACGATCCCAGTAGAGGGTATCGGTTTCCATGGTCTCCTGCTTGATTACATTGTGGACGATAACATTGCCGAAGGCCTCCCAGACTTCCGATTTGGAAGAGCCGGACTTGCCTTTTCCGGTGATGTGTTTGGCGTTGTCCGCCACGATTATCGTCTCCAGACGGCCGTCGGGGGTGTAGGCGTAAAGCGAAACTCCTTTCGGGAAGCACTCGTAGGAAGAGGTGTCGTTGTCGTAGCGTTCCATCACAGGGGCCTCCATACGGGCATCCAGAAGGCCGTTTTTGCTCTGTACGGCAAACATGCGCTCTACGGTCTGTACCGGAGTCTCGGCCAGGTTGATTGCCGCCGCCTGCCCGAGCTTTCCCTTGCAGGAAAAAGACAGGACGGCAAGCGTAGAAACGCCTGCCATCCTGAGTAAAAACCTGAGGGAGCCTTTCACCTTACTTCTGGGTGCGGACGGTTGTGGTAGCGGTCATGCCGCTGCAGTTCACAGTATAGCTCTGTCCGTCGGTAAAGTTGTACATGAAGGCCTCGGCCGTCTGCGGGTAGTACTTGGAGTACTGGGCGATCATGCGGCTTGCCTCGTCGGCGAGGGATGCGTCCGCGGCAGCTGCCTTGCGCATGTTGTCCACAGCCACCCAGAAGTGGGCGCGGGTCTGGATTTCGTCGCCTCCACAGCTCACGGTTCCCCATATCTGGCCGATGAGGAAGTAGCACTTTCCGGCCATGGAAGGATCGAGTTCCAGAGCCTTGTGGGCAGCCGCGTTGGCCTTGGCGAAGCGTGCGTTCTTGTAGCAGTAGGCTGCAAGTTCGTAGCTGTACTGGGCGTCGGTGGCGGCGTCGGACTCGTCGTACTCAATGGCCTCGTCGAGATACTTCACAGCGTCGTTGTAGTTGCCCTTCGAAGCATTGAGCTTATAGAGGAAGTATGCCGAGTTGTAGCCCGGTTCGAGGGCGTACATGCGGGTGGCGGCCTGCAGATAGAGGTCGTTGTCCTGGCAGTCCTCGGTGATGGAGAGCATCTTCACGATATTCTTCACGAGGTTGAGGTCGTCGGGAGCCGCGCTGAAGCGGGGCTCGAACAGGGCGATCAGATCTTCGCAGCTGGCGACCTTACTGCTGATGAACAGGGTCTCGAGGTCGGTGCGGACCTTCTGGATATTCTCTGCCTCGGCGCTGCTCTTGGCTTTGGCGTTCTCGAGGTAGGCCAGGTTGTTCTGGTAGCAGGCGATCACGTCTTCCGCTCCAAGCTTGCCTGCCTCATAGAGGTTGATAGCAGCCTGAAGGTCGAAGAGGAACAGGCTGGGCTTGGTAGCCGACTTGTTGGCCTCGATGATCTCGGTGAATTCATTGTGCAGGCGGGCCGGGTTGTCCTTTACGTAGTTGGCGAGGTCCTGACCCTTGTTATTGCGGGCCGTGACGGCATTCTTGGGCCATGCTGCAGCACGGGCTTCGTGGATGGCCACAAGCGAGTCGATAAGGGCCGCCCTGTAGACCGGATCCTTGGCGTTGCGGTTGATGAGCATGCGCATGAGGGTTGTGCCATCGATGAGCATGGTCTGGTTCGCGGTGGGCGGACATATCTTATATGCCTGACGCCAGTTGGGCATGGCGTCGTCGTATGCCTTCTGCTTGAAGTATTCCTTGTAGTAGGAGAGGTACTTGATGCATTCCGCACTGTCCTTTCCATACTTGCCCTGAGCGAATGCGATGCCAGAGAAGGCGAGCATCAGGGTCAAAACTGCGAGAGTGATCTTTTTCATGGTTATAGTCTTTTCATTCTTTTAATCATACCTGGGCTGCTGGAACCAGATGTCGAAGAGGTTCACCCCTACGGATATCTTGAAATAGTTTTCCCGAACCAGACTGCCACTGAACGGGCCCCTCTGTCCTATGTCCACCGCGATGGACAGACAGTTGTACCAACGGAAGACTGGAAGGGTGGCCCCGAGGGTTAAACCGACAGTGTTTACCGGCCTGCCGGCGACCGTGTAGTATTCGTTGTTGAAATAAGCTCCAGCCCGATATGCTATCCGCTTGTGGTAATAGCGTACGTCGCTGATGTTGGGGACGTACTCGAAACCGAGCTTGTAACTTTCCTTTACAGAGTTTTCAAAGGACTGCTGAGCGTCGCTCACTTCAAAGCCTTTGGCAGAATCCATGCCAGAATTCCTCCAGTCGGAGCGGGAGTAGTCGAAGGATGCCCTTAACTTGTTCCTGAAATTGAGGGTGATTCCCAGCCCCAGCTCGCCTGCAAGCGCGATTCCGGAGGCTCCGCGAAGAGTGTCGGCGTAGGATTCTGGAAGGGTTGCATTCTGTACACTTCCGGCCGAATAATACTGGCCGTCGTTGAAGCCGTGCAGCCAGGAACGGAGGGTGTAGGTGGCTCCCAGCGACAGTTTGTAGTCTTTCCCCAGAGGCAGCTCGTACTGCGCGCCGAACTTGCCGGTGAAGGCGTTCAGGGTGAGGGTGTGGTAGGTCTGGGCCTCATTGTATCCGGAGGAGGCGAAGTCCTGAACGAACTGTTTCTCCAGCTTACCGAAGATGTAGTCGGCCTCCGCTCCTATGGAGAAGCGGTTCGCGAAGTTGTGGGAAAGCCCGCCGTAGAAGTTGTAGAGGCTTCCGATTCCGCTGTGGGTCTGGGAGACCACGCCCGCGTCGGCATCGGCCGAATTCACACTGAAGGTGTAGCCTACACTGCTATATGGCCTGAGTCCAACGTATCCGGCCATCTTGTTCCAGATGGGGAAGGAGATGGCGAAGCCGCCGATGTTGGTGGCGTTGTTGGCCGAATGGCGGGTCACTCCTCCGTAGGTCTGGGAATAAAGGGTGTTGGTATTGAACACCGAGAAGTCTATCATGAGGGCCAGGGAGTCCCGGACCGATACGGCCGCCGGATTGAGGGTATTGAGATAGCGGTGATTGCGGCTGGCGATTCCCGTTCCGGCCATGCCGGACACGTAGGCCGACGGCGAGCCGGCCAGGTTGCCAACTCCGAAAATGGAGTAGGGCGAATAGGAACCGTACTCTCCGCTCTGCGCGAACGCGCCGACGGCAGAGAGCAGCAGGGCCGCGATGACACTATACGTTCTTCTGGGCATAATCGTCTGTCATAATGGCCAGGCCGGCGAGTACCAGGTTGCTCATAACGAAGAGCGAGTACTTCATCCGCTTGGCAAAGTATATGGCGTCGCCGCCCGTGAATACGATCACGTTGCCGGGCAGCTGGCGCACGTAGCCCTCGATTTCAAACATTATGCCCGAAATCACTCCCGACTCGATGGAGCTCTCCAGGGAGGTGCCTTCCTGAGGGACTCTGGCGGGGGTGTTGACCATGGGCAGAGCCTTTGCGTAGCGGTTGAGGCTCTTGAAGCGGGTGCGGCAGCCCGGGGAGATGTTGCCACCTCGGTAGAGGCCGTCGGCATCGACCAGATCTATGGTGAGGGTGGTGCCGAAATCGAACACCGTGCAGGATTTGCCCTTGAAGAGGTGACGCACCGCCATGATGGAACAGGCGCGGTCGTAGCTGAGGTATTCGGGGATGCCGTAACGTTGCAGATAGTCCGGATGGGCGCTGTCGAGCAGCATCAGATGGCGGCACTCGCCCCGCAGGATTTCCTCTTCCGCCCCGGAGAACGGACGGCCGCACACGACCGCCATCACCTCGGGCTTTTCCTTTTCCGTGATGGAAAGGATGAATTCGAGGGTCTTTTCGCCCTGGTAACGGAAGGTTTTGCCGAGGGTTTTGCCCTCCGCCCAGGCCGCCTTGAGAGCGGTGTTGCCTATTTCGATGACCAAATTAGCCATAGCTCGCAAAAATAAGCATTTATTTCAACTTCCCCAAAAGGGCACGGGCCTTTTCGAGGGTATCCACCCCGCGCGCGACGAGTTTGAGTTTGCCCTCGACCTGTTTGAACTCGAACGGAAGGGTGAGGCGGCGCATCACTCCCTCGAAGGTATCCGAACTGTAGTAAGCCGACATTGGGTTGCCTACGAAGAAGCATATGAGCATGCCGTTCTTAACTATTATCTTCTCGAATCCCAGGGCTGCGCCGAGGTTGCGTATCTTCACCACGTTGAAGAGGTTTTGCAGTTCCTGAGGCAGGGGCCCGAAGCGGTCGGCCGTAACCGAAGCGTAGCGGTCCAGGGAACGGTCGTCGGTAAGGGAGTCGAGGTGCTTGTAAATCCTTATCTTTTCGGCAGTTATGTCGATGTAAGAGTCGGGGATGAAGGCGGGCTGGTCGGTTTCGATGGCGCACTCCTCAACATAGGCTCCGCGCCGGCCGCGGGCGGTTTCGAGGCCTGTTTCGAGTCCGAGTTCGGCCATGGCTTCTTCCAGTATCTTCTGGTATGTCTCGTAACCCATCTCCATGATGAATCCGCTCTGTTCGGCACCTAGCAGGTTGCCGGCTCCGCGGATATCGAGGTCCTGCATGGCGATGTTGAAGCCGCTTCCCAGGTCGCTAAACTCCTCGATCGCCCGCAGACGCCGGCGGGAGTCTTCGGTGATGCTCACCAGCGGAGGCACGATGAGATAGCAGAAGGCTTTGCGGTTGCTTCGTCCGACACGGCCGCGCAGCTGATGCAGGTCGCTCAGGCCTATGTTCTGGGCCTGATTGATGATGATGGTGTTCGCGTTGGGGATGTCCAGGCCGTTCTCGATGATGGTGGTGCAGAGCAGGATGTCGTAATCGCCCCGCATGAAGTCGAGGATACGGTTTTCGAGTTCCTCCGATTTCATCTGCCCGTGGGCCACGCAGATACGCGCATCGGGCAGGAGCCGGTGCAAGATGTCGTGTATGGACGGCAGTTCCTCCACCTTGTTGTGCAGGAAGAAGACCTGGCCGCCGCGGTTCAGCTCGTAATTGATGATGCTTCGGATTTCGTTTTCGTCGAAGAGGATGATCTCCGTCTGAATGGGGATGCGGTTGGGCGGTGCTGTCTGGATGATGGAAAGGTCGCGGGCTCCCAGTAGGCTGAACTGCAGGGTGCGGGGGATCGGGGTGGCGGTGAGCGTGAGGGTGTCGACCCCGACCTTGAGCTGACGGAGCTTTTCCTTTGCGCCCACTCCGAATTTCTGTTCTTCGTCTATCACCAGCAGGCCGAGATCCCTGAAAGCGAAGCCCGCCCCGAGTAGCTTGTGCGTGCCGATAATGATGTCTATCTGTCCTTTTGCCAGCTTTTCCTTTATCTCCGTTATCTGTTTCGCGGTTTTGAGCCGGCTGACGAATTCGATGTTGCAGGGGAAGCCCTTGAGGCGTTCGGAGAAGGTGTTGTAGTGTTGCAGGGCCAGGATGGTGGTGGGTACCAGCACCGCCACCTGCTTGTTGTCGGAAACGGCCTTGAAGGCGGCGCGGATGGCTATTTCCGTCTTTCCGAAGCCTACGTCGCCGCAGATGAGACGGTCCATGGGATGGGTCTCTTCCATGTCGCGCTTTACCGCCGCCGTGGCAGCCTCCTGATCGGGGGTGTCTTCGTACATGAAGGAGGATTCGAGTTCGTCCTGCATGTAGGTGTCTCCCGAGAAGGCGAATCCCTTGGTGGCCTTCCGCTTGGCGTACAGCTGGATGAGGTCCTTGGCGATGTCCTTGACCTTGCGTTTGGCGCTGCCCTTGAGGTTTTCCCATGCCTTGCCGCCGAGTTTGTTGATCTTCGGAGGCACGCCGTCGGCCGAGCGGAAACGCGAGATTTTGTTGAGGTTGTGGACGCTCACGAACACCACGTCGCCGTCGCGATAGACGAGTTTCACCACCTCTTTGGCGCGGCCGCGGTCGTCGGTCATACGCACCAGTCCGCCGAAGGTTCCGACGCCGTGGTCGATGTGCACCACGTAGTCGCCTATGTTGAAGGAGTTCAGGTCGTTAAGGGTGAGTTGCTCGGTCTTTTCGACGCTCCGGCGGAGCTGTACCCGGTGGAAGCGGTCGAATATCTCGTGGTCGGTGTAGCAACAGATTTTGTCTTCCGAGTCGATGAAGCCGGCGTGAATGTTCCGTCCTTTCACGAATTCGGGCAGACGGCCGCCGTTTTCCGAAAGAATGCTGCGGAGACGGTCGAGCTGGCTCTGCTTTTCGCCGTAGATGTATACCTTGAATCCGCTTTCGAGCCGCGCGGCGATGTCGGCCCCGAGGAGTTCGAAGTTTTTGTTGAAGGTCGGCTGCGGGGAGATGGAGAAACGTACCGGATTGGCACTGTCCTTCGAATCCAGGGGGATGTCGGTGTAGACGCGTTTGAAGGCCCCGAGCGCGGGGAAGAACGCCCGCTCACGGTAGATGTCGGACGAATCGAGCCAGACGGTGGTGTCGGCCGGAAGAATTTCGAGGATGCTGCGTCCGTCTTCGGAGGCGGCGTCTGAAAGGAGGGAGGAGACGATGTCGGCCTTATCAACCGTTTCCTTGGAGGTCTGGGTGTTCGGGTCGAAGATGCGGATGTCTTCGATCTCGTCGCCCCAGAAAGAGAGGCGGAAGGGCTCGCTGGCAGCGTAGGAGAAGATGTCGATAAGAGATCCACGAACCGCGAACTGACCGGGAGCGCCCACAAAATCAACCCTTTCGAAACCGGAGGTGCCGAGTGTCTCGATGATCTTGTCGAAACGGGCGGTCTGGCCTTTCTTTACCGTGAGTACGGCACCCTTCATCTTCGAGGCGACAGGAATCTGCTCTTCCAGGGCCTCGGGATACGAGACTACAAACAGTAGATCGCCTTTGTTGGAGAGTATCTTTTCCAGGGCGGCGGTGCGTTGGACGCCGAGCGTGCTCTTGTAGTTGCTGCGCTCCACCCCTTTTCCGGATTCGGGAAGATGGAAGACTATGTCGCCTTCGGTGAGGTTGTAAAGGTCGCCGCTGCAGTATTCGGCACTTTCGCGATCGGGGAGGATTATCAGCTGCAAGCCCTTTCTGGCTACCTGGGAAGCCACAAACCAACGGGCGGAGAGAAAGAGCCCCTGGCAGAATATTTCGCTCTCACGGGATATTCTGTCACTTAAGGTGGCGGAGGCTTTTGTAGATATTAACATTTGCCCGTATTAAATGGTTGAAAAGCTGTGTATAACCCTGTTGATAATGGAGGCCACGACGGGGACAGCCCGGGATTGAGCCCGTAATCAACTTTTCATCAACGATTTCTCCAACAACTTTCAACCTTTATATTTTATTGATACTGAAATAGTTGCATCAGTTTTCAACATTTCAACACCAATATAAAAATCATCCTTTTTAAAGAAAAAGAATTATATTTGTAATCCGTAACTCCAGACCTCTGAAGATGGCAGATTTCGATCCCCGCAACGCTCCGGACAGCAAAGATAAGGAATTGGACGGAATTATCCGCCCGCAGGAGTTGGAAGATTTCACCGGTCAGCGGGAGATTGTCCAGAACCTGAATATTTATATCAAGGCCGCCAAGATGCGCGGGGAGTCTCTGGATCATACCCTGTTCCACGGGCCTCCGGGTCTTGGAAAGACCACTCTGGCACATATCATCGCAAATGAAATGGGGGTGAATATGAAAATCACCTCCGGTCCGGTGCTGGACAGGCCAGGGGATCTGGCAGGTCTGCTCACTTCCCTGGAAGAGGGCGACGTGCTCTTTATAGATGAAATCCATCGTCTCTCCCCCGAAGTAGAGGAATATCTCTATTCTGCTATGGAGGACTATGTGATTGATATCATGATAGATAAGGGACCCGGTGCGAGGTCGGTGCGGATCAATCTGGCTCCGTTTACCCTGATAGGTGCCACCACCCGCAAGGGTCTTCTCACCTCGCCGCTCCGCGCCCGCTTCGGTATCGACTGTGCTCTCGAGTATTATGATTCGGCCGATCTGGAGGCGATAGTCCGTCGTTCCGCAGGTATACTGAATATTCCCATTGAGGATGAAGCCGCTCGCGAAATTGCCCTGCGTTCCAGGGGTACGCCGCGTATAGCCAACAGCCTGCTGCGCCGTGTACGGGATTTCGCTCAGGTGATGGGATCCGGGGTTATCGACCTGAAGATTACCAAGTATGCGTTGGACAAGCTTCATATAGATGTGCGCGGACTCGACAGTATCGACAACCGCATTCTCGATACTATCATCAATAAGTTCAAGGGAGGCCCGGTCGGAGCCAATACCATTGCTACGGCAATAGGTGAGGATCAGGGCACGTTTGAGGAGGTTTACGAACCTTTCCTCATAAAGGAAGGATATATTCTTCGCACCCAGAGGGGACGTATCGCCACGGATAAGGCTTACGATCATCTGGGAATAGCCAAGTCCCCTTCGTCTGACAATACACTATTCTAATACGATATGGCAGAAACAAAACTCATTTCCAAGGTTCCGGACGGTCCGCTCGCCGAAAAATGGACGAAGCGGAAGTCGGAAATCCATCTGGTAAGCCCCAACAACAAGCGTAAACTTGAGGTTATAGTCGTGGGAACCGGTCTTGGCGGCGCTTCTGCGGCCGCCACGCTGGGTGAACTCGGTTATAATGTCAAGGTTTTCTGTATCAGCGATTCCCCCAGGCGCGCGCATTCCATCGCAGCTCAGGGTGGTATCAATGCGGCAAAGAATTACCAGAACGACAACGATTCGGTTTACCGTCTTTTCTACGATACCATCAAGGGCGGTGACTACCGTGCCCGCGAGGCTAATGTTTACCGTCTGGCCGAAGTGAGTAACGATATCATCGACCAGTGCGTTGCTCAGGGTATTCCGTTCGCCCGCGAGTACGGCGGATATCTGGCCAACCGCTCTTTCGGCGGCGTACAAGTGAGCCGTACCTTCTACGCCCGCGGTCAAACCGGACAGCAGCTGCTGCTCGGCGCTTACGCTGCGCTCAACCGACAGATAGCGGCCGGAACGGTGAAGAGCTATCCGAGGCATGAGATGCTTGACCTGGTCGTGATCAACGGCGAAGCTAAGGGTATCATCGCCCGTAATCTCACGACTGGACAGCTTGAAAGATTCGGCGCTCATGCAGTTATAATAGCTACCGGTGGTTATGGAAATACTTATTTCCTGAGCACCAACGCTATGAATTCCAATGGTTCTGCCGCCATGCAGTGCTATCGCAAGGGTGCTTATTTCGCAAATCCCTGTTTTGCGCAGATTCATCCTACCTGTATTCCTGTGCACGGTGAGCAGCAGTGCAAGCTGACGCTCATGAGTGAGAGTCTCCGAAATGACGGCCGTATCTGGGTTCCCAAGAAACTGGAGGACGTGGCCAAGTTGCGCAAGGGAGAGATCAAACCTTCGCAGATTCCTGAAGAGGACCGCGATTACTATCTCGAGCGCCGTTATCCGGCCTTCGGTAACCTGGTGCCGCGTGACGTGGCTTCCCGTGCAGCGAAGGAGCGTTGCGATGCCGGCTACGGAGTGAACGAAACAGGCAAGGCCGTGTTCCTGGATTTCTCCGAGGCCATACAGAGGCTCGGACATCAGAGGGTTGCCGAACGTTATGGCAATCTGTTCGAGATGTATCAGAAGATCACGGACTCCGACCCGTGGAAGGAGCCGATGATGATTTATCCCGCTATCCACTATACCATGGGAGGTATCTGGGTAGACTACGATCTGCAGACCACAATCCCCGGCCTGTATGCCATAGGCGAGGCTAACTTCTCGGATCATGGCGGCAACCGCCTGGGTGCTTCCGCCCTTATGCAGGGTCTGGCCGACGGTTACTTCATCGTTCCGGTTACCATAGGTGATTATCTCTCGCATAAGTTCGCCGAGCCGAAGACGGACGTGTCGGCTCCCGAGTTCGACGAGGCCGAAAAGGCCGTTCAGGCCCGCATCGACCGGCTGTTCGCAATCAACGGCAAGACTCCGGTGGATGTAATCCACAAAAAACTCGGCAATATAATGTGGGATAATGTGGGTATGGCTCGTGATGAGGCCGGTCTGAAGAAGGCTATAGCCGAGATCAAGGCTCTTCGTGAGGAGTTCTACCGCGATGTTCAGGTGCCGGGAACCCAGTTCGAGTTCAATCAGGAATTGGAAAAAGCCCTGCGTCTGGAAGACTTCTTCGATATAGGTGAACTCATGGCTCTGGACGCTCTTAATCGAAAAGAGAGTTGCGGCGGTCACTTCCGTGTGGAAAGCCAGACGGAGGAAGGTGAAGCCAAGCGCGACGACAAGAATTATATGTATGTCGCAGCGTGGGAGTTCAAGGGTGAGGGTGCTGAGCCCAAACTCCATAAGGAACCCCTCAAGTATGAGTTCATAGAGGTTAAGACCCGTAACTATAAAGACTAAGATTATGGAATTCAATCTCAAGATATGGCGTCAGAAAAACGCCAAGACCAAGGGTCATTTCGAGACTTATCATATTGCGGGTATAGAAAGCGACGCCTCCTTCCTGGAGATGCTGGATATCCTTAACGAACAACTCATCCGCGAAGGTGTGGATCCGGTCGCTGTTGAAAGAGGATGCAAGAGCAGCGGTCCGGTGTCTTTCGATCACGACTGCCGTGAAGGTATATGCGGAGCCTGCGGTCTGTATATCAACGGCCGCGCCCATGGTCCGGACGATCGCGTCACCACCTGCCAGCTTTTCATGCGTCACTTCAAGGACGGTTCCACTATTACGGTCGAACCTTTCCGTTCTGTTGCCTTCCCGGTGATCAAGGACCTGGTGGTTGACCGCTCGGCTTTCGACAAGATCCTTCAGGCCGGCGGATTCATCTCCGTGCGTACCGGTTCAGCCCAGGATGCGAACGCGATTCTCATCGGCCATGACAAGGCGGAAAAGAGTATGGACGCCGCCTCGTGCATCGGCTGCGGAGCCTGCGTCGCAACCTGTAAAAACGGCTCGGCCATGCTCTTCGTCGCAGCCCGTGTTTCCTCCCTTGCTCTGCTTCCGCAGGGCGCTCCCGAGGCAGCCAAAAGAGCGGCCAATATGGTGGCCGTTATGGACTCCCTCGGATTCGGAAACTGCACCAATACCAGGGCCTGTGAAATCGAGTGTCCGAAGGGCGTAAGCATAGAGAATATCGCCCGTCTGAACCGCGAATTCCTGAAGGCTCATTTTAGGGACAAAGCGTAGCAGTTAAGTAGATAGAAAAAGGCGACTGATTCACTTCAGTCGCCTTTTTCTTACTTCTCTCCTCCCTACCAGAGGAAGTTGTTGAACGGGTATCTCCCGGCATGTATTTCCGCCACCATTTTATAGATGTCGTTGCGCAGTTTCGGGATGCCTTCCTTGGTGAGAGCGCTGATGAAAATACAGGGACTTTTCTCCTGAGCGATCCAGCTGTTTTTGAGTTCATCCAGGGTGCGGTTTTCGCGGGTCGGAGGAGTGAGTGAGAACTGGTCGTATTCCTTGTAAGTGTAGGCGTCGACTTTATTGAAAACGACGTATACCGGTTTGTTCCCAGCTCCTATTTCCCGGAGGGTTCTTTCTACCACTTCCATCTGTTCTTCGAATCCCGGATGTGAGATGTCTACGACGTGAACGAGGATGTCGGCTTCGCGCACTTCGTCAAGCGTACTTTTGAAAGCTTCTATGAGTTGAGTGGGAAGTTTGCGGATGAATCCTACGGTGTCGCTCAGAAGGAAAGGAACGTTTTCGATGACTACCTTCCGGACGGTGGTGTCGAGTGTTGCGAAGAGTTTGTTTTCAGCGAAGATATTGGACTTGGCCAGCAGGTTCATGAGGGTGCTTTTACCCACGTTGGTGTAGCCGACGAGAGCCAGTCTTACCATTTGTCCGCGATGCCCGCGCTGGGTGCTCATCTGGCGGTCGACCTTTGCGAGTTGTTCCTTAAGACGCGTGATGCGCTGCTTTACTATACGGCGGTCCGCCTCGATCTGGGTTTCGCCCATGCCGCCTCGGGTACCTCTTCCTCCCCTCTGTCTTTCGAGGTGGGTCCACATACCGGCAAGCCTTGGCAACATATAGTTATACTTTGCCAGTTCTACCTGCATCTTTGCGTAGGAGGTTTGGGCTCTCTGAGCGAAGATTTCAAGAATGAGGCTGGTTCGGTCTATTACTATGCAGTGCTTGAGAAGACGCTCTATATTGCGCTGCTGCATTCCGGTGAGTTCGTCATCGAAGATGCAGTAACGTATACTGTTGGCTTCGCAGTATTCCCCGATTTCCTCGACCTTGCCGCTTCTGATATAGGTGGCGCCGTCGGGACGGTCGACCTTCTGGATAAAGGTTTTATCACCTACGATGCCGGCTGTTTCCGCGAGGAAACGGAGTTCGTCGAGGTATTCACGAATTCGGTCTTCGTCGTCATTCTGTTTGATGATTCCGACGAAGACCGCTTTTTCGGTGAGTATTTCCCTCTGTTCCAGAGTGCTTACCTAAGCTGGAAGATAACAGGGAAGGTGTAGGTAACCTTTACTGCACGGTCCCTTTGTTTTCCGGGGCTCCACTTGGGAGACATGGATACGACGCGCACAGCTTCCTTATCCAGGGTGGGATCCACGCCACGGAGAACCTTTACGTTTGAAACCTTGCCGTCGGAACCTACAGTGAACTGGAGGGTGACGCGGCCCTGAATACCGTTTTCCTTAGCGATTTCGGGGTATTCGAGGCGCTCATTGACCCAGGTGCGGAAGGTGTTGGCGTCGCCTCCCATGAAGGTGGGCTTGGTTTCCACCAGCTGGAAAGGAATAGCCTCTTCTTCCACCACCTCTTCCTCCACTTCTTCAACGTAGTCCATGATTTCAACGCCGAGATTGGCGTCGTCTTCGAGGTTGAGGATGTTGTCGTCTACCTCGATTTCATCGTCTACGATATCTATCTGGTCCGACAGGACGGGAATGTCGGGGGTTGCCGGTGGCGGCGGGGGAGCTTCCTGAGTGATGGGAACCATTTCGTCTTCGATGATTTCCTCACTTACGGCCTCCATTACAGACTGCTTCTTTTCCTTGGAGCTGTATTCGAAGACTCCAAGTACTATCCCGAGAGAAATGACGAGACCGATTTCTATGAAGAAGAGTCTCTTGTTCTCCAGGCTTGCCTTCTCTGATTTTTTGATTTCCATAAATGGTATTTCGTTTTGTTTACTATTCTATACTGGTTCTCAAAGGTATTAATTTTTCTTTTGAAATCCAATTTTTTCGAGAATAGAGTTAACTTTGCGCCATGATTAAGTATTTCTCAGAGGGTATTGATTTCGATCTGAAGGGCAAACTTGCGAACAATCGCTGGCTTCGTTTCGTTGCCGAGGCGGAGGCTAAAAGAATAGGCGATGTTAACATAATTTTTTGTTCCGATCCTTATATACTGGATGTCAACATCAAGTATCTGGGACACGATTACTTCACCGACATAATCACTTTCGATTATGTCGAAGGAAATATTCTCTCGGGAGATCTTTTTATCAGTGTGGACTCCGTCCGCGATAATGCTTCCTTCTATGGGGCCGAGTTCCCCGTGGAACTTCGAAGAGTCATGGTTCACGGACTTCTTCATCTTATCGGATATGACGACCATACTCCGGAAGATCAGAAGACGATGAGAAGTAAAGAAGATTACTACCTTTCCCTCAGGGAATCCGTTACTGGAGAGAAATAGATGTTTCCCCCTTACGACATAATAGTTGTCGGTGGCGGTCACGCTGGTTGCGAGGCTGCCGCTGCCGCGGCGAATATGGGTTCGAAGGTTCTGATCGTTTCCATGAATCTTCAGGGATTTGCTCAGATGAGTTGTAATCCCGCGATAGGAGGAATCGCTAAAGGTCAGATAGTCAGGGAAATAGATGCGCTTGGCGGTCAGATGGGACTGGTTACCGATGCTGCGACCCTGCAGTTCCGTATGCTTAACAGGTCCAAGGGACCGGCTATGTGGAGTCCACGAGCACAGTGCGACAAAATACAGTATTCCCAGATATGGCGCCAGATTCTTGAAACTCATTGTAACATAAATATTTACGCTGATATTGTTACGGAATTCCTCTTTGAGAATTCAAAAATTTCGGGAGTTCGTACGAATACCGGGGCAATTTTCAAGTCTCGGGCAGTTATTCTTACTGCCGGAACCTTCCTGGGAGGCTCTCTTTTTATCGGTCGTCATTCTTTTCCCGGCGGACGTATAGGCGAAGCTCCATCGCTTGGTCTTACAAAACAGCTAGTCGACCATGGCCTTTCGACCGGTCGCATGAAAACCGGAACTCCTCCAAGAATTGATATTAATTCGGTCGATGTCCAGAGGCTCACAGCCCAGCCAGGAGACAGTGACCCCTCTCGTTTCTCTTTCCTTCCTGTTCCGTCCCAGATTCAGCGGGGGAGAGAACAGATGAACTGCTTTATTCTTCATACGAACGAAAGAGTTCATGAAGTTCTCCGGAGGGGTTTCGAAGATTCTCCTCTCTTTACTGGCATGATCCAGGGAGTCGGACCGAGGTATTGTCCGAGCATCGAGGATAAGTTGAGGGTTTTTCCAGACAATCCGGCACATCAGCTCTTCTTGGAACCAGAAGGTCGTGGAACGACTGAGTATTACCTTCAGGGCTTCTCGTCCTCTCTTCCTCTTGAGATTCAGATTGAAGCCCTTCATGCGATCGAAGGTCTCGAGCAGGCTAAGATTTTCAAGCCGGCTTATGCTGTTGAATATGACTATTTTGACCCTACCGGTCTTCGTCCCACACTTGAGAGTAAGTTCGTAGAAAACCTTTATCTGGCTGGCCAGGTAAACGGTACTACCGGCTACGAGGAGGCTGCGGCCCAGGGTTTGATAGCCGGTATCAACGCTCACTTGAAACTCTCTGAAAAAGAGACTTTTATCCTGGGGCGTGAAGAGTCTTACATTGGGGTTTTGATAGATGATCTTCTCTCCAAAGGAGTTGATGAACCCTACCGCATGTTTACTTCAAGAGCCGAGTATCGAATCCTTCTCCGTCAGGATAATGCTGACGAACGCCTTACTGGTAAGGGCTATGAAATCGGTTTGGCTTCTAGGCAGAGGATGGATATCTGCGAGGCAAAGTACAAAGCCATAGGCGACTTGGCCTCCTACTGTAAATCAAACAATTACACTCCTGAAGAAATCAATGCGTTCCTTTCTTCCGTTGGCTCAGCCGTGATTTCAGAAAGCAAAAGAATCGCAGATATCGCCCTTCGCCCGGAGGTGAAATTGAGCGAAATGTTGAAAAGAGTTCCACGTGGAACGTTTGATAGTCTTCCAGAAGAGATAGTGGATTCGGTAGAAATCTCGCTCAAGTATAGCGGTTATATTGAGAAAGAAAGACTACAGGCAGAGAAGATCAGACGCCTGGAAAACCTGACGATCCCGGAAGGTTTCGACTACTCAAAACTCAATGGGCTGACAATCGAGGCAAGACAAAAACTGGCTCGATATCAGCCTGTTACGCTGGCTCAGGCAGCGAGAATATCGGGGGTTTCTCCTGCCGACATCTCTGTTCTCCTGGTGTATTTTGGTAGGTAGAAACTACAGCATCTGTAATGCTGCCTTGATGATTTCTTCGACCTTTGAGTCGGGTTTTTTCTCTAGAATTTTCTGAATGGCTTTTGCGACCGCCGGCTTATTGAAGCCAAGCATGACCAGAGCCTGCGTTGCTTCTTCCACGGCCTGATTGTCCACGGTGCGGAAGAGTTCGGTGGGAGCAGAGTCCCCTTCGCCCTTAGTGATTTTATCCTTTAGTTCAAGGATCAGGCGCTGGGCCGTCTTGAGACCTATGCCCTTGACCGACTTGATACGGTTGATGTCCTCCGCCAGGATTGCTTTCTGGAACTCCTCCGAGCTCATGGAGCTGAGAACCATTCGAGCAGAGGCTGCACCCATCCCTGAAACGCCCGTAATTAATTGAAACAGAGAGCGTTCGTCCTGAGTAGCAAAGCCATAGTCCACGTCGCTTCCGTCGCGGGGGTTGACCTGTTTCTGAATATAGATGGTTCCTTCACCCTTATTTTCCATTGCGCTGTAGGTCTGCAGCGAGATTTCCATAGCATAGCCGATACCGGCGTTTTCGAGCACGATGCGAGTGGGAGTAAGCTCCGAAATTTTTCCTTTTATATAGTCGATCATATCTGCAAAAATAGCGAAATAAATGTTAAATTTGTGCTCTTATGTCATCGATTGAAGAATTGCGCGAACAATTCCCGCAGCTTTCCACAAAAGTCTACGGCAAACCGCTTGTCTATCTGGACAATGCGGCCACTTCGCTGCGTCCTCGAAGCGTGATAGAAAAGTGGGACTGGATGTCTGCGCGCTACAGCGCAAACCTCCACCGCGCCGTTCATTTCACCTCGGCCAAGGCTACCGAGGAATTTGAGGCTGCCCGCGAAGAAGTAGCGGACTTCATAAACGCAAATTCTCCGAAGGAGGTAGTCTTCACCAGCGGAACCACGCAGGCGATAAACCTGCTTGCATTCTGTCTTGGCGAGCGAAAAGGCTTCCTGAACGTAGGCGACGAGATTCTTATAGGAGAAGAAGAGCACCACTCCAATATCCTTCCCTGGCAATTCCTGGCAGAGCGTAAAAACCTGAAAATTAAGGTGTTGCCTGTGGATGAAAGGGGCGCTCTCCGGCTCGAGGAGCTTCCTCGTCTGATAAGCGACCGCACCCGGATCTGCGCCGTCGCCCAGGTATCCAACGTGCTTGGTCTGGTGAATCCCGTAAGGCAGATTGCGGATTATTGTCACTCCCGAGGAGTCCTTCTCGTGGTGGACGGAGCGCAGGGCGTGGTTCATTGCAAGACTGACGTTCAGGCGATGGGCGCGGACTTCTATGCCTTCTCCGGGCATAAGCTCTACGCTGCTCCGGGGACGGGTGTTCTCTGGGGGAAAAAGGCGCTTCTCGATTCGCTTCCGCCATACATGGGAGGAGGAGAGATGGTAGGAACGGTAAAGTGGGAAAAGAGCACCTACGCCTCGGTGCCGCACAAGTTCGAGGCGGGAACACAGAATCTGGCCGGCGTTCCAACCTTCGGTCATGCCATTGCGTGGGTTTATAAATTCCGCAATTATCCTGAACTGGAGGGGGTGAAACGCTATATGCTAGAGGCTCTTCAGGATATTCCCGGACTGCGTCTTTTCGGCGTGCCGGAGGCCCCAGAAGAGAAGATACCAGTATTCTCCTTCACAGTTGAAGGGGCCCACCATGAAGATCTGGCGCTTATCCTTGACAAAATGGGCATAGCCGTACGTTCCGGGCAGATGTGCGCGGAGCCTCTGATGGACCGCTATGGAGTTACCGGCATGGTGCGGGCGTCATTCGCTCCGTACAATACCCAGGAAGAGGCGGAATACTTTATCAAAAGCCTGAAGAAGGCAATAAAAATGTTGAAATGACGAGTTTGGAAGAAGCGAAAGCCGCAGTCGTGGGGGACTTCTCCATGATGGAAGAGTGGCTGGATAAATACGAATATCTCATCGACCTCGGAAAGAACCTCGAACCCTTCCCGGAGGAACTCAAAACCGACGACCGCCTCATCAAAGGCTGCCAGTCCCGTGTTTGGCTGGATTGCCGCAGCGATGCCGGCGTCATCACCTTCCGGGCAGACTCCGACGCCATCATCACAAAGGGTATAATCTCCTTGTTGATAAGCGTTTACAATGGCCGTACGGCGGCAGAGATCGCGGCTGACGACTTTTCTTTCCTCGATAAAATCGGACTTCGGGAAAACCTCTCGCCCACCAGGGCGAACGGGCTTGTCTCGATGGTAGAAACAATAAAAAGGGAGGCACAGCAATATGTCTGACGTTCTCACCGCAGAAGACGTACGCGAACTGGCGCCCCTCTACGACGCCGTGGTTCTTGCGCTCAAACAGGTGTACGACCCGGAAATTCCGGTAAACGTCTATGACCTGGGGCTCATCTACGAGCTGAACATCAACAAAGAGCACGAAGTCTACATAAAAATGACCTTCACTGCGCCCAACTGTCCTATGGCGGACGAAGTGATAGCGGAAGTAAAACGGAGCGTAGAGCTCACTCCCGGCGTGAAGAGCTGTGAAATAGAACTGGTTTTCGAACCGGTGTGGGATACCAGCCTGCTCTCGGACGAAGCCAGGGTGACACTTGGTATGGACTAGACGATATGGCGCTGGTATATCTTCTTCTGGGGACCAATCTTGGAGACCGTACGGCCAACCTGACGGCCGCACGGGGCTTCCTGGAAGAGGCTTTCGGCCCGAACGAAGGAGCCTCTCCCACCGTGGAGACGGAGGCTCTCGGCTTTGTCGGTCCGGCTTTCCTGAACCGGGTGGAGGCCTACCGCACCCGCCGCAAACCCGCCGCCGTTCTGGCCGCCTGCAAAGGAATAGAACGCAGAATGGGCCGCACCGACGCTCCGCAGTACCGGGAAGACGGCAGCCGGGTCTACCACAATCGCGTCATCGATATCGACATACTCGAATACAGGACGGCGGCGGATCCGGATAAGTCGCTGGAAATCAGCTCTCCCGCCCTCGTCGTCCCGCATCCCCAGGTAGAGAGCCGCCCGTTCGTGCGGCCGCTCCTGGACGCAGCAATTGAACAAACAACAAAAACAAAGCAATATGCAACACACAAATCCCGCTAATCAGAAAAAGGCCGTGGCCGCGACTCTCATCATCGCCGCCGTCGTCATCTTCATCCTTTCCGGATTCTACAGCGTCTCCTCTACCCAGAGGGGAGTTATCGCAACTTTCGGAAAGATCAAGCCTGAAGTAGTCGAGGCCGGCCTGCACATCAAGATCCCCTTTGTGCAGACGATCCACAAAATGAGCATCCAGACCGTCAAGCTCGAAGAGAACGCCCCGTCCTACACCAAGGACATCCAGACCGCCGATGTGCGCTACGTGCTCAACTTCGACCCGGTTCCGGAAAACATGGCTCTGCTCTACAGCAATGTGGGTAACAACTACATCGCAAAGATCATTACCCCGGTGATTGAGGGCGTGCTCAAGGATGTAATCGGCGGCTATAATGCGGCTGATATTGTGGGTAACCGCGACGAGGTGCGTAAATCGGTCGAGCGCGAACTGGACGCCCAGCTGCCCGGCGATTATGTGCGCAACGTACACTTCCAGATGGTGAACATCGAGTACGACGACGCTTTCGAACAGAGCATCGTGGACAAGCAGGTGGCAGAGCAGAAGGCTCTCACCGCCAAGAACAACACCATCCGCATCCAGGAAGAGGCCAACCAGAAGATCATCACCGCCGAAGCCGAAGCAAAGGCAATGCAGATCAAGGCGTCGGCCCTTACCGCCAACCCCAAACTCACTCAGTATGAGGCGGTTCAGAAGTGGGATGGAAAACTCCCGCAGTACATGCTCGGAAATGCCGTTCCGTTTATCGACATTCCGAAGTAAAAAACTATCTTTGTAACATGACACAGGACGAACTTTTCAAGGTACTCGTAGCCCATTGCAAAGAGTACGGATTCATTTTCCCTTCGAGCGAAATCTATGACGGCCTGGCCGCCGTGTACGACTACGGCCAGATGGGCGTCGAGCTCAAGAATAACATAAAGAAATACTGGTGGGATGCCATGAATCGTCTCCACGAGAACATCGTCGGTATCGACGCGGCCGTGTTCATGCACCCCAACACCTGGGTTGCGAGCGGCCACGTGGCGGCCTTCAACGACCCTCTCATCGACAACCGCGACAGCAAGAAGCGCTATCGCGCCGACAACCTCATCGAGGACTATCTTGGCAAGATTGAGGAGAAGATCGAGAAAGAGGTCGAGAAAGGCCGCAAGCGCTTCGGCGAGTCCTTCGACGAGGCCAAGTTCCGCGAGACCAACCCCAACGTGCTGCGTGAAAAGGCCCGTTACGACGAGATCCACGAGCGTTACAAGAAGGCGGAAGAGACCAACAATTTCGATGAATATAAGCAGATTATCCTCGACTGCGGCATAGTCTGCTCCATCTCCGGCACCAAGAACTGGACCGACGTGCGCCAGTTCAACCTCATGTTCAGCACACAGTTCGGCAGCACCGGCGAGGGAGCCGACAAGGTCTATCTCCGTCCGGAAACCGCCCAGTGCATCTTCGTGGACTATATCAACGTACAGAAGACCGGCCGTATGAAGATCCCCTTCGGTATCTCCCAGATAGGTAAGGCCTTCCGCAACGAGGTGGTGGCCCGTCAGTTCATCTTCCGCATGCGCGAATTCGAGCAGATGGAGATGGAATTCTTCTGCAAGCCCGGCACCGAAATGGAGTGGTTCGCCTACTGGAAAGAGGAGCGCATGAAGTGGCACAAGGCCCTCGGCTTCGGGGACGACAACTACCGCTTCCACGATCACGAGAAGCTGGCCCATTACGCTAACGCCGCCACCGACATCGAGTTCCGCTTCCCCTTCGGATTCAAGGAGCTCGAAGGCATCCATTCCCGCACCGATTTCGACCTGGGCAACCACCAGAAGCTCAGCGGCCGCAATCTCCAGTACTTCGATCCCGAAACGGGCGAGAAATACACTCCCTATTGCGTTGAGACGAGTATCGGCGTGGACCGTATGTTCCTCACCGTGCTTTCGCACGCCTACACCCAGGAAGAGCTCGAAAACGGCGAGAGCCGCGTAGTGCTCAGGATCCCCGCCGCACTGGCTCCCGTGAAGGTCGCAGTGCTGCCGCTCCTCAAGAACGACGAGCGTCTTACCGGCATGGCCCAGGAGATCATGAAAGACCTCCGTTACGACTTCGCCTGCCAGTACGAAGAGAAAGACACCATCGGCCGCCGCTACCGCAGGCAGGATGCCATCGGCACTCCGTTCTGCGTCACTGTGGACCACGATTCTCTGGAAGACGGTTGCGTGACCCTGCGCGACCGTGACACGATGGCCCAGGAGCGCGTGCCGGTTGCCGAGCTCCGCGCCCGCATCGACGCAAAAGTCAACCTCACCAACCTCCTTCGCAAGCTCTAACCGTGGAAGAGAAATTCGCAGACCTCGGCCTTCAGGAGGCCCTCAGGCGGCTTTACGACGGCACGCCCTTCAAGCCCTTCGTTCCGGCGGCTCACATCGCCCTGCAGGAAGGGGTAGACTTCAATCTGGTCTACTTCCCCCTCAGGCATCTCGGCTACAAGGCTGTGGTAGAGGCCACCGGCGAACTACTGGCTGGGCTGCGTCATCCGCAGGCCCTCTCGGTAGTGCTGAGCGTCAGCGCTAAGCTCGATTTCCCGCAAATCAGCGAACTCTGGGAAGGCGTGGTTGCGGCGGCGAAAGAGTTTGGATATCAGGACCTTTCACTCGACCTCAAGCCCTCGCAGAACGGCCTCTGCATCAGCGTTGCGGCCAGCGGAACTCCCTTCGAAAAGGAGATTCCCGCCCCGCAGAGCAAAGACCTTCTCTGCGTGAGCGGCCGTCTCGGAGCGGCCTATCTCGGCCTGCAGGTGCTCGAGCGCGAGCGCGTCCGCTTCGAAGCCGGCACCACCGCCGCCTCCGAAGAGATGGAGAAAAACCGCATGCTTGTGGGGGCTTATCTGCACCCCGAATTGCCGGTAGGAGTGCTTGGCAATCTGGCAGACGCCGGCATCGTCCCAAGCGGCGCCGTCTTCATAAGGCACGGCCTCGCCGACGCCGTGAAAAGGCTCGCAAGGCAGACGGGGCTGGGCGCCAAGGTGTACGCCGAGCGCATCCCCTTCGAAGGCAACTCCTTCCAGCTGGGGAAAGAACTCGATATCGACCCGGTGTCGGCTGCAATGAACGGGGGCGACGACTGCCAGCTGCTGCTCGCCATCCCCATCCTCCAGGCGGAAAAATTCCGCAGGGACTTCCAGACCTTCGATATCGTGGGGCATCTGGCCCTGCCGGAGGTGGGAACCGTGCTTGTAACCCCTGGAGGAGCGGAACTCCCGCTTCGTGCCCAGGGTTGGATAGAAGAAACAGATAATCAATAAGTTATGAAAAAGATCATCACTATCATCGCCGCGCTGACCATCAGCGCAAGCGCAGCACTCGCACAGGGCGGCCTCCTCGGAGCCCTCAAGGATGCAGCCACCACTGCACTCGGCAACGCCGCTAACGACGCAACCACAACCGTTACCAACGCCACCGGTTCCGAGGAGCTCGGAAGCATCCTCGGCGGCCTTCTCGGCGACCTGCTGAACACCTACACCACCGTTTCCCTCACCGGAACCTGGACCTACAACGGAGTTGCCACTGCCATCAGCAGCGAAAATACCCTCGTCACGCTGGCGTCTTCCGCCTACAAGACCAAGCTCGAGAACAAACTCAACAGCTATCTGGCTAAGGTCGGCATCAAGCAGGGTAGCGCTATCTTCACTTTCACCGAAGACGGTCAGTTCTCCATCTCCAACGGAACCAAGGTCATCACCAGCGGCACCTACACCCTCGACACCAAGACCAACGCAGTGGTGCTCAAGTTCGGCAAGGTCTACAACTACCTCACCATGGAGGGAACCGTAGCCGTGACTCCCGGAGGCTGCCAGATCCTGTGCAACGCCGACAAGTTCCTTGAGTTCATAAAGAGGGCTATAACTGTGGCCGGCAAGTTCGTCGACACCAGCGCCGTCAGCACCCTGCTCGCAGACGCCAACGGCCTGCAGCTCGGTTTCAAACTCACGAAGCAGAATTAGGGAAGAAGCTTTTTCCGGAGATACTGCGTGGCGTGGAAAAGATGTGTCTCGACAGTTCTCACGGAAAGCTCGCAGAGGGAGGCGATGCTTTTGTTGTCCATTCCGTAAAAACGGCTTAACAGGAACACCTTCCTTCTTGCAGGCGGCATCCAGGAAACGGCCTTCTGCACTCTCCGAAGAAATTCGTCGGCTTCGTATCTGCGGGCTGTTTCCTCCGATACCTCATCGAATGTAACCCGGAAGTTCTCCGCGAATTTCCGGGTTACCTGTATATGGTCACATCTGTCAAGCACCGCATTCTTTGCGATATTCATCAGATAGGGCTCGAAAGAATTAATGCGAAGCAGCCGGGAACGGTATACCCAGAGCCTGACGAAGATATCCTGCGTGATATCCGCAGCCTCCTCGGGATCTTTCAGCAGACTCCTGACGAAACCTGCGCACTTGGGAGCATAGCGTTCGTACAGCAGGGCGAACGCTTGCCTGTCCCCGTGGGCACAGGACAGCAATATATTATTATCCGGAGACAAGTCGGTTATCGTTTAGCGGAAACAAAGGTAAGATTATTTTACAAAATGGTTAAGTATCCGGACGCAGAAAACCGTCATAATATAAAAGAGACATAATACCATCAAGCATATGAACAAGAACAAAGATATAATGGACGTGTGGAATAGTTCCACTCCCATGGACGCAACTATGCTGCACTCTGCCGGTAGTGTACTGGAAAAGGCGGAAGCGAAGGAAAATGCCGTAAGAAAAGCGCGGAGAGCGTGGATCTCTTCCGTCATGGCCCTGATGGTTGTGGCGCTCGGCACAGGTATTTATGTGAAAAACAATGCCCCTGTGCGCCTTGTGGCTGAAGGGCAAAAGCAGCACTACGAACTGCCCGACGGTTCTTCCATCTGGCTCAACCGCAGTTCTTCCCTTAGTTACAAATCATCGTTCGGAAAGTCGGAGCGCCGGGTGAAGCTCACAGGCGAGGCCTTTTTCGATGTCGCCAAAGACTCCCGGGCCTTCGTGGTTGAAACCGGCCGGATGGACATAACCGTCCACGGCACCAGGTTCACAGTATCGGCCTACGGGGACGGAGAACAGTCTGCATGGCTCGAAGAAGGGTCAATCTCAGTAAAGGGCCACGGCCTTTCTGAAACCACGCTTTCTCCCGACCAGAAGGTGTGCTATGAGGGGGGAGAATGGACAGTTTCTGAAGAACCCGCATCCTGCCACACTTCGTGGATAAACGACAGGCTTGTGCTGGAAAACCGCTCCCTGTCGGAGATTGTCTCCGCGCTGGAGCATTGGTACGGCACTGGCCTCACTGTAAGCGACCCGGAAGAAGCAAAAGGCATCTTCCTGTCCCTTACCGTAAGGAGCGAAGAGCTTGATGCCATACTGGAAGCCATAAACCTTCTTTCGGTTGTACAGGTAAGCAGGTAATGCTCCGCAAGACCGTCATACTCTCCTTCTTCCTGCTGCTGGCCGGAGCCTTCTGGACCGGCCTGTCGGCTCAGAAGCTCTCGCTCGATCTGGACAACGTGAGCATTCGGGAGTTGCTCTACAACATCGAAGAGGAGACGGGACTTGCATTCTTCTACAGCAACAACGAAATCGACGTGGAGGCCAAGGTGTCCGTCCACGTGAAAGGGGTTCAGCTCGAAGAAGTGCTGCGAAGCGTGCTTCCGGGCATACGCTGCATCATCCTCGAAGAGCGGATAATCCTTGTGCCCGAGCGCAAGAGAGCCGAGTTACCCCCCACATCTGACGACAGTCCGGACGTTCCGGACAAAGCGGATTCGTTGCAGCTGCATCCGCTTCTGCCCATGGTTAACTGGTTAAAAGAGTCGGTGGTCGTGGGCTATGGCGTGCAGCAGAAGGCCAATGTCACAGGGGCAGTCTCCGTGCTTGCCGGAAAGGAACTCAAAGACCGTCCGGTTTCCGGAGTGGGCCAGGTTATGCAGGGAATGGTGGGCAACCTCAACATCCTTCAGGAGTCCGGTCAGCCGGGAGCGATATCACTGTACAACATCAGGGGAAAGACCTCCCTCAACGGCGGGGATCCGCTGATTCTTGTAGACGGGGTGGAGACCGATCCGATGAGCGTCAACCCGTCCGATATAGAATCCATCTCAGTGCTGAAGGACGCTTCGTCCTCGGCCATCTACGGAATACGCGGAGCCTTCGGAGTGATACTCATCACAACTCGCGGCGGGGAGAAGGATATGGCGTCCAAGGTCGTTTTCAACGCCCGGTATTCCCTTTCGGCCAACACCGTTTCCACCGACTACGAAACAAGGGGCTATGATGCCGCCAAACTGGCGGACACCTTCATGCTCACCTCGGTTTCGGGCATTCCGTACACAAAATACACCGACTATGATTACCAGCGGCTTTATGAACGTCGGGGCGACAAAAAGGAAGTTGCGGAAAGGCCGTGGGTTGTTCGGGAAACCAGGGATGGCATTCCTTCCTATACCTATCTTGCCAACTACGACTGGTATCGTTACCTGTACGACGAATCCCGCCCCACGCAGGACTACAACATCGACATAACCGGAGGCTCGCGCCGCATTTCCTACAAGCTCAGCGGCCGCTATTACGACCAGCGGGGCATCCAGCGCCACGGGCCAGACCGTTTCCGTTCCTACACCCTGTCCAGCAGGGTTCAGATGCAGCTTCGCAGTTGGCTCGCGCTGGGCTACAGCGTGCGCTTCTACCAGTCAGACTACTCCTACCTTGGGCTCGAGTCGCAGTATATCAATTTCTACCGGCCAACCATCCACGCCCTACCTTCCTTTGTCCCGGAGAATCCCGACGGAACCACCGTGTCACACACCGTCCTCACCAATTCTTCGGCCCACTACATTATGTCGGGCTACAATTCCATGATACGCAGCGGAAACACGGGCGGGAGCAATTCCGACGAACAGAGTTACAACACCCTGGACCTTACTGCGGACATCCTCCCGGGGTTGGTGTTCAAGACATCCTGGACCTACCATTCCTCCACCGTCCAGAAACTGTTCCGCAGCGCCCCGGCCTCCTATTCGATGTATCCGGGCGAAACCGCGTATGAGCCGGAGAACGCCTACGAAGACTATCTCTCAGAAAGGGACAACCGCCTGCGCAGGAACTCCGTGGATGCATTCCTTACCTACGAAGGTCATTTCCGGAAAGGGCATCATCTCACGGCCGTAGCCGGCGTAAACTACGAAGACTGGCGCAGGACCGCGCTTACGGTGCAGCGCAAAGACCTGCTTTCGGAAACCATGTCCGACTTTAACCTTGCCACCGGAGAACTCAAGCGCCTTAACGGCGGAGTGCGGGAATACAGTCTGATGGGCGTATTCTACCGTTTATCCTACGATTGGAAGGGCCGTTATCTGGTGGAGACGAACGGCCGTCTGGACGGCTCCTCCCGTTTCCCGGAAGGCAAGAAGTGGGGCCTGTTCCCGTCAGTTTCGCTCGGATGGCAGCTCAGCGGAGAGCCGTTCTGGGCTCCGCTGCTCCCGGTGATTGCCCAGGCCAAACTGCGTGCTTCAGTGGGTTCTCTCGGGAATCAGTCCATAAACGAATATGCCTACTGGCAGACAATCCGGACAGGAGGAACCATGAATTATTCCTTCGACGGCGAAACGCGCAGCCGTTACGCTGAGGCCGACGACCCCGTGTCCACCGGAACATGGGAGACAATACAGACCAGGAACCTGGGGGCCGATCTCGGATTCTTCGGAGGAAGGCTGCGACTCACCGGGGATTTCTATATTCGGGACGCGCTTGGTATCCTCACTTCCGGGCCGCTGTTGCCATCGTTCTACGGAGCCTCCGAGCCGATGGTGAATGCCCACGACATACGCACGCGCGGGTGCGAATTCTCTATAGAGTGGAACAACTCGGCGCAGCTTCTCGGAAAGCCATTTTCCTATGGGGCCAGCGCCACTCTGTCCGACTATATTTCCACCTATACGCGTTGCGACAACCCGTCAGGCCTTCTGTCGGAACCCTATCCAGGCCGCCGACTCGGGGAAATCTGGGGATACAGGGTGGACGGTCTTTTTGCAGACGATGCGGAAGCGGCGGCTTATGCTGCGGAGGTTGACATGTCGCAGGTGAGCCCCGGCTATTACTACTCCTTCAACGAGGCATCACGAGGAGTGCGAGGAGGAGACATGAAATACGTGGACCTTAAGAAAGACGGGGTTATCGATGCCGGGAAGAACACCCTGGACGACCACGGAGACCTGGAGGTTATAGGCAACAGCCTTCCCCGCTGGAGTTACGGTTTCCGTTTCCATGTGGCCTGGAACGGATGGGACGCACAGGCATTTTTCCAGGGAATAGGCCACATGGACTGGTATCCGGGCCACGAAAACATGCGTTTCTGGGGTCCATACTGCCGGCCTTATGCCTCGTTCGTTCCCAAAGGCTTCATGGATGACGTATGGTCGGAGGAAAATCCGGATGCCTACTTCCCGCGTCCAAGAGGATACGCGGCCCTCAATGCAACAGGCGGCTCCCTCTATTACACCAATTCCCGCTACCTGCAGAACCTGGCATACCTGCGGTTGAAGAATCTGTCGGTCGGCTATACGTTGCCCGCAAAGAGCCTGTCCCGAACCGGCATATCCAACGCCCGAATCTGCCTGAGCGGCGAAAACCTCCTCACCTGGAGCGCCGTGCACGGCGACTATATCGACCCCGAGCAGATTTCGGCCGACGGCGACCGCAACGGCAACACCTATCCTTGGTACAGGGTGTTCTCGCTCGGCATAACACTTACTTTCTGACGACATGGCAAGACGACTTCTCATAATCGCAAGCCTCCTGGCTCTCACCGCCTGCTCGGATTTCCTTACCAGGGAACCCGAAGATGCCCTGCCGGTCGGAGAGTTCTTTAAGGACGAGGAGCAGTGCCGGCTCTACACAAACCAGTTCTACCGCATGCTGCCGTCGGGCATGGACATCTTCAACGAAGGGGCCGACATCATCATCAAGAGCACTCTCGCCCCCGAGGTCCGCGGTTCCCGTTTCGTATCGTCAAAAGACAGTCACTGGACATGGGGCGACCTGCGCGACATCAATTTCTTCCTCGAGCGCGCCGACCAGTGCAGCGACACTTCAGCTCGCAGGGAATACGTTGGACTCGCGAAGTTCTTCCGGGCGTGGTTCTACTACGACAAAGTGCGGCGATTCGGCGACGTGCCGTGGTTCGAGCATACTCTCGGAACGAACGACGCCAACCTGTACAAAGGAAGGGATTCCAGGGTCCTCATCATGCAGCACGTACTGTCCGATATCGACGAGGCCGCATCTGTCCTTCCCGACAGGCACGAAGACTACAGGGTGACCCGCTGGACGGCGCTTGCGTTGAAAAGCCGCATCTTCCTTTTCGAAGGCACCTTCCGCAAGTACCACGGCATTTCCGGGTGGGAAGACTGTCTGGCGGAGTGTGTGAATGCCAGCAGGGAACTCATGGAAAACGGCGGTTATTCCCTGTACACCGCGGGAGACACTCCCTACGGAGACCTTTTCCGCAGTTTGAAAACCATCAGGCAGGAAGTGATACTCTCCCAGGCTTACGGCCTTTCAATGTGTATCACCCACAACGTGAACGACTATTTTACATCCACTACAATGGGGCGTTCCGGGGTATTGAAAGATATTGTGGACAGCTACCTCAATGCAGACGGAAGCCGCTTTACCGATATCCCCGGTTTTGGCACGATGAGCTTCATACAGGAATGCCAGAACAGAGACCCGCGCCTTTCTCAGACCATACGCACTCCGGGGTATACACGCGTGGGCAGCAAGGTTTGGGTTGCTCCAGATATGAACGCCACCCTCACCGGATACCAGATCGTGAAGTATGTGGGAGAGCCGAAGTACGATATCTCCAACACATCCGAAAATGACCTTCCTCTTTTCCGTATAGCAGAAACTTATCTGAACTATGCGGAGGCGAAGGCGGAGCTTGGAACCATCACCCAGGACGACCTCGATGCTACGGTTTGCCTGCTTCGCGCCCGTGCCGGAATGCCACCGCTGATTCTTGCTGCGGCCGATTCCGATCCGGACCCGTTCCTTTCCAATCCCCTTACCGGATACAAGAACGTTACCGGAGCCCACAAAGGCGTGATACTGGAGATACGCAGGGAAAGGACCATCGAGCTCATCTGTGAGGGCTTCCGCTACTGGGATATTATGCGATGGAAAGAAGGTAAACGCTTCGACCGCCCGTTCAGGGGAATGTATTTCCCAGGCCCCGGCTCCTACGACCTCGACGGTAGTGGCACCGACGACTTCTGTATCTATTCCGGAGAAGCCCCAGCCGTTGAAAGCGGAATGGCTTATTCCAACATAGACGACCTTTCGCTTACCGAGGGGACGAGCGGAAATATCGTGCGTTTCTCAAACGTCCCGCGCAACTGGAGGGAAGACAGGGATTATCTCTTCCCCATACCCACTGACGACATTGTTCTGACCGGCGGTGCCGTAGTTCAAAACCCCAATTGGGAATGATATGAAAAACAACAGATTATATGCGTTTCTTATCCTGGGGCTGCTCTTCGCTGCCTGCGAAGGGGAACCTTCGGATAACGGGAAAAACAACAAAGAAGACATCAACGACAAGACAGAAGAATCCATCCGTCCCGGAGATCCGATAACGGTAGTGGACGGAAAAGTGCGTTTCTACCTGGCAGAAAGCGATAACTCTGTGCGCCAAGCCGCAGGAATCTCTACTTTCGACTGGTCTGCTTTCAGGGTGAGCATAAGCGGTGTGGATTATCCGATCCTGCTCACGGAAAACGGCGAACCGTACATCGAGGCAGACGCGGCCGCATCGTACAATGCCGTTCTTTACAGGGAGGAATCTGCGATGTACTACGGATTGTCGCGCTACGTGAACGTGGTGATTCCTCCGATGTCCTTCTATCATTGTCTCACTAAGGACATTGACGCACTGCCCCTCTATGGCAGCTATTCCTCCGAGGACGGCAATGTGCTTAAGATGACCCCGCTCGTAGCGGCAGTAAAGCTGACCTTGAGCGGAGACGCAAAAATCTCTTCGATCAAGATAGACGCGGGAGTGCCAATCTCCGGTATTGGCAGCTACCAGGCGTCCAAGAAAACGCTTTCCATCACAAAGGCCCTTCCTTTCACGGTGCTTAACTGCACCAACAGGGGGACCGGAGTAAGTCTTTCTTCCGGCGGGCAGTTTGTCCTTCTCCTCGCCCCCGGCGAATACCCGGACGGTCTCAAGCTGAACATATGCGACATGTCCCATAAGAGAATCACTCTCGACCTCAACGTCACCAGCCTCAAGGCAGGCGAAGTATATGAGGCGAAGGCCAACTGGTCTCCAAGCAAAAACCTTCTTTTCTACGAGGGCTTTGACAATTTCGCGTGGGGAGGAGACTACGTTGGCGGATACTCTACCTTCGGATTCTCTCCGGATGGAGTTGAGACTTCTTCGAGTTACGGCTCCTCCCTGACCGGTTATGAGCACGCATTCAAGAATGCCGAATATACCTGGGCAGGCAGCGGATATATTCAGGGCGGCTCCCTGTCCCAGGCTTCCGGAAAGACAGTTGAGGGTTATCATTCAATGAGCGGCTCTTACGTCCGAAGCCGTAACCTTGGCGACTATCTTCTGTTGCATCACTGTCAGGAATACCAGGGTTACCTTGGAGTTGGAACCGCTGACGCCACGAGGGGCATCTTCCAGGCCCCGGACCTTGGAATCAGCGAACTCTGCGATCTGGAGATTTCTTTCGACTATTGTCCGCGTGTCGGTTTCAAAGACCAGGTCTGTCTGGAGACATACAACAGCGGAATCGTTTCAAGCGTCACCGTTGACGGGGAGCAGGCCGTGCTTGACAACAAACTCTGCCGGTACGAAGGATGCGGAGGAAGATGGGCCATCTCCGCGGCCAGCGTTCCCGTTCCCACCAGCACTCCCGCCGCAAAGCAGTGGCGCCATGTTGTGATGTATGTGGAGAATGTCAACAACGCAACTCAGATCCGTCTCACCACGGCTCTTGAGGAAGGCGGCTACCATGGTTTCTATCTCGACAATGTCAGCATCTCTATAGCCAAATACCGCCGCACGCCGGTGAACGGAATCCGCATACTCTACTGGAATATCCAGTGCGGAATGTGGTCTGACCAGGCCAATAACTACAACAACTTCGTCGCCTGGCTCAATAAATACAAACCCGATGTCTGCGTGTTCTGCGAGGCCCGTTCTTTATACGACGAAAAAGGCGAATGGCTCAAAAGCAGCGCCCGTACCCTCGAAAGCGGATGGCCAGCCCTTGCAAAGCGCTATGGCCACAACTATACCATGTCTTGTCAGAAAGACAACTATCCCGAGATGATAACTTCCAAATATCCGATAACCAAATTGAAGGAGCTGGAGACATCGGAAGTGGCCCACGGAGCAGCTGTGGTTCGGGTTACCATCGGCGGCAAGGACCTTCATTTCCTGTCCACGCATCTGTGGCCGGCAGATTACGCAAGGGGCATAGCGGAATCCGAGCGCCCGGCGTCGCAGGCTGCCCGTGAAGGTGATATAGAACGCGAGAACGAGATGAAGAATATTGTGAACAACCTACTCTCGGACTACAGCGGAGTGGACTACCTCTTTATGATGGGAGACTTCAACTGCCCCAGTTCCGTGGACGAGTGGTATTATAACAAAGGCGCCTCTCACACGGACTATCTCGCCCAGAATTACCTAAGGAACAACTCCAACCTGATAGACGTAATCGGCGAGTACTGGCGGGGCAACTGGCTGAGTTCCGTAAATAAGGATTTCGAGAGAATGGATATGTTTTATGCCACGCCGAAGGCATACGAGGGCGTGCAGAACGCAATGATAATTGTTGACGACTGGACCCTGCTGTATCAGGACAATACCGTCAGCGGCTACTTCTGCCGTCCCTCCGACCACAGGCCTGTTTTGGTTGATGTAAAGTACTAACAATCAATAAAATGTATTTAAAGAAACTGCTTATTGCAATCGGCATCGCTGCTGTCGTGCTTTCCTGTTCCAAGGAGCAGACCGGCCAGACGCGTGAAGACAAGCTGAGTTTTCACGCCCAGGCGGACTGTTCCGATGAACCGATGAAGGAAGCGGCTGTCAGTGTTCTTGCAGGAACCAGGACGCTCTATCTCAAGAGTTCCTTCGACAAGGAGATAGACCTGTTCTGGCAGGATGCCGCAACGTATCCGTGGGCGAAGATCGAGGAATTCGAACCCACAGGGACAAAGGGCGTGTACAGAATTACGCTCAGTTATCCCGACCGTTATCCTGGAGTCTGGTATGCCAGAAGGGTCGGCACCCTGTCAGCGGTGGTGCCAGGTGAAGATTTCGGAGTATTCCTTCCTGTAAGGCAGGGTGCGACCGACCGTGTTGTCGAAGATTTTTCGGCCTGGACCTACGGCAGCGCCGATCCGTGGTCGGATATCTCCGATACGCCGCTGGACAATTGGACCGCTGCCCTCAAGGACAGGGGATTCTCATCTGAACCCGTAGGCTCGGACACCCTTGGCCGCTGTTACGGCCGTGTAGGCTACATCCGTCTCGGCGATAAGGAGGCCCACCGTGGCAGCGTGCTCACCCCGAGGAACGACAGCTTCCGTTTCGACACTCTCCTTATGGTTTCGTTCCGTGCCGCCGCCTTCAAAGAAAAGGTCGGTTCAAAGGACGACAACCACTTCCGCGTCGAAGTCACCGGGGGAGGATTCATCAGGGATTATGCTGAGACGGAACAGACGTGGATAGACCTTGAGGCACCATACATCCAGAACAAGGAGGATTTCTTCGGATCAGACAGCTGGTTCCTTGTTTTCATTGCCGACAGCGACTCAAACCAGATGACCGCCACCACGCGAATCAAGATCACCTCCGGCACCGACACTTCCGAGGGTTGCTCCCGACTCTTCCTTGACGACATCAGCATAACCAGGCTCGTTCCCGATGTGGACGAGGACTTCTATGCTGAGAACGAAGGCAGCGGGAAAGATAAAATCATGACTACCATCAATACTGAATAAGCCTATGAACGGAATTATTAAAAAGACAATTCTGGCAGTGCTTACGCTGATAATCGGCACAGCCGCATGGGCGCAGACCATCACCGTCACCGGTGTTGTGAGCGACGCTACCGGAGAGCCTCTCCCCGGTGCGGCGGTACTGGTGAAAGGCACCAGGAACGGTGTTACCACCGACCTGGACGGCAGATATTCCATCAAAGCCGCGGCCGACGCGACCCTTTCTGTGGAGTGTCTTGGATATGAGAGTGTTTCGGAAAAGGTGGACGGCCGCAAGACCATCGACTTTTCCCTGCGCGAAGAGGCCAATGTGATAGAGGATCTGGTTGTCATCGGTTACGGTACGTCCAAGAAAACCGACCTGACCGGTTCGGTAGCTTCCGTCAAGATGACCGATATCAAGGATGCTCCGGTGCTTTCTGTGGACAACGCCCTTCAGGGCCGTATCGCCGGTGCGGACTTCATGTCCACCGACGGAGCTCCCGGCTCCACCACCACCATCCGTATCCGCGGAACACGTTCCATCACTGCTTCCAACGAGCCGCTCATCATCGTGGACGGAATCACCGATGCCATCCACGACCTGAACGATATCAACTCGGACGATATCGCTTCCATCTCTGTCCTGAAGGACGCTTCCTCCACCGCAATATACGGTTCCAGGGGCGCGAACGGCGTTATTATCGTCACCACCAAGGCGGGTATGGGAAGCGACCATCCGCGCATCTCCTTCAAGGCCGACCTGGGTATAGCGGAACTGCCGAGAAGCCTCGATATAATGAACGCATCCGAGTTCGCCCAGTATCGTAACGACTACGCCTATTTCGGCAAAGACGCCAGCCATTCCGCGGTTGGTGCCTCGACTCCTCTGAGCGGCACCGTCTATCCCGACCCGCTCAGCCTCGGCGAAGGAACCGACTGGATAAAGGAGATTACCCGCAGGGCCGTAAACCAGAACTACGGTCTTTCCGTTACCGGAGGCGACAAGAGCCATTCCTACTTCACCTCCCTCTCTTACAACGACACGGAGGGTATCGTGGACGGAACGGGCCAGAGGCGTTTCACCGGCCGAATAAAGGTTGACCGCAATCTGTTCCCCTGGCTCAAGGTGGGATACAATGGCTCCTATACCTACCGTATCACCGACGAGAACACCACGTCCATCGGCGGTAAGGAGTGGTGGGGAGCGGCCCAGTACCTCTCGCCGATGATCAAGGTGACCGATTCCGAGAACCCCCTGTATAACCTGGGCTCCAAGATCAACACCCCGCGCTCCAAGATAGACCTCATCGACTACCAGACCGAGCGTCATTCCAGCAACCACTCCTTCAATGCGGAACTGAATCCCATAAAGGACCTGCACATCAAGAGCCTGTTCTCGTACTATAACTATTTCCGTTCAACATTCCGTTACGATCCCGGCAACCTGCCCAACCGTACGCAGAACCAGGGCGGCGACGCCCAGAGGGCGGAATACCACGAGAACTCAATGTCCACCGAAACCACGGCGATGTATCACGGCTCTTTCGGCAAACACACCCTCGTGCCGCTGGTAGGTTTCTCCACATATAATTTCAACACCCGCAACTTCTCCCTTTCGGGAAAGGGATATATGGACGACGAGGTGAAATGGAATAATATGAACGCCGTGCTCGACAAGCAGACCTATTCCGCGGGAACCTCCATGAGCGAACGCAAGAAGATGTCTTTCTTCGGCCGTCTCGACTGGAACTACGATTCCCGTTATTACATCACTGCGACCATGCGTTACGACGGTGCGTCGAACTTCGCGTCCAACCACAAATGGGCGCCTTTCCCGTCGGCGGCAATCAGGTGGAATATCTCTAACGAGCGCTTCATGAAGGCCCTGCCGTGGGTGAACAACCTATCCGTGAGGTTCTCCGCCGGCCGTACCGGAAACGATGCCATCAGCGCCTATTATTCCCTGGCCGCCCTGTCCTCCACCACCGGAGGATACATCTTCGACGGCACCCAGCCGGTATCGTTCTATCAGAGCAGACTCAATCAGCCGGAACTCACCTGGGAAAAGACAGATTCCTATAACCTGGCAATCGAAGGCTCCTTCCTGAAAGACAGGATCATCTTCACGGCAGAGGCATACAAGTCATACACTTCCGACCTTCTGCTCCAGGTTCAGGTGGCCCAGCAGACGGGCTTCCACAACCATATGATGAACCTCGGCAAGGTTTCCAACCAGGGCGTCGAGTTTACCCTTGACACTCGTAACATTGAAACCAAGAAGTTCCAGTGGACCACCACCTTCACGATTTCTCACAACGATCAGATGGTGCTCGACATCGGCTCCGAAGATTTCGTCTCCGCCCTGGATTCTCCGGGAAACAATCCGTACCGCATGTACGGCTATGTCGCAGGCTATCCCCTCAACTCCCTCTGGGGATTCAAGTACGCCGGCGTATGGAAGAACGACGAAGAGCGTGCCCGCAACGAGGTGACCAATTCCTATGTGAGCCTCACCTCCAAGTGGGAAGACGGAACGCCGCGCTACTATGATATCAACCACGACGGGGTACTCAACCAGCTCGACCTTATCTATCAGGGCAATGCCGATCCGTTCATCTACGGCGGTCTCCAGAACTCCTTCTACTGGAACAACTGGAAGCTGGGTGTTTACCTCTCGTATTCGCTGGGAGGAAAGATTTACAACTACGGCGAATTCTATATGTCGGGCGGTATGTACACCAACCAGTACCGGTATATGCTCAATTCCTGGCATCCCGAGAGGAATCCGGAAAGCAATATCCCCCGTGCCGGCTACACCGACGTCGCCATTCCTTCCGACTTCCTTATCCACGACGCTTCCTACCTGAGGATCAAGACCGTCAGCCTCGGCTACACCCTCAATCTCAAGAAGCGTTATCTCAGGGATATTACCTTCACGCTTTCCGGAGACAACCTGTATCTCTGGAAGAACTACAACGGCTTCGATCCGGACGTGAGTTCGGAGGGATCATCCTCTACCTTGCGTCGTGCGGATATCGGGGCATACCCGAAAGCCCGTACCATCACATTCTCGGTTCAAGTCAGATACTAATAGCCATGAAAAAATTATATAAGATTCTGATAATGGCCCTGGCTGTAACGTCCTGTTCCCTCGACGAGAACACCGACGCCCTTTCCTCCCCGGACAACTTCTTCCGCAAGTATTCCGAATGCCAGAGCGTAGTGAACGGCTGCTACCAGCCGATAAAGAGCATCTATACCGCTCCTTTCTTTATGGCGACAGAATGTGCTACCGACATAATGTGGATAGCGTCCGGCACCCTGGATGCGCAGTTGGACATCTCTCCGGTAAAGCCGCGTTTCGGCGCCACCGTGTGGGACCAGTGTTACCAGGGCATACGCCGCTGCAATTTCGCAGTTTACGGAATAGAAAAGACCGATGCCGTCACTGAAGAACAGAGGATGTCTCTCCTCTGCGAAGCCAAGGCGCTGCGCGGCCTGTACTACTGGTTGCTCACGTCCTTCTTCGGGGATGTCCCGTTCTACCTGGAACCGATTCTCGACAATGCCGCCCTCGAGCGGATCGCAGTCCTTCCCAGGATGTCGGCCGATTCCACCAGGGCGGCGCTCGTACGCGACCTTCAGGAGATTGCTCCGCTGGCCGCCCAGACACGTACGTCGGATAATGAAGGCGCCCGCCTGGGAGCATCCATGGCCTATATGCTCATAGCCGAGATGGCCGCATGGAACAAGGACTGGGACGCGGTCATCGAAGCGGTCGGCCATCTGGAAGACATCTACGGCGACCTCTCGAAATACGATCTCACCGAGAATACGCTCTGGCGCAACAAGAATACGCCGGAATCCATATTCGAAGTTCAGCACACCTACGTCGAAGGCGGACTCAACTACACCTCCAACGTGGCCTGCGTAACCACTCCCAAGCGCAACAAGGACGATATCTACGACGGAATTCATATTCCCGAACTCGGCAACGAGGCGACCACCTGGCAGAGCGCGCAGCCCTGTGTGTTTTTCAGCCAGGGCCTGCAGCCGAGAATGGGTAAAGACCTGCGCAAGGACATCAATTATGCCTGGGCTTACGAAGGCGAGATTTTCACCAGCCTGAAGAACGCGACCCGTCCGTGGATGGGACCCAAGTTCTGGTGCCCGGGAATGAAGGCCTCGGCCGACCACAACAACTACAAGGTGTTCCGCTATGCCGGAGCCCTTCTCCTCAAGGCGGAAGCCCTGTGCGAAACTGGCAGCAGTGCGGAAAGCGTCCGGTATCTCAATATGACACGTAACCGTGCGGGCCTTTCCGACTACGTCTTCCGCACCGATGTACGCCTGCAGGAAGAGATACGTCTCGAGCGCGCCCGCGAACTCTTCGGCGAGTTCCAGCGCAAGTTCGACCTCGTCCGCTGGGACATCTGGTATAAGAGCGTGGTAGAATACAACGACTACAGCACTCTGCTGGGCAATGTCCTTCCGTGCCACCGCTATTATCCCATCCCCGACACCCAGGTGGTTTATTCAAAGTATAACCTTGACAACAAAGAATATGCGCAATACGGTATGTAAGATACTCGTCCTGGCGGCTATGGTTGCCGCCTGCGACAAGCCATATGAAATGGATCTTCCGCTTTCGGTGGACGGACGCCACATCACACTGTCGAAAGACGGCGGCTCCACCCACGTGCTGGTATATTCCACCGGAGACTGGACGGCGCATTTCGATCACAGCGTGCGCTGGGCGGCAATCGACCGCACTTCCGGCCACGGCAACTCCGAACTCGTCTTCTCGTTCGGCGCCAACTATGGCATCGCCCGCCAGGTTGGGATTGTGCTGGAGAGCGGCTCTGTGCGCGATACTGTCTTTATGTTGCAGAACGGTCCCGTCACCACCCCGTCGTTCCGTTTCACCGACGCTTCCGTTCCAATCCTGAGGGTTGGCGGAGAGGTGCGTGTATCGGCGACCAGCAACCTTTACTACAGTGCGGACGCACTGGTGGCGAAGGCCATCTACACCACTCCGGAAAACGTTAAGGATACTGTTGTCATCACCGGCAACGACACCGATTCGTCGCACTGGATCCTCTCTGCCACACCGGCTTGGAACGGGCTTGCTTTTACGGTTGCGGACAATGCTTCCGGCAGCCTGCGCAACGCCCAGATCCTTATGAATATCAACGATCCCACCGGGCGTACGCTCAAGAGTCTGATAACCGTGAACCAGACCATGGACGGTCCAAAATTCACTCTCAAAAGCCTGAGCGGAACCTACGAAAAAGAGTCTGCGACCGTGACAGCCGAGACAACTCTCAACAACATCTATCCATACAGCGTTACCATTGCGGTACCGGAGACCTGTGACTGGATAAGCGGCTTGCAGCTCACTTCCCAGAGCCTCCAGTTCAATCTGTCGGAAAACGCTTCCGGAAAGTTGCGTTCGGCTAAGATCAGCATCGATTTCACCGATGATTCCGGAGCTAACGTAAAGGCATCATTTACCGTCATGCAAAAGGGTTAGTATATGAAAAAGACAATATTTATACTGGCATCACTTCTCCTGCTTGCAGCCTGCAAGGTGGACGACTCCGCCTTCGTTCCCCTGGTGGAACTGGGCACTCCGGAGGCGTCTTATCTGCTCGAAGCGGACGGAGGAAAGATAGACCTTCAGATCTACTCCAACAGCGACTATACCGTAAAGCTCGACAGGGAAGCATCCTGGCTTACCCTTGGTGCGACCGAAGGCAAGGGAGACGGTGTCATATCCGTTACCGCATCCCTCAACGAAGGCTTTCGCCGCATGGCCGGCCTGGTGCTCTGCTCGGAACTCGACACGCGTCGCGACACCGTGCTGATAAAGCAGAAAGGTATGATGGAAACCACCCTTTCCATCGCCAACACCTCAATAGTCGGAGCGGGTAAGGGCGGGACAACAGAGGCCCCGATCAATACCAATATCGACTTCAGCGAGATGCAGGTTGTCGTCAACTATCTGGAAGACAGCGACTGGATTACCGGAGTGACCATCGAAGGCGGGAACATAAAGATTACTACGCTTCCCAACGAAGACCCGGTAAAGGTGCGCACCGCCGCGATTGTCCTGTCTTTCGTGGACGGTTGGGGCGAACTGTTCGAGCTGCAGCTTAACTTCTCCCAGAAAAACGCCAATGAGATCCTTGGCGAGCTCATCTCCCTGGCAGACCTCAAGAGCTTCTATGAGGACGGGGTCATCAACGAAGACATCCTCGTGGAAGGCATAGTGGTGAGCAATACTCCGGGCGGCAACGCCGGAGAGAACGAGCAGAAGACAACGTCTTCCATCGATTACAGCGGCAGCAAGAGCACCGTTTACCTGGAAGCTTACGACGGCAGCTGCGGGGTGATGCTCCTTACGGCCACTCCCGAAGACAACATCTTCAACCGTTACGATCACGTGAGCGTCCGTCTCAAGGGAACCGAACTGGAGAAAAACGAGGAACCGACCCGTTTCTGCGTCAAAGGCGTCGCATCATCGATGATTGTCTCCCAGACGGCCGGCAGCAAGAGCGACGTCCCGGTAAAGGTAAAGGCATTCAAAGACCTTACCGACGACGACATCTTCACGTACGTTACCCTGAAAGACGTGGAGTTCCCGCTGCGCAAGGGAGCCATCATGCCGATCAATGAGGGCTACTCCATCGCCAGCAACGTGAACCGCATAAGCAAGTATCCGCGTCTTCTTCGCGACAAGGATGGGAACAGCTTCTATATGTACACCAATTCCGTGTGTCTTTACCGTAACGACGGAACCCGCCTTCCATACGGCAGCGGCAATGTCTCGGGCGTGATAGTGCACGAGCGCTACTCCCGTTTCACCTGGAAGCAGGGGGCCGACCTTCTGGACATCGATATGGACCTGGAACTCGGAAACATCGGACGCTACCAGATCCGTCATCAGGACAAGGATGACATCTGGGGAGAAATGAATGACAGCGTGGAAGACAGCTTCTCCGCCCTGCTCACCGAGTACCGTTTCTGGAATCCGGATCCGGCCGACTCCGTGATGCGTCCGACCTATGGCACCAACGGCTGGTTCACTCACACATATCAGAAGAAGTACACCGGCTCCGAACTCAAGGATTACACTGTTGATGGAGAAGATTTCAGGCGCGGACAGCATCTTCAGTCCGAGGTTTGTTTCAGCTATCTCGGCCCCATGGGCATGAACGCCAATTATCTGTTCGGCTATCATGTGGGGAATGTGAACGGCCTGGGTATCGTGCTGGATCCGGAAAAGGAACACTGGAATGCCGAGATGGACGATTGGGTGGCCGTGAACAAGGACGGCAACCCGGAATGGATGGAAGGCTCCGTGACGGACGAGGAGAACAAGATACGCATCGCCAATGGCGGTAACATGTTTGGCCGTACCTGGTGCGCCTCCGACACCTATTGCACCTTCCGTTCGCAGAACTGGTGGGACTACGACCTCGGCCGAGGCTACGCCTGGATACTGAATTTCTCCACTGAAGGCATAGTCACAGACCATCTCTCCCTTCAGATTTCCCAGCTCAATACCGCACAGAAGTTCTATGCTCCGCGTTATTGGAAAGCCGAATGGAGTGAAGTGGATTCGATGAATCCGGCCGATGACGATAAGTGGCATCTCATCGCCGAATACACTGTTCCCGACATTTCACAGTGGTCGAACACTCTGTACAGTTCGATTGTCGGATTCAAGTCGATGGACTTCCCCCTCCCGCTTGAAATGCTTGGAAAGCCCAATGTTTACATCCGTCTGATGCCCACGTCCGACGTCTGTTCCGACGGCGGCGACTATGCGGATGCCGTGATGGGGACCGAAACGGGCAGCGGCTATCACGACAACACTATAGAGTATATAGCAATACGTTATAACAAATAACCCTATTAAAACACAAAACAATGAAAAAGTTATTATTGATTGCGGCAGCAGCCATCGTGGCTTTCGCCGCCTGTCAGAAAGACCCGGAAGATACCGGCAAACAGGAAGCTAAGGCTCCCGTTCTGACAAAGATTCAGCCTTCAAGCGGCTACGCCGGAGACGTGGCGATCATTACTGGTGAGAACTTCTCCGCCACCGCTGCTGACAACAAGGTTGTCGTCGGCACTGCCGAAGCAGAGGTGAAGGAAGCTACCGCTACCACCCTCAAGATCGTCCTTCCCGAGAACCCCGAAGGCGCGGCAAAGATTACCGTTACCGTAGGTGGAAAGAGCTCCAAGGAAGACATCTCGTTCACCTATCTGAAGCGCGTTCTTCCGATGACAGTGAGTGGAATCGATCCTACGGAGGCGAAGATCGGCGACGAGGTCGTTATTTCCGGTGAGAATTTCGGCACCGATCCCAGCGCTGTCACCGTTCTCTTCGGAGAGGCTGTAGCAGAGATCAAGACCATCACCGAAACCGCTATCACCGTCATCGTTCCCGAAGGGAATGGCGATGTGGCCGTTCTGGTGCTTAAGGGCGACGAGACATCCGATCCTCAGATGTTCACTTATGTATTCGACCGCGAGGTTGTCGTCAGCGCCGTTTCACCCGTAATGGTGACCAAGGGCGACGAGATTACAGTGGAAGGCACAGGCTTTACGGATGACGTGGCTGACGTCACCGTGCTTGTGGGAGAAACCGAGGCCACCGTAACCGTTTCCGGTGAAGACGGCATCAAGTTCGACGTCCCCGCCGGTCTTGAGAGCCTCAAGGATTACGAGATCACAATCAAGGTAGCGGGTGCAGCGCCGGTTACCGCAGGTCTCGTCCGTTTCTATCAGGTTGCGAAATATCGTGTTGATTGCGTTGTAGGTAACTTTACCTCCGGCACTTCCAAAATTGAAGAAGGAATCGGCCTTTTGGCAAATATCCCTATTCCCGAAGGAATTGTTATCAATCCAGAAGGAACTGAACTTTGGATCACCAGCCGTGGAGGTTCCGGTGCGACTGGTCAGCACGGTGTTCACAGGGTAAGTCTTTCGAATTACGAGATGCATATCGTAGTTGATCAGAAAACAATCGGTAATGACAAATTCCCGTGGGGTGGTGACTTCAATTCGAAGGGAGATTATTATGTGGCGCTGAAGGGAAAGAATCTGATTGGCCGCTATGTGAATAGCACTTGGTCTGAATTCTCAATCTTCAATGCCGACAACACGGCAACTGCGATCAAGAGCCCGATGAATGTAATATTTGATGACTCCGACAATATGTACATCGCAAGTCGCGATACGAAATCGATTATTAAAATCTATGTGACGGAAGATAAGATTAACGAGGGAAAGATTGTTGGTTTTGATAAGGAATATGACCTTAATGGTATTCAGCCTTACACAATAGCTTTCAATCCGGACAAGACAAAGATTGTAGTCGGTACTAACGGAGGAAAGAAGATTCTTGTCATGGACCTTGCCAGTGGAGACATTACTACTGTTGCTGGTAATGGTACCGCCAACCCGACGACAGCAACCTTTGTAGATGGTGCACCTCTTGAAACTCCTATAGGGAATGTTACCGGTTTATACTGGGACAAAGATGGTTGCATCTATTTCAACGACTGGCATTCCTATACAGTCCGAGTTCTTATCCCCGGTGTTGGAAATGACTACACCAAGGGTATTATAAAGACCCTCGCGGGTATTCCTATGCAGTCTGGTCTTGCTGACGGAGCAGGGGCGGAAGCAAAGTTCGGTCAGCTTGGCCAACTTGTGAAGGATCCGAAGACCGGAAACATCTATGTTGCTGACGGCAACAAGCATCGCATCCGCAAGATTTCTGTCGTTGCAGAATAAACTATGAAAAGAATCCTGACACTCTGCACGTTTTTAGTGCTGTGTTTCAGTGCTGTGAGTTGGGGCGGCGAAAAGCCGCTCCGGCTCCTGTACTGGAATATCCAGAACGGAATGTGGTCGGGGCAGGAGGACAACTACAATGCCTTTGTCTCTTGGGTGAAGGAGCGCAGGCCGGACATCTGCGTCTGGTGCGAAGCCGAAACCATCTACAAGACAGGCACCGACAATAAACTGTCGGCGGAAGACCGTTATCTGGTGGGCGGGTGGAAGAAGCTCGCCCGCCGTTACGGTCACCGGTACATTTACGTGGGGGCGCACCGCGACAGTTATCCACAGGTGATAACATCGCGCTATCCAATCAAAAACATTTCCCGTATAACGGGCTCGGCACCCGATTCGATTATCGTTCACGGTGCCGCTTGGGCTAAACTCAGGGTAAGGGGTAAAACCCTGAACATAGTGACTCTTCACTCCAGCCCCATGTCCTGCGACTTTCGGCTTAAAACTGCTTCCAAGGAAGCGCAGAAAGCCGATGCTGCGAATCACGGCGGCGACAAATACCGCAGGAAAGAGATGGAATTGATATGTCGGAACACAATTCTTACCGATCCGAAGGCCTCTGATGGCTTATGGCTGATGATGGGCGACTTCAACTCCGTCTCACGAAAGGACAACGCATATTATTGTTACCCGACAGACGACCCCCGTTTCCTTACCCACGACTACATCCTCGATAACACGCCATACATCGATGTGGTGAAAGAAAAGCATCCGGACGGCTTCTTCAGGTCGGCCCAGAGCAACACCCGCATCGATTTCGTTTACGCCACCCCGGCGTTGATGAACAAGGTGACAGGCGCTGACATAATTGAAGACGATTATACCACTCCGGTGCGCAGCATCGAAGTCCATAGCTTCTTCCACCCGTCGGACCACCTGCCTATCCTTATAGATTTCTCTCTATGATAAAACTCAGATTCGCAAAACAAGCCGCGATCTTGATTGCCGCTGCTTTACTTGGGGCTTCCTGCTCGAAGCAGGAGCCGGTAATCACCCAGGACGACAGTCAGCAGGAAGTCGCTGATGTCTCTGTCGACAGTCTGAAAGCGTTATTTGCCGAACCCGTTAACAAGACAGCCTTTGTGTCTTCGGTATATTCCTGGATGACGAACGACCGTATCCGGGTTGCCGCTGCCGAAGGAGGTACCATTGACTTCAAGTACTCCGGTCTCCCGTCGGCCGGTGAGGTCACCTTCGTAAAGAACGAGGAAACTGCGAAAACAGTCCTGTTTGGCGCCGGGGGTTTCGCAGTGTATCCTTCGCTTGCCGAGGAGAACTGCGTGGTTGAGGCAGGCACGATGACGCTGAACCTCAAAAACCGTTACGACTGGTCCGAAGGCAATATCGAGGCTCCGATGATTGCGAAAGTCCTTCCAGGCGAGCCGCTCCGTTTCTCAAATATGTGCGGCCTGCTTTACGTGGAATACACCAACATCCCGGACGATGCGGCCCAGCTGAAGGTGATGACTCCCGGCTATGAAACAACTTCAGCCATACCCGTCACCGGATGGGACGGATCCTTCAGCTCTGATAAACCTTATCTTCAGGCCCGTTCGGGGTCGAACGGCCTCATGAAGGTGGAATTCACCCCTGGATCTTCGTCGGAAAAAGAATTCTACGTCCCGCTTCCTGTTGGCCCCGGGGCGGATCATCTTTACCCATCCGTTTACGTCTGCCTCGCCAATTCCGCGGGCACTGTCATCCCCGGTTCGATACGCACGGCGACCAATCTCAACATAGAACGGAGCAAAATCAAGCCTATGCCAACCGTAGGGGTCCCAAGCCAGTACTCGGTGACCACAATTATGGGCAAGAAGAATCGCGCCACGACTGCAGCGTCGAAGGCCGGAGGCAGCTATTCAGAGGTTATCATGGGCTGCCCGCGTGGTATGGGCTGGATCGATCCAGGCCACACTGCATTCATTCTGGACCAGAATCAGAGCGTCCGCATCTGGGATTTGGATTCCAAAACAGTTTCAGCTCCATATACATTTGGAAGTACCTCTTCCGTGCCTTGGAAGGGAGCATATAAAGACGGACTGATTTATTTTGCGGACAAGGCATCAGGCTCTGTTTACACATTTGACGTATCATCCCACACTGCTACCAGCGTCAGGAGCGGCTATTCGGGCAAGAGCCCGGTGGATGTGAAGTTCGATCCGGAGGGCAACGCCTATCTGGCCGTCTGGGACAATTATGCGATTTACCGTTTCGACGGAGGCGATTTCTCCGCAGAGCCCTCGGCAACCTACAGTTTCTCCGGCAAGAGGCCGATGGGCATAGCCTTCGACCCATATGGCGACATGATTGTCACTACAAATGGCGGGCAGGTCATAAGGGTGAATACCGTCTCCGGCGAACAGGAGGTGATAGCGGGAACGCTCGGGGCCAACACCATGTCCGACGGCACTTCAGGCCGGCCTCGCACCGCCAAGTTTACCAACAACCTCAACGCAATCGCCATCACTTCGGGCGGCGCAATTTACGTGGCCGACCATTATCGTGTCCGCAAGATTGTTCCCGGCCCGACCGGATATGTCGATGCCGTAGTATCCACGGTTGCCGGCTCTTCCCAGGCGACCGCCCGTTCCGAAACCGATGCGGTGGGCACTTCCGCCACATTCCGTAACATCGGCGGACTTATGCTGAACACCGACGAATCGATACTCTATGTGACAGAGCAAGAGAGCGGATTGGTGCGTGAGGTTTTCCTCGGAAACGCCGATGCCGGCATCACGCCCAAGGCGCGCATGAAGGCGGCAACTTTCAATATCCGCTTCATTACGGGTAATGATACCGGCGACAGGGCATGGGAGGTCCGCAAGACCAAGGTCGCGCGTTTGATTCAGGACTATGGTTTCGATGTGATCGGCTTCCAGGAATCCACTTCAGACCAGAGAACTTATCTCAAGTCTCAGTTGTCCGCTTACTCTTTCCAGGAATCAGGATACGAAGAACCGTGCATCGCATGGAAGAGTTCCCGTTTTACCAAACTCGACTGGGGCCAGTTCTGGCTGAGTCCGAATCCGGACACTCCGAATTCGAAACCTGGCTCGCCGTGGATAGACGTTACCATTCCGCGCAGCCGTATCTGCATCTGGGTCAAGCTGCGCGACACTCAGACAGGCAACACCCTGCTGTTTATGAATACGCACCTCGAGGTGTACTCGTCCGGCATTGCCGGAACCGGCGGCCTTACTCAGGATGAGCTCGAGGAGCGCTGTGTGACCGTGAGGGACAAATCGGCCGAACTCATAATTGCAAGGGCCGGCTCTCTCAGCGGTGGCAGCATTCCGACAATCCTGGTCGGTGATATGAACAGCGCTACCACTGAAGCCGGAAACGAAAGATTCAAGGCTTTCTTCTCCGACGCATACTACGACGACCTTCTTGTTGACACTGGCTGGAAATATGGTCCCGTAGCCACTTATAACGCCTGGACCGATACCGATGAACAGGCGGCCAAGTGGTATCATCGCATGGATGACATCTATTTCAAATGGGGCCTTGTTCCGGCGTCCTACCGGGTGATACGTCGCAATTACGACGATGTTATGCCCTCCGACCACTGGCCGGTAACTATAGAATTTATTGTGAACTAATCATCTAATAATCAATTTATTATCACTATGAAAAAAACAATTTATCTCGCTCCTGCCGTGGAAGAGGTACTTCTGACGGGAGGGGTGTTTTGTGCGTCGGACCTGCCGACAGATTCTTCTCAGGGACTTGAAGAATGGACAACCGATTCAGAGGGTTCATGGGATTAATGAAGGGTAAGGTTATGAAAAAGACATTATTGTTCTTCGCGGCAGTTGCCGCCCTCTCCCTGCTCGCCTCCTGCGCCAGGGAAGACTATGCTCCCGCCGGTTCCGATAATGCTGCCGGCAACGTCCAGACCCTCACCGCCTGCTTCGCTCCCGGCGAAACCAGGACTTTCTTCGACGGAAGCACCTTTGAATGGGATGCGGATGATGCCATTCTTGTCCGCAGCGACAATTCATCCGGTTATACCGTGTTTAATAATGTTACGGGCGCCAGCTCGGCTTCTGTTACTTTCGAGGCTGAGACAGAAGACAATATCACCTACGGAGACGAGTCGTATGCGGTCTATCCGAATTACGTTTCGGACGGGTGTCCCAAGATTGATGAAGGAATACTGAAACTATGCCTCAAAACCACATATACGTGGAGCGAAGGAACCGTCCAGGCTCCGATGATTGCCAAAGTGGTTTCCGGTCAGGATCTTCAGTTTACACACATGGGAGGATTGCTCAAGGTTACCTACAAGAATGTGCCGCCAAAAGCGAGATATATTAAAGTAACCGCGCCCATAGATGCCACCCACTATTACAAAATCAGCCAGACCATGGGGCCCGGAGGTATTTATGGTTGGGAAGACGGTGCAGGCTTCACATTGGAAAAGCCATATTTTAAGGCGTATAACAATGGTAAGACCAATGAATACAGTGTAAAGATAGACATTAATTCTGCTACGGCTGCTCAGCGTGCTTCTGATGATGGAATCACAGCCTATGTGCCTCTTCCTGTAGGACCGACTGTGGTAAGCGAAAAGAATGTTTATCCTACCCTGAAAATATGCCTGACCTTTGCCGATGGCACAGAAGTCCCAGGCTCCCTCCGTTCGGCATCTAATGTTCAAATCGAGCGCGCCCACATAAAGCCTATGGAGGCGATATCGCTGACGAAGTACACTTTGACGACATTGATTGGCTCTGCTGGAAGAGCATCAAACAAGACATCTCATGTTACGGGTTCATTTGTGGAGACGAAGTTGTTTGCACCTCGAGGCATGGTTATGATATCAGATGACGACGCGGTTGTTTTCGACCAATCAGATGCTGTTATGTTTGTTGATTTGAAAGGAAAAACTGTTGAGAAGCAAACATATAACACTATTTCAACAGAGGCCGTTCCATGGGGAGGTTGCTATCATAATGGTACGTTGTATATCGTAGACAAGAGTCAGGGTCGTTTGTATACCTGTGATAATCTTTCGACGAAAGAGATTACCTATTCCGGAATCTCTACCGGAAACTACAGCCCAATGATGATTACATTCAACGGTTCAGATGCCTTTGTGGTTATACGTGATGCATATGGATTATTTAAGTATTCCGAAGGAATAACCGGGACTAAAACCAAGCACGGTGATTTCAATTCCGGAAGCCTCAGCAAAGTGAAACCCATCAGTTTCACGACGGACAGCAATGGAGACTTTATAGTTGCAACTGCGGATAACGGATTCAAGTTGTTTAAGGTTCCGAATGCAGGAGGCGCTCCTGTTGCCGTTGCCGGAACGGGGACAAAAGCAACCGACTTCGCCTCAATGGTGGACGGCCCGGTATCAAGTGCAACATTTACCGGTAATCTTTATGGTTTGGCATTTGATGGTGTTGGCAATCTTTATATTGGCGACCAATTTGCAATCAGAAAGATTACTTTTGGCCCTGGCGGGTGGTCGGACGCCGTAATCACAACGATAATAACCAATGGCTCTACAACCCCCAAGGATGGATCAGGTGCTGATGCCGCATTGAATACTGTCGGAAGTATGGTCTTTAACAGCGATTATTCTAAACTCTATATAACGGATCAAAACGCTGGAAAAGTATACGTCGTCACCATCGACTAACTTCATTAACACAGTTGAATACACTTCCTTGCGCCCGGATTCCAAATCCGGGCTTTGTAAGACAAAGAAAACAAGAAAATGCGAATACGTTTAACAGTTTCCATGGTCCTCGCCTTTTGCCTGTCCATTGCCGTCGCGGCACAGGACAAGGCACCGGAATACATATATGCAGAGGCTTCGGAACTTACTCTCACCGGCAAGGTCTTCCCGGACACGCCTAACCCCTACCACCGCATCGACACGGCTCGCTTTCACGGATTCACCAAAGAAGAGTTGAGGCTTGTCACCGAGTCCGCCGGCATAGCCGTGGCGTTCAAAACCGACTCTCCATCCATCCGTGTGTGGCCCAAATATTCAAAGACCTATTTCGGAGGCGGCACAACCGGTTTTGCCGGCCGCGGATTCGACCTCTACATCAAGAAAGACGGGAAGTGGCTCTGGGCGGCATCTGGCCTGCAGAACGACAATTCCCTGAACAAGCCGGTTAACATGATAAAGGACATGGACGATTCCGTGAAGGAGTGCCTTTTGTACCTGCCCGTCCGAAGCGTGATGGATTCTGTGAGAATCGGCGTGGAAAAGGGGCGTATCCTGGAACCGCTGGAGAATCCATTCCGCCACCGGGTGGCGGTGTTCGGCTCCAGTTTTACCCACGGAGCCTCCACCTCAAAGTCGGGAATGGCTTATCCGTCAATCCTCACAAGGGAAACGGGAATCCAGTTCCTTAATTTGGGGGTCAGCGGCCGGTGCCGCCTGCAGGACTACTTTGCCGCAGCTCTCGCCCAGGCGCCCGATGTGGACGCTTTCCTTTTCGACACCTTCTCAAATCCCACACCCGAAGAGATTCAGGAGAGGCTCTTCCCTTTCATCGAGGCCATGCGGGCCGCGCATCCGGGCAAACCTCTGATATTCCAGAAAACCATCTACCGCGAGCGGCGCAATTTCAATCTGGAAGCAGACAAATATGAGCGGGAGAGGATTGAAACGGTCGCCTTGCTTATGAAAGAAGCCTGCAGAAAGTATAAAGACGTTTACTACATCACCACAACTAACGCAACGTCTCCGGATCATTATACTTCCGTGGACGGCACTCACCCCGGCGACTACGGCTACACTCTGTGGGCCCGCAGTATTCGTAAACCGGTATTGAAAATCCTGAAAAAATACGGAATCCGATGAAAAGACTCTTAGTTTCCATCGCTGTTTTGTTTGCTGGCGCAGGACTCTGGGCGCAACAGATTACTCCCGAACATGTGGAGCGGGCGGCAAACCTCGTAAACCAGATGACTCTGGACGAAAAGATCACTTTCGTGGCCGGTTATGAAGACGGTTTCCACATAGCCCCTGTAGAGAGGCTTGGCATACCGTCCATCCGCATGGCCGATGGCCCACAGGGAGTAAGAAACAACACCAGAAGCACTCTCTTTGCATGCGGAGTCGCTGCAGCGGCGAGCTGGAATCCAGGGCTGGTCCATGAAATGGGAGTCGCTCTTGGGCAAGACTCCAGGGCGCGCGGGGTTCATATACTGCTCGGCCCCGGCGTAAATATATGCCGCAGTCCGCTTTGCGGCCGCAATTTCGAGTATTTCGGCGAAGACCCGTTCCTGGCTTCGGAAACGGCCGTTGCCTACATCGAAGGCGTGCAGTCGCAGGGTGTTATGGCCACAGTCAAGCATTTCGCCCTCAACAATGAGGAGTACGACCGTCACCACGTGAATTCCATTGCCGACGAGCGTACCATCAACGAAATCTACTTCCCCGCTTTTAGGGCGGCAGTCGAGAAGGCCGGAGTGGGTTCGGTTATGACAAGCTACAATCTTGTGAACGGGGTTCACAGCAGCGAAAACGCATACCTTATCGAGGAGAACCTGCGCGGGAAATGGAATTTCAGCGGCTTCACCATGAGCGACTGGACATCCACCTATTCTCCAGTATTGCTTATGCAGGACGGCGTGGATCTGGAGATGCCGCGCGGTTACTGCTTGAACGCAGAAACCCTCAAGCCTCTTCTGGAACGCGGAGTCGTTACGGAATCCCAGTTGGACGCCAAGATTCAGCGTATTCTTCAGACCTGCATCGCATTCGGTTTTCTCGACAGGCCACAGCTGGACACGTCAATTCCCGAAGATAATCCCTATTCGAGGGAAGTCGCCTATAAACTTGCATGCGAGAGCGTTGTCCTTCTGAAAAACGATGGGATACTGCCTCTCGGAAAGCGCCAGAAAGTGAGTGTCTCCGGCCCGGCGGCAGATGTTGTGCCGTGTGGCGGCGGCAGCGGCTCGGTGGAGCCGCTCTATGCCGTTTCGCTGAAAGAGGGGCTGGTGCAGCTTGGAGCAAAACTCTCCGGCTCCGCTCCAGTGGAAATAATCGCTCTTGGTTTTGACAAAACAACCGAGTACGAGAACTCCGACAGAACCTTCGCCCTTCCGGAAGGGCAGGAAGCTTTGGTCGACGCCGCCGTCGCACGAGGCCACAAGGTGGTGCTGGTGGTCAACGCAGGCGGAGCTGTTGACCTAAGCCGTCTGGAGTATAAGGTGAATGCCATTCTCTGGGCCTGGTATCCCGGGCAGGAGGGAGGCAAGGCGCTTGCCGAAATCATCTACGGGAAGGTGAATCCTTCCGGCCGTCTGCCGGTGAGCTTCCCCGCTGCTCTCGAAGACAACCCGTCACAGGCCTTCTATTATCCGCCGGAACCCTATTCGAAGCGCGGGCACAGCGTCAAACCTTCTGTATATGGCGAAGGTGTCTTCGTAGGATACCGCGGATATGGCCCGAATAAGCCATTATACCCGTTCGGTTATGGCTTGGGATACACTTCCTTCTCTTACGGTCCGTTGAGCGTCGTGCCGGCGGGAGACGGATATGACGTTACTCTTTCCGTCACCAATACCGGCAAACGCGCCGGAGCAGAAACGGTGCAGCTCTATGTCTGCGAGAGCAATCCTTCAGTGCCGCGTCCGGAACGAGAGTTGAAAGCGTTTAGGAAGGTTCAAATCGGAAAAGGCAAGACCGAGACAGTCTGCCTGCATCTTACGCGTGAGGCGTTCGCCTACTACGATACAGACGTTCACGGCTGGAAAGTAAATCCCGGCACGTTTGTGCTGGAAGCCGGTGCGTCGGCTATGGATATACGAAGCCGAGCCAAGGTGGAACTGCAGTAAGCAGCGAACAGTTCTTTTGATTATCTTTGCAGAACCATGGCGTTCGTACATCTCCACGTCCACACCCAGTACTCCATCCTCGACGGGCTTTCCAACATCGAAAAGCTCTTCAAGAGGGCGGAGGAACTCGGCATGCCTGGCCTGGCTATCACCGACCACGGCAACATGTACGGAGTAAAGGAGTTCTACGACACCGCCAAAAAACACCCGCTGGTAAAACCGATTTTCGGCTGCGAGGTCTATGTGACGCGGCATTACGACCATAAGCTCAAAGACCCCCAGCACCGCAAATACTACCATCTCATCCTTCTGGCCAAGAACGAAACTGGCTATCACAATCTCATGAAGCTAGTCTCGCTGGGCCACATAGAGGGTTTCTACTACAAGCCGCGTATCGACCACGCCCTGCTGGAAAAATACCACGAAGGGCTCATCTGCAGCAGTGCCTGCATAGCCGGCGAGATCCCCCAGGATATCCTTGGGATCGACGGCACGCCGGAAGACGCCGAAAAGGCCATCGAATGGTTCAAGGGCATCTTCGGGGAAGACTACTACCTGGAGGTGATGCTCCACCACAGCACCGTGGAAGGCCTGCCGCCTAAGGCCCAGGCCGAGATGGAAACCCTCTACGAGCGTCAGAAGACCTACAACGAAGCCATCTTCGAACTGGCGGCAAAGCATGGAGTGAAGGTGATCGCCACCAACGACGTGCACTTCATCCGTCGGGAAGACGGCCCCGCGCACGACCGTCTCATCTGCCTCACCACTAACGCCAACGTGTCCGACGTGGACCGTCTCCGCTACACCCAGCAGGAGTACCTCAAGAGTGAAGACGAGATGGCGACCCTTTTCCCCACCCATCCCGAGGCCCTGGCCAACACAATGGAGGTGCTGGAAAAGGTGGAACCGATAGAGATCAACCGCGGCCACGTGCTGCCGCGATTCGAGCTTCCGAAGGAGTTCCTTGCAGACATCGACAGCTATCTGGCCAAGTATGCGGCCGTAATCGAAGAGGGTCGCTACGAAGAAGTGCGGGACCACGACGGGAACGTGGTGGCCAGGGAAGAGCGGGGCGCAGAGTTCTGTCAGTCCGTGGCCTACCTCTGCCATCTGGTGTACCAGGGTGCCGAAAAACGCTACGGCTCGCCGCTTCGGGAAGACGTGGCCGAAAAGCTTGACTTCGAGCTCAAGACCATCTCCCGCATGGGCTTCCCGGACTACTTCCTCATCGTGCAGGACTTCATCAACTGGGCCAAGACCCACGGCGTTTCGGTAGGGCCCGGACGAGGCTCCGCTGCCGGAAGCGTTGTGGCCTACTGTCTGCGCATCACCAACCTTGACCCGCTCAAATACGTCCTCCTCTTCGAGCGCTTCCTTAATCCTGAGCGCGTGAGCATGCCGGATATCGACGTGGACTTCGACGACGAAGGCCGCTACCGCGTAATCCAGTATGTGCAGGAGCGCTATGGCACCGACCACATCTCCCATGTAATCACCTTCGGCACCATGGCGGCCAAGGGTTCCGTGAAGGACGTCGCCCGAATCAGCGGTCTGCCGCTAAGCGAATCTGACCGCCTCACCAAGATGATTCCCGACCGCACGTTCAACGTGAAGGAAAACGGGATGGAGGTGGAGAAAAAGCCCACCCTGGCCAACTGCGTAAAGTATCTTCCCGAACTCAAAAAGGAATACGAAGAGGGTACGCCCGAGGTGCGCGACGTGCTGGAATACGCCCTCAAGCTCGAGGGCTGCGTGCGTCAGACGGGCATTCACGCCTGCGCCATGATCATCGGACGCGGCAACCTCACCGACTATATCCCCATCTCCACCGGCGTCGACAAAGGTACCGGACAGGAGGTCTGGGTGAGCCAGTACGAAGGCTCGCAGATCGAGGACGTGGGTATGCTCAAGATGGACTTCCTGGGCCTCAAAACCCTGAGTATTATCAACCGCTGCCTGGCCCTCGTGAAAAAGCGTTTCGGCAAAGACATCGACATAGAAGCCATCCCCATCGACGATCCGGAAGTATACGCACTTTACGGCCGCGGAGACACTAAGAGCGTGTTCCAGTTCGAATCCGGCGGCATGAAGGAATGGCTCATGAAGCTCCGTCCGCAGCGTTTCGAGGATCTCATCGCTATGAACGCCCTTTACCGTCCGGGCCCGATGGACTACATCCCCGACTTCGTGGAGCGCAAAAACGACCCGTCCAAGATTCGCTTCGACCTTCCGGAAATGGCCGACATCCTCCAGGAGACCTACGGTGTTACCGTGTATCAGGAGCAGGTGATGCAGATCTCCCGCGAGGTGGCCGGCTTCTCCCGCGGCAAAGCGGACAAGCTCCGCAAGGCCATGGGCAAGAAGAAGAAAGACGTGCTCGACGGCCTGAAGAACGACTTCATGAAGGGCGCCCTCGAGCGCGGGCACGACGAGAAGACGCTCGAGAAGATCTGGACCGACTGGGAGGCGTTTGCAAAGTACGCCTTTAACAAGAGCCACGCGGCCTGCTACGCATGGGTTAGCTATCAGACGGCCTGGCTCAAGGCCCACTATCCTTCGGAATTCCAGGCGTCGAACCTCACCCAGCAGGCCTCCGACATGGACGAGCTGAAGGAGATAATGGCCGACTGCAAGAAGGCCGGCATCAAGGTGCTGAACCCCGATGTGAACGAGTCAGACCGCGACTTCTCCGTGAACTCCAGCGGCGACATCCGCTTCGGCTTCAGCGGCCTCAAGGGTTTCGGCAGCAACATAACCGACGCCATCATCGCCGAGCGCGAGTCCAGCGGCACCTTCGCTGACGTGTTCGACTTCATGGAGCGCCTCTCCGGCACCGTGAACCGCAAGGCTCTCGAGACCCTCGTCTGCGCCGGCGCCTTCGACTCCTTCGGCTACAGGCGCAGCCAGTTCTTCACTCCCTGCGCCTCCGGCGAACTCTTCATCGACGAGCTAATCCGCTACGCGGAGCTTTACAGGAACGACACTGTCTCGGCCGCATCTTCGCTCTTCGGCGACATGGAGGAGATGAAGCCCCAGCGGCCCCAGATGCCGGCCGCGGTAGGCGAGGAAGACGTGCTGGAGATACTCCAGAAGGAGAAGGAATTCGTGGGGATGTACCTCTCCGCCCATCCGCTCGACAAATACTCCTTCGAGATAGAGAACTTCACCACCCATAAGCTGGTGGAGCTCCAGGCCGCCATCGACGAGGCTACCCAGAAACAGCAGACCTCCAGGGCGGCCATCGCCGGCATCGTCACGGATGTGAAGAAACTGGTCACCAAGACCGGCAAGCCGGGAGCCCGTGTGCTACTGGAAGACTACAGCGGCCCGTTCGAATTGGCGTTGTTTGGTACCGAATATGAGAGCTACCTGCCCTTCATGAGCCTCCATTCGCAGCTCTTCATAGAAGGCGAAATTGCTCCCCGTTACCACCTTAAACGGGAAGAGATTGCAGCCGGCAAAACCGCGCCTTTCAACTTCAAAATCAAGAAGATAAGCATGCTCGGCAACATCTCCGAGCAGCTGGTGAAGAGTTTCGCGATCAACCTCGACACCTCATCTCTCTCGAAGGCCTTCCGCGCTCGTCTCGAAAAGGCCCTTGCCGAATTCCCCGGCGCAACCCCGCTCGCTGTGAATCTCTACGACGCAGCCACCGGCTATCGCATCGAGATGAAGAGCAAGAAGTACAGCATCAACGTCTGCGAAGGACTGCTTCTGGCCCTTGAACACCTGGGGGTAAGTTATTCCGTGCTCAAATGACAAAGCTTTGGAAATGGTCCGGCGCCGGGAACCTGTTCGTTGTGATTGACGGGCGGGACGGAGGCTCCGTTTCCGATATTCAGCGACTCTGCCGTGAGCACGGCACAGACGGCCTGATGGTTCTGCGGGAATCCGCCTCCGGGCGCGACTTCGCCATGGAGTTCTATAATCCCGACGGCTCGTCCGGCATGATGTGCGGCAATGGCGGCAGGTGCATCGCGGCCTTCGCTGATATGCTTGGTTTGAAGCCGGCAGACGGCGGCGTCTTCCGCTTCGACGCGCCCGATGGCGTGCATACGGCGGAGATCCTTCAGCGGCCTGCGAACACGGAGACGGGAGAATGGACAGTGCGGCTTGGGATGATAGACGTGAACGGCATTACCGAATACCCCGACGGGCTGTTCCTGAACACCGGCACACGGCATTTTGTGAAGTTCGTGCCCGACGTTGAGGCCCTGGATATCGAGGCAGAGGCCCTGCCAATCAGGCACGACGCCCGCTTCGCCCCGGAAGGGACCAATGTGAACTTCGTGCAGGCAGGCCCCATCGTCAAGATCCGAACTTTCGAAAAAGGTGTTGAGGGAGAAACCGCAGCCTGCGGCACCGGCATCACCGCTTCCGCCATCGCCTGTCGTTACAAAGGCATCGCACCCGCGTCGGAATCTGCCGACGGACGCATCGCCTACCGCATTCAGGCGCGCGAAGCCACCCTTTCCGTGGACTTTATTCAAAAAAAGAAAGACGCCTTTTCAGACGTCTTCCTGACTGGTCCGGCCAGGATTCTGGCCGAATAGAAACCCCGATTACTCTTCTTCCTGAGCCTGGGCGGCGTACTCGTCGAGGAGCTTCTTCTGCACGTCGGCGGGAACCTGCTGGTACTCGGCGAACTTCATGCTGAAGGTGGCGCTACCGGCGCTGAGGGAGCTCAGCACGGTGCTGTAGCGGTAGAGCTCTGCGAGAGGAACGCGAGCGTGGAGGATGGTGAATGCACCGTCCATCTCCTGGTTGGAGATCATGCCGCGACGGGTGTTGAGGTCGGACATGCAGGGGCCCACATACTCGCTCGGAGTGGTGATGTCTACATCGTAGATGGGCTCGAGGATCTTCGGACCGGCGTTGCGGAATGCCTCGCTGAAGGCGTTACGACCGGCGATGATGAAGGCGATTTCCTTGGAGTCCACCGGGTGCATCTTACCATCATAAACATACACGCGGATGTCGCGGGCGTAGGAACCGGTGAGAGGACCTTCGGTCATCTTCTGGTTGATACCCTTGAGGATTGCGGGCATGAAGCTGAGGTCGATGGCACCACCGACGACGCAGTTGTTGAATTCCAGCTTACCACCCCACTGAAGGGTCTGGGTTTCGCTGCCCTTGATGTTGAGCAGTGTGTCCTTGCCGTCGATCTTGAAGTTGCGCGGCTGCTCCTGACCCTCTACGTACGGGGTGATGAGCAGGGCCACCTCACCGAACTGACCGGCACCGCCGGACTGCTTCTTGTGACGATAGCGGGCGGTTGCGGTCTTGGTGATGGTCTCGCGGTACGGGATCTTGGGTGCATAGGTTTCGGCCTCGAGCTTGAACTCGTTCTTCACGCGCCACATGGCATAGTTGATATGCTGCTCGCCCATACCCTGGAGGATGGTCTGACGGAGCTCGTTGGAGAAGTAGCTCTTGAGGGTGGGATCCTGTGCGGTGATCTTGCTCAGGGCCTCGCCGACCTTCACCTCGTCGTTCTTGTCGAGGGCGCGGACTGCGCAGGTGTACTTGAAGTCCGGGAACACCATGTGCGGGATGGCCTCCACGCCGGATGCGGCGAGGGTGACGTCTGTCTTGCCGTTCTTGAGCTTCATGGCGCAGCCGATGTCGCCTGCGTTTATCTTCGCAACCTTATCCTTCTTTGCGCCTGCCACTGCGTAGATGGCGGAAAGACGCTCGCCGTTGCCGTTTTCGGGGTTGGTGAGGTCGGCGCCTTCATTGAGGGTGCCGCTCATGACCTTGAAGTAGGAAACTTCACCCACGTGCTGCTCGACATCGGTCTTGAAGATGAAGAGGCTGACGGGCTTGCTGGCATCGCACTTGGGGGCGGGAACCGCACCGGCGATGAATTCGAGAAGACGGGCGACGCCCACGTCGTTCTTTGCGGAAGTGCAGAAGACGGGCATGACCTCTCCCTTGGCAAGACCTGCGGACAGACCCTGCATGATTTCCTCGGTGCTGAGCTCCATGGTGTCGAAGAACTTCTCCATGAGGGCGTCGTCACCTTCGGCGGCCTTCTCTACCAGTTCCTGGTGCAGGCTTTCGGCCTCGTCGGCATACTGTGCCGGGATGTCGGAAGCAGCGCCCTTGGCGTCGTAGCACTTCATGGTGAGAACGTCTACGAAGCTATTGAAGGAGGTGCCGGGATTGATGGGGAACTGAACGGGGATGATCTTGCTGCCGAAGCTCTCCTTAAGGGTTTCGAGGGCGTGCTCCCAGTTGGCCTTTTCGTGGTCCAGCTGGTTCACGGCGACGATCATGGGAACGCCATACTGCTTGGCATAGCGGCCGTAGATCTCGGTGCCCACCTCAACACCCTGCTGGGCGTTCACGGTGAGGATTGCAGCCTCGCAGACCTTGAAGGCAGTGAGGGCGCCGCCGCAGAAGTCGTCGGAACCGGGGGCGTCGATGATGTTGATCTTGGTGCCTCCGAACTCGGCGTAAAGCGGAGTTGCGCTGATGGACTTCTGGTTGGCCTGCTCGTAATCGGTGTTGTCGGAAACCGTGTTCTTGTCTTCCACGGAGCCGCGACGGTCGATTACCTTGCCTTCGAAGAGCATGGCTTCGGAGAGGGTGGTTTTACCGGAATGGGTTGCTCCGATGAGAACCACATTGCGGATGTCTTTGGTTGCGTATTCTTTCATAACTATGTTGGATATTATTACTTGCGAAAGTTATTAGCTTGCAAAGTTAACACTTTTGAATAATAATCCAACAATATTTCCCGTATTACACACGCCCGGGCGCCTGCAAAGCGGCAAGAAGTTCCATGCCGGAGAGCCCCAGTTCCTCGCGAAGGATTTCGTTGAGGTCCAGGGGAGAAACGCGCACGCGGGAGCAGAGTTCTTCGAAGGAGAAGGAAAGGTTTGCCGGATTGTCCAGCATCGAGCAAAAGGTCTCGTAAGATTTGAAAAGTGTTTTCATTTTTACTGCGATTTTTAAAAGTTACCACTGCGAATATTGCAAACAATAAAGACTTTTTGGGGGTAAAAGGTGGAGTAAAACGAAAATTTTTCTGTTTTCGTAGGTAAACAATGCAAATTCTGCATAGTTGTAAGGCCGGATTCGCTTACATAGAATCCCTTATTGCTTCTTATTTTTGCAGCATGGACGAGCGCATTCTCAAGAACCATATCCGCCGTGTTCGGGAAGACCTGGGTCTGACCCAGGAAGAGTTCGCCATGGAACTCGGAATCGATACCAGCACCTACTGGAGGCTGGAAGATGGCAAGACCCGCCTGATTTCCCAGTATCTCTACAAGATAGCAGAGCATGCAAAGATGACCGTTGCCGATCTGGTCGCCGGGCGCGACGTGGAAAGAATCCTGGAAGAATCGGAAGGCCTGCGGGAGAAACTGGATAGCCAGCGCGAGTACTATGAGCAAAAGCTGGCGGAGCGGGACGCAACCATAGCAAATCTCAACCGTCTCATCGAATCCCTTCAAAAATAGGCTCTCCTGTTGGCTTTTGGTCAGGAGAGCGTTTTTTTAGTATATTTGTGGGTTATGAAGAAAATTCTCACTGCCCTCGCTCTCACCGTATGCATGGTGGCGAGTGCCGACGAGGGGATGTGGCTGCTGCCCCTCCTCCAGAAATTCAATTCCGACGCGATGCGCAACATCGGTTGCCGTCTCACCGCCGAGGACATCTACGCAATTAATAAGACCTCCCTCAAGGACGCGATAGTTCAGTTCGGCGGGGGCTGTACCGGAGAAATCATTTCAGACGAAGGCCTGCTTGTGACCAACCATCACTGCGGTTACTCCAGCATCCAGCGCCTCTCCACCCCGGAGCACAACTATCTGGAAGACGGCTTCTGGGCCCTCTCGAAGGCCGACGAGCTGCCGGTCCCAGGGCTCTCCGTCACTTTCATGCGCAGCATGCAGGACGTAACCCCGGTCTTCCGTGGTCTGAAGGACAGCAAGGAAGTGGAGGCCAAGAAGGCCGAACTCGAAAAGGCGGCGAAAACCGACAACCCGAACTGCGAGGCATCGGTCACCTCCTTCTACAACAGCAATGTCTACTATCTCATAATCTACAAGATCTATAAAGACGTCCGCTTCGTGGGAGCGCCGCCCGCATCCATGGGCAAGTTCGGGGGAGAGACCGACAACTGGATGTGGCCGCGTCACACCTGTGACTTCAGCATGTTCCGGGTCTATGCCGGAGCCGACAACGAGCCGGCCGACTACTCTCCGGACAACCAGCCTCTCAAACCGGCGCGCAGCCTCAAGGTCTCCCTTGCAGGTGTGAAGAAAGGGGACTACACCATGATCCTCGGTTACCCCGGTCGCACCCAGCGTTTCCAGACCGCCGCGCAGCTCCGTCAGATGTTGGCTCAGAACCGCATCAGCATCGACGCCCGCACCGTCCGTCAGAACGCCATGTGGGAGGAGATGGAGAAGGACCCGGAAGTGCGTCTCAAGTATGCGAACAAATATGCCGGCAGCGCCAACGGTTGGAAGAAGTGGCAGGGTGAAGAACTGGCCTTCGAAAAGCTTGGAATCATCGAGCGTGAGGAGACTCGCGAAGCTCAGTACGAGGCCTGGATCGCAGCGAAGTCCAAGAGGCAGAAAGCCTATGGCGGAGCGATAGCCGAGATAGAGAAAAAGGTGGAAACAATCTCCCCACTCATGCTCTCTTTCACCCTACTTAACGAAACTGTAGGTAGAATCGAAATCATTAACTCACGCAGAGTAGAAAAGGATTTTGACCCTACCGTCGACCGCAAGATCGCAAAGGCCGTAATCGCTCATTATCTGGCTAACGTCAAGCCCGAAGACAGGCTGGAAGTATCCGACAGCGAGGAGTATCTCGACCTCCTTTACGGGGAAGATCCGGCCACCCGCGAAGCCCTTCGCAAGGCCATTGATGAGAAGCGTTCGCTGTGGTTCCCGGCCATGCGTTCCGGCTACGAGGAGCTGGCTGTCGCTTCTCAGAAATTTACCGCAGGACTGCTCGAATGGGAGAAGGGAAAACCCTCTTATCCGGATGCGAATTTCACCATGCGTCTCACCTACGGAAACGTGCTTCCGTACTCCCCGAAAGACGGCATCGACTACTGGTACTATACCACTGCCGCTGGCCTCATCCAAAAGGAAGATCCGGCCAACTATGAGTTCCGTCTTCCCGCCGCGGCAAAGCAGGCGATCCTGGCAAAGGATTATGGTGCCTGGGCCGACGACGACGGCACCCTTCACACCTGCTTCCTCACCAACAACGACATCACCGGCGGCAACTCCGGAAGCCCGGTGCTCGACGCGGACGGCAACCTCATCGGCCTGGCTTTCGACGGCAACTGGGAGAGCATGAGCTCCGACGTCATGTTCGAGCCCGACCTCCAGCGCTGTATCTGCGTGGACATCCGTTATGTCCTCTGGACGGTTGAGAAACTTGGCGGAGCAAGCAACATAATTAATGAACTCACGTACGTAAAATGACACAGCAGGAGATTCTTGAAGCCCTGCAGGAAGTAAAGCATCCTGCAAAGGGAGAGAAGTCCATCGTGGAGCTCGGGATGGTCCAGAGTGTCGAGATCCTGGAAGGCAGCACCATTGTCACCCTTGCCTTCGGCCGCAGGCGCGACCCGCTTGCGGAGTATCTTATCGGTGCTTCTCGCGCGGCCCTTGTCCGCCTCGGCTGCCCCGGGCCCGAAGTGCGCACGGTAGTGGTGGACGAACAGCCGGCCAAGAAGCCGCTCGAACTGGGCAAGGAAGGCCTAGCTGAGATTAAGCACATTATCGGCATCGCCTCCGGAAAGGGCGGTGTCGGCAAGAGCACAGTGGCGGTGAATCTGGCGGTGGCGCTGGCACGACTGGGCTACAAAGTGGGCCTGGTCGATGCCGACGTGTACGGTCCGTCCGTCCCCACCATGACCGGCACGGAAGGTCGTATGCCGCTGGCGGAAAACCGCGACGGCAAGGACATCATGATTCCGCTGGAAAAGTACGGAGTGAAGTGGATGAGCATTGGTTATTTCGCCAAGCGCGGCCAGGCTCTCATATGGAGGGGACCCATGGCCTCCACCGCTCTCAAGCAACTGGTGCTTCAGGTGGAATGGGGTCCGCTCGACTTCCTTCTGGTGGACATGCCTCCCGGAACCGGCGACATCCACATCTCGCTAATCCAGGAGATAGGCATCGAGGGAGCGATTATGGTAACCACCCCGCAAAATGTAGCTCTCGCAGACGTGGAAAAATGTGTGGACATGTTCAAGAACGAATCCATAAACAAGCCCATATTCGGCCTGGTGGAGAACATGGCCTGGTTCACTCCCGCAGAGCATCCGGACGAAAAGTATTACATCTTCGGACGCGACGGCGGCGCCCGCATGGCCAAGGAACTCGGCCTCAAACTGCTCGCTCAGATTCCCCTGGTGCAGGGCATACGTGAAAGCGGAGACTCCGGCGAACCGGCCGCCCTGGGCACCGGTCCCGACTCCCTGGCATTCATCGAACTCGCAGAAAAAATCGCTCAGATATGATAATTCTAATCACCGGCATCACTTCCGGTTTCGGAAGGGCCATGGCAAAAAAACTCGCACAGGAGGGCCATAAGGTCTACGGCACTTACCGCAAAGATTCCGAACCTCTCGAGGGCGTGACTTACATTAAATGCGAAGTTACCGACGACGCCCAGGCGGAAGCGGCGGTGAAACAGGTCCTCGACGCCGAGGGCCGCATTGACGTTTTCATCAACAACGCCGGCATGGGCATAGGCGGCCCGCTGGAGTTCAGCTCCCTTGAAGACGCCAAGCGCCAGATGGACGTGAACTGGATGGGTATGGTGCGCTTCCTTCACTGGGTGGTTCCCGCAATGCGCAAACAGGGCTCGGGGCGCATCATCACCTTCAGCTCCATCGGAGGACTCATGGGTCTGCCCTACCAGGGCCTCTACTCGGCCAGCAAATATGCCATCGAAGGCTACTGCGAGGCCCTGAGGCTCGAGCTTCGCGGCACCGGCATCTCCGTAACCGTCATCGAGCCCGGCGACTTCTCCACAAACTTCACCGCCCAGCGCAAAAGCGTGGCCGGTCCCGAAGTGGCTGCTGCATACCCCACATACGCCAGGAGCCTCGCCAGTATCGAGCACGACGAGAATAACGGCCTCAAGCCCGAATACCTGGCCGCTAAAATCGCAAAAATCGTCAAGACCAAACGGCCTCCATATAAAAAGATCATCGCCAGCCCTCTTCAGAAGCTGTCGGTCTTCGTGAAGCACATCGTCCCCAGACGCACTTTCGCATGGATACTCAGTCTTTACTATAAACTCTAGAATATGAAAAAAACACTACTGCTGATAACCACTACAATACTTGCCGTCGCCTGCACCCAGTCCAGGGTGGAGAAGCTTGTGCGGCAGATGACGGTAGACGAGAAGATAGGCCAGCTTACGATGTTCACCTCCGATTGGAGCGTAACCGGTCCGTCTATGCGTCCCGGATTTGAAAAGGACATCCGCGAAGGCCGCTGCGGCAATCTGCTCAATGCCTATACCGCCTCTTATAACCGTAAACTGCAGGAGATTGCCGTAAACGAAACCCGCCTCGGAATTCCTCTGCTGTTTGGATACGACGTTATCCATGGCTTCCGCACCATTTTCCCCATCAATCTGGGAATGGCCGCTTCTTGGGATACGGAACTCATACAGGAAACCGCCCGCGTGGCTGCAGTGGAAGCATCGGCAGCCGGCATTCACTGGACGTTCTCGCCGATGTGCGACGTCAGTGTCGAGCCCCGCTGGGGACGCGTTTCCGAAGGTTCCGGCGAAGACCCCTTCCTTGGTTCCCGTATCGCGGAAGCAATGACGCGCGGCTATCAGGGCGACGATTTGGCCGACCCCGCCACCATCGCTGCCTGCGTGAAGCACTTCGCGGCTTACGGCGCACCCCAGGCCGGCCGCGAATACAATACCGTGGATATGAGCGAACGCTGGCTCCGCGAATTCTATATGCCTCCCTATGAGGCGGCGGTCAAGGCCGGCGCCCGCACGGTGATGGCCTCCTTCAACGAGCTTGACGGCGTGCCTGCAACGGCCAGCCACCACCTGCTCACGGAAATCCTCCGCGACGAATGGGGCTTCGACGGCCTTGTGGTGAGCGACTATACGGGCATCATGGAAATGACCTTCCACGGCACGGCGCGCGACACCTGCCAGGCCGGGGTTCAGGCCCTGGAGGCAGGACTCGACATGGATATGATGAGCGCAGCCTTCTACAACTACCTCAAAGGCTCCATCGAGAGGGGAGAAATCAAGATGAAAACGGTGGATGAAGCCGTCCGCAGGATACTCCGCGTGAAAGAGGAACTGGGTCTGTTCGACGATCCCTACCGCTATTGTGACGAGCAGCGCGAAGCTTCGCAGACGATGACTCCGGAGCATCTTGCCACCGCTCTCAAGATGGCGGAAGAAAGCGCCGTGCTGCTCAAGAACGAGGGCGTTCTGCCTATAAAGAAAGGGACTAAAGTGGCGGTGATAGGAACCCTTGCCGACGACCCCAACCAGTATCTGGGCTCGTGGAGAGCTGCGGGAGACGGTTCATATCCTCAGAGCATCCTTTACGCCATAATGGATTACAACGGAGAAAAGAATGTGGTCTACGCAAAGGGATGCCGTCAGTTCGGGGAAGACCGCAGCGGTTTTGCCGAGGCCCTGAGGGCTGCCCGCAGCGCCGAAATGGTTGTGATGGTGATAGGAGAGGACTATTCCTGGAGTGGAGAAGCCGCCAGCCGCAGCAACATCGACGTTCCCGGAGTGCAGACCGAACTGCTCGAGAAGATAGCGGCGCTTGGCAAGCCGGTGGCGGTTGTGCTGCTCAGCGGCCGTCCCCTCGCCCTTGAACGCGAGAGCAAGGCTGCCGGCGCAATCCTCGAAGCCTGGTACCCCGGAACCATGGGAGGAAAGGCGGTTACGAACCTGCTCTTCGGCGAAGCCAATCCGCAGGGACGTCTGCCGGTAACCTTCCCGCTATGTCTGGGACAGGTCCCGGTCTACCACTATATGAAGAATACCGGCCGTCCATATCTTCATCCCGGTTTCAAATACGAAAGCCATTATCTGGATATCCCCAACGAGCCGCTCTACGCCTTCGGCGAAGGGCTGAGCTACACCAGCTTTGAATACGGTGAGGTTTCCCTCAGCGCCGACTCCTTCGGCGCGAAGGGCAGCATCACCGCCAGCATCGAAGTGCGCAATACCGGCGATCGCGCCGGGGTAGAGACGGTGCAGATGTACATACACGACCGCCTCGCCTCCGTTACCCGTCCGGTCCGGCAGCTCAAGGGCTTCGAGCAGATAAGCCTGCAGGCCGGAGAGGCCCGCACGGTAAGCTTCACCATCGACCCGGAAACCATCTCATTCTGGCGCCGCGACATGACTTACGGCCCGGAGGCCGGCGAGTTCGACCTCTACATCGGCCACGCATCGAACGACACCAAAGCCGCATCTTTCAGTTATGAGGATTAAGGCCTTACTGGCGGCGGGTCTGCTGTTTGCGGCCTGCACTGCCCCGGGTGGCTTTTCCCGGAGAGACGAAGCCCTGCTCGACAAGGTGCAGCGGCAAACCCTCGAATACTTCACCACCCTCGCTGAGCCCAACACCGGCATGGCGCGCGAAAGGGCGGAGGACGCGAACGGCAACATCGTCACCACCGGCGGTACGGGCTTCGGCATCATGGCCATCATCGTCGGGGCCGAGCGCGGCTGGCTCAGCCGGGAAGACGCCACCCAGCGTATAGGCAAGATTGCCCGCAACCTGGAGTTCCTGCCCCGCTTCCACGGGGCCTGGGCGCACTGGTACGACGGCGACACCGGGCAGGCCTTCTCGTTCAGCGAGTACGACGACGGCGGCGACCTCGTGGAAACAGCCTTCCTGGTACAGGGCCTGCTCGCCGCCAGGCAGTGGACCTCCAGCAAGGTACTCCGCGAGCTCTGCGACCGTCTTTATCGGGAGGTCGAATGGGACTGGTACACCCGCGGCACCGACACCCTCTATTGGCACTGGTCGCCCGTCCATGAGTGGAAGATGAACCACGCCATCCGCGGCTACGACGAAACGCTGATCACCTATGTGCTGGCGGCCTCGTCGCCCACCCATCCGATAAGCCGGCAGTGCTATGAAGCCTCCTACAAGACATCTTCTTACTACTATAACGGCCGTTCCTATTATGGTATCCCGCTGAAGCTGGGAATGGAACTGTATGGAGGGCCGCTATTCTTCACTCACTATTCCTGGCTTGGGCTGGATCCGCGAGGCCTCTGCGACGGCTATGCCGATTACTTCGAGCAGGGCCGGAATCACGCCCTTATTCAAATGGCGTACGCGCGCGAGAAGGGCCAGCCACGCGGCCTCTGGGGCTTCACCTCCAGCGACGATGCCCTGGTGGGCTACTCCGGCCACTATCCCGGCACGCCCGATGAGAACGGCACGATTAGCCCCACGGCGGCGGTGTCGTCCATCGCCTATGTGCCGAAGGAGAGCCTGAAAATCATGCGGAGCCTTCTGCGGGACCGTCGGGTCTGGGGGCCATGCGGCTTCTATGATGCGGTGAACTACAGCCTCGACGAACCCCGTCAGGTCGTGCAGCACTACCTTGCCATCGACCAGGGACCCCAGGTGGTGATGATTGAAAATGCCCGCAGCGGCCTGCTCTGGAGGCTCTTCATGAGCGCTCCGGAAATCGGCCCGGGTCTCGAAAAACTTGGATTTTACTATACTAACAACCAATAATTTATGAAGAGATTAATCTTTCTTTTCTTCCTTTGCATCGGAGCCTCGCTCTACGGTCAGAACAAGACCGTGACAGGCGTGGTGAACGACGACTCCGGCTATCCTATGCCAGGCGCGTTCATCTTGCAGCAGGGCACGAGTAATGGAGCAATGACCGACATCGACGGTGTCTACGAGATCAAGGTCCCGGAGGGGGCTGTTCTGGTAGTCTCCTGCATGGGATTCCTCGAACAGCAGGTAACGGTCGGAGCATCCAATCGCTACGACTTCACCCTCGCTACTGATGCCCTAATGATGGAGGAGGCGGTGGTGGTCGGTTATGGCACCCAGAAAGCCAAGGACCTTACTGCGCCCATCGTGAACGTGAAGGGCGATGAGCTTAACAAACAGATTTCCGGTAACGCCCTGTCTGCCCTTCAGGGTAAGGCCAGTGGCGTGCGCGTGATCCAGAGCGGCGCGCCGGGAGCGGCCCCGTCGGTGACCATCCGCGGTACCGGCTCCATCGGCTCATACGCAACGCCACTCTATGTTGTTGATGGTGTATTTGTGGACAACATCTCCTTCATCGCCACATCCGATATTGAAGAGATGACGGTGCTCAAGGATGCATCCGCCGCGGCCATCTATGGTGTCCGCGCCGCCAATGGTGTCATCCTTATAACCACCAAGAAGGGAACCATGGACCATACCGACATTAGTTATGATGGTTACGTGGGCCTTCAGGTACCGGTGAATGTGATGAAGCTGGCGAACCGTGAGCAGTATGTGGAAATCCTCAATGAGGCCTTCGCAGACGATGCTTCATATACTCAGAAGAATGCTGCCGATTATCCGGCTAGTACCGACTGGTATGCCACGCTGCTCCGCAAGGCTCTCACCCATAGCCACTCTCTTGATGTTTCCGGAGCCACGGAGAAGACCAATTATAGTTTTGGTCTTAACTACTTCTATCAGGACGGTATCATGAATGTGGATAACGGTTATGATCGTGTGAACCTCCGCGGTCGCGTGGACCAGAAAGTTAAAGACTGGCTCACTATGGGCATGAATGTCCTGGTGAGTGATTACAACCGCAAGGATCCTAACTCGGGAGCTTTTGAACAGGCATTCGTGAATCCTCCCGTCTATCCGGTTTACAACGATGCCAACACAGACGCGTATCCAGTGAACTTCGATTCTCCGCAGCGTTATGGCTTCGGCGGTTCATACGGCAATCCCTTTGCGGCAGTTTATTATTCTGACAACCGCACAAAGGGCCTCAACCTGGTATTCTCCACATATGCTGAGATAAAAATGCTGCGCGACAAACTCAAATTCAAGACAGCATACAATTTCGACTACGAAGGCTACAAGAGCGAGAGTTATACTCCTGAGTTCTGTGTCTACGGCACCCAGGCGCTCAGTACATCTAGCATGAGCAAGACCTTCGGCCTCCGCCGCAAGCAGATACTCGACAATACCCTTACTTATGCCGATAGCCGCGGTAAACACAGTTTCAGCGCGCTGTTAGGCCAGAGTACCCGTATTGAGAATCTCACCGGCCTCTGGGGCTCGGCAACCGACGTCCCCGACGTGGATGCACAGAGTCGCTATCTCGGCCTTGGCAGCACAAAGAATATTGCTGTAACCGACCTCACCCCGGGCCCATATACCTATCATGGCCTTTCATTCTTCACCAGAGGCACTTGGAATTATGCCGATCGCTTTCTTGCCACCGCAACCTTCCGTGCCGACGCATCCAGCAAGTACCAGCAAAAATGGGGCTTCTTCCCTTCAGTTGGTGCAGGCTGGGTAATCACTGAAGAAGAGTTTATGAAAGACAAGCCGGCTTTTGAATACCTGAAACTCCGAGCCTCGTGGGGACTGCTCGGTAACGACAATGTGCCAGCCAACTCCGCCAGCATCGTGGGAAGCAGCGGTTACAGCGCCTCGGCGGTGTTCAACGGAGTGTTGGTCGACGGTGTCGGCGCTCAAACGGTCTACCAGAACTACCTCAAATGGGAGGTGGTGAGCGAATGGGATCTCGGTTTGGACTTCGCCTTCCTTCAGAGCCGTCTGTCCGGAACACTTGACTACTACAACCGAACCACTCATAATGTAGTGTTCTACGTTCCTATTGCTACCGGCGGCGGTACAACCGAGCTCCTTGCAAACAACGGCACGGTTCGCAACTCTGGCTTTGAGCTTGATCTTCACTGGAATGATAAGATTTCAGAGGATCTTGGCTATAACATCGGCCTTAATGTTACTACCGTCCGCAATAAGGTGGTAGCACTCGAGGGTCGCGACTACATCCCCGGAGCCGTGGTGCGCGGCAACTACAGCACACGCACCGTTGTCGGCTATCCTATTGGATCTTTCTGGGGATACGAGATCGATGGTGTTTGGGCTTCCAATAAGGATGCTATGCTCGACGATCAGCAGCAGACGGTAAAGGGTGCCGGATACTTCAAATACAAGGATCAGGACGGCAACCAGAAGATCGACGATAAGGATCTTACTTATCTCGGTAGCCCAATTCCGTGGCTGCAGACAGGTCTCGACTTTGGCCTGAACTGGAAGAACATCGACTTCTCCCTTTCCTTCTACGGTCAGTTTGGCAATAAGATACTCAATGCAAAACGTATGAACCGTGGTACCTTCTCCGATGGTAACTACGATCTCGACTTCTATAAGAATCGCTGGACCAAGGAGAACCCATCTGACAAATATCCTTCCTCCGCGGCTTATGGTCAGTCCTATACTCAAAGGGCTAACGATTTCTTTGTGGAGCCAGGCTGGTTCATTCGTATACAGAACATCCAGGCAGGTTACACTTTCACCAAGTTCAGCAAACTTGACTTTGTAAACTCAGCCCGCGTGTACATTGCAGCCCAGCGGCCGTTCAGCTACTTCACCTATAATGGTTTTACCACAGAGATAGGTGGTTCCCCAATCGCCTCTGGCATCGATACGGCAACGCATCCGCTCCAGGCTATTTATACTCTCGGTGTTAAACTTAACTTCAAATAGGCCATGAAAAGGATAATCATAACAGTATCGGCCGTCCTGCTGCTGGCAGGATGCTCGGATTTCCTGAATATCCGTCCCGAAGGCACAACCACTTCGGAGGGTCTCGATTATACCAAGGGCGAGAATATTATCAAGCCTATCAGCGCTGCTTACGCAGAGCTTCGCAGTTATGACTCCTCGTCATTCCCGCTGCTCGGTTGCCTTGGCGTCACTTCCGACGACCAAGACAAGGGTTCTACTCCCGAAGACGGCGCCTCCACCAAAGAGATGGACGAATTCAAGTACGACGCTGCCAACGAGCTTATATCCGCCCAGTGGACAGGCTACTATAATATCGTTTCTGCGGCCAACAACGCCATCTCTCAAATGGGCCTGTTCAAGGAGCAGTTATCAAGCGACGACCTGAAGGCGGAGGCGGAACAGGGAATAGGTGACGCGAAATTCATTCGCGCATTTGCTTACTTCCGCATTGTGACCATGTGGGGCAACGTACCAATCATCGATAAGATAATGACATCAGAAGAACTGGCCGCAGTGCCGCAAAGCACTCCGGATCAGGTTTACGCCTTGATTGTCAGTGATCTGGAAGACGCCATCGTCCGCCTGCCGGAAAAATGGGCAAAGGCTTATACTGGCCGAGTCACTAAGTATTCTGCCATGGCTCTTCTCGCCAAGGTGTACTTGTACCGCGGTAATTGGGCGAAGGCCGCCGAATACTGCGACCAGGTGATTGCCAGTAACCGCTATGGTCTGCTGGAAAACTTCCGCGAACTTTTCTCTGTAGATGGCGAATATTGCAAGGAGTCTCTGTTTGAAATAGAAAGCACTGACCTTGGGAAGTCGAATGGTGATGCAGCTTACTCCACTTACGCTTACGTTCAGGGTCCTCGAAACAATACCCCTAACAACATGCAGGGGTGGGGATTCGGGGTGCCTAGCGATGCGCTGATCCAGTTCTACGCCGACCGTGGCGAAACGGTCCGTCCGGCAACCACGTTGCTTTATCGTGGTACTACTACCCCAGAAGGAGACTATATCAGCGACCAGTGCCCGAATCCGGTTTACAACGGCAAGGTGTACACTCCAAAGTCCTATAACGACTGGAGCGGCAATGGTTACGGCTACGACCATAATTTACGCGTAATCCGTTATGCCGAAGTTCTTCTCATCTACGCCGAAGCGATCTCTCGAGGCGCAACAGTAGGAGCGCTGAGCGGCAAGACCGCTCTCGAAGCTCTCAACGAAGTGCGTGCCCGTGCCGGACTAACTCCGGAAACGGAAGCCACCACAGCAAAGATACTTGACGAGCGTCGCGCAGAGCTCGCTCTTGAAGAAGACCGCTTCCTCGACCTGGTTCGTACAGGCCGTGCCGCTACTGTGCTTGCCGACCTTGGCTATGTGGAAGGAAAACACAATCTCTTCCCAATACCATCAACCCAATTACAGCTAAACGAAAACCTCAATCAAAATCCAAACTATTAATCATTCATTATGAAAAAGTATTTTCTTCTCATTGCAGCGGCTGTAGCAGCCCTCGCAATCGTCTCCTGCAAAAAGGACGGAGACAAAAAAACTCCCGACACTACCGGTGGGGTTAGCGTAGCATCCGAGAATCTGGTTGCCTACTTCCCCCTCAACTCGGCAGAGGATGTTATTACTCTCGGAGAGGGTGTCTCCGTTGCTACTCTTGGCGGTCAGGCCGAATTCAACGAAAAGGGCTTCCGTGGCGGCGCCTACAACAACAAGAGCGCAGACCACGAAACTCAGGCCTATCTTAAGTTGAATGTCCCGAAGGACTTCCTTTCCAAGCTGAGCAGTTTCACCGTAACCGCATGGGTAAATTCTCCTACCCAGCGTGGCGGTATCATCACCTTTGACGGTGGAGCTGATGCCAACTGGGGCGGTTGGGATATGTTCTATGACGGTGGCGACGACAAGGGAACCACTTTCAAGGGTTACATGTTCAGCACCAAGACCGAATGGGGTGGATTCTTCCCGAACTTCAAATCCGAAGCCATCGTAGCAAACCAGTGGATTCAGGTCGGTTTCAGTTACGACGAGAACACTTCCTATGCAAACCTCTGGGTCAATGGCGTTCTTGTCGGCCCTGTTGACGAAGAAGCTCAGAAGATTCTTGGTACTAACCTCTGCTGGGCCGGTCCGGCTGATGCCGAGGGCAATCAGGCCAAGGTTGGCAAGGTTGTTCAACCCGACGTTACCTGCATGTACATCGGCGCATTTGCTTCTCGTGAGACTGGAAAGTCCAGCGAAAGCTGGCTTAGCTACTTCGCCGGTAAGATCGATGAGATTCGCGTATTTAACAAAGCTCTCAGTGAAGAAGAGATGCTCGAGCTTTATAAAGCAGAAGTCAAGGTTTCCGATCTCGACTAAACTATTGGCAGAGGAGGGATGAAACCCTCCTTTGCTCCGATGAAAAAGATACTATTAATACTGATTGCGGTCGGTCTTCTCGCATCCTGTGGGGAGAAGGTCGAACCGGAAAAAGAACTTCCCGGAGCCGTTGTGATGGGCTGCAAAGTAATGCCGGATTATAGGGGCATTGAAGTGGAGTTCTCGGACAATGTGGATCTCTCAGCAGATTACGAAGAGGCCTTTTTCTTCAGTCCCCGAGTCTCCTATACCGTATCTGCCGGTTCCTCTGCTGAAAAGGTGTTGCTTTCCTTCTCTGAACAACTGGGCAATTTCAAGACTTATACTCTCATTATTTCCAAAGGAGAAGCTTTGGGCTTGCGTATAATCAGGCAGTATTCTTTCACATTCACCACGCCCTACGACACTTCCGACAAGTTTCCCCGCATCACCACGGACGAGCTGATGACTCTCGTACAGAAGCGCACGTTCAAATATTTCTGGGACTATGCGCATCCGGACAGCGGACTGGCGCGCGAGAGGTATGGCAGCGGCGATATCGTTACCATCGGCGGCAGCGGCTTCGGCCTGATGGCCATCATAGCGGCAGTGGAGCGTGGTTTTATTTCTCGGGCAGACGCCTACGCGCGGGTGCTCAAAATCGCCAACTTCCTCTCCGTAAAGGCCGACCGTTTCCATGGGGCCTTCTCCCACTGGCTGAACGGTAGTACAGGTGCCGTCTATCCCTTCAGTACCTATGACAACGGGGGCGACCTGGTGGAAACCGGCTTCCTGATGGAGGGCCTGCTGGCCTGCAGGAACTACTTCTCCGCGGCCGGCGAGGCGGAGCTCAGGAACACAATTACCGAGCTCTGGGAGGCGGTTGAATGGGACTGGTTCCTGCGTAATGGGGCCCTTTACTGGCACTGGTCACCCAACTACGACTGGAAGATGAATATGCCCATCAACGGATGGAACGAGGCCCTCATCATCTACGTGCTGGCGGCGTCTTCCCCAACCCACCCGATAACCAAGGCCGACTACGAGTCCGGCTGGGCGAAGAACGGCAAGATACGCAACGGAAAGTCTTTTTACGGCATAACGCTTCCGCTGGGTTCGGACTATTGTGGTCCGCTCTTCTTCGCGCACTACAGCTTCCTTGGACTCGACCCGCGCGGCCTGTCCGACCAGTATGCCAACTACTGGGATCAGAATGTCGCTCATGCCCGCATCAACCACGCCTATTGCGCGGCGAATCCGAAGGGTCATGCAGGTTATTCCGACAAGTGCTGGGGTCTTACCTCCAGCGATATCCCCAGCGGCTACAGCGCCAGTTCGCCGACGAATGACCTTGGCGTGATCGCGCCCACTGCCGCCCTGGCCTCCATGCCTTACACTCCGGAAGAGAGCATCGCCGCCATGGAATATTTCTACTATACCATAGGCGACCGCTTGTTTGACGAATACGGCTTCCACGACGCCTTCTCTATGGACGACCGCTGGTTCGCCGACTCCTACATCGCCATCGACCAGGGGCCGATAGTAGTGATGATCGAGAACTACCGCTCCGGCGCTGTGTGGAATGCCTTCATGAAGGATCCCGATGTAGCCGCAGGCCTATCCACGCTGGGCTTCAGCAGGGAGTAGGAGCATCTTTTTGAGAACTTTTGCTATCTTTGCGGCGAGATTCGGCGCAGGACCGCTCCGTGCGGCCACCCGAATCAAGTGTAACAGGTACCACTATAAAAACTGCAAAGATGAAAGCAAAAGCCCAGTTTTCCGCAACCTTCGTGTTGCTCGCCGTGCTCTTCACGGTCTGTTTAATCACCAGCAACCTCCTGGCTACCAAGATTTTCGCCATCGGCACGAAGATAGTTCTTCCGTGCGCGGTGCTTATCTTCCCCATTTCGTATATACTCAACGACTGTTTCACCGAGGTATACGGCTACCGCAAGGCCCGCATGGTCATTTGGATGGCCTTCCTGATGAACTTCTTCGTGGTCGTTTTCGGGCAGATTGCGGTGTGGCTCCCGGCAGCCGGCTTCTGGCAGGGGGGCGAACACTTCAACTTCGTCTTCAGCATGGCTCCCCGCGTGGCCTTTGCCTCGCTCCTGGCCTTCCTCGTTGGCAGTACCCTCAATGCGCTGGTACTCAGTAAGATGAAGACGGCTTCGGCCGGCAAGGGCTTCGGGTGGAGAGCCATCCTCAGCTCGATAGCAGGCGAACTCTGCGACTCTCTCATTTTCATGCCCATCGCCTTTTTCGGTACCCCGCTGAAGGTGCTGGCCGGCATGATGCTGGTGCAGGTAAGTTTCAAAGTGCTGTACGAGGTGGTTGTCCTGCCGGTAACCGCCATGGTGGTGCGTAAGCTCAAGACCGCCGAAGGAATCGACGTGTTCGACCGCGGTATATCATATAATCCCTTTAAAATTAAAGACATAGAATAATATGGAACGCAAGGAAGAAGGTCTGAAAGCGCTCGGCGCCAAGACCGCCAACCGCATGGATTACGCTCCCGAAGTGTTGGAGGCGTTTGAGAATCGTCACCCTGGAAACGACTATTGGGTACGCTTCAACTGCCCGGAGTTCACCTCCCTCTGCCCCATCACCGGACAGCCGGACTTCGCGGAGATACGCATCAGTTACATTCCCGACAAACGTATGGTGGAGAGCAAGAGCCTCAAACTCTACATACTGAGTTTCCGCAATCACGGCGACTTCCATGAGGACTGCGTGAACACCATCATGAAGGACCTCATCGCGCTCATGGATCCGCGCTACATAGAGGTCACTGGCTTCTTCACCCCGCGCGGAGGCATCAGCATACATCCGTACGCCAATTACGGCCGTCCGGGAACAAAGTATGAAGAGCTTGCATGGAAGCGTCTGTCGGAGAGGGAGTAGGACGATGAAAACGCGATTCTTCATAATAGGCGTACTGCCGATGCTGACGGCTCTTCTGCTCGGTTGCGGCTCGAACGGAGGAGGCCTTACCCGCGCCGAGAAGGCCCTGATCTCCGGCAGCGACTCGCTGATGCGGGTGCTCACCGTGGCCGATTCGGCCGACCTGGACGTGCTGCGGGCCGAGAGCGTTGATTTTACGGCAGCCGACCTGCAGAGCCCCGAGTTCGCCGCTCTTGTTGCGAAGATGAAATATACCGTTCAGGATCCGTCGCAGGACGGAGTGGGCATCGCTGCCCCGCAGGTAGGCCTTAACCGTCGCCTTATCGTCGTCTGCCGTCTCGACCTGCCGGGCGAGCCCTTCGAAGCCTTCGCCAACGTGCAGATCGACTCCCTCTGGGGCGAAGACCTTGTCGGCCGTGAAGGCTGCCTGTCGATTCCGGGGCTGCGCGGCAACGTCGCCCGGAAAGAGTTCGCTGCCATTAGCTACGCGGACCCGTCTGACTTTACAGTCCGCAGCGAGGTCGTCTCCGGCTACGTGGCCCGTATCTTCCAGCACGAAGTCGACCATCTCGCCGGCATCCTCTACACCGACCGAACCGGTGAAATCTGGGAAGTGGAGGAATAATTCGCTATATTTGTAGGTAATTATTTACGCTAAAATGAAAAAACTTCTCCTTCTGCTTGCGCCGCTGGCGCTTCTCTTCGCAGCTTGCGACGCTTCATCTGAGAATCAAACTGACAACCCAGGGGACGATACCGTTGCCGTTGAATCTTTGGCTGTAACGCCAGGGCAAATTGAGCTGGAAGTGGGGCAGACCCAGCAGCTTGAAGCGGTTTTGCGGCCCGATGGCGCCGAAGGGGAGGTTTCTTGGTTGGCGCTAGTGTCGGCCTCTTCGGAGGAAGGAGTAGTTTCGGTCGATGCAAACGGCCTTGTAACCGCTCTGAAGCCCGGTAATGCCGAGGTTGAGGCGCGCTCGGGACAGGCTTCCGACGTTTGCTATATCTCGGTCCCGAAGCCGATTGTTCCGGTGGAAAGCATAGTGCTCGAATCCAACAGGATGGAGGTTACGGAGGGCGAGCAGATCACGATCGTTGCCACTGTTATGCCGGAAGAGGCCCGGGCAGACAACCCCGTTTACTACTCCAGCAGAAATACTGCAATTGCAACCGTGAATGAGGCGGGAGTGGTTACCGGTGTTGCCGCCGGAGAAACCAAGATTGATGTCCAGGCAGGTGGCATTGGCGTGGTGTGCAACGTTACTGTAAACGCAGCGAAGCAAATAGCATTCTCCGATGTTGCCACGGCCGACGTCGCCTTCTCCACCGTCACCCTGAGTGGTAAACTGAATGTGAGTGGGTTTACTTTCCAATACGCCGACGCTATATTCTACTACATGGAATCCGACGGCAATCCCACTGCTGATGAAATCAAGGAGAACGGCTTTAAGTCAACCGAGACAAAAATAGAAATCCCGGACAATCAGGCGTTGTCCAAGACCTTTACCGCCAAGGTTTCAAATCTGGCGGTGAATACCCGCTACTGTTATGTCTCGGCGGTCAGACTGAGTGTGACTGGCGAGTTTGTTTTTGGAGAGGTTCAGAGCTTCACCACCGCCGATCTGCCGGCAATACCCGAAACGGTAGACATGGGCTTCGGTCCCAAGTGGCGCGGCTGGAACGTGGGAGCGAGCAAAGCGGAGGACTACGGCAACTATTATGCATGGGGAGAAACCAACACGAAGGACGAGTACTCCTGGGAGACTTACAAATTCCGGCGGAGTTACAACACGATGACAAAATATGTCAGCAATCCGAAGGAAGGCTATCCCTCCGGCTTTTCGGACGGCAAGGTGGACCTGGAGAGTGTAGACGATGCCGCTACCCAGAATCTCGGATCATCATGGCGCATGCCCACTTATCAGGAAATGCTGGCCCTTTACAATTCTGTGGATATGAAGTGGACCCGCTACAAGGGGGTTTACGGCATAGTTATGACCAGCAAGATCGAAGGCTACAGCAACGCCGTCCTGTTCTTCCCTGCCGGAGGATATCGTAGCGGCACCGGCTCAGGAGCTGTGAAGACAGGCGTCTACGGACAGTATTGGACAGCATCGGTCAATGTCAACAGTGCCCAGCAGGCTGGGTCTCTTGTCTTGCAGAAACAGGTTCGCGACTGCACTGTGGGCAACGCAGCTTACCGCTACGAAGGCTACAACGTCCGTCCCGTGGCAGCGGAGTAGCAGGCCTTAATTTGCGGTTCATAAGCACTACATTTGCGGTCAAAAATTTTGACCGCAAATCGTGTAACACATTAATAGTCAGATTGTAACCTTCGAAAAGATCTTGGTGTGATTGTGGAACATCAACGATACGTTTGTGGAGGAAATTTTGCACCGCAAATCACGCAATTCCTTTTCTTTCAAGACCTTGAACTGTTTATCTGAGGGTTATGGACTTGATGTCGCAAATTGCGACTTCAAGAATTAGATTTGGCCTTGCTTTTCAAGAAAACTATTCCTACTTTTGCGCAAAAGGAGAACTCAATATGATTGGGTATAAAAGAACAAAACAGGAGTGCAAGGGCGAGCAAGCTGCAAAAGTCTCAAAAAAACTCACCCTTGACAAAACCAGAAAAAACACTGGTGACGCCGTAAAGATGCCTGAGAAATTCAGCGTTGTCTGGAAATGACAGACAACTTGCTATATTTCGAGAGGGCGTCCGATGTCGGCGCCCTCTCTTCTTTTTTCTGCGGAGAACGCGGAATAGATATCCTTATCCACAAAAAGGAAGGAGGATTGGCTTCGTTTATTGCGGAGCAAAGCTGCAAGATGTACATCATCTATTATCAGAACGAAGCAGTAGCTGTCGTTGTTTATAGTAATTCTTCCATAATCGTCTATGATGATGAGATTCCTTCCATCGAAATAGACTTCATAGCGGTGCGTAAAGACTATCGTAATAAGGGAATAGGAAGAATAATACTTAATACTATTGAAAAACATGCGCGACAAAACATGTTCCCCTTTTTGACCGTCGATGCCTATTACAATAAGCGATATTCAGCAGAAGGGTTTTACCTCAAATGTGGTTTTGAGCGAAACGCCATTGTTGGAGATCAGAAAGAGATCATTCCAATGCTAAAACAGTTGATGTGATTTTTTGTTAAATTTGTAGTCGCAAAAAATCTAGAATATGTATCGTGACCATACTTGCGGGGAACTCCGCATTTCAGACGCAGGAAAGAAAGTTACATTGGCAGGTTGGGTGCAGCGCTCCCGCAAGCTGGGGGGTATGACCTTCATCGACCTCCGTGACCGCTACGGTATCACCCAGCTGGTGGTGGAGGCAGATGCTCCGGCAGAGCTCGTAGACGCGGCAAACGGCCTCGGACGCGAGTTCGTGATTCAGGCGGTCGGCACCGTGGTGGAGCGCGCCAGCAAGAACCCCAAGATGCCCACCGGCGATATAGAGATAAAGCTGGACACCATCAAAGTTCTCAACGCCAGCCTCACTCCTCCCTTCACCATCGAGGATAACTCCGACGGCGGCGAAGATCTCCGTGCCAAGTACCGCTACCTCGACCTTCGCAGGAACCCCCTCCAGAAGGCCCTCCAGCTGCGTCATCGAATCTGTCACGAGACTCGCGAATACCTCGACAGCAAGGGCTTCCTCGAAATCGAGACCCCCTTCCTTATCAACTCCACGCCTGAAGGCGCGCGCGACTTCGTCGTCCCATCCCGCATGAACCCCGGCACCTTCTACGCCCTCCCGCAGAGCCCCCAGACGCTCAAGCAGAGCCTGATGGTCGCCGGCATGGACCGCTACTTCCAGATCGTGAAGTGCTTCCGCGACGAAGACCTCCGCGCCGACCGTCAGCCGGAATTCACCCAGATCGACTGCGAGATGTCCTTCGTGGAGCAGGAAGACGTGCTGAACATGTTCGAAGGCATGATGCGCCACCTCTTCAAAACCGTGCTGGGCGTGGACATCCCCAACCCGATTCCGCGCATGAGCTGGTTCGACGGCATGGACAAATATGGTTCCGACAAACCCGACATCCGCTACGGCATGCTCCTGCACGAGGTCACCGGGCAGGCTCAGGGCCACGGATTCAGCGTGTTCGACGGCTCTAAATACGTGGGCGCAATAGCCGTTCCCGGAGCGGCCGGCTGGTCGCGCAAGCAGACCGACGAACTCACCGAATGGGTGAAGCGTCCGCAGGTGGGTGCCGCCGGCATGGTCACGGTTCGCCTGAACGAAGACGGCTCCGTGAAGAGCTCGGTCGACAAGTTCTTCTCCCCTGAAGACCTTCTCAAGATAGCTGGGGCCGCAGAAGCCAAAACCGGCGACCTTCTGCTCATCCTCTGCGGCGACAAGCGCAAGACCCAGACCCGTCTGGGCCAGCTCCGCATAGAGCTCGGAAACCGTCTCGGTCTCCGCAAGCCCGACGTCTTCGCACCCCTCTGGCTCACCGACTTCCCGCTCTTCGAGTGGAACGACGAGGAGAACAAGTGGGACGCCCTGCATCACCCGTTCACGGCTCCCAAGCCCGAGCATCTGCAGTACTACTACTCCGACAAGCCGGAAGATATCCTCAAGGTCTGCGCCAACGCCTACGACTTCGTGCTCAACGGCACCGAGCTCGGCGGCGGCAGCATACGTATCCACAATCCCAAGGACCAGGAGCGCATGTTCCAGATCATCGGAATCGGCAAGGAAGAGGCAGAGCGCAAGTTCGGCTTCCTCATCAATGCCTTCCGCTACGGGGCTCCTCCCCACGGAGGTCTGGCCTTCGGCCTGGACCGCGTGTGCGCCCTCTTCGGCGGCAGCGACTCCATCCGCGACTACATCGCCTTCCCGAAGAACAACCAGGGCAAGGATATCATGCTCGGGGCTCCCGGCATCATCGACCAGAAGCAGCTCGACGAACTGCAGCTGGACCTCCGTAAGCCGGAGTAACTCCCGGAACCGATAACACTAAAACAGAATACCGATGACAGTAAAATTCTCCGTCGAATATATCACCCGATGGGGTGAGAGGCTTTGCCTTGTCTCCCACGACAAGGTGTACCCCATGGCCTGGGGAGCAGGCAACATCTGGAGCGCAAGCATCCGCAACTGCCCCGAAGAAGTGCTGGCAGACTACACCTACGTGCTCTATCAGGGCGACCTCATCGCCCGCACCGAATGGGACCACCATCACAGGACCGACGTCAAGCTCACCGGCAGGGGACCGCTTGAAATCACCGATTCCTGGTACGACTGCCCCATCTCCGGCTGCCCCTTCCCGCGCAAGCACTCGGCCGGGATCTTCGACCGTCCGGGCTACCGCGGCGCAGGCACCGCCGTTCCGGTCTTCTCGCTCCGCGGCGACGACGACTTCGGCATAGGGGAGTTCGTGGACATCAAGGGCTTCGCCGACTGGGCAGCCCGCACCGGGCAGAACATCATCCAGCTGCTGCCCATCAACGATACCACGCGTAAAGGCAGCTGGGCCGAGAGCTACCCCTACAACCCCGTCTCCTCCTTCGCCCTCCATCCCATCTACGTGCATCTGCCGGACGTCGGCATCACCCCCGATGCGGCCCTTCAGAAAGAGCTGAACGCCTTGCCCAAGGTGGATTATCCGAGGGTGGCGGCCCTCAAGAACAAATATCTGCTCGAGGCCTTCAAGGACCATGGCAAGAAGGATCTGGTAAAGAAGGCGTTCAAGGAGTTCTGTGTCCGCAACGCCTCATGGCTCGACGCCTACGCGGCCTTCTGCAGCAAGCGTGACGGTCAGCCGGAAGACTTCTTCCGCTGGGTGCAGTGGCATTTGGACCACCAGCTCTCCGACGCGGTGGCCTATGCCCACTCGAAGGGCGTCTATCTCAAGGGGGACCTTCCCATCGGAGTGGGCCGCGACAGCGTGGACGCCACCAGCTTCCCGAAGTTATACAATCTCGACGCCAGCGCCGGTGCCCCGCCCGATTTCTTCAGCGTGGACGGCCAGAACTGGGGCTTCCCCACTTACAACTGGGACGAGATGGCAAAGGACGACTACGCCTGGTGGAAGCGCCGCCTGCGCAAGATGAGCGAGTACTTCGACGCCTTCCGCATCGACCATATCCTCGGCTTCTTCCGCATCTGGGAGATTCCGCTGGAATACAAGGGCGGCCTGCTGGGCCACTTCAATCCGGCCCTGCCGTACAGCCGCGACGAAATCGTGGCCATGGGCCTGCCGATCATCGGCCTCTTCATCGAAGATCCCCGCAAGCCCGGCTGGTTCCACCCCCTCATCAGCCCGGATACCAGCACCCTCGAGCCCTGGCAGAAAGAGCGTTTCGACGCCCTCTACACCGACTTCTTCTATCATCGTCACGACGCCTTCTGGAAGTATAACGCACTGCGCAAGCTCCCGCACCTCCTCTCCTCAACCGGCATGCTTGCATGCGGCGAAGACCTGGGCATGGTGCCCGACTGCGTGGTTGACGTGATGGATAACCAGAAGATCCTTTCGCTAGAGATGGCCCGAATGGACAAGGGCCACGAATGGCCGCAGCTCAGCGTATGCGCCACCTCCTCGCACGACATGTCCGGCATCCGCATGTGGGATTCCGACGACAAGACCCCGCAGGAGTGCCGCGACATCCTCTGGAATCATCTGAATTCCCACAGCATGCTGGCAATCTTCCCCATCCAGGACTGGCTCTCTATGGATGGCAGCCTCCGCGCTCCCGATCCGAAGGAAGAACGCATCAACGATCCGGCCGATCCGGACAACAAGTGGTGCTGGCGCCTGCATCTCAGCAACAGGCAACTGCTCGACAGCGCAGCCTTCTGCACTGCCGTAGCATCGCTGATTGCTGATAGCGGAAGAAAAGCTTAGAATTCCCACACCGGGACTTCGGCCCCGGGTTCAACCCCCTGACGGCGACATTCGCCTTCCGCGGCGCGGAGCCTTTCGGCTAGCGCCGCTTCCTTTTTGCGCAGGGCCGGCAGAGCCATTTCCATGCGGGAGATCTCGGCTCCAAGGAACTGCTTTTCAGCTCCGGACACTTCGGAATAACGGCGGCGCATGGCGTCCACCTCGCGGGTCACGCGGGAGAGTGTGTCCTTGGCAACTGAATGATCAGCCGCGGCCTTGCGGTACCATGCGAGAGCCTTCTCTGCAGCGGCCGTCTTGGGCGCGTTGTCGACCGGTTTGAGCTCACATAGCTCCCTCAGCGGCGCGCCTTCCGCCACCTTCTCCCACACCGGCACGGCCTCGCGCACAAGGGCGTAAAGACACACGCTGTCGGGGGAGCAGCCACGGTTCGATGCGAAGAGCGTGAACTGCCCGTCGGAGGTGTTCACCAGAAGGAAATCGTCGGCCGGGGAAGACCAGGGGAAACCGAGGTTTTCAGGGGCGCTGACGAAGCCTCCGTAAAGCTTCTTGCAGCGGTAGAGATCGAGCCCGCCCATCCCGCGTAACTCTCTGGAAGAGAAATAGATGTAACCGTCGCTTTCGATGGGGAACCGGGCTGCGAAGCGGCTGGAATCGGAGAGCATCAGAGTGTCGACCGGAGCGGAAGAAAGATGCGCCCTCTGCGATGCGCTTATGGGCAGATGCCCGAGGAACTGGGAGATGGGGAAACGTTTCCTGCCAGCCACCTTAGGACGGTAGCAGAACTCAGCCATGGCTGAGCCGTTCCGGCAAAGCGCGGCCAGCGAATCCAGCTCCACCCTTTTCAGCGAATCTGCCGTGAGCTCGAAGGCCTTGTGGTACGATGCGGCCGCCTCTCCAAACTCATATGCGGCATGCTGGTCTTCCGCCTCAATGCGGAGAATCTCCGCCTCTGAGAGGGGGCGGGTAAAGACCTGTACGCTGTCCTGAGGGGCCGCGAAAAAGAGTGAAAATATGAGCGAAATCGCCAGCATTGGGACTGCAAATTTAAGAAATTAGTCACATATATTTTATTTTAGGCTTGAAAACCGACAATTTTGGTTATCTTTGCCAGCTATTTACGACAAGTAACTAATAACAATAACTATCATGCAAAGCAAAGGTGCTATCAGATTTGTAGCGATCCTGCTCATTCTGGCCTGCCTGTGGCAGCTTTCCTTCACCCTCGTTTCCTCTCTCCAGGGACGCAGGGCCAAGAAGGCCGCCGAGAATCAGGTCGCACTCACAGAGCAGAGCGCCGCGTTCGCCCGCATTCCCGAGGCGGACAAGGCTTATTATCTGGATTCTGTCCGCAAGGACGCCGAGCGTTCCTTCACCGACTCTCTCATGAGCGAGAAGGTTTACTTCGGCTACACCTACAAGGACGTCCGCAGTAAGGAAATCAACCTTGGTCTGGACCTCAAGGGCGGTATGAACGTCATGCTGCAGGTTCAGCTCCAGGACCTCGTAAAGGCCCTCTCCGGGAACAACACCGAACCCGCTTTCCAGCAGGCTCTCGCACTCGCCAAAGAGCGCAGCGTGAATTCCCAGAGCGACTACATCACCCTCTTCGCAGAGGCGTGGAAGGAAGTCTCCGGAGGCCAGAGGCTTTCCCAGGTTTTCGGTACCTACGAAATGAGGGACCGCATCAAGCCGGAAAGCACGGACGAGGAAGTCATAGCCGTCATCAAGGAAGAGGCCGAGAGCGCAGTGGCGAACTCCTTCAATGTTCTCCGCAACCGTATCGACCGCTTCGGTGTCACCCAGCCCAGCATCCAGAGGCTCGGCAACACCGGCCGCATCCTGGTGGAACTCCCCGGCGTGAAGGAGCCCGAGCGTGTGCGTAAGCTGCTCCAGGGCACCGCATCCCTCGAGTTCTGGACAACATTCGACAACGCGGAGATCTATCCGTACCTCGTCGAAGCCAACCAGATGCTTGCCACCCTCGTCGCAGCCGATGAGGAAGCCGCTCCCGCCGCCGCAGAGAAGGATCTCGTGGCAGAGGAGATGGCTGCTCAGGGTGAGGGCGAGGAAGACATGGCCGCCTACCGCAAGGCCAACCCGCTCTTCGCAGTGCTGCAGCCTTCCCAGGCCCGCGGCTCTGCTTGCGTGGGTTACGCCGCCATCCGCGACACCGCCCTTGTGAACAGGTATCTTGCCATGCCGCAGGTTCGCGACATCTTCCCGGCAGAGTTCCGCCCCATGTGGAGTGTGAAGCCGGCCGACTATCTGCAGGCCGACAACATCTTCGAGCTCGTCGCCATCAAGGCCGACAGCCGTGACGGACAGGCTCCTCTCGACGGTTCCGCAGTCACCGACGCCCGCGTCTCCTACGACGACGGCCGCGGCGGCTATCCCGGTGTCTCCATGACCATGAACGCCGAAGGCGCCAACATCTGGGCACACCTCACCAAGGACAACATCGGCAAGCAGGTCGCCATCGTGCTCGACGGCACCGTCTACTCCTATCCTACCGTTCAGACCGAGATCAGCGGTGGTTCTTCCTCCATCACCGGACACTTCTCCGTGGAAGAGGCAACCGACCTTACCAACGTTCTCAAGTCCGGTAAGCTTCCCGCCCCTGCAACCATCGTTCAGGAGCAGGTCGTAGGTCCTTCGCTGGGTGCCAAGTCCATCAAGGACGGTATGATTTCGTTCATTATCGGCTTCATCCTCGTCCTTATCTACATGCTCATATTCTACAAGGGCGCAGGTCTTGCAGCCGACCTCGCACTGCTCACCAACGTGGTGCTCCTCTTCGGAACCCTCGCCAGCTTCGGTGCAGTGCTCACCCTCCCGGGTATCGCAGGTCTCGTGCTCACCCTGGGTATGGCAGTGGACGCGAACGTTATCATCTATGAGCGTATCAAGGAAGAGATCAAGGCCGGCAAGGGTCTGGGCAAGGCAGTGGCCGACGGCTACAGGAACGCCTACTCCGCCATTATCGACGGTCAGCTCACTACCCTCATCACCGGTTTCATCCTGTTCTTCTTCGGTTCAGGTCCGGTCAAGGGCTTCGCTACCACGCTCATCATCGGTATCATCACCTCGATGCTCACCGCCATTTTCATCACGAGGCTCATTTTCGAGGCCCGTCTTGCAAAGGGCAAGGACATCACCTTCGAGCGCAAATGGAGTGCAAACTTCCTCAAGAACACCAAGATCGACTTCCTCGGAGCACGCAAGTACTCCTACATCATCTCCGGTGCTCTTATCCTCATCGCCGTCGGCAGCATAGCCTTCAAGGGCTTCACCTACGGTGTCGACTTCACCGGTGGCCGTACCTACGTGGTTCGCTTCGACCAGAGCGTCCTCGCCGAAGATGTCCGCGCCAGCGTGAACGACGTGTTCGAGGCTGCAGTTGCCGAGAATCCCGAACTCAAGGCCTCCGTTGAGGTGAAGCAGTTCGGCGGCGACTCCCAGATGAAGATCACCACCTCCTACAAGGTTAATGAAGACGACTCCGCGGTCGACGCCGAAATCGAGAGCATGCTCTATGAGGCCCTGCACGGCTTCTTTGTGGAAGACATGACACAGGCCGAGTTCACCAGCACCCTGGACAACCCGAACGGTATCATTTCGTCCGACAAGGTGGGCGCCAGCATTGCATCCGACATCCGTCGCGATGCCATCATCGCCGTTATCCTCGCCCTCATCGCAATCTTCGGCTATATCGCCATCAGGTTCCGCGGTTGGACATGGGGTCTCGGCGGCGTGGTCTCCCTGGCACACACTGCAGTGATCATCATCGGCTTCTTCTCGCTGTTCAGCGGAATCCTGCCGTTCAACCTCGATGTTGACCAGACGTTCATTGCAGCAATCCTGACCATCATCGGTTACGCAATCAACGATAACGTGGTTATCTTCGACCGTATCCGTGAGATGCGCACCCTGCATCCGAACGGAGATATCAAGGAAATGACCAACGCGGCACTTAACGCAACCCTCACCCGTACCGTGAACACCTCGGTGTCCACCCTCCTCCCGATGGTCGCAATCGCGTTCTTCGGCGGTGAGAGCATCCGCGGTCTGTCCGTGGCCCTCTGCCTTGGTGTCATCATCGGAACCTACGCGTCCATCATGATCGGTACTCCTATCATGTACGACGCCACCCTCGGCGCCCTCAAGAAGAAGGCAGCGAAGAAGTAAATCGGTTCTCGATGGAGATTAAACGGGGTGTCCTTTCCGGATGCCCCGTTTTTTCGTATATTTGTGTTCGATGAAAAGGATTGAGAATTACGACTTGTCCAGCCACAACACCTTCGGCATGAAGATACGTTGTGCGTTGTATATAGAATATGAAACGGTAGAGGAGCTCCAGAACCTGCCGTGGAAAGAACTTCCGCAGCCGATCATGCATATAGGCGCGGGCAGCAACCTGCTTTTTACCGGAGACTTCCCTGGCACGGTGCTGCACTCGGCCGTGAAGTACATCAAGTTCGTGGACATGGGTCTCGACGAGGTGCTCATGACCGTCGGGGCAGGAGTGGTGTTCGACGACTTTGTGGCCCGTTGTTGTGAGGTGGGTCTGTGGGGCGCGGAGAACCTCTCGCTCATCCCAGGCGAGGTGGGCGCCTCGGCTGTGCAGAATATCGGCGCATACGGCGTTGAGGCGAAAGACATCATCGCTGGCGTGGTCTGTCTGGACACCACCGACTGGAGCAAAACCATCTTCAAGACTCCCGAACTCGCATACGGCTATCGCGACTCCATGTTCAAGCACGCGAAGGGCCGTTATATAGTTACCAGCGTGCTCTTCCGCCTCACGCGCAAGTACTCTCCCAAGCTCGACTACGGCGGAGTGCGTGCGGCGCTGGAAGGACGCGACCTTACGGCTCTCACCCCCGCCGACGTGCGCGACGCCATCATCGGCATACGCCGCGCCAAACTCCCCGATCCGGCGGAAAAGGGAAGCGCCGGTTCGTTCTTCAAGAACCCCGTCATCTCCCGGGAGCACTTCGAACGCATAGAGGCCGTTGCTGCGTCCCACGCGGCAGCTGGCTCCCCGGCGCCCTCCGTCCCCCATTTCGACCTTCCCGACGGCACTGTAAAGGTCCCCGCCGCCTGGCTCATCGACAGCCTCGGTTTCAGGGGTGCTGTGAACGGCGGCGCCAAAGTCTACGAAAAACAGCCGCTCGTCATCGTGAATGAGAGCGGCTCTGCTACTCCTGAAGAGATCATGGCTCTGGAGCAGGATATTATCTCAAAGATAAGGGAAACCTACGGGATTGAACTCCACCCCGAGGTAGAGCACATCTAGTTGCCCTTCGCAACTCCCTTTACTACAAGCTTGTTGCCTTCGCTGTCGGTACCGTCGATGTCGATAGCGTACTCGGTATCGCTCTTCTTTGTGATATTGCCTTGCTTGATCTTCAGATCAGCTACATATTCTCCTTTCGCTGAATCCCGGTAGATGATGTCTATCGTGACTTCTTCGTCCTCGGGTGAATAGAAGAGATAGCCGGTATTCGCTCTGGTCTGTTCGGCATCGAGAATCAGACGGAAAGGAACCTCATCGTCGGAGATGGTTGCCTTGTAGAAAGAAATCTCTGCTTCCGGCCAGGTTTCACCGTTCACGATGATCTTTGCGTAGCTCTTCTTGCCGGAGCCGTCGCCGTCATTGTCGGAAGGGGAGCAGGAGAAAAGTGCGGCCAGGCATGCCGCAGCTGCAACGAGGAAAAGTCTTGCTTTCATAATACTATGGTTTTTATGGGTTATCGTGCGATTTGTGAGCTAAGGGCGATAAAATCCTCTACTCCGAGCTGCTCGGCACGCTGCTGCAGCACAGGGTCCGTCAAATCATAATCTGCCGGCAGAATCTGCCGCAGGGCGTTGCGCAGGGTCTTTCGCCTCTGCCCGAAGGCCGTCTTCACCACCTTGCGGAACAAAGCCTCCTCTACCTGTCGGCCTGTAACGTCACCGGTCGCGGCGGTCAGCTCCGTGCGACCATTCCGTTTCAGGCGGATGACGGCGCTGCGCACCTTCGGCGGGGGAGCGAAGGCCCCGGGCTCCACAGTGAAGAGATACTCTATGTCGTACCAGGCCTGCAGGAGCACGCTCAAAATGCCATATGTCTTGCTGCCCGGCCCTTCGGCTATGCGTTCGGCCACTTCTTTCTGTATCATACACACTACTTCCGGAACGCGGTCGCGGTCGTCCAGGATCTTGAAGAAGATCTGCGAAGAGATGTTGTAAGGGAAGTTGCCAATCACCGAATACTTCCCTGGGAACACCTTGTGAACATCCAGTTTCAGGTAGTCGGCCTGCAGAAGGCGCCCGTCCATGCCGGAGAAATGGCTGCGGAGGAACTGCACGCTTTCGCCGTCCAGCTCCACCATCTTCAGGTTCAGTTCCGGCCTTTGGAGAAGATAGCGGGTAAGGACGCCCATTCCGGGGCCTATCTCCAGCACGTCTCCTTCCGCCGCCAGCGCCGCAACGATACGCTGCGCTGCTCCGAGATCTACCAGAAAATGCTGGCCGAGAGATTTTTTAGCGCGAACTTCCATCAGTCTTCCCGGCGTTTGATTATCATGAATGCGACCGCTCCGGCAGCCAGCAGAAGGGTTAGTATCGAGCAGACGAGCGATAGCGTCTGCCCCTGGCGATAGCTGTCCGGAGCGAAGCGCATCACCAGTGAGTGCTCGCCGGCCGGCAGCACCGCGCTTCGCAGAACGCCGTGGCTCAGCGCTATCGGCAGCAGCTCGCCGGTATCCTCCACCCGAAGGGTCCATCCGCCCGGGTAGTACACTTCGCTGAACACCGCCTTGGCGGACTCGTCGGCAGAATAGTGGTAGCGCAGTTCGTTCGGAGAATAGCTCAATAGCTCTATTTGCCCCTCCCCCTCCTCGAACCACGCTGCCCCGCGGGCATACGGGTTCCGAACCGGAGCCGCGCCCCCGTCGACAATGAAGTAGCGGCAGTTCAGGGCTGCCAGTCCGGGCAGATAAGGCAGCGCCTTCTCGGCCTCGGCAACGGTAGAAGCTCCCTTCAGAGCAGCCTGCAACTGGCCGATCTCGCCGTTCAGCGTGCTCTCGATATACTCCTGATAGAGCTGGAGTTTAGCGGGCGAATAGCCGCCCACGTTCTTGTGCCAGTACGACGGATGCGAGTCGTTCCAGACGTTCACCGTGAGGTCCAATACCCGGAACGACTGGTCCGTATCGGCCAGAATCGCCTTGTCTACCGGCCTCTGGGCGAACTGCCCTTCGAACAAGCGCGGCGTGGTGAAGTGCTCGGCGTTCAGGTAGCGCTTGCCCACGATGAACAGGTTGCCCAGCACCAGCACGCCTATCGCAACTCCGGCAATCACGCGCCGGCCGACGGTGGAATTTTGTTTTACCTGTCGGCCGCCAGCCGCACTCCACCACAGCAGCCCCCAGGACGCCGCGATGAGAAGCAGGCTCACCAGAGCGTCGCTCCTAAGCATCGCGGCGCGGTCGGCCGCAACGGCTTCGGCGATGTCTTTCGGAAGCTGCTCTTCTCCGGGGCTGAGGAAGCCTCCCGACAGCGCCGGGAACAGCGTCATGAGCAGGCAGAAGCCCCCGGTGATCCCCAGAGCCCAGAGCGAGCCGCGCCTGAAGTCCTTTTCGGGCACGTCTCCCCGGACAATGCGGTCGAGTGCCAGGAAGCCAAGCAGCGGCACCGTGACCTGAAGGATCACCAGAGCCATCGACACCGTGCGGAACTTATTGTAGAGCGGCAACACGGCCACAGCCAGTTTGGTGAAGGCCATGAAATGGTTGCCAAGAGCCAGCAGTATCGCCAGCAGGGAGGCTCCCAGAATCCACCAGCGCTCCTTTCCCTTAAGGAAGAAGAGCCCCAGCAGAAAGAGGAAGACGCTGACGGCTCCCAGATACATGGGCCCTGCGGTGAATGGCTGCGGGCCGTAATAGGAGTTCACTCCGTAGTAGTAAGCCAGATGTGCCGGAGTGAGTTTGTATTTCCTGAGCGCCTTAGCCGTTTTGCCGTCGGAGGGAAGGGGAGCGGAAGCGCCGCCGTTGTAGTCCGGAATCATCAGGTTCGGCAGCTCCTCCCAACCATAGCTCCAGGCCGTGGCGTAGCTGAGGTCCAGGCCCTTGCGGTCCTTGCTGCGGGAAGACTTGCCGGCGTCCGCTCCCTCTTCGGAAGCCTCTTCCGCCTTTGCTGAGGTACCGCCCCTCATGGAATATTGGGTGTAGTCCCAGGTGGGGATGAGTTTGGTGGCATTCGTGCCTATGCCCACGAGTCCGAAGGCTACCAGCAGCGCAGAAACCAGGAAAAACCTGCCCACTTTCTGTCGGCGAACCAGCAGGTCGATGAGAGTTCCCAGAGCGTAAGCCACAATGATAAGAGCCAGATAGTAGGATATCTGCGGGTGGTTTGCCTTCACCTGGAAGCTCACCGCCAGGGCAAAGAGGGCCGCTCCCAGCAGGGCTGCGGGCCATTTGCGCGAACGATAGGCATACACCACCGCAGCCAGCGCCCAGGGCATGAACGCGATGGCCTGCATCTTGGTGTTGTGGCCTACCTGGATAATCTGGAAATTGTACGAGCAGAAGGCTATGGCGATGGCGCCGCCTACCGCTATCAGCGGGTGTACCCCGAAGGCCAGCAGCAACAGGAACGCTCCGAGCAGAGAGATAAAGATATAGGTGGCAGGACGCTTGCCGGTTAGCAACAGGTTATACAGTTTCTGTGTGAGATCGCCCTTCGTGGGGGAGCTGTACGACACGGTTGGCATGCCGCCGAACATCGAGTCGCTCCAGAGGGCCGGATCGTCGGGATGGGCGGCGTTCCAAGTGCGCGCCTCCTGCGACATTCCCATCCAGCCGCTGATGTCGCTCTGGTTCACAATCTTTCCCGTAAGCACCTGCGGCACGAAGGCGTACGACAGCACCAGGAACCCCAGCACTATGGCCACGTAAACTATTATCTTTTTCCAGTTCATACTACTCAGATATCAGGCTATCGAACAGTTCCACCATCTTCCCAGCGAGGGCTTGCCTCGAAAAGTCGGTCGTTTTTTCGCCCGATTTTGCTTCAACCTCCAACGGCGGCACCTTATCCCAATCCACCATCGTTCCGGCACCGGTCTCCCGCAGAAGCTGCGCCGCGGCGCTGTCTTCCGGGCCGATTCCGAGCACCGGCCGGCCGGAGGCGATGCATTCGAAGATCTTTCCGGGTAGCACTTTCCGGTATTCGGGCGATTGCCGCAGCGGCAGCAGCACCAGGTCGGCGCTCCGAAGTTCGGCTACCGAATCCTTGTGCGAAAGGTATCCCAGCAGAACAAGGTTCTTCGAGAGCCCGCGTTCCTGCAGGGCTTCCACGATCTCAGGATCCACCTTTCCGGCAAGACGCACCCGCAGTTTCGAAGCGAAGCCGGCGTCTTCCTTGCAGGCCGATGCCAGCGCGTCCCAGAGCTTCAGGGGGTTGCCGTCAGAGGCGAAAAGACCGGTATGCACTATGCGGAACTCGCCGTCCTGCCTCTGAGGGGCCGGACTAGCGAAGTCGGAGGCGTCGAATCCGTTGGTAATCAGATGCACCGGGGTGGCTGTGGCGGCGGCGAAATCATCCCGGACAGGCGGGCTCACCGAAACCACGGCGCTTGCTCCGTCCAGAACCTCGCGCTCCAGCTTGAACTGACGGCGGCGCACACACGGCAGCATAGGCAGGTCCTTGAAATAGAACATCTTTGTCCACGGATCCCGGAAATCCGCCACCCAGGGTATGCCGGTGGCACGATGAAGACGGAGTCCTATGAGGTGCATGCTATGCGGAGGACCGGTTGTAACAATAATGTTAACGGGGTGCTCGCGAAGCCAGTCTTTCAGGTACTTGACCGATGGCTTTACCCAGGAGCGCCGCGGATCCGGAACAAAAAAGTTACTTCGTATCCAGAGCATCAGGCGCTGCTTCCAACTCTTGCGTTGGGAGTTGATGGGGTTGAGCCCCGCTCCCTTTCCCTCGCCGCGCTTGCCAACCAGCTTATGATAAACCCCGTAAGGCTCTGATATCCTGGTTTTTATAACTTCAATTCCGGCAGGCAGTTCGGCTTCCAGAGACTCGTCGCGAACCAGCTGTTCGGGGTTTTCCGGAGTGTAGATAACAGGCTGCCAGCCCTGCGACGGAAGGTACTTTGCGAACTTCACCCAGCGCTGTACCCCCGACCCTCCGGTCGGCGGCCAGTAGTAGGTGATTATCAGTACCTTCTTCATGAGTGGAGCTGCGCTTTAGAGTCCCCAGTCGGAGGCAGTGAAAGTATCTTTCGGCGCCTGGGGAACGTTCGCGAAGTAAGTCACGCCGGTGAGTGCCTCCAAGTCGGAAACGGACATCATTTCTGTGGACGTTACTTTTTGGCCGTGAAGATTGCGCACGTGAGCGCGGGCAAATACGGCACACTGTAGTTCACTGGCTTTACAATCTTTTACCGACTTGCCGCTATATGCCTTTTTAGGTCTCAGCAGGACATAGTAGAACATCGTGGGTTTAGCCACGTCTGAACGTCCCCATCCGGAGAGAAGTTCTGTATTGACCATTGTGCCGCTGTGATATACGTCCCCGAAGGGTTTGAAATAGCATCCTATCACAGCATACAAGGTATCTGTTTGGCTTTTCACCCAGTTCTTGTCAATCCAATCTTCAAGTGTGTTCCATCCGCCACCTCCAGTATTGAATCCGCCTCCTTCTTCCTTGTTATAATTCAACTGGGGCGCAATATTGCTGTAGTAAAAGACTTGATTGTTGGTTTTTTCCGTAATGTTGCGGTCTCCGGATCCAAGCATATGCCCTTTGTTGTAACCGGAAGCGTTTGACGAACTACTCCACTGGCAATCATCCGGGATATCGGGGTCCGGCCCATAGGCTTCGTGACGTCCGGAAGCCTGATACATTGGATGCAGCGGGGCAGCTATCCACAGGGGACAATGATAATCAGCGCTGAAACAAACCGTGTAGTTGCGAGCATTATTGCCCCCCGGGCCTTTAACATCCGGACAGATATGCCATGCGTAATATTGGCTGTTGTCGCTGGAATTAATCATGTATTTGCCCTCCTTGGCAATGTCCATCTTCGGCAGTTCGAACCAACCCGGCTGCGGGAGGGTCTGCTGCCCGCCCTGGCCGTGCCCGTGGTCATCCTGCTCCTGCGGGTCGTCGGGATGGCTCGGGCCGTCGGGTTCTTCTGTTCCCTCGTTCGGATCCGTCTGTTCCTGCCAGCCTTCGTCATCCGTATCCAGAGATGCTCCCGGCGTACAGGCGAAGACCGCGAGAGCGGCCATCAAAAGCAAAAAGTAGCGTTTCAGTGTCATTGCAATCCTATTTCTTCCTTCATCTTCCGAAGCAGGTCGAAGGCCTGCATCGGGGTCATGTTGTTGAGGTCGGCGGCTTCAAGCGAAGCACGCAGGCTGGAGAGGGTTGGGTCGTCCAGCTGGAAAAGGCTCAGCTGCAGGGAGCCGTCGTCGTGCAGTTCGCCGGATTTCTCCACTGCCATGGCGTTCTTCTCCCGGCGTTCAAGGGCCTTCAGCGTGGCCTCCGCCGTGTCCACGATTTCCCGCGGCATACCTGCCATTCGGGCCACGTGGATACCGAAACTGTGCGACACTCCGCCCGGCTCCAGCTTGCGCAGGAACAGCACGTCGCGCCCCACTTCCTTCACGGCTATGTGGTAGTTGTGAACCCTGGGGAAGCGCTCCTCCAGGTCGTTGAGTTCGTGATAATGGGTGGCGAAGAGGGTCTTGGCCCCCTTGCCGAACTTGTGGATGTATTCCACCAGCGCGCTCGCGATGGACATGCCGTCGTAGGTGGAGGTGCCGCGGCCGATCTCGTCGAGCAGCACCAGCGAACGCGCCGAAAGGTTGTGCATTATCATTGCCGTTTCGAGCATCTCCACCATGAAGGTGGATTCGCCGCGGGAGATGTTGTCGGTCGCGCCCACGCGGGTGAAGATCTTGTCGAAGTAGCCAAAATGCGCCTCCATGGCCGGGACGAATGAGCCGGCCTGCGCCATGAGCACGATGAGGGCCGTCTGCCGCAGCAGGGCCGACTTGCCCGACATGTTCGGACCGGTGAGTATCATTATCTGCGTGGCCGACGAGTCCATGTGGATGTCGTTCGGCACGTATTCCTCGCCGGGAGGCATGAGCGTTTCGATGACGGCATGCCGCGCTCCCTTGAGGTCCAGCACGGTGCCGCCGTCCACCACGGGCCGGCAGTAATTCCGGTCGATGGCCTGACGCGCGAAGCTCTGCAGCACGTCGAGCTGAGAGAGCACGCGGCAGTTGGCCTGAATGTCGCGTATGCCCTTCTGCACCTCCGTCACCAGACCGGCGTAGAGCTGGCTCTCGAGGGCCAGGATGGCGTCTTCTGCTCCGAGGATCTTCTCTTCGTAGGCCTTCAGCTCTTCTGTGATGTAGCGCTCGGCGTTCACGAGGGTCTGCTTGCGATGCCATTCGGGTGGCACCTGGTCGCGCGCGGAATTGCGAACCTCGAAGTAGTAGCCGAACACGCTGTTGTAGCCAATCTTGAGGCTGCCGATGCCGGTGCGTTCCGCCTCGCGGTTCTGCAGTTCCAGCAGGTAGTCCTTGCCGCCGGTGGAGATGTCGCGCAGCGAGTCGAGTTCCTTGCTCACGCCGCGGGCGATGACTTCGCCCTTGCCGATCTGCACGGCCGGATTCTCCGAAAGGGTGGCTGATATCTTTCCGAGCAGACGCCCGCAGTCCTTCATTCCCTTCAGCAGCTTGACGAGTGCAGCCGGAGCTTCGGCGTCCTCGAGGCACAGCTCCCGAATCGGCTCCATCTGCTCCAGCGACCGGCGCAGCTGCAGCATTTCCCGGGGCAGTATCTTGCCGGTCGCTGCGCGGGAGATTATCCTCTCGAGGTCGCCCACGTCTTCCAGAAGGCTGCGCAAGGCCGAGAGGGTCTCTTCGTTCTTCGTGAAATGGCCGACGATGTCGTAGCGGTCGTTCAGGGCGGCACGGTCGAGTATGGGCATTGCAAGCCAGCTGCGGAGCAGGCGGGAGCCCATTGGGGAGCTGCAGCGGTCGAGCACATCTACCAGAGCCACCCCGTCGCGGCCGGAGCTACTCTGGAATATCTCCAGATTGCGGACGGTGAAGCGGTCCATCCAGACAAACTTCCCCTCTTCGATTCGGGAGATGCTGCAGATGTTGCCCAGGCCCGCGTGTTCCGTCTGCTCAAGGTAGACCAGAAGCGCTCCTGCCGCGCATATGGCGAGTGGGTACGCTTCGATGCCGAAGCCCTTGAGGCCGCTGGTGCCGAGCTGCTTTTTCAGACGTTCTTCCGCGGCATCCTGCACGAACGCCCATTCTTCGATGGGGCTGATGTAGATGCCGGGGAACTGCTCCGCGCAGCTGCGGTGAAGGTCGCGGCGCACCACGAGTTCCTTGGGAGCGAAGGTGCCGATGAGCGTTTTGATGTATTCGAGGCTGCCCTGCGCCACCTGAAAAGTGCCTGTGGAGACGTCCAGGAAGGCCGCGCCCACGGCTCCGTGCGAGTCGAATTCGAGACCGCATAGGAAGTTGTGCTCCTTCTGCTCCAGCATGCCTTCGGAGAAGGCCACGCCGGGGGTGAGGATTTCCGTGATGCCGCGTTTCACCAGTTTGCCCTTAGCGAGCTTCGGGTCTTCCAGCTGATCGCAGACTGCCACCTTGTAGCCCGCCCGCACCAGTTTGGGAAGATACTGCTGCAGCGCGTGATGCGGAACTCCTGCCATTTCGGTGGAGCCCTTTTCGCCGTTTGAGCGGTGCGTGAGCACCAGGCCGAGCAGCTTACTCACCAGTACGGCGTCGTCGGAATAGGCCTCAAAGAAATCCCCCACCCTGTAGAGCAGGATGGCTTCGGGGTGCAGTGCCTTCGTAGCGAAGTACTGCTTGAGCATCGGGGTATCTTCCGGGGCCTTTGCCATAAGATTACAAATTTAAGAAAAAATCCGTAAGGCCGTCCGATTTGGCATGTTCGGGATTTTTTCTCATATTTGTATTATGGGAAAAATAATTTATCTCGTCGGTTTGGTGCTGGCCGTATTGGCAGTAATCGACATCATTAAGAAGCCCATCAGCCTAGTGGGTAAAATCATTTGCTGTGTTGTTGTCCTCGGTCTCAGCTGGCTGGGCCTCGCGCTCTACTATCTCTGGGCCAAGAACCATATCACCGAGTGGTTTAAGTAAAAAAAGCTTCCATTCCGGAAGCTTTTTTTATTTGATGATCTCGAGTTTTCGGAAGATTTTCTCCACCTTATCGATACCTTCGTCCAGCTGCTCCATGGTGTGAGTGGCCATGAGGGCGAAGCGGATGATTACGCTGTCCTGCGGCACTGCCGGCGGAATGACCGGGGTGATGAACACTCCCTCTTCCAGAGCCAGCTTCACAGCGGTGAGAGCCTTGACGGTGTCGCGAACGAAGAGCGGGATGATCGGCGACTGGGTGTGGCCGATGTCGAAACCGCGGCGGCGGAACTCGTCGTGAGCGTGATGAGTGAGGTCCCAGAGATGTGTAACGCGCTCGGGCTCGCTCTGCATGATATCGAGAGCCTTTGAAACGGCGGCCACGTTTGCCGGCGGCATACTGGCGCTGAAGATAAGGCTGCGGGAGTTGTGCTTAAGGAAGTTCATCACGGTCTTGTCGGCGGCGATGAATCCGCCCAGCGAGCCGAAGCTCTTGCTGAAGGTACCCATGATGAGGTCTACCTTGTCGGTGAGGCCGAAGTGGTCGGAGGTTCCGCGTCCGTCACGGCCGATGACTCCAAGTCCGTGAGCGTCGTCCACCAGTATGTAGGCGTTGTACTTTTCCGCCAGGGCCACGATTTCGGGTAGCGGGGCGATGTCGCCTTCCATCGAGTAGATGCCGTCTACCGCGATGAGCTTGGGAGCGTTCTTCGGGGCGATGCGAAGTTTCTTCTCGAGGCCGCGCATGTCGTTGTGCGGGAATTTGAAGGTCTTGCCCAGGCCCAGACGTGCGCCGTCGATGATGCAGGCGTGATCCAGAGCATCCAGGAAGACGAATCCGTCGCGGAAGCTGAGGCTGCTCACCACTCCCAGGTTGGTCTGGAAACCGGTGCTGTAGGTCACGGCTTCGTCTTTTCCGACGAATTTCGCAAGTTTTTCTTCGAGTTCGAGATGAATATCCAGCGTGCCGTTCAGGAAACGTGATCCGGAACAGCTTGTACCGTATTTCTTGATAGCTTTGATTGCGGCTTCCTTAAGCCTCGGGTCGTCGGAAAGTCCAAGATAGGAGTTGCTTCCGAACATCAGGACACGCTTGCCGTCCATGTCGACGACCGGGTCCTGCCCCGATTCGATAGGCCTGTAGTAGGGATAGATTCCCATGGCCTTAACTTCCTGCGGCAGAGTGTACTGACCGCAACGCGCATCTAATGTAGCGTTCATTTTTTCAGGTTTTAGTAGTCCGCAAATATACTACTTTTTCTGAAAATGGTCCGTTTACGGCCGCCTTTGTGGCCTCATGGTAAACAACAGAGACGCCCCGTTGTGCGGGACGTCTCCGGTAAAATGTTTGAAACTAAAGGCTTTCGCGCTTATTCGCACTCCTTCTCGCAAGCCTTTTCGCACTCCGGCTTTTCACTGCACTCCGGCTTTTCACCGCATTTTGCCTTCTTGGCGCAGAAGGGCTTGACCTCGCTGGCCTTGACTGCCTTCTTCCATGCCGGGATCACATTGCCTTCCACATCCTTGATGTCGGCCACCTGCTTCACGCAGATCTTCGGAACAGCAATCTCCTTGCACTCTTTCTTGCACTCGGGCTTATCACCGCATTCTGCCTTCTTTTCGCACTCAGGCTTGCCTTCCTTGCAGCAGGGCTTGTCACCCTTCTTGCAGCACTCGGGCTTGTCGCAGCACTCAGCGCCTTCTTCCTTGCAGGGCTTGGGCTCGGCGCAGCAGTCTTCCTCGCAGCAGGCCTTCTCTTCTTTGCAGCAGGGCTTGGGCTCTTCGCACTTCTTCTCGCAGGGCTTATCGCAAGCCTTTTCGCACTCCGGCTTTTCGCCGCATTCGGCCTTCTCTGCACATTCAGCCTTCGGGCAGTTACCCTTCAGAATCAGGGTAACGGCTCCGCTTTTGGGGCAAGCCTTGGCGCAAACAACCTCGCGGCCGCACACCTCAAAGGCTTCTGGGCACACGCTTTCGGGGCATACGGGAGCCTCGTAAGCAATCTGGAGGGCGATAACATCCTGCTCGGGACCTGCCACGATGGCGGTTACCTTATTGGCGTTCTTACAACAGGACACGGCGGCCAGGACAGCGAGTCCGGCGGCACAAATCATGAGAATCTTTTTCATATCAGTAATTTTTAGATGATTAATTGTCTTTAAAGGTCCACAAAGATAAAAAAATTGCTCTTTTTTCGAAAATAACTGTATCTTTGCAGTCCGATTTGCACGTGAATCAGTTGCACAATCCCCGGTGGGGTGGGTGAGTGGCTGAAACCAGCAGTTTGCTAAACTGCCGTACTCGTAAGGGTACCACGAGTTCGAATCTCGTCCCCACCGCAACCAATTACAGCTCAGCACGATTGTGCTGGGCTGTTTTGGTTTTTGTCCGTCTGAAAGCTTGCTTTCGAGCGGACAAAAACCAAACAGACTAACGGCAGCAGAGCTGCCAAAGCTGTAATTGGTTGCAACGTCCCCTCCGGGAGGACAGAGATAGCGCAAGCGGCTTTATGCCGCGCAGCGGAATCTCGGTGGGAGCGCAGGAAGATTATCTATTTGTAGTGAATGAGATATTGTTCCGCTACAGTTGTTACGCCTCTGTTGGTTTGGGAAAGGGTGATTTTCTCGATACGGCCCTTGCCGTCTTTGAAATACTCGTACTTTACTGCGGAATCCCCGCTGCCTGTGGATTTTACCAGATGGGCGGAGTGTTTGCCGAAAAGCCCCGCGGCGTAGAAGTACAGAGGTGACGGATACCATACGTTCAGGGCGTTGACGGTGAAATCAACGGTGCCGGCGAAAGGATTAGGATCGGAGGAATACTGTATCTCGGAGCTTCCGGCCTTCACCAGGTCTCCGTTGCTCCAGCTGATATCCATGCCGGAATAGTCGTCGTGACCCTTGATCTTGGTAAGGTATCCATTGTTGTATGTGTAGGTGCTCGTGTATTCCTTCTTCTGGCTGAATTCCTTTATGGTGCCGTCGTCGTTCAGAACGAAACTGTCCTCGTAGTCCGATCCTTCGGAATGACGGGAGATGGTGCCGGACTTTCCGTTGTAACTGATCGTGAGGGAGGCGGTGCTGTGGGGCTCTGCCTTCTCCCCCGGGTTGAATGCTATGTAATGGGCTTCGGAGATACCGGTTACGCGCCCTGAGGCGTCGCTGGTGAAATTCAGGACATAGTTGTGATGCACGAATGCTTCGGCCCCGGTTCCGGCCATAAACTGATGCTCGATATAATCGATTTCTCCGGCTACTGCCGTGCCGTCTCCGTTGTCCGGTTTGCAGGCGATGAGCGCCAGGGCTGCCGCCGCGATGGTGAGGATGTATTTTTTCATAGGCTCTTTTTTTGCAAATATAAAAAATAGAGAGTGAAATCTTTGCTATCTTTGTAATAATATGCGTTTTATAAAGATACTCGCGGCAGCAATACTGGCTCTTTCGATCCTGAAACCTCTGCCAGCTGCAGCCCAAACCAGTGCCGCGACCCAAAGCAAAGCCGAAACCTCCCTTTACACGAAAACTTTCGCCAAACCTTCGGTAAAAGCGGCGGACAAGTTCCTGAAAAAGTTCCCGGAATCGGTATACGCCCCGGAAATCCGACATCTGAAAGATTCTCTGCAAACAGCAGAATTCCAAAAGAAGAACGTGAGCCAAATCACCAAAGATGAAGCCCTTCAGAAGGCGGGTGAATGTCTGGATGCCGTAGGCTGGAAGAAAGACGGTACCGAACATATCCTTGCCCTGACCGTCCTCAAGGGAGCCGTCGCCCCCACGGAACTCACCCTCCGCATTCTCTCCCCGAACGGGGCCCCGGAAACCGCAAAGACCATCCCTGTCTACACATTGCAGGATCCCCAGAAACCATTCAGACTGGCCCTTCCGCTGGAGGTGGTCAGTCCGCTTGGTCCGAGGCGCAACTATCTGCATTTCGCATACTATAACGGCGCCGACGAATATGTGGAAGTACTGTATCTACCCGAAGAGGACATCCTTCATCAGGCGATGTTCTACGGAAACCCGGTCGGCAAAGACCAGCAACACATAGAAGGTCAGAGTCCGGAAATGATGGAAGGCTTGCAGCTCACGGCGGAAACCGCCTGGCTGGTCGGGCGCCTTAAAGACAACCCGTCCCTCATCCCCATCAGCAAAGCCGATTACCTCACGGATGCCGCCATCCGCTGGTGGCTGGAAAAGAATCCCGGCGCAGGCAGCAAATCGGCACGGATCAGCTTCGGCCGGCTCGACCCGGAATCATCAATCGTTCAGGCCTATAACAGGCAAAGCAAAGAGAAAGGCAAGAACTGCAATGCCGCTCTGTTCGACATCAGGGGCTACACCGTCATCTGTGTCCGCTCACGGACAGACGGCGAGTACAGCCTCGCCTGGTGCGAACCCGTTAACCGCAGCAAAAGGCTGAACACCATTTATTTCGAGACGGACGGCACTACCCTGGTGCTTTTCTATTACAAGGGTAGAACCACCATCAAATACAGACTCTCCACCGCTTCGCATACCCTGCGAATCTAGATATTCACTATCTTTACAGCATGAAACGCACACTAATAGCCATTTCCGCGTGCCTTGCCCTTTGTGCTGCGGCATGCTCCCCCTATCGTAACATCGACCTTCAGGCCCACCGCGGCGGCGCCGGACTCATGCCCGAAAACACCGTCAGCGCCATGCTGAACGCCATCGACCTTGGCGTGAACACCCTCGAATTCGATCTGCATCTCTCCGCGGACAAGCAGGTGGTCGTCTCCCACGACCCGTACTTCCATCCCCGCTATTCCACCCGGCCCGACGGCTCGCTCATCCAGGCTGACGATCCCAAGGAGTACCTCTATACCATGCCGTACGACAGCATCGTCAAGTACGATGTCGGCCTTCGTCCGGTAGAGCGCTGGCCTGAGCAGAAAAAGCTGGCGGAAGTGAAGCCTCTGGCGGGCGATCTCATCGACGCGACCGAGGCCTATGCCGCCGAAAAGGGCCGCAAGCCTCTGAACTACAACATCGAAATCAAATCATGGCCGGGCGAGGGCGAAGGCACCCTCTGGCCCGAATATAGGGAGTTCTGCGACGTCTGTATCCCCCTGCTGCTCTCCAAGAACCTGGGAGACAGACTCATAGTTCAGACCTTCGATTCCCGAAGCATGGAATACATCCACGAAAAGTGGCCCGAGGTCATCCTTTCTTACCTTACGGAGGAAGAGCCGGATATCGAAGAAATCATGGCGGGCCTGAGCTTCAAGCCCCAGTGGTGGTCGCCGAACTACTCCGTCGTCACCCCGGAAAACGTGGCCTGGTGCCATGAGCGCGGCATCAAGGTGGTGCCGTGGACGGTGGACGATCCCGACGAGATCCTCCGCTGCGCGAAATGCGGATCCGATGCCATCATCTCCAATTATCCCGACAGACTTATCAAAATACTCAGATAAATGAAAAAGATCCTCTCCATCGCTGCCGCAGTGCTCTTCGCCTGCTTCAGCCTCGCCGCCCAGAACGACAAGGCGGACAACATCATCGGCAAGTACTCCTCAGTGCAGGGCGAAGATGGCTACAAGGTCAACTTCTTCAAGGCAGCCGACGGCACCTACACCGCCCAGATCTACTGGCTGGCCAATCCTTACAACAAGGACGGAAGCATTTCTTACGACACCAAGAATCCCGACAAGAGTCTGCGTAACACCCCGTCGGACCGCATCGTCCTAATCAAGGGCCTCAAGTACAACGCCGAAAAGAAACGCTGGGACGGAGCCAAGATCTACGACCCGCAGCGCGGTATCAAGGTTAACGTGGACTGCCACTTCGAAGGCGCCAAGTCCCTTAAGCTCCACGCCACCGTGCTGGGCATAGGCGAGACGGTGACTTGGACGAGGATAGCTGAATAAGGCCGGCCGGCTTTTAGTGGCCGCCCTTGCATTTTCAGCCAAAAATGACAGACCCTCCAGCAAAAAAGCCGGGGGGTCTTGCATTATTGCCCGTTTTTGCGGGGGTATCTGGGTACACTTGAAAGACATGGCTTATGGAAGAACTCAAAGACGTCCCAGAGGCCGACAAAAAAGTGTTAACCGGTCTCATTTACATTTTCAAAGGCTGGCGCTTTGTTACCTGTTTTACCAAAGCAGCTATGGCTTCTTCTTTTTTGTCTTCGTCCAGGATAATATACTTATGCTTTCCTTCTGGAGAAGGGGAGAAATGAGTTATACCGAGTTCGTCCAGAATAATTGTTCCGGGCTCTGAATAGGAAAAAAGGTTCTGTTTGGGTTCCAAGGCCTCATACACTGTAGTGAGATCCCATGTAGGACGATCGTATGGCATTTGACCCCAATTGCAATAGGCTACGGTTAGAGGATGTGACCCGTATTCTCCAAAATCATTCTCAATACTCTCATGGGGGTAGGGAATCATATTGCCGATTTCCCACCCGCTTGTAACCAGTTTCCCGGGCCATTGTTCAAAGACTGTTCTCGATGCCGGAAGGTCAGTGATGGTATTCGATTCAGGAAATGGGTTCTCACCGAACATGCCGTTCATTAGATGAAGGCAGTGCACCTTGTCTGCGACAAGATCGATGCCATTGAGCCGGGAATACTCATCAGGGCCGGACTCTATCAGTCTGGAAATATTTGTTAGCATTCCTACTGAAAGCAATTCGACCGAGTTGTCGGGAGCTGAAGCAAGCAATTTGCGAAGGAGTTTCCACCCTTCCGGAACAGTCGTTTCTACCCCTTTCTTATAAGGCAGCAGAGCTTTGCCTTTATAAGAGGCTGCCAAGCTTGGACGAAGGTAATAGAACTCTTCGGGGGAAACCCCATTATAAACCCATCCTATAGGGATATTGTCACAGAATCCGCTGAAACGCAAATAGCCGTCAAGAAACTGTACGGCCATGGGATTTGCCTTGCTGAGGGTGATTCCAAGCAGATTAATCTGACCGCCGTAATGATAATTCAAAACCATCTCCAGGGCCAGTACATCATCAATATCTCCACCGAGATCGGTGTCAAAAATAACTTGAGGCACCTGTGCCTTTTGGGAACAGGCACAGGTGCACATCAAAACAAGAAGAATAACTGAAAAATGCTTCATTTATTCTTCAATCAGGTCTGCAACGGGGCGAATGGCCATGGCGTTGTTATTGTCAGCATTCCAGGTTCCCATTGCTTCTGTCCAGTTGAACACAAAGCATACGCGGCCCCAGTTGTGGTCTGGACGGGTGATGGTCTGAACCCACACACGGTCGGCTTCCGGCTGTACACCGTCTTCCCATCTGCGGAATCCGGCGAAAGGAATGAAGATGCAGCCTTTCATATCTGTGTTGGTTGCATTAATGGCGTCCGGGGAGCCGCAAAAAGCGCCCTGATTCCAGTAATAGAAATGATAATGCCAGTTGGGTGCCTCCTGACCACCTATAAGAGCCCACATTTCGTCTGCGGTCGGAATACGCCATCCATCAGGGCATGGATCGTTCTCGGCCTGCCAAGTGTCTTCACCTGCGTATGCGTTGTTTACAGGGTATCCGGCAGGGCAACCCTTAGCTGAAGCGAATTCTTCCTTGTTGAAATCGTTAAACCCGACAATAGGCCAAGCCTGTTTGCTGTCATAACAATAAACTTTTCCTATTTCTTCGATGTCTTCCACAAAAGTGCCCGGGTCATTGATGTTGTATTTGGACCAGATCAGTCCCCCGATGAGGACTCCATATCCCTGGGAAACTTTCAGAATTGCTCCGGAACTGCCGCTGGTAATAACTACAGATCCATCCCTGCGAGGATTCTCTCCGATAGCTGCTACCTTAATCTGAAGCTTATTGGTGCCAGCTCCCCCTTCGTCCTTCAAAACGACAATCCAGTTTTCTGAAGTCTGAGCCTTCCATACGGCATTGCTGGTAACATCAACCGAATAGGTTCTCTCATTATCCAAAGCAACAACGGTGGAAATGGCGAGACTGACACTTTCTTTCGGGGTTTGGGTGATGGACACCCTTGCTGTTTTGTCATCGGCGGTTATCACTATTTCGGCTTGTCTGGGAGCCAAAGGGCTGGTATATTCTGAAACAGAAACCCTGTAAGAGCCATTTCCTGACAGTTTCTCGGGAGATAGTGTAATCCAGTTTTCAGTAGAATTGTCGCCGTAGACGACCTCCGCTTTGCTGGCGACATTGCAAGTAACGTCAATATTAAACACATCGCCGAGGCAGTCGATAGTAATAGGAGACTCATCAACGGTAAGAGAGGCTTCTTCCTTGTTTTGTTTCGTGTCCTCCCTGTTCTTGTTGTCATCCTTTGAACAGCAGCAGATCAGTGTCATTGTGACAAGAGCTGCAATCATAAGTGAAACCTTTTTCATTGTAATAGTTTATGAGTTTATTAATAAAATGGTGTTATTCGGAAAGGTACTCGAGTATGCTGCGCCGTATAGAGCGGAAGTTGTCAAGGTCGGTATTGTAAACCCCGAAATCCATGATGATTGAAGATGTTACAGCCTGTGCCATTTCAGGATTCCTTCTGGCAAGCAGTTTCAAGAGCTCATAGTCGTTGATTCCGTCCTGCATTGCTTCCAAGCGGATGGAACTATATACTTTTTTAGGGCCAGGATATACGATGAAAGAGTCGCCTCCGGGACAGAAGCTGTCAGAGGCCACCCCACGAAGGGCCTTCAGCCAATCCTGATTGAATCCCCAATGCAGATATCCTGTGGCGCCATATTTGAAATTAATCCAATGTAAAAGCCTTACCTTGATAAGCGGGTGTTCCAGGAAGCGGTTTGCGTAATCTCCACGCGGTGCCAGGCATGTATAGTACCAAAGGCCGTCACCAGCGGCTTTGCGCTGTTGATAGAAACCGTAATCGGTTTCGAAGTGATCCAGCTCTGGGCACCAGATATCAACTACATTGGCCAAGTCTTTTGAATGAACAGCATCCATGATAGTTATGTCGGGTGCGAGATTCTTGACAAAGGTGGCAATGTCGATATAAGATTGTGTGGACACTCCTGCGGGTTCGTCTCCAATATGCTGGAGGTAGAAACTCCACCAGCCTTTCTCTTGTAAATGCTTTTTTAATGATGGAATTAGTGCTGAGAGGTACTGCTGGGCGGCAGGGTCGGAGAGCGGAAGGATCGCTCCTTTGTCCGGGACGTCCACCCAATAGTCAGATTCCCAGTCATTTGATCTTCTTGCCAAATGCCCGCCTTCAAGGTATTTCAAATTACCCTCTTTGATGAAGATTTCTGTTGTGCGATCGAAATTTGTATAATCAAATTCATATGCTCCATTTACCTTTTTGGTAGAGATAAAATCCGTAATGGGGTAGAGCCAATATACAGTCTGACCATGGTCACGCATTACATGCACCATCTCCTTGAGGTATTCGTAGTAGCGATCCGAAAAAACAGGACAAGACTCTCCCATACCCATTATCGGGAGAAATTTGTGATCATGCCAGTTGGCGATCATCAAGCTTTGCTCGGGCAGAGTTACATTGTAAACATGTGCCTTTATTTGCGCGCTTATGCTGATTTTTTTGCCATCGATGGTTTTTCCAGAGACCTTGACATTGGCTTCATAAAGCCCCGCAGGGATATCTGTCGGTATTTTATAACTGACCCAGACAGGGATTCCCTTGTCAGCCTCCACGCTGAAAACCTCTTCTTCGTCAAGACAGTCAGGATACTGATCGGAAGGAGGCAGCAGAGCATCGCTTGCCGCCGGTTCCATGTGGAATCCGGCGATGATATACTTCTCCCTTGCCTTCAGCCTGACAGGAATTTTGTTCGATCCCTTCTTCAGTGGCTCGGGCTGAATGCTTACCTCTTCCAAAGCTACGTTGCTCTTGAGGACAAACTGGAAGCTCGCTATTTCTCCTCGTGCCACATCTTCAGCTTCCTCCCAAGGATTATAGGCTGTTTGCTCGAGAAGAATCTTTTCTAAAGGATCAACCCTCACAAACGTGAGATCAACATCTGATGGTACTTTCGGTTCGGCCTCTAAGGGCTCACCGGAAGGACTGCAGGCAGATATTGCCAGTGCAGTAAGAAACGCTAACTGTATCATATTATTATTCATAATGGTTTACATGTCTACAGGGCCTTCGTATGCTTTTCGTGGCCAATATGGATTCTGGTATAACGTGGACGCTTCGACATCACCTCCTCCTGTGATAAGGAAATGCTGAATTGCGATGGGACTCAGATAATGAGCCATGTGCCAGCGATAACCGTTGTATACCCTGTTGTTGGATAGAATGTGGTATGGCGCGAGGTATTTGCTAAATGATTCCGGAGATACGTTCACACCTCCGTAGATAGCTCCGAATTTACTCCTGTCGGAAGCTTCCCACAGGTTTATTCCAAGGATGGTATATGGAGTCGTAATCATTTGGTCCATAGATCTCCAACGCACCAGGTCTGAGTTGCGGAAATTTTCAGCCATGAATTCACATCTGCGTTCCCTGCGAATGTTGAAAAGAGTTGCATTCACCAGCGTCCCTCCAGACCATGCACCCCAATCGCTTTCTCCCTCCTTGACCATATTGGTAGCGGCGATGGTGACATTGTAGTCCTCCTCAATGCCGGCTCTTTTACGTATAGCTCTCCAATATTTGTCCGCAGAGGCATCGATGGTCCCAGTTCTTTCATAACAAGCCTCTATGTAGTTGAGGTAAGCTTCAGAAGCCCTAAAAACAATAGAACCTATCGAACATTGTTGTTGGATGTTTTGTGCAGGATCGAAATTGAGTCCTTTTCTGATGGTATATCCGGTTGTATAGCGATTGGACTGTGCCCCATCTGTAATCCTAGGCCAACTTTCTATTTCCTGGCCAGGGCCTGTCGGAGTACCAAAGAGGTTCCGGTCTCCTGGTTTTTTGATGAATAGCTGAGCCCTCGAATCACGGTCTTTCGTTATGGTGAGCAGGTTGGAATCGCCAGGATAGCCGGAGCCGGTCGCATATATGGGCAGACCGTTCTTCATGACAAACGCTTCTACCATACTTTTTGTGGTGCCATAACCACAATTGCTGTCAGAAGTCCATTGATTGACGGAATTGGTGATAAACTGGTCTACATTATATGCTCTCCAAAGAATGATTTCCGGATAATCAGACATATTGGTTGCGCCAAACATGTCGAAGTATGGATTTGCCGGTTCAGATAATGATTGCTGGAGCAAGCAAGTATTGGGAGTAAGGCTGTATTTTTCGGCGATTATGGCTGATTCCTTCATTGCGACATCAAGGAACCAGTTATACTCAGCATCAATGCTACCTTCCGGATATGAGTAAGATGCAGTAAATTCCTTCGTTTTGCCTGGCCATGCATCGTCACAGGGGACGAATGGAGTGCCTTTAAAGTACTTTAGAAAAGTACCCTCATATAATGCAACACGCGACTTAAGCATATGCGCACAATCGGTATTTATCCTGTTCTTCCCACCATTCGGGCTTTCTGAAAGATATTCCAGAGCCTTGTCCAGATTGGAGAGGATGAACCTTGAAACTTCATTTCTGGGAGATCTGCGACTCGCTGCTGTGAGTTTCTCCAAATCGTTATCCAGCACTTTGTCAATAATTGGCAAATCACCGAACACCTGAAGTTTGTTAAAGTAGTCCAAGGCCCGGAAAAAATAAACCTCTCCGATTGCCTGGCGTATGGACGACTCAGAGCCGCTGATTTTTCCTGCTTCATAAAGGCCTGGAACCAAAGCAAGAAAAGAATTAATCTGATAAATGGCTCCCCAGGAATTCCAACCTCCTTCTACTTCCGGCACTTTCCAGTAGCCAGGGGCGAACCGGTTGTCGGGAGTAACATAAGCCATGTTGTCGGTGTTTACATCCAATTGGAAGGTCCCCCACTCATAGAGACCATGAGAGGCAAACAGTGAATATAAAGACAGCGGGAAAGATGTTACGTTTGTTTCTATCGTGTAATAATTCTCCGGTGAAAGGGACATAGGGGTCTTGTCAAGAAAGCCCTGACAGGACGAGATCAGAATCAATACTGATGAAAGAATAATCAATTTGAATTTCATAATCCCTTCAATTAAAAAGTTATGTTTGCTCCAAAGGCGGAGACTCTTGAGAGCGGGTATGAACTACCCATAGTTGTATCTATGGTCTCTGGGTCAAATATGGTTATCATCTTTGTCAGAGTGAATAGGTTTTCTCCAGTGAAGAACAATCTGAGCTTTTTTATTCCAATCCTGCTTGTCAGTTTTTCAGGAATGGTATATCCGAATTGGATATTCTTGAGTCTCATGTATGAAGCATCCTGCAAATATCTCGTTTGCACCTGGCGGTTTCGGTCTGAGCCCCATACGGGCTTTGGATAATAACTGTCAAGATTCAGCCCGAGTACATGATTGGGGTCGTCCCTGAAGTAGTCTTCGTGCTCTTTCAGACACATAGACCACCACACGCCCTGGCCTGCTCCCCAAAAATAGAAGGTGTTCTGAAAATACTGCCTCTTTGCCGTTCCCTGGAGGAAGATTCTTAAATCAAAACCTTTGAATTCGGCGGTCAAGTCAAGACCGAAGTTAAACCTCGGCGTGGTATTGCCGATTACTTTCAGATCTCCATGATCATCAAGGGTATACGCTCCGGAGTCAATCTTGCCGTCTTTGTTCAAGTCGGCATACATTATATCTCCAGCGCCCCAATTGAGGCCTATTGCATTCTGTCCACCATTCGGGAGAGAGGACAAATGAGCATCAATCTCTTCTTGGGTTTTGGCTATCCCCACTGTTTCAAATCCCCAGATTTCTCCCCACTTCTTTCCTGCATAATTCTTTGAAAGGGTTTTGGACGGATTGGAATATCTGGTAATTGTGCCCTGGGCGTCCGAGAGAACGAAGCGGACACCATAAGCAAAATAATTCTTTATGACATCTTTCCATTGAATCTCCAAATCAAAGCCGTCTGTGCGCAAATCGGTGTTGTTGGAGGCGGGCACCGCCGTGCCAAGGACGACAGGAAGCTCGTCAGAGGGGCCAACCATATTAAGGGTTTCGCGTCGGAAAAGATCGAAAGAGCCGGTAAGGCGTTTGTCGAATAACGCCCAGTCTATACCGAGATTTTTGGAACGCACTTCTTCCCATGTGAGTGAAGTGCTGATAAGGCCCGGGAACCAGGAGATATTGGGTTTTGTGCCGTTTATCAGCCATTCCCCTCCGTTGAACTGATATCCTACATTGGCATAGGTGGGGTACGGGGAGTTCGTGTATTGGTTGCCAATGGAGCCATATGAAGCCCTCAGTTTCAGCATGTCGATATACTTGCTGACTCCGGCCATAAATGGCTCTTTGGCGATATTCCATCCAAGCGACACTGACGGGAAGAATCCCCATCTGTTGGCTTTGCGGAAGCGGGATGTGCCATCGTATCTGGCATTTGCCTCAATCAGATACCGTTCTTTATAATTGTAATCTATCCTTCCGAAGAATCCCATGGTGCTCCATCCCGAATAGTCTCCTCCTACGGTAGGGATAAGAGTTTGCCCATACACTCCAAGACCAGTGGCGGAGTCGATTGATATTACTGAAGGAGTAACCAGCGTGTTCTGCGTGACAAGGGAATAGCGGTATTCGCTATCTTCTATCTGGGAGCCGACCATGAATTTAAAATAGTGCGCATCATTGATGCTCCTTTCGTAGGAGGAATACAGGTTCAGGTTGTAGTATTCATTTTTCGAAGGCCTTTCATGAGTATAGTTTCTGTACCACTCGTTTGCATAAGTCACACCGTCCACGGCCATTTGGCGGGCCGGGTAAAAATCCTCATGTGTGATCGTATAATCCAGCCTGTAATTCACATCTGCATTAATCATCCATCCTTTGATTGGTTCCAGGCGTAAAAGCAATTGGTGGGAAGAGACGGTATTGTCGGTGTTTGTATGGCCGGCAATCATTCGAAGAACATGGTCGTTGTAAAGAAAACCGTTAGGGTCGTACAAGGGACCGATAGGCCAGGACTGTCTGCCGATTTCAGTGAAGAACATCTCATCGTTCATAGCAGCAGGCTGGAAATAGTACTCTCTTATCAATCTTGTGTTGTACGATAAGGTCGCTCTTTCAGACAGGTTGGCATTCAGTTTTGCCAAAAGGTTGAAACGGCTCAGTCCGTCTCCTCCATAATTCATCTTTCCTTCTTGTTTAAGGAAATTTGCTGACGTATAATAAGAAAGAATGTCGTTGCCCCCGCTCACGCTAACATTGTGTTCTTGTTCGAAAGTGAGTGTCTTGTAAAAAACACGGTAATAGTCTATATTATCGTTTGCCTGATCGTATCCTGAGTTCCAGACGTTGGGGTTGCTTTCCAACGGTACGGTATTGTAAGGTATTTTCCCATCCATGTAATCGCGGATTCTTTGGAGTGTTTCATCTGCAATCCATGGACTTGAGCCTCCATTGCGTGCGGCATCGTTAAAGTATGTCGCCCAGGTATACGAATCAGATTCAGTTGGGAGATTTATCGGCGAACTCCAACGGAAGTTATTGTTGTAATTGATGACCGTTCGTCCGCTTTTTCCGCTTTTGGTAGTTACAAGAATAACTCCGAACGGCGCTCTGGACCCATAAATTGAGGATGCAGCCGCATCTTTCAGCACAGAGATGTCCTGAATGTCCTGTGGGTTGATTGAGTGAAGGTCTCCCTCTAAGCCGTCAATAAGAACCAGGATGTTTGCGTACGATCCCTCCCCAATTGTCGCAAGTCCTCTTATCGACATGTTGGCACGTGAATTTAACTGTCCGGAAGACTCTGTGATTGTAAGCCCGGGAACTTTCCCTTGCAACGCCTGAACGGCGTTTTGTACAGGAATAGCCTCGAATGCCTTGGAATCCAATGTTGCTACAGAACCGGTTAGGTTGACTTTCTTTTGGGTTGAGAAGCCTACCACTACTACTTTATCCAACAGTTCATTCTTTTCCCGAAGAGTTATGGAAAGCTTTGTTTTCTGCCTGCCTGCCACAAACTCATAATCCGTGTAGCCAAGGGACTGTACAACCAGGACCGTCCCTTCTTGGGAGGTAATACTAAAGTGTCCGTTTCTGTCAGCAGTTACTCCCTTGGCGCTGTTTTTTTCCATTATTACGGCTCCTATGACAGGGAGTCCGGATTCGTCATGTACTGTGCCGGAATAAACGCTGCCCTGTGTCGGCTGATTGTTGCCGGCTTTGTCTTTCTGGAGTGATACTGTAATATGCTGACCTATGATTTCATACTTTAAAGGAGTATCCTTGAATAATGTTTCCAGAACGGTATTCAGGTCCACGGGACCGCGTATTGCCGGCGCGGTGTAGCCGCTGATTGTGTTGTCGGCATAAACAAACAGGTAGTCGCTCTGGCTTTCAATTGCCGAAAAGTATTCCGCAAGGGATACTTTGTTCGTTCGGAAATTGAAGGTGAACTCTTGTTGCTGGGCAAAAGCATACTGTGGCATGCACAGTATTAGAACCAGCAGGATTAAAACCTTGCGCATTTTCTATTTTGAACTCAAATAAATAATATCTTCATTATACTTCCATTTGACGTCGAAGCAGCTTTGAAGGATGCGAAGTATCTCTTCAAGGCTTTGACTCCTGTGGAAAGTGCCAGACATGATTATGTCCTTCAGTGATGGATCTATCAGTACCTGGCGACCGTAGTTGATGCTCAGTTCTTCCGCCAGTTCCCCAAGAGAGATCGACTTATATTTATACAAACCTTCTTTCCAGGAGGTGTAGCGCTCCACCTCGACTTCCGCCTTGCGGGTTTCGCCACGGGATCTGTCATATATCAACTGTTCGCTGGGACTAAGTGATATCTTATTGCCCCTGTGAACGAATTCTACTGCCCCTTCTATCAAAGTGGTCACTATGACATTGTTTTGATAGCCACAATTGACATTGAACTTTGTCCCCAGCACTCGTATATATGCATCCTCGATATTGACAACAAACGGGTGCGCGGAATCATGCCGGACATTGAAAAACGCTTCTCCTTGGAGAGAGACTTTCCTCTCTTTCCCGGAGGGATTGTCGTAGTAACAAAGCGTGCTACCTTTGTTTAAATGGACTTCTGATCCGTCCGGAAGGTCAAAACTGGTCACCTCGCCCTGCGCGGTATAATTATAGACCTGGGACGGCTTTTTAGTTGCGGTAAAAAGAATAACTCCTATTGCGCTGATAATGGCGGCGGCCGAAAGGATTGCCGGCAATAGCACTTTTCTTGGAACAGGACCGTGTTTAGTGCTCTTTCCCTTGAAGATAGCTTCTTTATTAGCTGCAAAGGATAATTCGGCATCGAAATAGTTGCCGATGGGCCTGTCCCAATACTCTTCAAGCTCTTGCAACTGAGTCTTGTTGTTCTCGTTTTCCATCAGCCAGTTGCTGATAGTGATTATATCAGAACAATCGTTCTCTTTGGAGAGCAGACGGGCAATAGCCTCATTTATTATATTGTCTTTGTCCATACGCATTTTTTATTCTTCAGTTAGTGCCTTTCTAAGTCGGGAAACAGCATGTGCCACATGGTTTTCTACCGTCTTCACCGACAACCCAAGTATTTCTGCAACAGTTTTGTATCGTAGTTTGTCAAGACGGACCATCTGAAATACGAGCCGGCATCTGGCCGGAAGCGAATCAAGCGCTTTGTCCAGCCTTGAAACTGTTTCTGCGGAGATGATACTGGACTCTGGCGTTCTGCTTTCAGGGACGTCATTCAGATGAAGCCCTGCATCAGAGTTAGTCGGTAAGCGTTTTTTCTCTTTCAGTCCGGTCCGGAAACTGGTGATGGCCTTATATTTTGCGATTTTGAAAATGTAGGTGTCGAAATTGTCAATCTCGTTCAGATGATCTCTGTTCATCCAAATGGATAGAAAGGTGTCGGATATGGCCTCCTCTGCCTCGACATCGGAAAGAACATAATAATCGACGAACGACCTGAGTCTGGCATAATATGCCAAATACAGGGTCCGCAGGGCATCCTCAGAGCCATTTTCGGCCAAATTACGGATTGCTTGATTGATAATTATGCGGTCGGTCATCTGTAATAATAGTCGTTACTTTGGTTTAATTTCCCTAAATCAATTAAAAGAAAAATAATAAATAATCTGAGCAATTAAGTCTTGGGGGATTGTCAATAATATATCGACTATATTAATATAATAATACTACGCTAATGAAAAGAAACATCTTGCTGCTATTTGCATTTACTTCTGCTTTAGTAAACGCGCAAACGGTCACTGTTAAAGACACTACTCTCCGCACTTATCCATTTTCGGATCCGAATCCTATAGCGAAAACGGACAGGGTTTATCCTTACTTGAGATATTCTGGTTTTGCCTTGTCTCATGAGGAGAAAAGTTGGAAGATGGTAGTCTTGGAAAATGATTATCTGAGAGTTAAGATCTTCCCAGAGATAGGCGGTAAAATATGGTCGGTGTATGACAAAATAAACAGAAAAGAGCTGTTCTATGACAACGATGTCGTAAAATTTAGGGATATATCATTGCGTGGCCCTTGGACCAGCGGAGGTATAGAATTTAATTATGGTGTAATAGGGCACGCCCCATCGTGTTCGCACCCGGTAGATTATAAAACAACAATCAATCCCGATGGTAGTGTGAGTTGTTTTATCGGTGTTAGTGAGCTCTTGGCCAGAAGCCGTTGGGTTGTGGAAATCAATCTACCTAAGGAAGCGATGTGGGTCAGGACGCGATCTTTTTGGCATAATGGCTCAGGAGAGTACCAACCATACTATACATGGGCGAATTCTGCAGTAAAAGCCGGCTCGGATCTGGTTCTCGTCTACCCTGCGGAGTATACCATTGGTCATAATGGGCAGACTTCTCCCTATCCGGTTGAGGGACCTCATGATTTAAGCCGTTACGACGGGCAGCGATTCGGCCAGGATCACTCTTTCCATCCGGGCGGCTCGCACAAGAGTTTTTTCGGGGCATATTGGCAGGATGAAGACTATGGAATGTTGCATTATGCTCTCAGGGATGAGAAGGCTGGAAGAAAATATTTCAGTTGGGCACAATCTCGTCAAGGAGAAATATGGGTGGATCTTCTGACTGATAAAGGCTCGCAGTATGTTGAGATGCAGAGCGGCAGGCTTTTCAACCAGAATGATACAAACAGTGTGCACACACCGTATAAACAGATTCTTTTCACGCCTTTTGGCACCGATGAATGGAATGAATACTGGCTTCCTTTTTCCGGTATAGGAGGCGTAGACGATATGAGTCTGCAGGCAGTGGTGAATGTGAATTCCGATTCGGATGGCATCCATGTCGGAATATTCCCCCTTGTGCCCATTTCGGGCTTGCTTGGATTTAAAGACGACAAAGGCAATACGCTCTTCTCGCAAAAGGTGTTGCTCTCTCCTGGCAAGTCACTTCGTCTTGATCGAAAAATTGCGGGAAAACTTGCAAGAATCGAACTGGATTCCGGCGAATTATGGTCGGCCGATTCGCAAATCACCGACCGTCCGAAAAGCATCGATAAGGACTTTAACTCAGAATCTGCTGACGGGCTGTCGCTTCATGCTTTATATTATTACGGAATGAAGGAATATCGAAAGAGCGAAAAGCTGGTCGATAAGGCATTGTTGATTGAACCTTCTTGCGTTGATGCGCTAAACATTAAAGCGATGATTCTGAAGCGGAGATTGGATTACAATACAGCATACGCATATTGCAACAGAGTTCTGTCTATAGACACATATAATCCGATGGCAAATTACAACAGCGGTCTGATTGCTTTGAGTCTTGGAAAATATTATGATGCAATGGACCGTTTTGAAGTGGCTTCAATTACTCCGGAATTGCGTAGCGCCGCCCAGACACAACTGGCGATATTGCACTTTCGTAGAGGTAATCCGAAGCTTGCGGAAGAATATGCAAAAAAAGCTTTGATAGGGAACGGACATAATATAACTGCCCTTGAGGTGTTATCACAGACGTGTCGGCCGGAAAAGCCTGTATTGGAAATGATAGAGAAACTGGATCCTCTGTGCCACTTCCCCGACATTGAAAGGATGCTTGACGGCATTATTACTCCCAAGGAATTGGATGCTTCCATCTTCGAGGAAATGAAGATCCAGAATTATTATGAATATGCGTCTTTTTATCATAATCTTGGTTTAAACGATAAATCCTTGGCTTTGCTTGATGCCGCACCCGAAAAGAGCATACTTACGGAATTGTGGAAGGCCTGGTTAAAAGGTGATGTTTCCGCCATCTCCGTTGCGGAGAAGGCTCCCCTTGATTTTGTTTTCCCCTTCAGGGAGTTGTCTGCCGAAGTTCTTCAGTGGGCCTTGGACAATGGCGCGTCTTGGAAAGTAAAATATCTCCTGGCTATGTTGAAAGTGTCGTTTGGAGATGAAAAGGCAGCTGAAATGCTTATGGAAGACAATGATAATACGTATGCTCCATTCTATGCCTTCCGCGCTACTCTGACGGGAGACCTGAAAGATTACGCCCGGGCATTTGAACTGGATGGGGACGAGTGGCGCTACAGGGATAATCTAGCCCGCCGCTATTACGACAACGGAGATTATGATAAGGCGATAGAGCTCACGGAAAAGTATTATCTGCGTCACAGGGACAACTATCATATCGGGGAAACGTGCATCAAAGCTTTGGTCGCCGCAGGTAAATACAGAAAAGCAGAGAAGTACCTTAAAACTATACGCATCCTGCCATTCGAAGGACAGAGTGATATACACAACCTTTACAAAGAAGTCAAAATAAAGCTTGGAAAAGAATCGGAAGCCGGGCTATGGCCTGAGAATCTTGGAGTAGGCCGTCCTTATGATGCAGACGCGGTTACACCTTAGTGTTGATCAGGTAACCTCTTGGCGACAAATTCCCACAGAAGAGCCATTCATTAACACCGGAGAGAGTGATAGGCGTGTCACCTGCTCCGGTTTTTCCCCGTTTATCTTCTCGAAAAGGATACGGGAAGCGAGTTTGGCCATATCTTCCACCGGCTGGCTGACGCGGTTGATAGGCGGTACCATATAATCCAGGTACTTATTATTGTCAAACGAGATAATGGAAATATCTTCCGGAATTCTAAGTCCGGCTTCTCGTATGGCCTTTATAGAACCGAGGAGAATGGTGTTGCTCAAAGCGAATATTGCCGTGGGGCGCGGATTGCTTTCCAGCAGCAGCTTCGCCTCCAGATAGCCGTTCTGTATGGAGAATTCATTGCCGGAGATTATCTCGTATGCGGCAAGGCCGCCGACGGCACCTATACCGCCCAGATCTACTGGCTGGCCAATCCCTACAACAAGGATGGAAGTATCTCCTACGACACCAAGAACCCCGACAAGAGTCTGCGCAACACCCCGTCGGACCGTATCGTCCTCATCAAGGGCCTCAAGTACAACGCCGAAAAGAAGCGCTGGGACGGAGCCAAGATATACAACCCGCAGCGCGGCATCAAGGTTAACGTGGACTGCCACTTCGAAGGCGCCAAGTCGCTCAAGCTCCACGCCACCGTGCTGGGCATAGGCGAGACGGTGACTTGGACGAGGATAGCTGAATAGGCGCCCTTCGGAGATTAACTCTCTTTACATATTCCGACCGATTCTCCCGGAATCAGTTGCGGCAGTAGCGACAGCCTGGTGACGTGTTCGGGATTTGTGCCGTTTATCTTTTCGAACAGAATACGTGAAGCCAGCCTGGCGAGATCTTCCACGGGCTGGCTTATTCGCGTTATCGGAGGTACCATGTAATCCAGGTACTTGTTATTGTCGAAGGAGATGATGGAGATGTCCTCCGGGATACTCAAACCCGCCTCGCGAATAGCCTTGATGGCTCCCAAAAGAATTGTGTTACTCAGTGCGAAGATGGCAGTGGGTTTATTGCCTCCGCCAAGGAGCATCTTTGTTTCCAGATAGCCGTTTTGGGTGGAGAATTCGTTCCCAACGACAACCTCATTCTTCGAAAGGCCGGCGTCTTCCATCGCCTGGCAGTATCCCTTGACCCTCATACGATTAGGCATCGCCTCGGGATCTCCCTGAATGCAGGCAATGCGTTTATGATGGTTCGACAGAAGCAGGCGCGTGGCCATCAGCCCGCCGTCGTAATTATTAGTGGTAACATACGACAGCGGCGCGTCCTCGTAATACCGGTCCAGTAGCACCACGGGAATAGCATTCTTGTTGATTTCTTGCAGAAGGGTGGAGTTTGCCGCACACGGAATGACGATGATGCCGTCTACCCTGTGGGAAAGCACGGTGGCGATAGCCTCGTCCTGATTGGAACCGTCTTCCATCATGTCAACCACCAGAGTGGTGAAGTGCCTGGAATGTGCCTCGTCGATGATGGAACTCGCGATGTCGGCAAAGAAGGGATTGGCAACCGAGGGGATGAGCAGACCTATAGTTTCGGTCTTGTTTTTGCGCAAACTTTGCGCTATCAACCCTGGAGAATAATTGCAGCGTTGTGCTTCGGCCAGGACTTTCTTCACCGTTTCGTTACTGATTCGGTATCTTTCACTTTGCCCGTTTAAAACTCGAGAAATAGTGGTTTGCGAACATCCGAGTCTGCTCGCCATGGTTGCCAGGGTTTCCTTCATAATGTGCTATGGTTTGCGCAACAAAAATAGAAATTTGCGCAATTGTTTACAAGCCTCCGAATATTTTTCATTGAAAATGAAACCCCCCGTAACGCTTTAAAACTTATATTTGTGTAAAGCTACACGCATTTATAACCAAAACTATAGCCTATGTTTATCGTCAACAGTTACGCTCTTGCAGTTGTTTTCTGCATGATTACCATGCTCTGCTGGGGCTCTTGGGGCAATACCCAGAAGCTTGCGGCAAAGAGCTGGAGGTATGAACTTTTCTACTGGGACTATGTAATCGGTATGGTCCTGTTCTCGCTGGTTCTGGCATTCACCGCCGGCAGCATCGGAGCGGAAGGCCGTCCGTTCCTTCAGGACGTGGCCCAGGCCAGTTGGGGCAGCATCGGTTGGGTGCTCCTCGGAGCCGTTGTCTTCAACGTATCCAACATCCTTCTGTCGGCCTCAGTGTCCATCGCCGGTCTGGCGGTGGCGTTCCCGCTCGGCGTCGGCATCGCCCTTGTAATGGGCGTGCTCAACAACCTGCTGCTGCACCCAGTGGAAGGGCAGAACAACCTTCTGCTCTGGATAGGCGTGGCCCTTGTGGTTGCTGCCGTAGTCTGCAACGGCGTGGCTTCCGGAAAGGTCTCCAACGAAGAAAGGGATCCCAAGCAGAACCGCAAGGGTATCATCCTCGCTGTGCTGGCCGGCCTCATCATGTCGTTCTTCTCGGCATTCGTATACAACGGAGTGGATCTGGCGAACTTCGCCGCTCCGGCAGTAGGCAAGCTCACTCCCTACACCGCAATGGTGTTCTTCTCCCTTGGCGTGTTCCTGAGTAACTTCATCGTGAACACCATAGTGATGAAGAAGCCCTTTGTCGGCGAGCCTGTCACCTACAAGCAGTACTTCGCCGGTGACTTCAAGACCCACCTTGTGGGCGTGCTCGGCGGCTGCATCTGGGCCCTCGGTACTTCGCTCAACTACATCTCCGCCGGCACTGCAGGAGCAGCAGTCTCCTACGCTCTCGGCCAGGGCGCTCCCATGGTGGCCGCCATCTGGGGCGTGTTCATCTGGAAGGAATTCCGCGGCGCATCCAAGAAGGTGTACTGGCTACTGGGAATGATGTTCCTCCTCTTCGTTGCAGGCCTTGCTTCCATAGTGGTGGCGGGAATGTAATTCCCCCGCAAGCTACATGATATGAACATGAAGTTGCTGACAATAGCCTTGCTGGCACTTCTCCCGGCGTGCCCAAATCGCTGTGGCATGCGGGAAGAAAAGCAAGCAATCCCAGTAATAGGAGTTTCATATTCATGTCTTTTCCAATTAGGTCACATCCGGGCTACAGCACAAGATAGGTTTAAAACTCAGAAAAGTGTTCTTTTTAACAATGTAAAATAGAAATTTTTTGTAAAAATTAGCGCAACTTTTTTCGTTTGTTGCGCAAGAGCATCCCGCAATGTGATTACGAAGGAGTTTGTGTCTACAGCGCCAGCCGTTCAATGGCGATATTGCTGCGTCCCTCGTTGGGATTCAGCTGTCTGGAGTCTGTGCTGTAGATGATATACAGAGAACCATCTGGCTCCGAGTAGAACGTGGGATAATGAATGCCTTCCGGGATAAACTTGCTGCGAATTCTCTTTATTGATCTGCCATCCCTGCTGAGTTTGTATATTGCAGATGTTGAGCGATATACTGAACCATAACCCTCAACACTCGAGGGACCGTATACATTGCAATACAAGTAGGTTCTTCCTTTGTACTCAAAGAACTCAGGGCGGGCGGTAATACCTCCTTCTATTAACTGTAGATCGGAAAAACAGCCTGTTTCAGAATTCCACAGTCCATACAAAACACCATCTTCGCTCTGCAGTCTTGCGGTAAATGCGAAAACATTGTCATGCAAAGGACGAACAACTCCTTCCCAAAATGTGTCGGCAGAGCACACAGAAGAGAAATCGGGTATGGAAACCGTCTCCCAATGGATGAGGTCCCTGCTGCGGACAATCATTTCAGTATAGCCAGAAGCAAGAGCGCTGATAACGCTATAATAATATTCTTTGTAGCGCGCGATTTCCACGTTCATGCCAATACCAAAGGCCGTATCAGGCCCTCCGTCGGTGAACCATGGAATCTCGATACCGGTACGGGAGCTGTAATTGTTGATAACATTAACCACTGTAATCGCTTCGCCGTCGAGAGTCATCACTTCTTCCGAGCCCAACTCCTGCGTATCCAAATAGTAAGGGACATGCACATAGGTACTGCGTCCGTCCACACCAGGACAGAAGAGTAGGTGCAATACAGAACCTTCAATTATGCCAGTTGGATCATAAGGAGGTCTAAAGTAATCACTTATGCCTTTGCCGGTACACCATATCTGGCTAATCTCCCTATGCTCGATATCATCGGTTTTCCATCGGCACAATTTGAGGTCGATATCAAGATTTTTCGGATGTTCAACGGTGCTATTATAACCGGCATTATAGACACCGTATCGCCAGCCATCATATTCGCCCACATATCTGAAACAATGAGCCATGAGCTCAGTGTTTGGATCGGAGAGAGACCCCAGAAGTTTATCCTGCGGAGTTGAGCACGAGATAAAAAAAACAACCAGAAGAACTGGGAATAATCTCTTCATACTATTTCGAATATTTGATTGCTTTTCTGATAACCTGTTAACGGCAATCACTGCTTTAGTGTTTCTTCTCTCAATATGGCTGTAGCACAAAATAGTTAGAAAACTTATAGAAGTGTTCTTTTTAGAAGGGGAAAATGGAGAAGAATTTGTAAAAATTAGCGCAAATTTTTACATTTGTTGCGCAAACATAGAAAAAATGAAAGAAACGCTAGCTAGCATGGCCGTTCGGCTTGGTTGTTCGCAGACCACAATTTCTCGCGTCCTGAATGGCAAGGGAAAGAAATACAGAATAAGTGATGCGACCGTAAAAAAGGTTTTGGCAGAGGCTCAACGCTGTAAGTATTCCACCAGTCTTGTAGCGCATCATTTGCGTAAAAACAAAACGGAATCCATAGGTCTGTTGATCCCTTCCGTGGCGAATCCTTTTTTTGCGGATATGGCCAGTGTTATTATCAGTGAAGCGCACTCCAGGAACTACGTAACGATTATTGTTGATATGCAGGAAGACGGATCCAATCAGGATGAAGCATTGGCCGCCCTTCTGGAAAGACAAGTTGACGGGGTTATAGTAGTTCCGTGTGCTGATAATCCCACTCTTCTGGAAGAAATAGACAGGACTGTCGTGCCGGTGGTGTTGGTAGACCGATACTATGAAAACATTCCTCTTTCATACGTCACCACCAACAATTACAAAGGCGGATTGCTGGCTACAGAACTGATGTTGGAGAACAGACATAAAAGAATCGCCTGTGTTCAGGGTTTCCCGAATGCAATGCCGACTATCATGAGAGTCAAAGGCTACTGCGATGCGATGGAAAAAGCAGGACTTGCGGACAACGAACTCATAGTAGGAGGAGAGTTCTCCACTCAGAACGGATATCTGGAAACGAAACTGCTGCTTGGGGAAAACCCTCGCCCGACTGCGATCTTTGCGCTCAGCAACACCATTCTTTTGGGGGCTATCAAGGCTATCCGTGAAGCGGGACTCAAAATACCGGAAGACATCTCTGTCATTTCGTTCGACAACAACAGATATCTCGATTATATGGTTCCCCCCATACACCGAATCGGTCAACCGGTAGAGGATATGGCTATTCTGGCTTCCAGAATACTCTTTGAAAAAATAAACGGAAACAATCCCGAACAGGTGCGCAGGCTTGCTCTTTCGCCAAAACTGATCGCAGGGGAGTCAGTATGTCCATGTAGAGAATAAGCGATGAAGGAATATAAATACTACGTGGGCCTATTCAATAGCGTGAGGGGCGACAGGACGGCTGAGAACTAAAAACTCCCTTTTCTCAAATTCTCCACATATTTGGCGATGCGGGAGAGCTCTGCCGGGATGCGTATGCTCTGCGGGCAGTGGCTCATGCACTGGCGGCAGTGGATGCAGTGGTCGGCCTGGCGCACGCTTTCGATGGCGCGGTCGTAGCTCACGAGATACTTGCGACGAAGGCGTCGGTAGTCGTCCTGATTGGCGGTGGTGACCATCGAACCCGTGCGCACCATCTCGTTGTAGTGCCGGAAGATGCCGGGAATGTCGATGCCGTAGGGGCAGGGCATGCAGTACTGGCAGGCCGTGCAGGGCACCGTCGGGAATGAATCCAGCAGGTCGGCGACGCCCATGAGGAACTCCTTCTCCTCCTCTGTCAAAGGCTTGAATCCGCTGAAGGTCTTAAGGTTCTCGCCCAGTACCTCGGCGTTCGTCATGCCGCTCAGACAGCACAAAACTCCCGGGTAGGACCCCACGAAGCGGAAGGCCCAGCTCGCAACGGAGCTGCCGGGTTCGCGCTGGAGCAGTTTCTCGGTCGCCGCATCCGGCAGTTTCGCCAGCCGTCCGCCCAGCAGGGGCTCCATTATCACCATGGGTATACCTCTCTTTTCCAGCTCGTTATACAGATACTCGGCATTGGTGTTCCGGGGCTCCTTCGCGTGGCGCCAGTCCAGATAGTTCATCTCAATCTGAACGAAATCCCAGTGGTACTTCTCGTGCAGGGCGATCAGTTCGTCGAAGTCCGACTTGGCTCCGTGGAATGAAAAGCCCAGATTGCGGATTCGCCCGGCCTTGCGTTCGGCGAGTACGAAATCCATCAGGCCGTTGTCTTCATAGCGCTCCTTGAAGGCCTTGTATCCACCCCGGCCGATGCTGTGCAGAAGGTAGTAGTCGAAATAGTCGGTGCGCAGCGCCTTGAAGGAGTTCTGGTACATCCGTATCGATGCCGCGCGGCCGTGATTGCTGAAGTTCGACAGCTTTGTGGCCAGGTAGTAAGAGTCTCTGGGATAGCGGCTTAGGGCGATTCCTGCTGCGGCCTCCGACTGCCCTTGAAGGTACACCGGCGACGTGTCGTAATAGTTCACGCCTCCTGCCATAGCCTGGTCCACCAGCGCGTTCACCGTCTCCTGGTCGATCACGTCCGTGCCCAGCGGGCCCTTTATCATGGGCCAGCGCATGCATCCGAATCCCAGCAGCGACACGCGGTCGCCGTTTCCGGGGTTCGTTCGGATTTCCATTTGGGAAGAGTTTGCGGCGGTGCCGTCTTCGGCGTCGCTGCCGGCGCCGTCCGTCTTGCGCTCCCGGACCGTGCCCGAGGAGCAGCCTGCCAGCGCGAGCGCTCCTGCCCCGATGGCGGCGTCTTTCAGAAAATCCCTTCTTTTCATGACTCGCTGATATTGATGTGTTTTACCCGGCCGTTCACACGAATGGCACTGTAAGGCCTTGAGGGACAGAGATATTCGCAGGTGCCGCAGCCGATGCAGAGGCTCGTGTCCACGCTCGGGATGCGGAATTCGGAACCTTCTTTTGCCACCATATGTATGGCATGCGTCGGGCAGTGACGGGCGCAGTTACCGCAGTTCACCCCGTCGCGGTTCACGACGCACAGCTCGTAATCCACTTCGGCTATGCCTATGCTGATGTCGGTCTTCTCCTCCGGAGTTATCGGGAGGATGGCTCCGGCGGGGCATACCCGCGAGCATTCGGTGCATTCGGGGCGACAGTAGCCGCGCTCGAAGCTCATATGGGGCTGCATCAGGTGCTCGAGGTCGCCGGAGGGCCGCAGCACGCCGTTCGGGCAAGCTGCTACGCAGAGCCCGCACGCCGTGCAGCGCGAATAGAAATCATTCGCGCTCCTGGCGCCTGGCGGCACCAGGCGGCCCTCCCGCTCAGGCTCCCGCTTCGGCAGCACCTTCGCAAATCCTCCGTCGACCTTCTGTGCCTGGGCGTCCAGCGTCAGGGCTCCCGCCACCATCGCCGTCCCCGTTAGGAACGCCCTGCGGCCAGGATCAGAAGGGAGCGAACCCTCCGAAACACGTGCCACCCTCGGCTTCTCTTCCCCGGCCTTCTCTGTTATTTCCGCGGGTTTCCACCCAAACCGATAGTGCAACGCGTCGAACTTGCAGGCGTCGAGGCAGTTCAGGCAGTCCACGCAGCGGCTGTAATCTATCTTATGGTTCGCAATATCTATGCAGGACGACTTGCAGCCTTTCTCGCAAAGCTTGCAGTTCTTGCACTTGTCGGCATCGATCACCGGGCGGAACATCGCAAAGCGCGAAAGCAGCCCCAGGGCAGTTCCTACCGGGCATATAGAGTTGCAGTACTCGCGCCCGTTCCACCAGGCAAGGACGCTCAGCACCACGAAGGTCAGCCCCGCCACGATGAGGGTCGGCAGGCTCTTTAGCCATACGTCTCGGGTGTAGAACGCGTAACTGTCGTAATGCTCGGCAATCTTCGCCAGCAGGTTGTTGCCCCAGAGCCAGAGAGGCTGCAGCAGGTTCCCCACCATGCGTCCGTAGGCGCTGTAGGGTGCCAGCACTGCGACCAGTACATGGATGCCGAAAATCAGCGCCAGCACGAACACGGTGAACACCCCGTAGCGCAGCCACCTGCGCTCCGGCTTCCATCCGAAACGGAGCCTCTTGCTGCCACCGGGGCGTTTTTCTCCCCGGCGCCTGTTCCCCTGGCGCAGTCCGCTCAGGTGCGACACTCCGTCCTGGAATATTCCCAGCGGACAAATCACCGAGCAATAGATGCGCCCGAAAAGCAGGGTCACTACCGCAATCCCCGCGATCACCGCAAAGTTAGCGGCCATTATCGCCGGCAACAGTTGCAGCTTCGCCAACCATCCCAGCCAGCCGTGCAGGGTGCCGGACAGATCCAGGAAGAGCGCCGTTATTGCCAGCAGCGAAAATGCCGCAAGAACGCGCCGAACCGCAGACCAACGATTCTGTCTGCCTCCCCTTGCGTTTTTGGCCGATTTTGACGGACCCCCCTCACTTTTACCCAGGGGGGTCTGACGTTTTTGGTCTTTTTTGATAGGGCTATCCATCTATCGGGCCTCCAGTACTTTTCCGTGCTGGCTGTTCGCCACGCCTTCCTTCCAGAACTCGGTGTATCCCGGCTGGGTGAGTCCGGCGGGAATGCCCTCGGAATACTCGCTGTGCTTGAAGCTGCCGTCTTTGTTCTGGGCTTTCACATTACCGTCGATAAATTTCACGAGCAGCAGTTCCTCGAGCTTGGTCCATGCGGCGAACTGCTTCTGCGCGGTGCGCACTGTATGCTTCGTCATCAGTCTCCGTGCCCTGCACTTTCCTCCGAAAATCCCTCCGCGCTCAAGAATCCTGGCCAGTTTCGAATCCAGTTCCGGAACGGCGCTGAACATCTGTTCCTGCTCGAAGGCATCGGCCGCGCAGCGTGCCACTGGAGCCATGTAATTGTACATCTTGTAGCAGGCGTTGGTCACGCGGTTGCACATCCAGAACTGCGAGGTGGCGCTGTAATGAAGCAGGTTGCCGTTGCCCTCGCGGAGGCACTCCGGCACCTTGGAGGTGCTGACGTAAATCGGTGTAAGATAGGAGGTTGCAGCATCGTCGCAGCCGAACCATACAAGCGCGCCGGCGGCATCGGGAAGCCAGGGACGGGCCTGGGCCACGAACCAGAATCCGGTCTGCTGGGTAGCGATAGCGCGCTCGTTCAGATACTCTTTTCCGTTCCATTTGAACCCCATCGGGCGCCAGCGGTAAGGCAGTGCGTTTCCGCCCGCGCCGATGTCGGTGCTCATGTCCATGGGCGTCCCCTCATAATGGTCGCGCATCACGTCGGCCACGTCCTTCGGGGTGATCTTGTGCTCCGGCTTGATCCACAGCGGCATCTCTCCGGCCAGATCGTAACCCATGGCGTAATCAAGATAGGCGTCGGCGTCGAAGCCGCTGCCGCCCAGGATGCGGAACATGCTCCACACTCTGGCATCGCATCCGCGAACCGTGCCGAAGTCGAGCGGGCAGTAGGCCTCACGGAACGAGAACTCCTCGTCGGCCCCGCTGAAGAAACCCTGCTCGCGGGCGAAGGAGATCACGTCGGGCGCGTAGAGCGTCTCCGGATCGTCCAGCGGGAAGCGGGTGATGCGGCACTGGTTGGCGTGTCCGCAAATGTAGCCGTCGGGGATGCGGCGGGCCACCCACACTATGCCGCGATTGTCCGGGCCCTTGCCGATGAGGTCCATTATCCACGCCTCGCTCTTGTCGATGATGCTGAAGGTCTCGCCCTCCGAAGCATAGCCGTATTCATTTGCCAGGGTCACGATAATCTCTATCGCTTCCCTCGCCGTGCGGGCACGCTCGAGCGCTACGTAAATCAGGGAGCCGTAGTCCATTATGCCGGTAGAGTCCATGAGCTCCAGCCTTCCTCCCCAGGTGGTCTCGCCTATCGCAACCTGGTTCACGTTCATATTGCCGACCCTCTGGTAGGTGAGCGGCGCCTGCGGTATCTGCCCCAGCGGTTTGGCGGTATCCCATTCTATGATGGAGCGCATTGCTCCCTTGGGATGCCTGCCTCCCCTGAGGAAGTACAGTTCGCCGAAAAGCCCGTGGGAATCGGCCGCGTACGATACCATCGCGCTTCCGTCGGCACTTGCTCCGGGGGTGACAATAACGTTGGTGCATGCGTTTGCGGGGGTGCTGAAAATCAGCGTGGCGGTCAGTGCCGCAATCCCTGCGGCCATCTTTGCTGCCAGCCCTGCCGCAAGGGAAAGGAAGATATTGCGTTTCATATAGCGCAAATATAATAATTTTGGCGCATACCCCCGGTACCTGCGCACCTGTAGCTGTTCAGGTCCGCCTCTAAATCTCTGATTGTGGAAGGTCCCGGATTTTGATGGGGACCTTCCACGATTTCGTGCATTTTCGTGGAAGGTCTGCCTTTTTTGATCTGCGCCCCAAAAGTTGGACATAAAAGAAAGGGTTATGAAAAGGAATGAGAACTACCCAAAGTATGTCCAGGCAATGCGTCAGATGGATGCGGGTAAGTTGCCGTGTGTTGTTGCTCGTGAGCTGCATATGGGGCTTGACACTATCAAACGTGTGCGCAAACTTTATCTCAAAGGCGGCGAGCTAGCTTTGCTACAGCCAGTTTATTCCCCTCATATTGAGGCGAATAAGAAGGAAGAGATAGTGTTAAGCATTAAGGAAAAGGGATTATCTTTGTACGAAGCTGCGGCAATATATGATTATCCAGCTTGTACGTTAGGACGCTGGAGACAGGCATATGAACAACACGGATTGGAAGGACTAGGCAGAAAGCGCAGTGAGCATTCTATGAAAAAGAAAAGGCACATAACTACATCAGAGCTGGATGAACTTGAGATGCTCCGCAAGCGCAACGAGTATCTTGAGGCGGAGAATGCTCTGTTAAAAAAAGTGAAGGCCTTAGTCGAAGAAAAAGAAGCCCGTCTACGCGCGATTGGGCGGGGGCCATCCAAGAACTAAGGCCGGAACACCGTCTTGAACTCCTCTTGGAGATCAAGGGGATGGCTAGATCTACATTCTATTACAACAACAGAGAAAAGAATGACAAGTGGGCTGTTGAACGACAGCGCATAGTAGAGCTATATCACCTTAACAGAGGACGTTATGGCTATCGCCGCCTCACTATGGCGATGCGCAATGAAGGATATCTCATCAACGGAAAGACAGTGCGCCGGCTAATGTCCGAGGCAGGATTGAAGTGTGAAGTCAGGATGAAGAAATACAGGTCATATAAGGGAGAGGTCGGAAAGATTGCACCGAACCTTTTGGAACGGGACTTCAAGGCCACGCAGCCTCATAAGAAGATGGTTACCGACGTAACCGAGTTCCATTTGTTCGGAGAGAAGATATATCTGTCTCCCGTTCTGGACCTATACAATAGAGAACTCATCTTTTACACCATATACAGGCATCCGGTACTGGATATGGTTAAGGATATGATTGAAGGGACCGTCGCGATCATAGGATCTAACACTAATGCCATATTACACTCCGACCAAGGCTGGCAATATCAGCACAAAAACTATCAGAAATTGCTGAAAGACAATAATATAATACAAAGCATGTCCAGGAAAGGAAACTGTCTGGACAATGCCGTGATGGAAAACTTCTTTGGCCTTTTGAAGTCGGAATTGCTATATTTGCAGAAGTTCGACTCTGTCGAGCACTTTTTGAAAGAACTTGATGAATATCTGCGTTATTACAACGAAGTTAGAATCAAGAAAAAATTGAACGGAATGAGTCCGGTGCAATACCGAACTCATAACCATATATCTAATTGTTAAATCCGTCCAACAAAAGGGGCGCACTTCATTTGAGGGTGGACCTTCCACGATTGTAGGCTTTTTCGTGGAAGGTTTAGGTTGAAAGTCGTGACCTTCCACACCGCTCCGATTTCCATTTTTTACTATCTTTGTATATATGAACGCGAAATCCTTCTTTTCGACAGCTGTCATCACTTTAGCCCTCAGCCTCCTGTCAGGCTGCGTAAGTCAGTCTTCCGAATCCCCTCAACCCTATATCGCCGAGGAACTCCTTCCGGACGTGGTGCAGTGCGTTCCGGCTCCGCCCGCCTTCAACAGCCCGGAATTCGAATACGACTCCATCCGCTACGAGTGGGGGAAGGCCCAGCGTGCCAATCCTGAAAGGCTGGCCGAAGCCGTGAGAGACGCCATCTGGAGCCTCGATACCACGCTGGCCATCATGAGCGTGCCGTTCGGCAAGGAAGTCTCTCTCGAAAAGACCCCTCAGATCTACAACGTCCTTACCCGCGGTATTACCACCATAGAGAACATCCGCTTCCGGCCCAAAGCGTACTACTTCCGAATCAGGCCCTTCGCCTTCTACGGTGAGCCTTCCATTTTTCCGGAAGATGACGACTGGCTCGCAACCGAAGGCTCCTATCCTTCCGGCCATACCATCCGTGCCTGGGCTTGCGCGCTTCTGATGGCGGAAATCAATCCTGAAAACGCCGAGGCTATCTACGCCAGGGCATGGGCAGCCGGAGAGAGCCGCGTCATTGCCGGCTGCCACTGGCAGAGCGACGTCGATGCCAGCCGTCCGGTCGCTTCGATCGGCTATTCCCGGCTACAGTCCTCGCGCGAATTCCGTCGGGACATGGCAAGAGCGCAACGAGAATTCCGCTTGACAGCTCACCCTTAGCTCTTGGTCGCGTTTTTGGCCTATAATGATACTAACCCTGAAAACTGCTGCCTCTCGCGTCGGCTACTGATACTGAATATAAATCGGCTTCGGCTTCAGCTCCAGCACCTCGGCGGGAGTCATCATGCGATGCGGCTCCTGCTTGAGGTCGTTCTTGTAGAAGAGCTTGAACCCGGTGAACTGAACCGGCTCGCGGTAGATGCACCAATTATAGGTGCTGCGTTTCAGCTTCGGCGCGCCCCAGCCATCCATATCCATAATGATCTGTACTTCCGGCAGCGGCTGTATAGCCGATGAATTCTTCACCATCGCGCTCGTGAAGCGGTGAATCACCAGCATCTTCGGCGGCAGCTTGTTTTCCTGGACGATACGCTGCAAGTACTTCGCGCACCAGTTAATCTGGGTGGCGTCCATCGAACCGATCACGCTTCCGGGCCGCTTCCCGTTATGCATCATAAACTCGGGGTCGATTGCCAGATGCACGTGCGGCAGCTTCAGGTACTCCTCGATTACCGGTACCTCTGCCTGCACGTTCGAAAGTCCCACCTGGATATCCAGGAAGACGATGGCGTCGCCCATGGCGGCAATGGCGAGGGCCGAATCAATCTGTTTGCGCGGCATGCGAAGTCTCCAAAGCGAATCCCTTCCCGGCCAGCCCTGGGCCGTTGTCACGATATAGTGGATTGCTGGCATTACCGGGGTCGACGGGTCCGCGGCCTGCCAGGCGGCCATCTCCCGACGGAGCTTCATCCAGAGGGTGTCCGGCGGATACTCGCCCAGCACGCCCATCTGCTTGGAATAGAGGTTTCCGTAGTAGGCGACGACGCGATGGTACGGAAGGATGGCCCCGCGATAGGGATAGGGAGCCTTTGCGGGCCAGCGGCCTGAGGTGTCGCCATTCGCCAGAGAATCCATGAGCGCCCTGTATTCCAGGGTGTCGACCAGACGCTTGCGGAGAGCCTCGAGTCGGGCGGCCTCTTCCCTGGCGGCCTTCAGGCTGTCGCGGTAGGCCTCGGGCATGCGCCGCAGTGCCCGCACGCTGTCGCGATGGGCTTTATGGACTATGCGTATGCTATCCCTGTGCGAGAGGGGCTTGCCGTTTCCGGGAGCGCGCCCGCCGCAAGCTGCCGCCAGCAGTGCCAGCAGCGCCGATGCAATAAGGAGGGATTTGGGTGCTTTCATGCCGAGTCCGCAGAGCTAGACCTCAACTGCGGTGTCGAACTCGTGCAGGAATCGCAGGTCGTTCTCGAAATAGTGGCGCAGGTCGTTCACCTGCCACTTGAGCATGGCTATGCGCTCGATGCCCATTCCGAAGGCAAAGCCGCTGTATTTCTTGGAATCTATTCCGTTGGCTTCCAGAACGTTGGGGTCTACCATACCACAGCCGAGAATCTCCAGCCAACCGGTACCCTTGCAGATATTGCAGCCCTTGCCGTGGCAGATGTTGCAGGAAACGTCGACCTCGCTCGAAGGCTCGGTGAAGGGGAAGTAGCTGGGACGCATGCGGATCTGGGCGTCCTCCCCGAACATCTCGCGGGCGAACAGAAGGATGGCCTGCTTGAGGTCGGCGAAGGTCACGCCCTCGTCGATGTAAAGACCTTCCACCTGATGGAAGATGCAGTGCGCACGGGCGCTGATGGCTTCGTTGCGGAACACGCGGCCCGGGCAGATGACGCGGATGGGGAGCTGCATCTTTTCCATGGCGCGGACCTGCACGCTCGAAGTGTGGGTGCGCAGCAGCACGGGATTGTCGTGGCCGGCGCTCACGAAGAAGGTGTCCTGCATGTCGCGGGCAGGGTGGTTCGGCGGGAAGTTAAGGGCCTCGAACACATGCCAGTCGTCCTCGATCTCCGGACCCTCGGCCACGTCGTATCCGAATTTCCGGAAGATGTCAACGATCTCCTGACGGACGATGCTCACCGGATGACGGCTGCCCATCTCGAAGCCTTCGCCCGGAAGCGAAAGATCTTCCATGGAGCCGCCCGCGGCGATGTCGGCCTCGGCTATCTCCTTGAGTTCATTGATCTTGGCGATCGCCTCCTGCTTGAGCACGTTGAGGGCCTTGCCATAGAGTTTCTTGTACTCCGGAGCGATCTCGCGGAACTCTTCGAAGAGGGCGGTGATGCTGCCCTTCTTGCCAAGGAAGCGCACGCGCGCCTCCTCCACTTCCTTTGCGGTTTTTGCATTCAGAGCCTTAAGCTCATCGACTACCTGCTGTATCTGTTCGTTTGTCATAATCTACTTCTGTTTCTCCCTTTTCTCCGCGCGCTTGTCACGGGCCTTCTTGTCCCGGGCGGCGCCTGTCTTCAGGTACTTCGCCCACTGCTGTTCGTTCAGAATTCTGCGGAAAGCGTTATAGTTCTTTTCCATGCAGGCATCCTGCAGACGGGAATACACTTCCGGGTCGGACACCTTGTTCTTCCCCAGATCCTCGAACTCCTTCGCCAGTGCTCCGAAGTTGGTGGTGAGGATGGAATCGGCATAGAAAATCTGCCAGTCCTCAAGATCCAGGCTCTCGGCCATATTGTCCACCTGCTTCTGGATGTTCTCGTACATCTGCTTCTCCCGCTGCTCCGGGGTCTGGGGCCCCTGCTGCTGCGCGAAAGCTACGCCCGGCACCAGCAGCATTAAAAACAACAATGCAGTCCTACATTTCATAAGACTGCAAAGTTAGTAAATATTCCGTAATATATCCCGGAGCTATTCCTCCTGGACCGTCCAGCCGGAGGGGATACCGTTGGCACCGTCGGATGCCGGCTTATTCCGGCAGCACCCAATGTCCCTTGATACTGGAGCCTTGCCAATGAATTCCCATTTCGTCTTTAAGAATGCGTAAGTGATACTTGATACCGGCTATATTAACACCACAGAGATTTGCGAGTTCCTGCCTAGTAATGGTGGGAGTGGCTTTCATGATACGAATCATCTTTGTGCGTAATTCGGGGCCTCTTTCTTTTCGTTTAGCGGGGTTAGTTCTGGGGTTAGTTCTGAGGTTAGTTTCTTTACTAACCGCACTTGAGTTTTCAACCCTTTTGACCGTGGTGCCCACCTTTGGACGCCAATAGGTTACCGTGGTGCTCATAATATCGGTCGCAAATTCCACTTTTTCACCAGTATAACGCTCCCAAGAGTAGATTTTGTTGATACCATATCCAGCATTCTCTGAAAGCTTAGCGTATCGGAAAAGTTTTAAGATGTTGGGATTTCGTGGAGATGATGAAATGGTATTCCTCAGATGCTCAAGGCCACGCACAAATCTCCCTGGATTCTGGAATTCAATTCGATTATCAAAGATTCTGATTGTTGGATGCATAGGCGCAAAATAATCGGTATGAGATTCGAGGTTTACCAGGCCTTCGCGAAGGGCGTATAGTTGCGACTCATCGTCAGGAGAGAAGCCGTCAGGACCGGTGGTAAACGGTGCCGCGTCCACATGGAGGCGGAGACGCTGAATGAGGGCACGGTAGTACTCCCAGAGGTTGTCAAGCTCGGGCATCCGGTAGGAGTAACGGACGGTAGCGTCGCTATAAGATGTGCCTGGAATTTCCAGGTAATCTACCCAGAAGTTGGGGCAGTGCTCGCGTACAATGTCGAATCTGCCGAACATGAGGAGGCCGCCGTATGTGAGGCGTCCTTTCTTGGTGATACCAGTTACGCGGCAGAAGGTTTCATCGTCGTAGTCGTTGGCGAAGAAGCCGGGGTTCTCTTCCCTGACGCGCTTGCGGTATGATGCGAAGGAGCCGGGATTGATGTCTTCGAAACTGGTTTCCCCGATGGGTTTCTCTGACTGGCTGCCGAAAGCCTGGTCTCTGTAGATGGCGGAGATTTCCAGATCATTGGCCTGTTGGTCGCCGGAGCCACTGCGGATGAAAGTGTTTTTTGGGGTGTTGAACCAGATGGGCTTGAGTTCGGAGGATGGAATGTAAAAGGCAAGGAGCAACTTGCCGTCCACGTTGAGTTTCTTTGCTTCGCAGTGGAGGACGTGATTGAATTTGTCTTTGTTGCGAATGGTGGTGAGGAAGTCATTCTCTATCTTCTCGCCATTCTCTATGCCTTCAATCTCGAAATTCTTTCCGTGCTGAGCTACTCCGAAGAGAATCCATCCACCAGAGGTGTTGGAGAAGGCACTGACGGTGCGCCAGGTGTCGGCCGGAAGCTGGGTTCTGGAGGCTTTGGCTTCAAAGTCGTCCCATTCTATGTCTTGTATTTTAGCTATGAGTTCTTTCTGGCTGAGGGACATAATTCAGGCTCTCTCATATATCAGGACTTTATCTTTGTTAACGTTTTCCAGGGCGAAGGGCTTGAGTGAGCCTTCGGTTATAAGATCGACTTTTCTGGAGAGGAGACCTTCAAGTTCAAGGGCCATTGAGGAATACCCGAGCAGACCCATTCCGGAGCCTCGCCGAAGGGCAATCAGAAGATCGATATCGCTATCTGGCCGCTCTTCCATTCTGGAGAAAGATCCAAACATCCAGGCTCTGTCCACCGGCTGACCGGAAAGATAATCCTGTATTTGCCTTACCGTGCGAATGCGGTCGTCATCCACCGCCTCGATTAGAGAGGAAATTTCTGCCTTCTCGCCCTTGCGTCCGGCATAACGCAGCATCCTGCTGGTGTTGAGGTCGTATACTTCAAAGGCGTGCTGGAAGGCCCGCTTTATCTGCATTTCGGAAAGGCTGCTGAACTCTTTATCCGAAGCCATATCGACCAGCTGTTTTTCGAGAGACGGGCATTCCAGACCGGACATTACCTCGAGCGGCGCCTCAGAAACGAGGGGCTTTACAAGAATGAAATCGTGCAGGTCGTCGATCATTTCATATGCCTTGCGAATGAGCACCACATCCCGGTAATTCTCTTTGAGAGAAGCAACAACGGCCTCCATGTCTCCGCGGGGGACTTCCAGAATAAGGTTCTCCCCGTGTTCCGAGATACAGCAGCCCATACCCACGAATCTTTCCAGCATCAATTCGTGAACGGCCCGCATTTTATCTGTTATTTCCACTTGATATTTCATACTCCGCAAATATAATTATTTTGGCAATAAATCCAAAATATTGCCACAGATTTTCCTGACATTTTGTCAGTGGAATGTAATTTGACCTCCTCTTTTCCGACCGCTGAAAGGCGGGAAAAGGAGGTTAAATTATGAGTGAAAATAAATACGAATTCTTAAGCAAATACGCCATAGACCTTACTGGATCGGCATCCCAGGGGAAGCTGGACCCGGTGATAGGCCGTGACGACGAGATCCGCCGTGTGCTGCAGATCCTGAGCAGGCGCACGAAGAACAACCCCATCCTGGTGGGCGAACCCGGCGTGGGTAAGACCGCCATTGCAGAGGGACTGGCCACCAAGATAGTGAACGGACAGGTTCCGGAAAACCTCAAGAGCAAGCGGCTCTTCTCCCTGGATATGGGCGCCCTCATCGCAGGCGCAAAGTATCAGGGCGAATTCGAGGAGCGCCTCAAGGGCGTGGTAAAGGAAGTCGTTGAGAGCGAGGGCGAAATCATCCTCTTCATCGATGAAATCCACACCCTCGTGGGCGCCGGCCGCAGCTCCGGGGCCATGGACGCCAGTAACATCCTCAAGCCGGCCCTGGCCCGCGGTGAACTGCGCACGATAGGCAGCACCACCCTGGACGAATACCAGAAGTACTTCGAGCAGGATAAGGCACTCGAGCGCCGCTTCCAGAAGGTGATGATAGACGAGCCCTCGCCCGCCGAAAGTATCGCCATTCTCCGCGGCCTCAAGGAGAAATACGAAAACCACCACAAGGTGCGCATCGAAGACGACGCCCTCATCGCCGCCGTGAACCTGTCGCACCGCTACATCACTAGTCGGTTCCTCCCGGACAAGGCCATCGACCTGGTGGATGAGGCCGCTTCCAAACTGCGGCTGGAGATGAATTCCGTGCCGGAACCCATCGACGAACTCAATTCGGCCATCCGGCAGAAAGAGATCGAGCGCGAGGCCATCAAGCGCGAGGGCGTTTCCGTGAAACTGGAAAAACTCGAATCCGAACTCAAGCAGTTGCAAGACGAACGCGAGGGCCTCATGAAGCGTTGGAACGAGGAAAAAGACACCCTCGGCGGCCTGCAGACGGCCCGTCAGGAACTGGAAGACCTGAACCTCCAGGCCAAAACGGCCGAGCGCAGCGGAGACTACGCCAAGGTGGCCGAAATCCGCTACGGCCGCATGGCCGACACCCAGAAGCGTATCGATGAACTTACCGCCAAGGCCGAAGCCATCAAGAATCCGCTTGTCACCGAGGCGGTTACGCCAGAAGACATTGCCGAGGTGGTGGCCAAGTGGACCGGCATCCCCGTGAAGCGGATGCTCGAGAGCGAGAAGGAAAAACTCCTGCGCATGGAAACCGAACTGCACAAGCGGGTCGTAGGTCAGGATGAGGCCATCCGCGCCGTGGCCGACGCCGTGCGGCGCAGCCGTGCGGGCCTCTCCAGCGAAAAACGCCCCATCGGCAGTTTCCTCTTCATGGGCACTACCGGCGTGGGCAAGACGGAACTGGCCAAGGCCTTGGCCGAATTCCTCTTCAACGACGAGAACATGCTTACGCGTATCGACATGAGCGAATACCAGGAGCGGCACACTGTAAGCCGTCTGGTGGGTGCGCCTCCGGGATATGTGGGCTACGACGAGGGCGGCCAGCTCACCGAAGCCGTGCGGCGCAAACCGTATTCGGTGGTGCTGCTGGACGAGATTGAAAAAGCCCATCCCGACGTGTTCAACGTGCTTCTGCAGGTGCTGGACGACGGCCGGCTCACCGACAACACGGGCCGTACCGTGGATTTCAAGAACACCATCCTCATCATGACCTCCAACGCCGGGGCCGACATCATCCAGTCGTACATGGAGCGTCTGCCCGAGGTGAACGGTCTGGACATGCAGGCCATCGCCTCGCGCCGTTCCCTGCTGGACGAATGCCGGGGCAAGGTGCTGGACGTGCTCAAGAAGACGGTGCGTCCGGAATTCCTGAACCGTATCGACGAGATCATCATGTTCGACCCGCTCACCAAGGCCGATATCCGCGACATCCTGCACATTCAGGAAGAGGACCTGCGGCACAAACTCGAGAGCAACGGCATCACGGTGGAGTTCAGCCCCGCCTTTGAGAATCACATGGTGGAAAACGGCTACGACCCCGCCTATGGCGCCCGTCCCGTCAAACGCCTGATGCAGCGGGAACTGGTGAACCTCCTGGCCAAGAACATCCTGGACGGCACCGTCCACAAGGACTCCGTCATTCTGGTCGATGCTGCCGGCTCGGAAGTGTTAGTCCGAAACAAGTAGTGTTTTGAAGTCTTCCCAGCGGTAGAAGGAGCCGGGAGCGGCCATTTCCAGGGGAAGCGTGGCTTCCCTTCCGTTCAAGAGAATCTGGAACAGAAGTTCCGGATTCTTTTTGCTTTTAAAGAAAATGAGTTGCAGGTTGCAGGCCATGGGAACGTCGTAACTGCGCCAGTAGTTCTCCACTTCGAAGGGGTTTTCCACCACCTCGTTCATGCCGTTCACGCCCAGCAGGGACAGCAGCGGCATCAGGGTGGAGTCGTGGGCGAAGCGCAGGCGCAGTTGTACGCGGCCGCCGGCGATATCCTCTTCGGCCTTGGAGACGAAGTCCTCATACAGGGCTTTCATGGCCTTGACGCGCAGGTTCCGGGTGTCGGGCGACGGACCCACGATCTGGTAGTCCCGGAAGTTGTTCACGCGCCAGAGGGCATAGCGCTCCTCGGGAGTGTATAACTGGTACAGATGCTCCGGAACGGGTACGTCCAAGTTGTCCAGGGTGGACAGCATGGTGTGCATGTCAAAGCAGAACTTGTACTTGTTGTCCACCAGGCCGCGGGTTTTGGTGAACCACCGCTCCAACATGGCGTCCAGGTCCAGGACATGGTCCCGGAAGCGGTTGAACTTCACCTCGGCCTGCCCGTCCCTTTCTTCGGAAGAGTCGATGACGTCCGGCAGCAGATAGGCCTGGTACGGGTGGCCGTAGTCGGCATGGAAGGTGAAATCCCTGTCCAGGTTGTCCAGTTCGCTCAGGAAGGAGAACATGCTCACGATGACGCGGTGCGAAATGGTGGAGACGGCCTCTGCGTGCGTTTTTCCCTTGAACACGGCAGGATAGTTCCTGTAAATCTGCGAGGCAATGTAGTGATGCTGTGCCTGGCCTTTTTCCGTGAGGATGCCTTCGCGGCGGCAAAGGTAGGGATAGATATCCAGATATTCCTTGTAGAACCGCTCGCCTTCCGGGGTGAGGAGACCCTTTTCGGCCGCCTTGTTCCAGACGGCCAGGATGTCTTCATAGACCGTGTTTCCCAGGGCGTAGCGCGCTCCGTGACGGCCCACGTGGCTCACATAGAAGGGTTTGTAGCCTTTGGGCGCCGGCGTGGGGGCCGGCTGGTCCGTGGGATAGAGGAAATGCACACCGCCGGTGCGCTCGAGATCGGCCGATATCTCTTCCCGGGTGTTGCGCTGGGCTGCCAGGGGAAGGACGGCGAAGGCCGCTGCCAAAAGGAGGACAAGGTTCTTTTTCATAATCAGTTCCCGGGGACTTTGATCGTTTGCCCGTGTTCCTGGGCGACGGTTTCTTTCCAGAGGTCGGTGTAACCGGGCCACTCGATGCTCTCGGGCATGCCTTCAGAGTACTGGGAGTGCTTGAAGCGGCCGTTCTCGTCCTGCGGTTTCACATTGCCGTCCATGTATTTCACCAGCAGTTCCACTTCCAGGTTCTGCCAGTCGGCAAACTGCTTCTGGGCCGTGTTCACGGTATAGTTGGTCACATATTCCACGATCTTGGCGAAGGGCTTGCGCTGCACCATCACGTCTCCCCGGGAGGAGAGTTTCTTCTGCAGTTTCACGGCCACCTGGTTGTACATCACCACGGCCATGCTGTCCACCGAGTGGGTGCGGCGTTCCATCTGCTCGATTTCGAACAGATCGGCCTTGGCCCTCACGTAGGGAGCCATGACGTTGTACATCTTGTAGCAGGCGTTGGAAATGCGGTTGTTGATCCAGAAAGAGGCGGTGGGCGAGTAGTGGAGAAGGTCTCCGTTGCCCTCGCGGAAGCAGTCCGGCACGGCGGTGGTGGCGGTGTAGATGGGGGTGAGGTAGGAGGTGGCGGCATCGTCGGTGCCGAACCACAGGATGCCGCCCACTACGTCGGGAACGTAGTTGCGGGCCTGGCCCACCATCCAGAATCCGGTCTGCTGGGTGGCGATGGCGCGCTCGTTCACATAGGTGTTGCCTTCGGCGTCCTGGAATTCCATGGGCCTCCAGCGGTACGGGAGGGCGTTTCCGCCGGCGCCGATATCCTGGGTCATATCCATGGGCGTTCCTTCGAAGTGGTCTCTCATGACATCGGCCACTTCCTTCACGCCGGCCTTTTTGCGGGGGAATACGAACAGGGGGAAGTCTCCCTCCAGGTTGTTGCCCATCACGTAGTCCAGGTAGGAGAAGGCGTCGCGGGTGACGGCGTTGCCTTCCTCATCGTAGAAGGAGAACCAGCCTTCGGTGAGGATGTTGAAGGCGCTCCAGGCGCGGGCGTCGCAGCCGCGTACGGTGCCGAAGTCGATGGGGTTGTAGGCCTTCTTGAAACTGAAATCGCTGTCCAGGCCGTCGAAATAACCCTTTTTACGGGCAAAGGAAATCACGTCCGGGGCATAGAGGCAGTTGTCGGGGTCGTCCATGGGGAACTTGCCGATGCGGGCCTGGTTGGCATGGGCGCAGATGGCTCCGTCCGGCACGCGCATGGCCACCCAGACGATGCCCTTGTTCACATTGATCCCGTTCTTGATAAGGGTGCCCTTGCCGATGAGTTCCATGATCCAGGCTTCGTTCTTGTCGGCGATGGAGAAGGTTTCGCCTTCCGAGGCGTAACCGTACTCGTTGGCCAGGTTTACGATGACCTCGATGGCCTCCCGGGCGGTCCGGGAGCGCTGCAGGGCGATGTAGATGAGGGAACCGTAGTCGATTCCGCCCTTCTTGTCTTCCAGTTCCGGACGTCCGCCCCAGGTGGTTTCGGTGATGATGACCTGGTACTCGTTCATGTTGCCCACGGTCTGGTAGGTGTGGGGAACCTGCTCGATTTCTCCGAGGTAGCGGTGGGTGTCCCAGTCATAGACGGGAAGCATGGTTCCGGGTTTCCAGTCGGCCGCCGGCTTGTAGTAAAGTTCGCCGAAGAGGTAGTGCGAATCGGCGGCGTACGAGACCAGCACGGACCCGTCCCGGCTGGCGCCGCGGGTGACGATGACATTGGTGCAGGTGTTTCCTTCCGCGCCCCAAAGGAGCAGGAAAGCGGCGGTGGCAAGCAAATAAAGGAGCGATTTTCTCATCGTATTTTGGGCTTTTTCGATTTATTGCGTAATTTTGTCGTTTGACAACAGTTTACAAAGGTATGAAAATTTATCGTTTATTGAACTTGCTTGCGGCTCTTTGCCTGTCGGTTTTTGTTGCAGGTGCGCAAAATCAGCCGCCCCAGACGCCTCAGGAGAAGGAGAAGCAACTTTTGGAGTTCGTCGATAAAGAGGTCCAGCGCCTGAGCAGCCTGCTGGATTTGGAATACTGGCAGGAGTTTTATGTCGATTCCACCCTCACGCACGACTACCGTGCCATGACCGAAGAGATGGAATCCATGCAGAAGGCCAAGGTGGAAAACCGCGACCTGTATGTCAACGTGCAGGACAAGTGGATGCAGGCCATCGATGACTCCTACAAGCGTTTTTTCACTGAGGAGCAGTGGACCAAGTATTGGAAAAGCGGCGCCCGGCGTGCCCAGGAAGCCCGTGACAAGAGGAACAAAAAGAAAAAATAAGATATGAAAGAAGCGATTGAACAAATTTTCAAGGAACTGAACGAACTCAAGGCCAATACCGCCAAGGAGGTCGAGGAGGCCCGCATCCGTTTTCTGGGCAAGAAAGGCGAAATCACGGCCCTCATGGAGCAGTTCCGCTCCGTGGCGCCCGAACTCAAGCGCGAATATGGCCAGAAACTGAACGAACTCAAGAAGGCCGCCAACGCCCGCATCGAAGAACTCAAGTTCTCCGTGGAGGAAAACGCCCAGGCCGAAGCCCCCAAGGAAGACCTCTCCATGCCCGGAGACGCCCTGCCGCTGGGTTCCCGCCATCCGGTTTCCATCGTGCGCCAGCAGATTGTGGACATCTTCCGCAAGTTCGGCTACGATGTGGCCGAAGGCCCCGAAATCGAGGACGACTACCATGTCTTCGAGGCCTTGAACTTCCCGCCCAACCACCCCGCCCGCGAAATGCAGGACACCTTCTTCGTGAGCACCGGGCACCTGAATCCGCTTCTGCTCCGCACCCACACCTCATCCGTGCAGGTGCGCACCATGGAAAGCCAGCCCCTGCCCATCCGCGTGGTGTGCCCGGGCCGCGTTTTTCGCAATGAGGCCATTTCGGCCCGTGCCCACTGCATCTTCCACCAGGTGGAGGGCCTGTACATTGACAAGGACGTCACTTTCGCCGACCTCAAGCAGGCCATCCTGCTCTTTGCCCGCGAGATGTTCGGCCCGGATACCGAAATCCGCATGCGCCCCTCCTACTTCCCCTTCACGGAGCCGTCCGCCGAGGTGGACGTAAGTTGCAACATCTGCCATGGCAAGGGCTGCAACATCTGCAAGGGCACCGGCTGGCTGGAAATCATGGGCTGCGGCATGGTCGATCCCAACGTCCTCAAGGCCAGCGGCATCGACCCCGAGCAGTACAGCGGCTTCGCCTTCGGCATGGGCGTAGAGCGAATCGCCATGCTCAAGTGGCAGGTGAACGACCTTCGTCACTATTTCGAGAACGACATGCGCTTCCTCAGCGAATTCGCCACCGCCACGGAGGTGTAATTCCGCTCCCTTTTTCGCAAGACAACTAATAACCAATAACTATGACCTACCTGTTCTATTTGGTGCCGGTGGCGGCAGTGATTGCCCTGCTGTTCGCCTGGCTTTTCTTCCGTCAGATGATGAAGGAAAGCGAAGGCACCCCTACCATGAAAGAGATTGCGCAGTACGTGCGCGAGGGCGCCATGGCCTATCTCAAACAGCAGTACAAGGTGGTAATCATCGTTTTCGTGATTCTGGCCATCCTGTTTGCCGTTCTGGCCTATGGATTCGGCGTGCAGAACCCCTGGGTTCCGTTCGCTTTCCTTACCGGCGGTTTCTTCAGCGGCCTGGCCGGTTTCGTGGGTATGAAGACAGCCACTTACGCCAGTGCGCGTACGGCCAACGCCACCATGCGCAGCCTCAATTCCGGCCTCAAGATCGCTTTTCGCAGCGGCGCCGTGATGGGGCTCACCGTGGTGGGCCTGGGCCTGTTGGACATCGCCATCTGGTGGAGCGTCCTCAAAATTTTCTATGACCCCAGCGACGCGCAGAACCTGGTCATCATCACCACCACCATGCTCACCTTCGGCATGGGCGCCTCCACGCAGGCCCTCTTCGCCCGTGTGGGCGGCGGTATCTATACCAAGGCGGCCGATG